>CAZOJG010000004.1:62747-142990 GCA_964580115.1 uncultured Rhizobium sp.
AGAGATGGGGCGGTGTATCCGTGCCCAGCACATTGACGCCTTGATACATGAAGAAGTTGTTGATCCGGGTGGTGGGCGACCAATCAAGGCTGATACGCCAGGCGATAGAGTCCTGTTCGCCCAGATGTTTGTAATCGGTTTTGCCGTAGCGCCAGGCATAGGGGCCCGTGGTGATATTGGCAGCATCGACCACCGATCGCGGCGCTACATTCTGCAGATAGCCGTCACGATTGACTGTATCCAGCGCCACACGCAGATTCAGGCCTTCCGTGATGGGCAGGTTGACAGCGCTAGTCGTGGTGAAGCCGCTGCCGCTATAGAAGCTTTCATAGCCGGCGCGGACATAGCCTTCAAATTGATCCGTCGGTTTACGGGTATTGAGCAGGATGGCGCCGCCCGTTGTGTTGCGGCCGAACAGCGTGCCTTGCGGGCCTTTCAGGACCTGAATATCAGCCAGATCGAAGAAGCCGAGATTGAGGCCTTGGGGATAGGCGGCCGGGACATCATTGACATAGAGGCTGATGGCCTGGTCCTGACCGGGCTGGCTCTGCGATGTGCGCTGACCACGAATGGCGAGGATCATCTGGTCCGCATTCTGGAAGGGCGCCACATAAACGCCGGGAACGCTTTCCTTCAGGTCGAGGGCGGAGATGATGCGTTTCTTTTCGATTTCGTCGCTCGACAGCGCGGTGATGGCGACCGGTACTTTTTGCAGGCCTTCTTCCACGCGGCGGGCGGTAACGGTGACTTCCTCGAAGCTCATTTCAATGGGGGCGCTGGCTTGTGCCGGGGTCGGGGCGGCGGCCGTGGTTTTCGCCATGACCAGGCTATAAGCACCGCTGGGGTCGCTATGGATGATCAGGTGGGGAAGGACAGGCTCGCTCTGGGCGATCAGCTGTTGCAGGGCTTCATGGCGGGTATAGCGGCCATCCAGAGCTTTGCTGCTGCGGCCGCGCAGATCATCCAGGCGGAAGATCAGCTGGGTGCCGGTTTGCTGAATATAGCGATCAAGCGAAGCTTTAAGTGTGCCCGCAGGTATGCGGATCGATACTGTGTCGTTCTGGGCTTGTTGAATCTGGGGCGGGGGCGTTTGAGCTGTATTGGCGATGGCCGTGCTCTGCATGGCCAGCATGCTGAGCAGGCCGAGGCCAAGATAGCTTGTCGTGCCGAGGCAGGCGGATTTAAGTCTGGTGGATGGCTGCAATTTTACTCTCCCCTCAATGGACCACTATGGGCCTTTGGATAGGGGACGAATGCGCAGGCGCGATCCGGTATCAGGGATTGGAGATTCGTATTTCGCTCCCCGTATCTTTCAAGGTGAAGCCAAAACCGTCCTGCAGGAGGCGGGCAAAGCCTTGCAGATTGGTGGCGTCGAAGCTGCCCCCCAATTGGGTCTGGCGCACGCTGTCATCTTCCAGCACCAGTTTTTTATCGTTGAAATTATTGATGCGGGCCACCAATGTTTCGAGGCTGCCGCCTTTGAAGATCAGCAAACTTTTTCGCCAGCGCAGTGACCTTGCAATATCCTGGGTTGAACATTTGGAAATCAGCATGCCCGCGGCATTGGAAATGGCCTGCATTTCCTGCTGAAGGCGCACAGATTTCGTAAGTGGAGCGGTGGATTGGGCAGGTCTATCGCCGCTGCGATGCAATGTTTCGATCTCCAGCTCACCTTCGCTGACAATAATCTGTACGGTCTCGCCCTGATGTTTGACGGCGAATTTCGTGCCCTGGTCAAAAATACGGTTTTGGCCAGCCTGCACGATGAGAGGGCGTTGCTCATCAGGGCTCATGGCGAAATAGGCTTCGCCTTTTTCCAATATGACATGGCGCCCGTTCTGGGTGATACGCAGGCGTAGTCTTGTATGGCCATTGAGTTCCAGCAAGGAGCCATCGGCGAGATGGAAGCTTTCCTGCTGGTCGCCGGAGGTTTCATAGAGGCCGCCAGCCAGTGGTGCGCTGAGACAAAAGACAGCGAAAAACAGCGTGGCGCAGAGCCCGGTCCAATAATGTGTGCTGCCAGTGGGGGCAAAAAAGCCCGGCATGGGGGTGAATTTTGCGGTGTGCTGCGAGGAGGGCGGCAATGCGGGGCTGCGTAGCGCCTGTAGACGATTGGCGCGTAGCCAGACGGATTTCTGGCGCAAATAGACAATGCGATGCTGCGTGTCGGCTTGTAGCCAGGCATCACGCTCAGCGCTTTCGGCAGGAGACAGGCCGCGATCTTCCCGGGCCAGCCATGCGGCGCTTTGATCCTCAATCCCTGACATGTTTTGCTCTTTACGGCTGCGCATTCAGGGCTTGTCGTTATTACGGAGTGCATGATGCTGGGGCATAAAATGTTTCAGGCCGGTCTCAATATTGGCATCAAGCAGGGAATGGGCGAGGGCGCGGATGCCCTTGCTGAGGTGGCGTTCCACCGTGTCTTCGGTAATGCCCATATGTTTGGCGACATCACGTTGGGAGAGGCCGCGAACCTTACGCAGCACTATCACTTCGCGTTGCCGTGCCGGAACTTTATCCAGCGCCCCCTGCAACTGCCTTAATTCATCCCGGGCTGATACCTCGCTTTCAGGGGTTGATCCATTATCGGGGACGTTTAGCGAGTCAAAATCCGTGATCTGATCGAGAATAAGAATTTTCTGTCGCCGCATATAATCGATGATCAGATTGCGTGCGACGGTGAAAAGAAAGGCTTTTGGCTTATCGGGGCGGCGGATGCGGGCAGCCTCATAGATGCGGATATAAATATCCTGTCTGAGATCGGCGACTTCCACTGGATAGCGGCATTTGCGTTGTAAGAAGCGCATCAGCATCGGCTCCAGCGGCAGAATTTCCGCCATGAACCAGTCATCGAGATTGCGTTTGGATCTGTGTTGAGCTGTTGCGCTCATAAATGCTCATTCAGGTGGGAGATCAAAGGCGATGGCTTTTGCGCGCGGCTGGGGTGCGGATACAGGCAAAGGTTAGGGGTGGGGCGCGGCGCTTTCCAATATGGCGGGCTTATTCATCGCCTGTGCGATTGGCGATGATTTCGGTAGGGGAATGGGCGGGGTGCGTGTGTTGCTGGTGTTACCATTGGCTTTGCGCAAAGAGATTCTATTTGGCTCTGTGGCTTTTTCTGCACCAGTTGAAGCAGAGGGGCCTGACGATGCAGCAAAGCCCGCGCAAATATGATCTGCGCCTTGATGTGACCGATAAGATGCCGGCGCTGAGCGCGAAGATTGCCATGCCGGTGGTGATAGGGGTGTCTGTTTTCGTGCCTGAAATTCTTCCTGCTGAAGCACAGATTATGTTTTGCCTGCCGGGGGGAGGTTATAGCAAAGCCTATTTTGATCGGCAGATCGCAGGCCATGCAGCATATAGTTTCGCCGATTTTATGCGCGGCCAGAATATTGTGGTGGTGACGCTGGATCATTTGGGGCTGGGAAGTAGCAGCCAGCCCTTATCCGCAGACTGTTTGACACCATTGGTTCTGGCGGAGGCGCATCATTGGGCGGTGCTGGAGATTGTGCGGCGACTGGAAGACGGAGCCGTTTTTCCGCAAGGGTTGAAATCTATGCAAAAAATCGGCGTGGCCCATTCCATGGGCGGATTTATTGCGGTCGAGCAGCAAGGGGCGTTTCAGACATATGACGCGCTTGCCATTTTAGGATGGCAGACTTTAACCCGTGCGGGAAAATTCGCCGATTTGGGTGCCCCTTCCGTACCATCGGCGCAGGAAGATAGTTTTGCCCAACTGAACTGGCCGCAGCGCAATAGCTATGTCTTTCCGCCGCGACAGGATTTTAGAAAAGTCTTCTATTTGCCCGATGTGCCTGAGGCCGTGATTGAGGCAGATCAGGCTGAGATCGTGGCCTCGTTGGCGCCTGTGATGCGGGCACTGTTTGCGCCGGAAGCGGGGTGGGCGGCGGCGGCGCGGATAGACGTGCCGATTTTTTAGCTTTCGCCGCGCATTTTGAGGGGACGCGTAATGCCTATGAGGAAGTGGGGTCTTATCGGGCGGCGCGCGATGTGAGCCTGTTCATTCTGCAGGGCTCGGCCCATTGCCACAATCTGGCCCGCACGAGGCAGAGCCTGTGGCAGCGATTACAGCTCTGGAGCGAAAGTCTGCCCCCCTTGGACTAAGGGAATCGCGACAGTGCAGGCCGGAAGGCCGTAAACCACTCAGATACCAATTCCAGTCAGGATGGCAGCCAAGACGCAGTCTGTGGCGGCAAAGCCATAGGGGCGCAGAGTTAGAGGGGAAGGGGAACTAAGCCATTCCTTATACCTTCCAGTTGAAGGCAGAGGTTTTTGCCCGTTCAGGCGAAAACGTTTGCAGCTTTTAAGTGGGGACCTGGCCTGCTGGTCGTGGTCACTCGGAAGTGCGAGTTATTTCAATGGCTTATATTCCTGCGCATGAGCGTTGGTAAATTTAAAGGGTTTGATGGCCATGGAATGTCTCTCGGCAGCGGTTTTTTCACTCCGGGCATGGCAGCCATGGCGGCGGGCAAATAAGGGTTGGGCCCCATTGGCCAGCCCGATAGGCAGCCAGATCAGAACTCAAATCAGATCAAAAAAAGGGGAGGCTTTCGAGATGCAAGACCTGCAAAATGTGGTCGGGAAACGTCATGCCGCCTTGCTGGGGATGCTTATGCTGTCCTCGGCGTCCTGGGTTTTAATGGCGCAGCCCGCTTTGGCGCAGATTGAGACAGTGGTGGTGACCGCGGAAAAACGCGCCGCCGATGCCCAGACCGTGCCGATCGCGATCAGCGCCTATTCCTCGGAAGACTTGGCGGCGCGCCAGATCACCCAGTTCAAGGATCTGCAATTCTCCAGCCCCAATGTTTCCTTTTCCAAGAATAATTTTACCAGCTTCAATTTTCAGATTCGCGGTATCGGCACGCAAGTGCTTTCAGGCGATTCTGAATTCGGTGTCGCTTTCAATATCAATGACATGTTTTATTCCACCCCGCCGGTTGATGCGGCGCAGTTTTACGACATTGAGCGCATCGAAGTTCTGCGCGGGCCGCAAAGCACGCTTTATGGCCGTGGTGCCACGGGCGGCGTGGTGAGCGTGTTTACGAAGAAGCCGGATCTCACAGATATTTATGCTGATGCTTATGTCAGCTATGGAAATTATGGCGCTACTGAAATGAAGGGCATGGTGAACCTGCCTATCATTGAAGACAAGCTTGGCCTGCGTCTGGCGGGTGACTGGGTCTATCACGATGGTTATGTCACCAATGTCAATCAGGGCAGAGGCGTCGAGCCGCATCCGGATTCACGTAATCAATGGTCGATGCGCGGCTCTTTGCGCTGGCAGCCAAGTGAGGATACGACGATTGATCTGGTTGCCTCGCATGCCAATGAAAATGACAGGCGGATGCGCGCGCAGAAGCAGCTTTGCACCTTTGACCCCACGGGTGTTCTGGGATGTTTGCCCGGTTCGCTGGGCAATGAGCCGGTCAATCTGAATGCGACCTTCTTTAATATTCCACTGAGCCGACAGGCGCTGACGCAGCTCTTCGATGCGGATTTCGGTCCCGGTACAGGGGCTGCGCTTGGGCTGTTTGATCTCTCGGCGCCTTATGTGCCGGTGGCGAATGCGGTGCCATCTGATCCGCGCAAGATCAATAGTGATTTCAACCCGTCGATGAAGGGGCGGAGCAACTCCGTTACGCTGGAAGCCAAGCATAAGATCAATAATTGGCTGGATGTCGCCTTCGTTGGTGGTTATTCAGATTATTCGCTCAGGTCACAGCAGAGCTATACGAATGCGCCAGCGCCGCAATTTGGCGCTAATCTGACGCAAAGCATAGGGACGTTCCGCGCGCTTCTGAATGCGGTGGGCGGGTTAATCGGGCAACCCAATTATGGCAATCAAACCACGGGGCCTTATGCATTTGTCATCAATCCGATTCATGATGGCACTTTGCCGACATCGAATTTCACCAATTTCGGGGTGATCGGCGGCTCTATCAATCGATATTCAAACAATCAGTTCGCTTATGACCAATCGAGCGCGCATTTTGCACAGAGTTCAGCAGAATTGCGCTTTAGCAGTAATCTCGATGGGCCGGTCAATTTTATGGTGGCGGCGTATTATTTGAACGTCAAAGACAAGGTCGATTATTTTGTAGCCTCCAATGCATTGGATTATTCCCAGATTATGCTTGGTGCGCTTACCGGACCTGCGGCGGCCCCAGGATTATGCGCTACGGCGCAGGGCTGCATCTTCGGCACGCCTTATTATAATAATGATACAGCGCGTTCGACCGTTGAATCCAAGGCGATCTATGGTGAGCTTTACTATGATGCGCTGCCGGACACTTTAAAACTCACTTTGGGTCTGCGTGCCACCGAAGATATAAAGACATGGAAGGGGCGCATTACGGTGTTGAATGGCTATGTGCCCACCGGTTCCACAGATGCTATCGCCGCGATGGACGTCATTGCGCCTTATGAGAATACCAAGCGGACATTTGACAAGCTGACCGGGCGTCTGGTGGCTGATTATACACCTGATCTGGATTTCACAGATTCAACCCTGATTTATGCGTCCTATTCACGAGGCTATAAGGCTGGCGGTTCGAACCCCGGCGTGCAGGCGGGGAATATTGGCGTTCCTTTGATATATGAGCCCGAGCAGATTGATGCCTATGAAATTGGCACCAAGAATCTGATGTTCGATGGCACGCTCCAGGCCAATCTGACGGCGTGGTATTATAATTATGGCGATTATCAAATCTCCACCATCATGTCGAACACATCGGTCAATACGAATATCAATGCGTTCTTGCATGGCCTCGAGGGTGAACTGCGCTGGAATCCGGCTCCGGGTTGGGAATTCAGTTTCAATTTCGATGTGACTAAGTCGAAGGTGGGGCGTACGGCACAGATCGATGTGCGCAATCCGACGGGTGGTAATCCGCGCGCAGTGCTGATCAAGGATGGTACATTAACCCCGGCCAATGCGCAGAATTGTGTGCTCTATTACACGGGCAACAATTTCGCGGGCGATTTTGCGACCTTGGCGGCGCTGTCTCAAGGTGTCTTCTATGCGCCGCCGGGTGGCACGGCGGCCTTGGCAGGGTCTGGGGTTGCAAATGCTGCATTTGGTACATGCTATGCTGGTGAGGATGCTGCCAGTCCGTTTTATGCGGTGAGCATTGCTAATCCTGCCGGGCTTGGGGGATTGCTTGCGGCGACCAATTTCTCGCAAAGTGATCCATTATCGCCTGGCTCTTCTTTGACAGGTGTGCCGGTGAATTTGCAGGGGAATGAGCTGCCCAATACGCCGCCTGCATCTTTGAGCCTTGGGGCGCAATATACCCATGTGCTGGGAGAATATGCGCTGGTCTCACGGCTGGATTATTTCTGGCAAGCGGCGTCCTGGGGGCGGATTTTCAATAGTCCGGCGGATCGCATCGATCCCTATAGTGTGGTCAATGCGCAGGTCAGCCTGATCGCGCCAGACGATAAGTGGTCTGTGCAGGCTTATGTCAAAAATCTTTTTGATAGTGACAATATCACGGGCCATTATCTGAGCTCGGCCTCGTCGGGGCTTTATACGGGCGTCTTTTATGGCGATCCGCGGACCTTTGGTGTGGCGCTGTCGGTGCGTCTGTAAGCATCCGGCAGGTAGGTTATGAAAACGGGCGCGCGCATGGCGGGTGCCCGTTTTTTATGCGTCATTCCCCTTATGAAGCTTCTGCAGCATAGTTATCCCTATGCGAAAGATGATTTACCTGACTGGCCTTGTTTTTGGTCTGGCCTTGTTTGAGGCGCGGGCGGATATGGCCTGGGTGCAGATGGGGCCCGGCGGCATTGCTGAACTGCGTCTTGTCAGCAAGGCGGCGGATTGCCCGTCTATCTGGCTGGATAATGTTCCGCAAGGAATGGAGGTGCGGGCGCAGGCCGATGCCAAATTTCCGCTGATCTGCAGCAAGATTTTGCCCCGCGACATCAGTCGGGCGCATATTGAAAAACAGCCTATTCCATTGCCCGTAGCGGAGCCGCAGCGGATTATTGTGCTGGGAGATACAGGCTGCCGGATCAATGGGCAACATGTGCAGGCATGCCGTGACCCGGTGCGCTGGCCCTTTGCGCGGCTGGCAGCGGCGGCGGCAGGATTGAAGCCGGATCTCGTGCTGCATGTCGGGGATTATCATTATCGCGAAACGCCCTGTCCGTTTGGGCAGGAGGCGGCCTGTGGTGGCAGCCCGTATGGAGATCAATGGGATGCCTGGAATGCGGATTTTTTTGAGCCCGCGGCGCCTTTGCTGCGGGCTGCGCCTTGGGTTTTTGTGCGCGGAAACCATGAAGAATGCAAACGCGCGGGCTGGGGCTGGATGCGGCTTATGGGGCCGGGTAATGCTGCGCTGGCGCTGAGCTGTGGCCATGTTGAGCCCTATCGCATCCGTTTGAAGGGGGCTGATCTGGTGGTGCTGGATGTCGCCGATGCATCGGATTATCTGGTGGACCGAGATCTTGCCAAATTACTTCGTGCAGAGGTTCTGGCACAGCAGCCTGAGGCAGGGCGTGATCTTATGGTTTCTATGCATCGCCCGCTTTTGGGATCGGTTGAGCTGTTCGGGTTTAAATTAGGTGGTAATCGCACACTTCTGGCGGGGTGGCGGCCTGCGCATCTTGAACATGTGGATTTGCTTTTATCCGGCCATATTCACCGTTTTGAGGTGATGAATTTCAGCAATGCCTATCCGCCGCAACTGATTGCGGGGCATGGCGGGGATCTGTTGAGCAAAGCACCACTGGATTTAAGCGGGCTTTCCGTTTTTGGAACAAAGATTACGTCCGGTCAGACTCTGCCGGGATTTGGCTTTGTTTTGTTGCAGCGCCGCGCACAAGGTTGGGCAATGGATGTATATGATGTGCAAGGCGTGCTGCAATTGAGCTGCAGCTATGCGGAGCGACAGGTGCATTGCCCAGCAGCTGTTACGGACACAAAATAATTGAGGCTCTGTGTCAGGGAGCAATTGCGAAAGGGCCGTGCGGGGCGCTAACCTTTGCGGCGTCCATGCAGTTATGCGCCATGGATTTATCTGACAAAAACGGGAGTTCGTGATGAAAGGCAAGCTGGCGCTGACTGCGGCTTTGATCGGCTTTGTGGGCTTGGGCGGTTTGGCTATCTGGTATTACGGGACTGACAGACCGGTTGCCGAAGGGGACGGTGCCGCATCATTTGCGCGCGGTGCCGGGAGCGCACAGGAGCCGGAAGCCAAGGAATTTGCCTTTCGCCGTTTGGAGATTGAGACCAGTAAGGCACGGGCAGAAGCCTGTTTGGTGTTTACGCATGCGCTCGATGAGCGTGGCAAGACACGCTATGGCGATTATCTGACGATTGATCCGAAAATCCCGGTTGTGGCGCGGGCCGTGGGATCGCGGTTGTGTCTTTCAGGGCTTGCTTTCAATGCCAGTTATAAGGTGGAGCTGAAGGCCGGGCTGCCTGCCGCATCGGGCGAGAGATTGGCGCTGGCGGAAATGGTGCCAGTGGATTTGCAGGATAAGCCTGCGCTGTTGCGTTTTACCGGCGGAATTATTCTGCCGCGCGATAATCAGCAAGCCGTGCCGGTGCAGACGGTCAATGTTGAAAAGCTCGCTCTGAAGATTGTGCGGGTGGGTGATCGGCTTTTGTCGCAATTGGGTAGCGGATTACTGGATCAGACGGCGTTATATAGCTGGGATCGGGATCAGCTTGAGACGCAGCAGGGCGCCGTGATCTGGGAAGGGGAAATGGAGGTTGCCAGAGAGGGTGGCAAGCTGGTGCGCAATGCAACGGTGACGACATTGATCCCGGTGCGCGAGGTTCTGAAAAACCATCCCAATGGGGCTTATGTTTTATTTGCGCGCGATGCGGCGAAGCCGGTGGAAGAGGGTGGGTATGATTATGCCGCCATGGCGACGCAATGGGTGATTGCCTCGGATATTGCATTGACCAGTTTTAAGGGCGGTGAAGGGCTGAGCGTTTTTGCGCGGTCTTATGCCAATACAAAACCGCTCACAGGGGTGAAGCTGAGCCTGATTGCGCGGGATAATAATGTTCTGGCGTCGGTCACTACGGATGGCGCTGGCCGGGCGGATTTCGCGCCGGGTTTATTGC
This sequence comes from uncultured Rhizobium sp., assembly GCA_964580115.1. Classification (GTDB taxonomy): domain Bacteria; phylum Pseudomonadota; class Alphaproteobacteria; order Micropepsales; family Micropepsaceae; genus Rhizomicrobium. Next base: position 72,850 of record CAZOJG010000004.1, read on the forward strand.
GCGGCAAAGGGGGCGATGAGCCGGTGATGGTGATGGCCTATGGGCCAGCGCAGGATTTTGCGTTTCTGGATTTGCGGCGTCCGGCTTTTGATTTGACGGATCGCGGTGTTGGCGGGCGCATGTCGCCGGGGCCGGTGGATGCGTATTTATATACGGAGCGCGGGGTTTATCGCCCTGGCGAGACGGTGCAACTGGTGGCGATGCTGCGCGACCGCGTGGGCAAAGCCATGAAGGCGCCACTGACTTTGATGGCCACACGGCCAGATGGTGTGGATGTTTCGCGGAAAATTATATCGCCTGGATCGTTGAAGGCTGGCGCGGCGCAATGGGCATTGCCTCTGACTGTGACTGCGCCGCATGGGCGTTGGCAGATCGCGGCCCATATTGACCCGAAAGGACCGGCGGTCGGGCGGGTGCAATTTGATGTGGCGGATTTTGTACCGCAACGTTTGGCTGTGGAGCTGACGCCTCAGCAAGCTATGCTGCAAAAGGGTGAGGCCTTTAGCGTGAAGGCGCAGACACGATTTTTATATGGTGCACCAGCGGCGGGGTTGAGCGGTGATGCGGAAGCACGGCTGACCCGTCATGCAAAGCCTTTTGCCAATTTCGCAGCCTATCATTTTGGGCGGGTGGAAGAAACATTTGAAGATGTGTTGCTGCCGCTGACCGTGACGCGTTCAGACCAGAACGGCGTGAGCGAGGTAAGGGGGCGTCTGGCGGAGATCGCAGCAAGCTCACTGCCGCTGAAGGCGGTGATGCGGGTTTCGATCCATGAGCCGGGTGGGCGCAGCACCGATAAGCAGGTGGAATTGCCCATTGCGAGCCAGGCTGTCTGGCTTGGACTTCGGCCGGACTTCGATAATGAAAGCGTGGCGGAACAGGCCCGTGCCGGTTTTGAGATTGTGGCGCTGGATGGCGCCGGGCGGCGCATTGCGCGGCCCGGCCTGTCATATACATGGTATCGCGAAGACACCCAATATCATTGGTATCAGGTGGATGGAGAGTGGCGTTATCAGGCGATCACACAAGATCGTTTGTTGAAGACCGGCACAATTGATGTGGAGGCGAGCAAGCCAGCGCGTCTGGCTGAGGCGCAGAGCTGGGGCCGGTATCGCCTTGAGCTGCGTGATCCGCAAAGCGGGGCGGTGAGTTCATATCGCTATTATTCCGGCTGGTCTGCAAATGCGGTAAGGGATCGACCGGATCGTATTCCGGTGGCGGCGGATAAGCCGCGATATGGTGTGGGGCAGATTGCGCGTGTTTCGATCAAACCCGATGCCGATGGCCGGGCTTTGATTGTGGTGGCGGGAGATCGAATATTCTCGTCGCAGATGATCCGTGCGCCCAAAAGCGGGGCCGTGGTGGAGATACCTGTTTCCGCCGATTGGGGGGCAGGGGCGTATATATTGGTGACGCATTATCGGGCGCTGGATGAGGCGACGGGGCGTGAGCCGGTGCGATCGATCGGACTGGCCTGGCTGGCGGTTGATAATGGGCCGCGCCAGCTTGGCGTGGAGATTGGCGGGCCAAAAAATCTGATACCACGCCAGAAGATTGCCTTGCCCGTAACGGTGCAGGGATTGGCGCGGAATGAGACCACCTATCTAACGCTGGCGGCGGTGGATGAGGGTATTTTGCAACTCACCGATTTCAAATCACCCGATCCCGGCAAGCATTATTTTGGCAAGCGTCGTCTGGGTGTTGGTATGCGGGATGATTATGGCCGCCTGATCAAAAACCATGCTGGGGTGGTGGGCAGTCTGCGTCAGGGCGGTGATGCTTATGGCGGGCGGCCTTTGGCTGTGGTGCCGACCCGAACGGTGGCGCTATTTTCCGGCATTGTGACGCCGGATGCCAATGGGGTTGCGCAGATTCCACTGGAACTGCCGGACTTTAATGGCGGTTTGCGCTTGATGGCGGTTGCCTTTAGCGAGAACAAGCTGGGGCAGGGCGAGCGTCATCTGACCTTGCGCGATAGAGTGGTGGCTGATCTTGTTCTGCCGCGCTTCATGGCACCGCGGGATCAGGCGCGGCTTGGCTTGCATCTGCATAATGTCGATGGGGTGAGTGGTCAGTATCAACTGATTTTGCAAACGACGGGCGCGCTGCGTTTTGCCGATGGCAAAAGCGAGATGAAACTTGTGCAGTCATTGAAGGCTGGTGAAAAAGTTTTGCTGCCGGTTGAACTATTGGGGCAGGCAGCGGGTATTGGCGGGGTGACCTTAAAGCTGCATGGGCCGGGGCTGAATGTTGAGCGGGCTTGGCCGATTGAAATTCGTCAGCCGCAAATGGAGATCAGCCGCGAAGAGATTGCCAGTTTGCCGCCTGGCCAGGATTATGTGGCGGATCGGCGCCTGGTGCAGGATGTTCTGCCACGTGGCGCGCAGGTGGCGGTGAATCTGTCCAGCACATTACCCGCTTATACAAATATACGCGGGCAGATGCGGTGGCTCAAAGCCTATCCTTATGGCTGTGTCGAACAGATCGTCAGTGCGGCTTTCCCCTTATTGTGGTTTGAGGCCGATGCGGGTAGCGGGCGCGCGCAGGTGCAGGAGAGCATAGATACGCTGCTGGATCGGCAGAGTGGCGCCGGCAGTTTTGCGATATGGGGACCGGGCAGCAGCGGGGATCAATTCTCCTCGATTTTCGCGCTGGATTTTCTGGTTGAGGCCAAGGCAAAAAACTATGTCGTCCCGGAAGATGCGTTGCGGCGTGGGGCGAATTGGATGAAGCTGGTGGCGTCGTCGGATTCCTATAGCGATACCAGCCGGGCCTATGCGTTTTATGTATTGGCGCGCTTGGGGCAGATGAATCTGAGTGAAATGCGCTATTTCAGCGATGCGCGCGGGCCGCAATTCAAATCGGCCATGGCGGCAGGTTTGCTGGGTGCGGCGGCGGCATCGAGCGGAGATCGCAGCCGGACCACGCTTTTATTTGATCGGGCGCGGGCGATTTTATTGCAAGCGCAGGTCGGCGATTATGCAGCGCAGGATTATGGGTCTTTGCTGCGGGATCTGGCGGCGGTCACGGCGCTGGCGGTGGAGAGTGATGAGCCGCGTTTGTTGCCGGCTTTGGTCCAGCGCAGCCGCAATGTGGATATGCGTATCTCGGCCACGACCACGCAGGAAAAGGCGTGGATATTACGCGCGGGCCATGCGCTGGAAAAACAGGCATCACCTATTTCAATTCAGGTGAATGGCAAAGCGATGGAGGAGAAGAGCGGTGCTTTGCGCTTGCAGCCTGATATGCAGGCTTTGACGCAAGGTTTGACGGTGCGCAATCAAGGCAAGGGTGCGGTGTGGCGGATGGCTTTGGTGCAAGGTGTTTCGGCACAGGCTTTGCCGGCCATGGCGCAGGGGCTCAGCTTGCGCAAGACCATCTGGACCTTGTCCGGGCAGCCTGCGGATCTGGCATCCTTGAAACAGAATGAGCGGGTCATTGTTTTGCTGTCCGGGCAGATGGAAAACCATGCCCAGCGGCAGATGGGGGTGATTGATCTGCTGCCGGCCGGACTGGAGATCGAGATGCCGCTCTCTGGTGATGATGTGAAGGCCTATCCTTTTATTGAAAAAGTCACGCCGCTTAGCATGCAGTCGGCGCGGGATGATCGTTTCGTGGCATCCTTCCAGATTGGCTGGCCGGGGCGGTTTGACGCGCAATATATGCAGGCTAAGCCGCAATTCCGCGTAGCGTATATAGCGCGGGCGGTAACGCAAGGGCGTTTTGTTCTGCCTGCAGCGATTGTGGAAGATATGTATGCACCTGCCGTGAAGGCCCGCACGGATATGGGCGGGCTTTCTATTCAGACGCCATGAATGTGTGGCCGCAGCAAAAGCGTTGGCGCGCCGTGATAGGCGTGCTGGGGCTTGGTTGTGGGCTGTTGCTGCTGGATTATTTTTGCCCGCCGGATTTAAGCAGGGTGGAACATGTTTCTGGCGAAGTATTGGATCGCCATGGTGCAGTGTTACGGCCATTTTTAAGTCAGGATGGATATTGGCGTTTGCGCACGCGGGTGGAGGATGTCTCGCCGCGTTATGTGATGTTGCTCAAAGCCTATGAGGATAAGCGCTTTGATCAGCATTGGGGGATTGACCCGCTGGCGGTGCTGCGGGCTGCACGACAAGGTTTTGAGGCTGGGCGGATTGTATCTGGCGCGTCGACGCTGAGCATGCAGGTGGCGCGATTGCTTGATCCGGCACCACGCGGATGGAGCGCCAAGCTGAAGCAGAGTGTGCGGGCGCTGCAATTGGAGTGGCGCTATTCCAAGGCGGAGATTCTCTCGCTCTATCTCACCTTGGCACCGTTTGGCGGCAATCTGGAAGGGGTGCGGGCGGCGTCGCTGGCCTATTTCGGCAAGCCGCCGCGCCAGCTTACTTTATCGGAAGCGGCTTTGCTGGTGGCTCTGCCACAATCGCCGGAACGTTTGCGGCCTGATCGCCATGCATTACAGGCGCGGATGGCGCGGGATAAGGTGTTGCAGCGAGCGCTGGCGCTGAAGCTGGTGCGGGCAGAGGATGTGGCGGAGATTGCGACCCAGCCTTCGGCGGCGCGGCGCATGATGATGCCGAGTTTAGCACCGCATCTGGCTTTGAATCTGGCGCGCGAGCAGCGTGGGCAAAAGATTGTCAGCACGATAGATGCGCAGTTGCAGGCGCAGCTGGAGGCTTTGGTGGCGCGTGATGTGCGCTATCAGCCGGACGGCGCGCAGATCGCGGTGCTGGTGGTGGAGAATGCCAGCCATGCGGTGCGGGCCTATATTGGCGGCAGTGATTATTGGGGGGCGCAGGGGCAGGTCGATCTGGCGGGGCGGGCGCGTTCGCCGGGATCGGCTTTGAAGCCGTTTATCTATGGACTGGCTTTTGATGATCTGATTTTGCATCCAGCGTCACAGATGCGGGATGAGGAAACCCGCTTTGGTGATTATGCGCCGCGCAATTTTGATGGTGGCTTTCTGGGGGATGTCAGTGCGGCGATGGCCTTGCGGTTGTCGCTGAATATGCCTGCTGTGTCTGTGCTGGAGCGGCTTGGGCCTTTGCGGTTTGCGCGGCTGCTGGAAGATGCGGGGGCAAATCTGGTGTTCCCGCACGAGGAGGCGGTGCCGAGTTTGCCGATTGCTTTGGGCGGGCTTGGTATCAGCCTGTCGGATTTGACGGCGCTCTATACGGGGCTGGCCAATGAGGGGCGGGCCGTGACTTTGCGGTTTCGTGAAACGGATAAAGTGGCTGTGGGCAGGCAAATGATAGGGCCTGTCGCGGCCTATTATGTGCGGCAGGTTTTGCGGGGTGTAAGCCTGCCGGAAGGTTGGGCCATGGGGCAGGGCTTTGTCCGGGCCCGGGCGATCGGGTTTAAGACCGGGACCTCTTATGGTTTTCGTGACGGTTGGGCTTTGGGATTTTCGCGCGATTATACGGTGGGTGTTTGGGTGGGCCGGGCAGATGGCGCGCCGCGGGCCGGTGAGATCGGGCGGGAAAGTGCGGCGCCGGTTCTTTTGAAAATATTTGAAGCGCTGCCGCCGGATCAAAGCGCCGAACAGGTCGTGCCAAATGGTGCCTTGCTGGTGGAGCAGATGGAGCAATTGCCCGTGGCATTGCGCCAGTTTCGCAGGTCCTACCCTATGGTTGCGGCGGCGCGGGAGCAGGTCGTGGCTGCGCCTGCGATTTCATTTCCCTTGCATGGGGCGACTTTGCCTTTGGTCACGGCGGGGGCGGGGCTGGAGCCGATACCGCTACAGGCCAAGGGTGGGCATGCGCCGCTGACATGGATGGTCAATGGCCAAATGTTGGGGCAATTTGAGCGCTTCGATCTGGCGCATTATAGGCCAGATGGAGAAGGCGTGACCCGGATCACCGTGGTGGATGATAGGGGGCGTAGTGATACATCTATTATTCGCTTCAAGAAATTTTGAAGTTTTATTTTTTAGCGTCGCCGATTTTTAAAAAACTATAGTGACGGGAGATTTTAATGCGCCATGGATGGACATATGCGGCCCTGATACTGATCGCCGGGGTTTTGACGGGCTGCTCTGAGCCGCAGGACGCAGTGGCGATCAAAAGTGAAGCTTCGATCGGCCCGGCTTTTATCGGTAGTCCGGCTGTGCCCAAACCAGTTGCTGCCTTGGCACCGCTTAATCCGCAATTGGCGGATCGCGGCCGTGCCAGCATGCATAGTGACGGGGCCAGTTCCGATGTGCATATGGGGCCGGGCCTTTTAGGGCATAATGTGGTGATCAAGAGCCGTCAGGGAACGCTGATGCCTGGTGGGCAATGCGCCATTCAGACGTTCAGCAAAGATGGCAAGCTGGTGGTGCTGTGCGCCAGTGTGACGGCGTTTCAATTACATCTGCTGGAGCCAAAGACACTGGCGCTGCTGGCGCAGTTTAATATGCCCTCGCGGCCTTCGACCTTTCATGCGTTGGTGACCTTGGATCCCGACAAGATTATGTCTGATACATCGGGTGCATATTTTTATCTGGATGCGCAGGATCATGTGGTGATTGCCGATGCGCATAAACGTTTGCGCCGGATCGGGCATCGGCAATTGGCTGATAAAAGTTGGGAATTTTTTGAAAGTCAGAGTTGGGATTTGAAGCCCCATGTGCCGGATAATTGTTTTTCGCTGTTTAATTGGTTTCCGCGCGGAGAATGTGATCGCATTACGGCGGTGATGCCGGGGGCGAAGGATGGGTTGATCTGGTGGGTGACACGTCAGGGACGGGTGGGGACGTTGCGGCCCGGCTCGGGCGCGGTGCAATTGCTGCAATTGCCCGGCGAGCAGATTCAAAATGGTTTTTCAGCGGTGGAAGACGGGGTTTATATTGCCTCGGATCATGCGATCTATCGTTTCGAAGCGGATGCGCAGGGGAAGCCGCGCATTGGCTGGCGCGAAGCCTATGCGCGCAGTTCAAGCCGCAAAACCGGGGCGATTGATCAGGGGACGGGGACCACGCCTACTTTGCTCGGCGATTATGTGGCGCTGACCGATAATGCGGATGGGCGGATTAATCTTCTGGTCTATCGCCGTTTGCAGGCGGCCGAGGGTAAGCGGCTGATCTGTAAAATGCCGCTCTTTGATAAGAGTGGATCGGCGGCCGAGAATTCGCCGATTGGCTGGGGCAGGTCGATCATAGTCGAGAATAATTTTGGCTATCAGAATGCCATTACCCAATCCGACTGGTCGAAGATCAATGGCGGCATCACAAGGATTGATATTCGGGAGGATGAAAGCGGCTGTGACGTGATCTGGCATTCGAGGGAGAAAGTTCCTTCGGTGGTGGCGAAGTTGTCGGCGGAAGCTGGGCTGGCCTATTATTACACATTCATGCCGCAAGTGGATGGAAAGATCGCCTGGTATCTGACTGCACTCGACTTCTGGACTGGGCGTACTATGTTCAAAATCCGCACCGGTGTTGGTAGCGGCTTTGATAATAATTGGTCGGCGATGAGTCTTGGGCCCGATGGCACTGCCTATGTCGGGTTATTTAAAGGACTGGTCGCTATTTCGGATGGCGCTAAACCGTCAGCACGTTCTGTTCTTACAGATGGATTAAATGAGTGAAACTGCTCCTGAGCGCGTAACCTCTCCGCTCCGTCGTAAACGCGCTTTTGCGCTGCTGTTTGGGACTATGGTCTGTATGGGAGCCGGGCAAACGGTTTTGTTTGCCATTCTCCCCCCCGCGGCGCGGCAATTGAATATGAGCGCGTTGGAAATGACGTTGATCTTTTCCATTTCGGCGCTCGCCTGGACTTTGACCACGGCCTATTGGGGCCTCAAAAGCGATAAATGGGGACGTAAGCCCGTTCTGCTTCTGGGGCAGATCGCGTTTGCCGTGTCCTTTGTCTTATTGGCTTTGACGCTGGAATTCAGTTTGCGCGGTTGGCTGGCGGGCTTTTTGATTTTCCCGCTTCTTGTTATTTCACGCACCATATATGGCGTTTTGGGATCGGGGACGGCACCTGCGGCACAGGCCTATGTTGCCGATCGCACCTCGCCGCAGGAGCGGCTGAATGGTGTGGCGTCGGTCAATGCCGCTTTTGGTCTGGGCACGGCGGTGGGGCCAGGGATCGCCACTTTATTCGCCGCGGTGGGGCTTTTGGCGCCATTCTATTTTGTGGCCGGTCTGGCTTTGATTGTGGCGGCGACGATCTGGTTCTACCTGCCGGAGCGCACTATGCCCGCCCCGCCGCCTGAAACAAAGACGCGGGTGGCGCTGAAATTCTATGATCGGCGGATTTTGCCCTTTGTCATCTTCACGGTCGTCTTATCCATGGCCAGTGCGATTCCGATTCAGACCATGGGTCTGTTTTTCATGGATGTGTTGCACACCAAACCGGATGTGACGGCGCAATTCATCATGATCGGGCAGATGGCTTTGGGGATGTCGGCCTTGTTTGCGCAAATGGTGGTGGTGCAGCGTTTTGATTTGTCCGTGCGGCAACTGAGTTCATGGGGCTGTGTGATTGCGGCTGTGGGCTGTGCCATGTTTTTACTTGTGCCGACAATCGGGGCCCTGGTCTTTGCTTTGGTGCTTGTGGGCTTGGGTTTTGGTATGGCGCGGCCGGGTTATATTTCAACGGCGTCGCTTGTTGTGTCGCCCCATGAGCAAGGGGCTGTGGCGGGTTTATTGGGTGCGGCGGGCGCGGCGGGCTTTATCGCGGCCCCGATTTTTGGTGTGATGTATGATGTTTCGCCGTTCATCCCATATGCTTTTGGGATGGCGTTGTTGATGCTGCTCCTGGTCTATATCTGGCTGTCACCGACCTTGCGTAATTCGGGCGTGATCCCGGATAAGGTGGCGGCGGAAGAGGCGGCAACCACCCCTGTTGCCAATACGTAAGATCAGTTATTGGCGGAAATAGGGGCGGCAGTTTCAGCTTTCAGTCTTTGCAACAGATTCTTGGTGGCAAAACCATCAGCGGGAATGTTTCGGGCCTGTTGATAGGCACGTAAGGCCATGCGGGCTTTGCGGCCCAGAACACCATCAATCTCGCCGGGATCATAACCGAGTTGTTGAAGCGCGGATTGGAAATCCAGCCTGTCCTGTCGCAGCAGCGGACTTTCGTGACGCGGCCATGGGGTGCTCAATATTGGCCCGCCCTGAATGCGCTGCGCCAGCAATCCCACAGCAAGGCCATATGAGACGGCATTATTATATTTCAGCAGTGCCCGGAAATTATCGAAGACCAGAAAGGCCGGGCCGGATGCGCCAGCCGGCAGAATGACCGAGGCGCCAAGCGTATGGGGCAGATCTTTGAGATCGGGGCCGGTGGCGGCGCTGATGCCAAGGGCGCGCCATTGGCCAATATCTTTGCGCGTGTCGAGATCGCTTTGCGCATAGGGGAAATCAGTCGGCAGGCGAATTTCGATGAGCCAGGGCTGGCCTGCTTGCCAGCCATAATGTGACAGCAGTTGCGCGGCGGAGGCGAGGGCATCTGCGACGGAATTCCAGATATCTTTTTTGCCATCGCCATCAAAATCGACTGCATGAGCCAGATAGCTGGTGGGAATGAATTGGGTTTGGCCGAAGGCCCCGGCCCAAGATGATTTCATCTGGCCGGGTTCGAAGGGGCCGTTCTGAGCGACCTCTAAGGCGGCCAGTAATTGGCTGCGCCCGAATGCGGTGCGGCGTCCCTCGAAGGCCAGCGGGGCAAGGGCTTCGAACAGATTGAAGCTACCCATGAAGCGACCGTAATTTGTTTCATTGCCCCAGATCGACACCAGAATTTCCCGGGGGACACCGAAGCGCGTTTCAATCCGTTGCAAAAGGTCTGGGAAGGATTGCAGCTGTTGCGCGCCGTCACTGATGCGTTTGTCGGAGACGGCGCTATCCAGATAATCCCAGATCGGTTTGATGAATTCAGGCTGGCTGGCATTCAATTCGGCGACGCGGGGATTGAGCCTTATATGGCCCAAGGCACGATCATATAAACCGCCATCAATGCCACGGGATAGGGCATCGCGTTTCAGCTCCTGCAGGAAGGCAGTGAATTGCGGATTGGTGTTTTGTATTGGAGCGGGTTGCGTGGCGGCAGCATTTGCTGGCGGGGTCGGGCTGGGCGTGGTGGAACAGGCGGCCAGTAAAAGACCGAGCGAGAGAATGCGGCTGTGACGCAAGGAGAGATTTGCCATGGCGCAAGATTCGCCCGGAATTGCGCCATGGCCAAGTGAAAAATGTCTAAAACAGCGTATTCAGCTTATTTATTATAGTGCGCCCGTAATTCGGCCTTGGCGATTTTGCCACTGGCGAGTTTCGGCATGTTTTCGATAAAGATTACCCGGCGGGGGCGTTTATAGCTGGCGATTTGCGCCCGGCAATGCTGGATCAGGCTGTCTTCATCGAGACTTTGACCGGATTTGAGCTGGACTATGGCGCAAACGGCTTCGCCCCATTTTTCATCCGCTATGCCGATGACCGCCACTTCGGCGACGGCGACATGTTGATAGATGGCTTCTTCCACTTCGCGGGAATAGATATTTTCGCCGCCTGAAATGATGACGTCTTTTTTGCGATCTACCAGATAGATGAAGCCGTCTTCGTCTTTTTTGCCGATATCGCCTGTATGGAGCCAGCCATTGCGCAGTGTTTCAATCGTTGCGGTGGAATTGTTCCAATAGCCCAGCATCATCACGGGGCCTTGAATCAATATTTCGCCCGGAATTTCAACGGGGCATTCCTTGCCCTGCTCATCGGCAATCATAATGCGGACATTGGGGAAGGGGACCCCGACCGAGGCGAGGCGGCGGCGCTCTTTTTCGCTACCGTTTGGGAGATGTTCGCAAGCGGGCAAATAGGTGCCCGCGCCTTCGGTTTGGCCATAGGAGTTCATGAAAATGGGGCCGAACAGACTGATGGCGCGGCGCAGCAGCTCTACCGGCATGGCAGCGGCGGAATAGCCCAGCAGGCGCAAGCTGGAGACGTCGAAATCCTTGATCCGGGGATGATCCAGCATGGTCTGGATCATGGTCGGGGCCATATGGGTGATGGTGATTTTGTCGTTCTGAATGGAGCGCAGGATCGCTTCCACATCGAAATTACGATGCAGATAGACCGTGGCGGCGCGCTGATGCAGTGAAAGCTGGAAGGCTTTGGCCCCGATATGGAACATGGGCATCATCAGCAAAATGCGATCAGATGGTTCAGCACGCAGGGCGACATTGCAGGATTCCGCCTGACGGACATTGGCCTCGTGGCCCAGCATGCAGCCTTTAGGTTTGCCGGTGGTGCCGCTTGTATAGATCAGATAGGCGATGTCGCGCGGGCCGGGCTTGGGCAGGCTGGCATTTTCATCGCCCAGACCGAGGAAATGTTCATAAGGCGTGGCCCATGCGGGAACTGCGTCACCAATACAGATGAAATGTTCGATCGACGTGAGCTGGCTGCGAATCTGATCGATGGAATTGCTGAATTCTGCTTCAAAGATCAGTACCTTCGCGGCGCTGTCCTTGATGATATAGGCGACTTCCGGCGGGGCGAGGCGGAAATTGATGGTGGCAGTGATCAGCCGGGACAGCTCGCAAGCGGCATAGATTTCGCCATATTCGATGGAGTTCTGACTGAGAACGGCCACGCGGTCCTGTGCAAGCAGCCCATGCTGATAAAGGGCGGCGGCGAGTTTGCGGCCACGATAATAGAGCGCGCCATAGGTCAGCGTTTTGCCGTCACAGACATAGGCGGGACGATCGGCCCAATAGAGCGCATTGAGTTCCAGAATATGGGCGAGATTGGGCTGAAAGTCAGACATGATATTTTGGGATCCACTAAAGATTGGTCTGATCTTATTGGGCCGGGCGGCGCCTGCAAGTTGCGCGATGTAGATGACACATATATCTGCGCCCGGCTGAAACGAGATTTTCTTATTCAGAACAGATGAATAGGGTTTTCGATAAGCCTGAGGCCGGTACGGGCAGAGAGGCTTTGCCGGGCCGGCATCTGGTTTAAGCTTCGGCAAAAGGCATACTTCCGGGAAATTCGTAAAGCCATGGCCGCATGATCGGTCGCGCTGAAGGGAGTGTTTTATGTTGGAGACCGCGGATATTATCGAAATCCGGCGCGTCCTTGAGCTGGTGCATCATTTGATCGATTTGCGCCGGTTCGACGAGCTTCATAAAATTTTTGCGGAAGATGCGGTCTATGACCTGTCCTATCGCAATCTGGCGCCGGTTCTGGGTTGCGCCGGGATCAAAGCCTTGTGCGAGAAATCCTTTGCCAGTGATTATACCCATCTCACCGGGCATCACTGCACCAATATCTATATCTATGTTGATCCTGATGGCACGGTGAAGGCGAAGAGCAAAGTTCTTTGCGTGATGCAGGACGGCACGGCTCAGGCGGCGGATATGGATGATATTATCGCCAAAACCGCGGCTGGCTGGCGCATTAAGCGGCGCACTGCGAGTTCGCGCCACAAGGATGCGGTGACATGGACCACGGCGGGAAATGACGCGGCACGCGCGGGCTGAGACAAACAGTTTATTTGTGAAGGATTATACGATGCTTGAAGTCGCGGATTATGTTGAAATTCAGCAAGTTTTAAATCTGGTGCATCATCTGGTGGATGCGCGGGATTTCAAGAATTTTGACAGGGTTTATTCGCCGGATGCGGTTTATGATCTGAGCTATCGCGGCTTGCCGCCGGCTGAAGGTTTGGAGACGATCCGGGAGCTGAGCGCAGCGTCTTACAAGCGCGATTTCGATCATCTGACAGGGCATCACGCCACCAATATTCATATCTATGAAGATGATCAGGGCGTGGTGCGGGCCAAGAGCAAAGTGGTCTGCGTGATGCAGGATGGCAGCAGCAGTGCTGCCGATATGGATGATATTCTGGTGAAGACGCCTCAAGGCTGGCGCATTAAGTTGCGCAAGGCCAGCACCCGTCATGTGAATGCGAATAGCTGGACCAAGCCGGGCTAAGGTCCAGCGTTTTCGTTACATGGCTTCTCTGCCACCGGCGATTGTGTAGGCGGCGCCTGTGATATAGCGGGCTTCGTCTGACAATAAATAGGCGGTGATGGACGCGACATCTTCGATCGTGCCCAGCTTGCCCATGGGGGTGAGCTTTTCCTTGGTCGCGCGCAGGGCATCACCGCGTGATTCCACCAAAGGCGTAATGATCGTGCCGGGACAGACCGCATTGATGCGGATATTGTCCTTGGCATATTCCAGCGCAGCCAGCTTGGTCAGTGAGATCATACCGGCTTTGGATACTGGATAGGCCGATGTACCAAGGGATGGCTGAAAGGCCCCGATAGAGGCCATATTCACAATCGCGCCGCCTTCTGGCCGCTCCAGCATATGGGGAATGCTGTATTTCAGCATGAGAAAGGCCGAGCGCAGATTGAGATCGATAATATCAAACCATTTATCGATATCCCATTCATGCAGGGGGCCCTGGCGCTGGGCGATGCCAGCATTGTTGCAGAGCAGATCGAGGCGGCCGAATTTTTCGACCGTGACAGCGATCAGGCTTTTGATCGCATCTTCCGTGCGGATGTCGCAGCGATGAGCGGCTGCGGCGGGGCCCAGCTCCTCGGCCAGATGGATGCAGCTTTCGCTGGGGCTGGTGATCATGACCTGCGCGCCATCTGCAACAAGGCGGCGGATGACGCCTTCGGCAATGCCGCGCGCGCCGGTCACGAGCGCTATTTTATTCGTGAATGTTTTTTGTGTCTCGCTCATCATCAACTCGCTTCGCGTCCGCCGGACATGGGATAATAGGCACCGGTGGTGAAGCCGGCTTCATCGCTGAGGAGAAAGGCGGTCAGGGCAGCGACTTCTTCCACCGAGGCGGCGCGGCCCATCGGGGTCATGCTGAGTATTCTGGCAATATGGGCGGGATCAGCATTGGCCACCATTTCCGTATTAACAGTTCCCGGACCAATCGCATTCACCCGGATATTCTGCTGGGCATATTCAAGCGCGGTGGTGCGGGTCAGCATGAGCAGCGCCGCTTTGGAGACCGGATAGGCCCCTGTGCCGGCATTGGGTTTGATTGAACTGATCGAGGCCGTGTTGACGACAGCCCCGCCACCGCTTTGCAGCAGCAAAGGCAGGGCAGAATGGAGCACCAGAAAAGCGCCTTTGAGATTTACATCCATAACGCGATCCCAAATGGCGGTATCGAGCTCATGAATGCGCCCGGCGGATTGGCCTATGCCCGCATTGTTGCAGAGCAGATCCAGGCGACCGAAGCGTGTGTGACATTCGTCAAACAGCGCCTTGACCTGCGCGCGATCCGTGACATCGCAGGCCATGACATGCAGTCGGTCTTTATATTCGGCCGCGATATCAGGGGCTTTGCCGCTTGTGCTGGCGGCGAGGATGGTGGCGCCTTCCTGCAAGAGGCGGCGCGCCATGGCCGCGCCGATCCCCCGATTGCCGCCGGTGACGACACCAATCTTTCCTATGAAGCGTGACATTATTTTTTGCCTATGGAGGGGCCGCCTGTGAGCGCACCAACCGAGAGGCCTTCCAGCGCAAAGCCAAAGCCCAGTTCACGCTGCATCAATTCCTTGATCGGCTGGGTGAAGAGGATGCGTGAATAACGCAATGTATTGATCGGTTTGCTGGCCAGCACCGTGGCAATTTCCCAGGCGCGCTCCCGCAATTTATCCTTGGCGACGATTTCATGGATAACGCCGAATTGCATAGCGGCTTGCGAGGTGAGGATTTCGGAGGTCATCAGGAAATAATGACCGCGGCTATGGCCGAGCAACATATTCCAGACCGCATGGCAGCCATCGCCCGGCACCACGCCGATGCTCATATGGGTGTCCTGAAAGCAGGTGTCTTCGCTGGCGATGACCATATCAGCCAGAACTGGGACTTCAGAATGGACTAGCGCCGGGCCATTGATGGCTGAGATCACGGGGATATCGATATTGAGCATATTCATCACCATATCGGAGCCTTCACGCGTGAGGGCGTACCAATAATCCGGGCTGAATTTCTGTTCTTTATATTCGTCGAGATTGCGATCTTTGCAGAAAGACTCGCCTGTGCCGGTGAGGATCAGAACTTTGTTTTCGCGATCATGGGCGATATCGCGGAAGGCATGGGTGAGCTGGGTATGGATGGCGCCGGGATCGGCACCCCATTGCAGCGATCCGCCATTGGTATGGACACGCATTTCGAGAATGCCGTCGCGACGTTCAAAAGCGATGTTGCGATATTTGTTCTGATAATCCGTCAACTGGGTCATGCGGCCTCTGCTCTGCTGAGTATCAATGCTGTGGCTAATATGCGCTGGTGCTGATCCTATCAGATGGTGGCGCGCGGACGCCATATTTTACAGGATATCCGCTCTGTGATGTCTGCGCTTAAGGGGCTGATTTTCAAATCATTTGAGGCAGGTGGTGGCGTGTGCCGCGCTTGACAGCGTACCACGTTAAGGGTGCGCATGCGCCCCATGCTTCGGTGCGCCGTGTGATGGCTGCACTGATGAAGACGGAGGTATTGCGTGTCGGGGTTTCATTCATTTTTTTCGGTATTTCAGGACAGCCGCTCACGCGGGCCTTATCTATATATATGTCTGGTGAGTTTATTATTCGGGCATGACGCCAGCATGTTTGGTGTGGCGCTGCCGTCGATCTCCCGGGAGTTGGGGGGCTCTGCGCCGGCTTTGGTGCCTTATATTTATGCTGGGGCTTTGCTTTCGCTGGCGGGATTTGTGGTGCCTGCGGGACGGGCCTGCGATCTGTATGGACCTAAGAAATGTGGGATGATTGGCGCGATTGTCGTGCTGTTGGGTTATGCGCTGGTGATCTGTTCGCCCAATTTGCAAAGCGTGATTGCGGGGCGGGTTTTGACAGGCTTCGGGTTGGCGCTGTTATGGCCTGTGACGCTGACTTTGGCGTCGGCAAGTGTCAGCGATGAGGCGCAGCGCAAGCAGGGCTTTAATCTGATCCATATCGTGCAGGTGCTCTCTACCGTGGTGGGAGCATTGATGGGCGGTTTTCTGGCGACGCAATTTGGCTGGCGCATGACGCCTTTCTTTGGGCTGAGCCTTGCCGTGGCGGCGATTGTTTTGACGCCTTATTTATTGTCGGGCGTGCCGGAGCTGGAGCGTAAATCGGTCAGTCTGAATTTGGGGGCGGCGACAGTTTTGACGCTGGGGGTGACCTGTTTACTATGGACGCTGAGCAGTACGATACGCGCCGGGGGCTTTGCGCCCCAGAGTATGATCACCGCGGTGCTCAGCATTGTGTTTCTGGTCGGGTTTTATCTTTTGAATAAGCATAGCCGTGCCCCGATTTTGCCAGCGGCGCTGTTTCGCTATCGTAATGTGGTGGGGGCCAGTGTGGCTGTGGCTTTAGCCACGGCGGTGACGGGATCGACCTTTCTGGTCAGCGTCGTCTATCTGCAAAAAGTGGCAAATTATTCAGCGCAGACCGCCAGTATGATGATTTTTCCGCGTGGGTTTGCAGCATTGGTGGGCGGCGCTCTGGCGGGCTATTTGATGTCGCGGGTCTCGGGGCGTGGCACGGCCATGGTTGGCGTAGGGATTATGCTTGTTTCTTCGCTTCTGCTGTTACAGCTCTCGGCGGATTGGGCGCTTTATATTCTGCCTCTGGTTATTCTGGGTATGGCGACGGGCGATATGCTGACGAACCCTGGATTGTTGTCGGAAGCTATGGTGGATCTGCCGCAAGATATGCGGGGAATTGGCTCTGCCTTGTTTATGATTCTGATCGTTTTTGGTGGTGCGGTCATTACAACCATTGTTCTGGTTGTGCTGGAATCCGGCGGTGCATCCGGTGAGATCACGCCGCAGAGCCTAGCCACAACCAAGATACTGATCGCCACCATGCCGGTATTGGCTTTGCTGGCCAATATTTTCCTGGTCAAACCTTTGGCCAAGGCGGGTATGGCGACCGCGCATTAGGCGATGTGGCGAGAGCTTGCCGCGCGGCTTTGCTCTGCCCGCCCAGGCGGCCTCCCGTTTACAAGGGCAAGTCGGCGCGGTTAGTTTGGGGCGTAATCCGCTGGTCCTCTTGCGATGCGAGGCTCCTGATGCGTGCCAAAATAAGCAAATCCGGAGACAGGCCAGCGCGGGTTAAGACGCTGATTGCCGATGCGCCCAAACGTCAGGCAGTTTTGGTCCAGAAATCCGGGGCGCAAAAATCTGTCAGGTCTGGCAGGGCGGCGAGAGACGAAGCGGAAACGGCTTCGACCAAGACGCGCATCTTGGATGCCGCGCTTATTTTGTTCGCGGAGCATGGATATTACGGCACATCGATCCGGGATATTACGACCGCGGCCGGGGTGGATTTGGCGCGGGTCAATTATCATTTCGGCTCCAAAGATGAGCTGTTTCGCCAGATCATCACACGCGGCGCAGAAGCTGTATCAAAAGTGCAGATCGAGGCTTTAGATAAGGCCATTGCTGAGGCGGATGGCCAGCGTCTGGCGGTCAGGGCAATTGTGAAGGCTTATATAGAACCGAATTTAAGGCCCCTGCTTGAGGGGCGGCGCGAATGGGTTGGCTTTTTGAAATTGGCCAGCCATTTGCAGTTTCTGGCCAGTCGGCCTGATCTGGCATTGCCCTTTCATTCGGTGACCGAGCGGGTTGTCGCCCGCTTTATCGCGGCCCTTCAGGATGCTCTGCCCCAAACCAGCCCAGAAGGGGTGGTTAAAACCCTGTCCTTGCTGCGCCAGAGCATGCGCGGGGTGATCTCCAGCCACACGGATATGACCGCGGGCGCGCCATTCTATTTATCTGGTGAAATCATCTATATACCTGAATTAATTGAATTTTATTCCGCAGGGCTGGAACGTTATGCCACCCTCCCCGATAATCTGGCCGCCTCGTGATGAGATAATCGGCCAGAAGATACATTCGTTGACAACGATCGTTTCTTTCTAATAATATCTTCTCTGCTTTTGGGGCCTTTGTGGCGCATCCCTCATTCGGGCAGGGATCGGGACCTGTCTAAATGCGCGCCCAAATCTAAATGCTTCAGCAGCGCATGCGGTTTGCGCCGTATATGCATCCATAGCTCTTCCCGACATGTCTTTGACTGATCTTGGGAGTGCGGCGTGCAAGCTAATCATGTTCAACATTTGCTGGATTTGTTCAGTTTAAACGGCAAAACCGCAATCATCACCGGCGCAGGTGGTGGATTGGGCCGCGAGATCGCCCGGCTTTATGCTTTGGCTGGAGCCAATGTCGTGATTGCCGATCTGAAGGTAGATCTGGCGAAGGCCGTGGCCAACGAGATTAATGCAGAACTGGCGTGCGGCGAAACTGCGCTGGCCGTGGAATGCGATGTTTCGAGTGAAGCATCTGTCATTAGCCTGTTCTCGGCGACGATAGAAAAATTTGGCGCGGTGGATATTCTGGTCAATTGTGCTGGACGTATGGGCAAGACACCCTTTGTCGAGCTGACGCCCGAACAATTTGACAGTTATCACGCGGTCAATTCGCGCGGCGTGTTTTTGTGTATGCGCGAGGCGGTCATACATATGCGGGCCGCTGGAAATGGCGGCTCTATTATCAATGTTTCTTCTGTCTCTTCGCTGCGGGCCGCGACATATGAGAATTCCGGCTATGGGGCGAGCAAGGGCGGCGTAAACGCGCTCACGACATCCATCGCGCTGGAAGTGGGCGAAGATAATATACGTGTAAACGCTATCTTACCCGGCGCGTTCCCTGTTGAGCGCAACCAAAAATCCATGGCGGCGCGGCCTGTGCCTTTGAAAGGACCGCTCACCAATGTTAGCCGTGTGCCCTTGGGGCGGTACGGCAAAGGAACTGAATTGGCCAATGTGGCGCTTTTTCTGGCGAGCCCGGCGGCTTCTTATATCACAGGACATCTGCTGCCCGTGGATGGCGGCTTCCTGATCAGCTAACGCACATCCCCAAAACCGAAAGGTGTGGCATATGACGACGACAGATAAATTCTACAATGCAGAGCTTCCCGAACATGTGCCCCCGGCATTGGTGCATGACTTTAATATTTTCAATGCGGGCAGCGCGACTGGCGGTGACCATTTCAAGGGATATCGCCGGCTGCACGAGCAGGGCGTGCCGGATATTTTCTGGACCCGCAATAATGGCGGTCACTGGGTTGTAGCCCGCGGCGAATTTATTCCCCAAATCGCGGCGGATCCGGGCACTTTTTCCAGCACACGCATGTCGGTGCCTGATCAGCATAATATTACGGGTTTCCGCCTTGTGCCGATTATGATCGATCCGCCGGATCATGCGAAATATCGCAATCTGATCCAGCCTTTCTTCATGCCCCGGGCGATTGCCGCGATGCATGACAGCATTCGCGCCATGGCGATTGACCTGATCGAAGGCTTTTATGCCAAAGGCGAGTGCGATTTTATTGAAGACTTCGCCTTGCAGATGCCGATTGGCATTTTCTTGCGGTTGGTCGATCTGCCGGATACGCATCGCCTGGACCTGCTGCAACTGGTCTATCGCATGATCCATCCCAGTGAGGAGAAAAAGGATGATGTGATTTCCATGTTCCGGAACTTCCTGAGCCCGATCATTGCCGAGCGCCGGGCGAATAAGGGGAGCGATCTTTTCAGCACGCTGATCCATTCCAAAGTCGATGGTCGCGATCTGACGGATGAAGAGCTGGAAGGCATGTGCACCCTGTTGCTATTGGGCGGCCTGGATACGGTTGCCAATACGATGGGGTTCGTCGCGCATTTCCTGGCAGACAATCCCGGGCATCGTCAGGATCTGATTGATAATCCTGATATTATTCCCAATGCGGTCGAGGAACTTCTGCGCCGCCTGCCAACTGTCAGCGGGCCGGGGCGTTATGTGATCAAGGATACGACTTTTAATGGCGTAACCATGAAAAAGGGCGATCACATTCTTATGCCCCGCGCGATGTATAATTTTGATCATCGTTTGTTTGAAAATCCCATGGATGTGGATTTCCGTCGTCCGCGCCCGATTCATGCATCATTCGGAACGGCGGGCGGGCCACATCGGTGCCCAGGTTCCTTTTTAGCACGAAATGAGTTGGCCATTTTCTTAGAAGAGTGGTTGAAACGTATTCCGAACTATCAGGTGAAGCCTGGAGCCACGATAAAATATGATGGTGGCTTTAATGTCAGCTTGCGTTCATTGCCGCTTGTTTGGGATGTAAAGTAAGGACGGCGGGGACATAATTTGGAGGACATGCCATGCAAAAGTGGCAATGCTTTTATTGCGGCTATTTTTACGATGAAGCCGAAGGCAGCCCAGACGAAGGTATAGCACCGGGGACGAAATGGGCTGATATATCCGAAGACTGGGCTTGCCCGGACTGCGGTGCAAAAAAGAGCGACTTCGCAATGGTAGAAGTCGCCGCGTAATCGGGAAGAGTTAGATCAGGAGGCAACGATGTTGGACTCAGAAGACAAACAAGCGCGACGTGATCGGTTATTGGCGATAAGTGGTGAGGAACGGCGGGACGAATTGCTTCCCGTGGATGCCTACATTTCGCGTGACTTTCTCGCATTGGAGAAAGATAAGCTTTGGTCGAAAGTTTGGCAGATTGCCTGTCGTGAAGAGGAAATCCCGAATGTCGGTGATTTCGTAGAATATACGATCTTCAACGAGTCCGTTGTTGTCTTGCGCTCTGAGCCGGACAAGATCACGGCGCTATATAATGTTTGTCAGCATCGTGGCCGCCGCCTGGTTCATGGGCGCGGTAATATCCGCATGTTCCGCTGCGCCTATCACCAATGGCGTTACGATCTGAATGGCAAATGCACCGACATCTATCAGGGCGATGACTATGTTTCGCTGAAGAAAGAAGATGTCTCGCTGCCGCCGGTGAAGGTCGATACATGGGCTGGCTGGGTGTTCATCAATCTGGACCCCGAGGCGGAGCCATTGCTGGATTATTTGTCGCCGGTGCCGGAATATCTGGACCCGTATGAGCTCGGTAAAATGCGTTGCCGCTGGCATAAGACGGTGATCGTGCCCTGCAATTGGAAAACCAATCAGGATGCCTTCATGGAGAATTATCATGTCTCCACCGTGCATCCCCAATTGCTGCCTTATATCGATGACCGGGCGCTGAGTTTCCGCAATGGGCGGCATGCGCATTATTCCATGGCGCCGGATAATGTCGGGTTTGCCGTGCCCGCGCCGCAATTGCGGGTGGAAAAGCCGCGTCCTTCAAAAGATCTGCTGCTTGAATATTTGGAAATGATGGAGCGTGACCTCAATGCGATGTTCACGCCCTATGATATTGAAGCTGCCAAAGAGCTGAAGAATCTGCCGGAAGATACGCCTTCGGGTGAAGTTTTCGTGCGGATGCTGGAGCTGACGCGCGAAATATCCAAGCGCGATGGTTCGGGCGGTATCACGATCAGCCTGCAACAATTGATCAAAGGCGGTGCTGATTGGCATGTTTTCCCCAATCATATCGTTTTGCCCACCCATTCTGGCGCTTTGGCTTATCGTTTCCGGCCGAATGGTGATGATCCCAATTCAGCAATTTTCGATGTCTATTCGCTGATGCGGTATAACGAGGGAGAGGCACCCGAAATCAAGCATGAATTCTACGAGACGTGGAATGATGAAGCGCTTGGTCTGGTGCTGACTCAAGATTATGCGAATATGGAAGCGACCCAGCTGGGTATGCAGTCGCGTGGCTTCAAAGGGGCGCGGCCCAACCCTGTGCAGGAAACCTCAATCGCCAATTACCACAAAGTATTGCGCGAATATGTGTATGGCATGGATACAAACAGCAGTGGCGCGAAAAAGGTCTGATCATGTCGAAGACGGGATCCAGCACGAATATGCGCTGGGCAGACTATGATATTCGCGATCTGACCATTGGGCATGTGTTGCGCAAACAGGCGGAGCGCGTGCCCAATAAGGTCTATCTGACGGACCTTTCCTTCAATAGGACCTATACGTTTCAGGAAGCCCATGCGCTGACCAATCGGTTGGCGAATGGGCTTCTGTCGTTGGGCGTTGTTCGCGGCGACCATGTGGCGCTGATGATGGATAATCGGGCCGAGCAGATATTGCTGCATTTCGCCATCGGCAAAATTGGTGCCGTGGCAGTTCCGGTTAATACCGGTGCGAAGGGCAAGTTGCTGTCTTATTTCCTCAACCAGTCAGACGCCAAGGTCTTTGCTGCTGAGCCGGAATATTTGGCGCGTTATCGCGATGTGGCGGCAGACGTTCCGAATGTTAAACATCTTATCTCTATCGAAGATGAATCTGGTGCGGATGTCACAACATTCGCCAAGCTGGCGCAGGCGCCTGATAACGAGCCCGATGCCACGGCCAAATTCACTGATCTGGCGATGATTATGTATACGTCAGGCACGACCGGCCCTTCAAAAGGTGTGATGTTTGCACATGCGCGCACATTTTTGTGGGAGCGTATCGGGCAGGAGCATCACAAAGTCTCTGGCGATGATTGCGTATATGTGAGTTTGCCACTTTTCCATGCTGCGGCATTGTTGGGGTCGGCCTATACGATGGCTGCGCTGGGCGGCTCGGTGGCTTTGACACGGCGGTTTTCGGCTTCAAATTATTGGAATGAAATTCGTGAAACCAAGGCGACGATCACGACGCTGATGGGTTCGATGGTGAATATTCTTTGCACGCAGCCGGTCACGCCAAATGATGGCAGCCATAGTCTGCGTCTCGTGAAGACGGCACCTTTTCCGAAAATCGCCGAAGAATTTGAAAGCCGCTTCAATCTGAAATGTGTCAGCGGTTATGGGCTGACCGATTATGGCGTGCCGACCTTGCTTACTTCGGAAGACCCTGTCTCGAAACAGGGCTCGTTGGGTAAAGCCGACGGTGGATGGGAAGTGCGCATTCTTGATGAGGATGACATTCCATTGCCCGCAGGACAGGTGGGCGAGATTTGTCTTTGGACGCCTTATCCGTGGCACAGCTCCACGGGCTATTACAAAATGCCTGAAGCGACCTTGGAATCGCGCCGCAATGACTGGTTCCATTCCGGCGACCGCGGCTATATCGATGAAGATGGCTATGTGTGGTTTGTCGATCGCAAGAAAGACGCGATCCGCCGCCGGGGCGAGAATATCTCGGCCTATGAAGTGGAGCAGGTGATCTATACCCATCCGGCGGTGGCTGATGTGGCGGTCTATCCGCTGCAATCGGAAATGTCGGAAGATGAAGTGGCCGCGACGATTGTCTTGCGCCCCGATGCCAAACTCACGGCTGAGGAGCTGGTGCAATATTGCGCGAAGAATATGTCCTACTTCATGGTGCCGCGCTTCGTGGAATTCGCGGATGATCTGCCGCGTAATTTCAGCCAGAAGATCGAAAAATATAAAATCAAAGCCGCAGCAGAAGCCGATAGAAGCAAACTGTGGGATAGAGAAAAAGCTGGCATTCGCATAACGCGATAAGCCTATGAGGGGAGTGCTAAATGTCTGAATTGCCGCCGGAAGAAAAACGGGCCAAGGGGCGTCAGCTCTATGAGCGTATGCTTGGTGCGGATAAAATGAAGGGCTTTGATGCTGGGCGTAATGCCTTCAATGCACCTATCCAAGATTACATCATGGAGAATTGTTTCGGAGACGTGTGGCAGGGCAAGAAGCTGGATCCGAAGATTCGCAGCATCATGTGCATTGCCATGCTCACCGCGCTAGGTGGAATGGGCACAGAGATCAAAAACCATGTGCGCACCGCCTTGCATCATGGCTGCACCGCCGACGAGATGCGCGAAGTTATCCTTCAATTGATCCCTTATTGCGGTATGCCGCGTATGGGCGCGGCCATGGCGGCTGCCGACGAAGTGCTGAAGGAGCGCAATCTTATCTAATAAAAGACGTGCGTCATGTTCTGGGAGGGACATAAAACATGGTATTTCATAATCCCAAGACCGATGCTATTCGCGCAGCATTGGGGCATCCGGTTATCGATTCCGATGGTCATCTCACCGAATATATGCCGGTCGCGCGGGAATATCTGAACAAGGCCGGCGGCAGCGGCATGTTCGATAAGATGATGGCGGCCCGTAACACAACATTCCTCAGCAGCCGCTGGTATGATCTCGATGATAAGGGGCGCCGTGATGAATGGGCCAAGCGCCCGCCCTTCTGGGGTAATCCCTTACGCAATAAGGGGCTGGATCTGGCGACGTCGCTATTTCCTGACCTGATGTATAAGCGGCTTGACGAGTTCGGTCTGGATTTTACGGTTCTCTATCCTGGCTTCGGGATTATTTTACAGACGGTGAATGATGAAGAGGTGCGCCGCGCTGCCTGCCGTGGCTTCAATGAATATTATGCCGATTTATGGATGGGCCATCCTGACCGGATGACGCCTGCCGCGGCGATTCCGATGCATACACCGCAAGAAGCCATTGAAGAGCTGGAATATGCGGTAAAGCGCGGGTTCAAAGTGGTGATGATGCCAAGCTGGATCAGGCGTCCTATTCCGGCTGTGGCGCGTAAATATCCGGATATGGAACGCTATGCCTATTATCTGGATAGTTTCGGTATCGACAGCGCCTATAACTATGATCCGGTCTGGCGCAAATGTGAGGAATTGAAAGTTATTCCGAGCTTCCATGGCCCGGGTGAAGCATTCCCTTTCCGCAATTCGATTTCCAATGCGGTCTATAATCATATGGGCCATTTCGCATCGGCTGCCGATGCGCTGTGCCGTTCGCTGTTTTTGGGCGGGGTGCCGCATCGTTTCCCGAATCTACGTTTCCTGTTTCTTGAAGCGGGGGTTGGCTGGGCACGTAGCCTGATGGCCGATCTCACCAGCCATTGGGAAAAGAAGGGCATGGAGGGGCTGTATAAGAATAACGACCCAAAATTGCTGGATCAGGAGCTTTTCCTTTCGCTCTACAAAACGCATGGTGGCAAGATGGTGCGGGATTTACCGCGCGAAGAATTGCTGGCCCAATTCAAGGGGCGGCCTAGCGACCCGACGGATAATTTTGCTGGCCTGAATATCAAGAGCAAAAAAGATATTCGGGATGTCTTCACACGCAGCTTCTATTTCGGGTGTGAGGGCGATGATCCGCTGGCAGCATCGGCTTTTGATGCGGCGCGTAATCCGGGAAAAGTGCGTTTGCAGGCGATCTATGGCTCGGATATCAGCCATTGGGACGTTCCGGAAATGACAGAAATTCTGGAAGAAGCCCATGAATTGCTGGAAGACGGTTTGGTGACGCCGGACGATTTCAAGGAATTCGTTTTTGGTCATCCCGCCAAATTATGGACCACGCTGAATCCTGATTTCTATAAGGGTACGGTGGTGGAAAGCGCTGTTCAGAAATATCTGAGCAAGGGCTAGACATCCGCTTGTTTGCAGGGTGAGAACGGCCGGATGGGGAGACCTGTCCGGCCGTTTTATTTACGGCGCGAAAAAGGCAAAGAGCCGGACTTCGATACTGGCGCGCGCCAGGCAATGGGCGGGCGTGGTGGGATCAGAGAAGGCGCTGTGCGGGACAACCCGTCCCGGGTGATTGCGGGAATCGTAACCGCGGAACAGCATGGCTTCATGGGTGCGCATTTGGGACAGGTAGACCCAGCGATGCTGTGCATTGGGATGCAGCAAAAACATTTCGCTGTCTTTCTGAGGCAAGATGCGCTGCCAGGAACAGAGGTCTTGTTCAGCCACACTATTGGCGGTGCAAAGCGCCAAAGGCATGTCCACCAATGGGCCTTGGATGGGGCGCCAGAGATTAAGAATTTCAAAGCGCAGGTCAGGCTGCGTCTCGCCCGTGACATCCTTGAGTAGGGCAGGGGCGGTGCGCGGCGTATAATCGACATGAATATAATCGAGCGGGCGGCGCAAGGAATAGCCGGAGCGGCTTTCCTGCCCGGGCAGGCGTCTGCGGACAGCATGTTCAAAGGCCAGAGTTTTTACGGCCCCTGTATGGTGCTGGACATGTTGTTCGGCCTGTTTGTAATAGCTGGTCTTGATAGCCTGTTGATCGTCATAGCTGGTAAAATCTGGCTCGAAGCTTGTGAAGCAGAGGCCTTCCTGATCCAGGCTGTAGCGATCTAGTTCTGGGCGTGCATCATAAATGTTTTGAGCCACCGCCTGGTAAGGCAGTGGCTCAGATGTCTGATCCGGGATGATCTGGCTGCGCAGCGCCTTTGTACCAGACGCGATGTAATTCAGCGTGCTGGTGACAAAGGGGGAATTGCTCTGCCAGACCATAGTGACCGCCTAAACAATCTGGCCGGGCCTCGCATCGGTATATTTGCCCTGATCGACAATGACTTTGCCATTCACCAGCACTTTGTCGATGCCTTTGGGGTGGCGAACATAGCGGGCGCCTGCGCCGGGCAGATCGTCCGCCACTTCTTCCGGGCCGCGCTCCACCGTGTCGGGATCGAAGATCACGAGATCGGCGAATTTGCCCAAAGCGATGACGCCGCGATCCTTGATCTGCCAGTCGCGGGCGAGATCACCTGTCATGCGGCGCACGGCGCTCTCCAGAGACATTTTCTTATGTTTGCGAACATAGGTTTCGAGCAGAAGGGTGGTGTCGCCTGCGCCCGCGAATTGCGCGACATGCGCACCCGCATCAGAGCAGCCAATATGCACACCATCATGGTCGAGAATCTTCATGACAATGTCGAGATCGGCATGAATGAAATTACGCAGTGCGAAAATGGATTCCAGATTATCCCGGACCGAAATGTCGAGCATCGCATCGGCAAGGCTTTTGCCTTCGGTTTCTGAAATTTCGCCGATCGTGCGGCCGATATAGGGTTTGTTTTCCTCGGACTGCACGCTTTCGACCACGAGATGGCGGAAGAAGCTGGCATATTTATCTTGCACATTCTGAGCCATTTCAGGGCGGCGCGCAGGATCGGCAAAGGCTTTAACGCGGTCGGCACCTGTTTCGCGCATCGCGGCGGCGAAAGCCGGCATACGATAGGCGAAGGTCGCGCCGCGCGAGAGCTGGAACAGCATTTCAAACGGGCGGGTGGGGCTTTGGACAAAAAGTTTTGCCCCTTTGGCGCGCCAATGTTCCAGCTTGGCCAATTGGCGCGGCCACATATCGGGGGCCATGGGATTTTGCATCAAAGGCTGGAGCGAGCACATGGCGCCGCTTTCCAAGGCGATATGCGCCATCTCATCATAGGTGGCGAGATTGGATTCGGGGGTCGAGCTATTGCCGATATTCTGGAAGATGCCGCGTCCGCCCGCCACCGCAGCTTTGGCCAGCGCGATGCGTTCTTCCAGCGAAGACCACATGGAGGGCAGCGGCACGCCATTTTCATCCGTGTGGGCGAAGGCGGTAGAAATACCCATTGCGCCTGCTTCCACGGCGCTTTGCAGCAGATCGCACATCTGCTTGATTTCATCTTCTGTAGCTTCACGCTTTTGCGCATCATCGCCCATCACGGCATAGCGCAGATTGGCATGGCCCATCAGGACGCCGACATTGATACCAAGGCCATCGCGCAGATAGTCGGCATATTCGGGGAAGCTGCTCCATGTATAGGGCACGGCGACATCGAAGAATTCGGTTGTAATATCTTCGACCTTGGCGAAAAGCTTTGCCATTTTGGCGTGATAGGGCTTGCTGATTGGCGCGAGGCTCAAGGAGCAATTGCCGATCACGACCGTGGTGACGCCATGTTCTGGAGAGGGCGTGGCGAAGCGATCCCAGCAGAGTTGCGGGTCGTAATGGGTGTGAATGTCTATGAAGCCAGGTGCCAGCACTTTGCCGCCTGCATCGATGACGGGCGCATCCGCATGTTCGAGATGGCCGATCGCGGTGATGCGATCGCCTGAGATGCCGACATCAGCCGTATAGGCTGCTCGGCCCGTGCCATCGACAATGCGCGCATTTCTGATAATCAGTGATAGTACCATAAGTTACTCCCTATATTTTATATGTCTTTGCCGCCATCTAACGGGCGGATGAGGATGTGAGCGGACCTTCCTCCTAGCGAAGGCAGCTAACAGGACCTCAGGTAGCGTAAGACGTGTCTGAGCGGTCCAGCAGACGCAGCATGGCGGGCCATTCAAGTGCGCCATCCATGCCGGCATGATTATCTTCAGGCCGCGGAGACAGTAACTGGGCGGTGCGCTCAGCCATTTCTTCTGGGGCGAGCAGCATTTGGGCACCAGAGGCCATGACATCGACCTGAATCTTGCAGGCCATTTCCAGCGCATAGATGGCGTTGAAGGCTTCGGGGATGCTGCGACCGGCCACCAGCGTGCCGTGATTGCGCAGCATCATCACATTGTTCCGGCCGAGATCCGCGACAAGGCGCTTGCGCTCATCGGTGTCGATGGCGGGGCCTTCAAAGTCGTGATAGCTGACGCGGTTGTGGAAGCGCATCGACGTTTGCGAGATCGGGAGCAGGCCGCATTTCATAGCGGAGACAGCCACAGCGGCGCGTGTATGGGTGTGGATCACGCAAGCCGCATCATGGCGGCCGCCATGCACGGCGCTATGGATCACATAGCCAGCCAGATTGATCCCATATTCGGTATCGGGCTTACGCAGGACATTGCCGTCCAGATCGATCTTATAGAGGTTCGAGGCGGTGATTTCCTCGTAGAGCATGCCATAGGGATTGATGAGGATCTCATTTTCCGTGCCGGGCACGCGGGCCGTGATGTGATTGTAAATGAGATCCGTCATCCCATAGAGGCGCATGAGACGATAACAAGCCGCCAGGTCGACTCGGGTTTTCCATTCTTCGTCGCTGATCGTGCTGCGGATGGTTGCATCTTTTACGATCGAGAAAGACATTTTGGACCTCTGTCAGGCTTGTTTTGGTAGGCGGCTTGTTTCGTCTTATGCAGTTATTCAGCGGCTTGAGCTGTAACGCCGTCTTTGAGCGGCATGGCGGGCCCATAGGGGCGATCGCCACCCACCTGCACCCGATGCATGACGCGGCGATAGCCGTGATAATCGTTGACCGCGAAATGTTGCACGGCGCGATTATCCCAGAAGCCCATCGTGCCTTTGCGATAGCGGAAGCGGCAGGTGAATTCCGGGCGTGAGGCATGGAAGACCAGGAAGTCGAACAAGGGTTTGCTCTCTTCTTCGGTCATATCTTTGAAGCGCAGCTGATAGCCATTGGCGACAAAGAGCAATTTGCGCCCCGTATCGGGATGGATACGGACAAGGGGGTGTTCCATTTCTTTGGTGACATCTTCCTTGATCTCGAACGCCATGCCCTTTTGGGCGACTTTGCTCTTTTTCGGATCGGCGGCACCGCGATCGGGGTCATAGGACACCGCTGCGGAATGGATCACGATCAGACGATCGCAAACTTCGCGCATACCGGGGGAGAGGGTCTCGTAAGCCAGATAAAGATTCGAGAACATCGTGTCCCCGCCCACTGCGGAGGGTTCAACGGCATAGAGCGTTGAGCCAAGCGGCGGGCTTTCCATGAAGGTGGCGTCGCAATGCCATTGGCCGCCGAAATTCAGCTCGGTTGCATCGGCTTCGCGGATCAGCGGGGCCACTTCCGGATATTCTGGAAGGGTTTTGATGAACGGATGTTTTGTCAGCGGGCCGAAATTGCGCGCGAAATCGCATTGCTGTGTCGGCGTGATGGTCTGATCATGGAAATAGATGACCAGATATTCGGCGAATGCACGTTTGATCTCGGCCAGGGTTTCTGCGTCCAGTGGCTTGGACAGGTCAACCCCAGCGATCTCCGCGCCAAGCGCGCCGCTGGCGGGAGAGATGGAGATCCGTTTGTAATCACTTGCAGGCATGATGTTCTCCTTCAGCGCCCTCTTAAATATTTCTGGCGGCCAGATGGCCTTCACGGATCGCCAGACGCAGGAAACGCGGGCTTTTTGCGTCTCCCACCGGAATGACCTTGCAGTCGTAATCAGTCAATTCTTCGAGCAGCTCGGTATTGGATGTGTTCTGTTCCACGAAGACGAGCATGCTGGCATCGAATTCTTCGACCTGTTGCGGCGCATAGAGCGGCGCAACTGAAACGCTTTTGGGCGTCACTTCGAGAATGCGATGGCGCGTCAGCAGGCGGAAGCGGCCATGGCGCGACAGGCGCTCCAGGGCGGGCTCCACGCTGAAGGTGAAGTCCATCTTCGGGATAAAGGATTTATGGCCGGTGACGAAAATGACCTTATGGCCTTTTTCAATCAGCGCTTCAGCAGCGGCGACTGCTTCGTAATGGCCGACACCGTCGAACACCACGGCTGTGCCATTGCTCGGCTGGGCGCCGCCCTGCACCACATCGGTGCTGGTGACGACATTCGGCAAATCAATCCCGGCGGGCACATCATTGGGCGCATAGGTCTGATAACCCGTGATCCAAGGAGTAGAGCCTGTCGCCAGAATCACAGCGTCCGGATTTTCCGCTTTGACATCCTCTCCTGACATATAGGTGCTGAGGCGCACTTCTACACCAAGGCGGTAGACTTCGCGGGTTTGCCAATCGGCGATGTCGCCAATCGCCTGACGACGCGGGGCGCGGCGGGCGATGTTGAGTGTGCCGCCCAGATCCGGCGTGGCTTCGGCGAGAATGACTTTATGCCCACGCAGCGCGGCAACGCGCGCCGCTTCAAGGCCTGCCGGGCCACCGCCGACCACCAGAACTTTTTTAGGTGTTTCGGCTTTGGTGATAAGGTCCTCAGCCAGAGAAAGTTCTTCGCCCACCGCAACATTGACGGTGCAGGCGAGGTGGCCAACTTCCAATTGACCGGCAAGGCAGCCTTGATTGCAACCAATGCAGGGGCGCACTTCGTCTTCGCGGCCTTCGCGGGTTTTGCGCACAATATCGGGATCGGCAATATGGGCGCGGGTCATGCCGACAAGATCAGCTTCGCCGCGGCCAATCACCTGATCGGCTTCTTCCAATGTGCGGAAGCGGCCTGTGATCAGTTTCGGAACTTTCGCTGCGGCGGCAATCGCCGCATCGGCGGGGATTTGATAGCCCAGCGGTTCATGCATCGCGCCGATGATTTTGTGCAGCGTGTAATAATTGCCGAGAGAAAGGCTGACATAATCGATCAGATTCTCAGCTTGCAGCATTTCCAGCGCATAGACGCATTCTTCAGCCGTTGTGCCGCCCGGCATGGCTTCGGGGCTGAGACGCACACCGACGATAAAGTCTTTGGAGACGCGCTTGCGCACTTCACGCAGGGTTTCGAGCATTAGGCGAGCGCGGTTTTCCAACGAGCCGCCATATTCGTCGGTGCGTTTATTATGCAGCGGCGAGAGAAATTGTTGCAGCAGATAGCCATGGGCGCCATGAACCTCGACGCCGTTGAGGCCGCCTTCTTCAACCGTGGCAGCGCAATCGCCAAACCCTTTGACGACACGATCAATGTCGGCCTTGGTCATGGGAATGCAAGGAATGCCGTCATTCATGCCGGGGCGGTTGGAGGCGGAAAGGGACGGGCTGCCGTCCTTGATATGGGCGTTATGACCGCCATGCCAGATCTGCTGCAGCACGCGCATGCCATAGGGCTTCACGGCTTTCATCAGGCGCTGATAGCCTGGAATAAGGTCCGGGTCGGTCATTTTAAGATGGCTGGGGCTGGTCGCTTCGTCAGCTGAAAGCGTTTCCAGGATGGAGAGGCCGACACCGCCTTTGGCGCGGGCTTCGTGATAGGCGATCAGGTCTGGGCTGACACGATATTTGCCAATGTCGGTACCGTGCGCCGTGCGCACGATACGGTTCGGAACTTCGACCTGCCCAAGAACGATGGGCTTGAACATATGGCGGATCGTCATGTCTTTTTCTTTCCCAAACCGGTTTTAATGTAACACGCTGATAATAAAACGGATTGCCGGTTATATATCGAGCGTTCCCTCCTGATATTCAATCATACGATTTAATCAAATACCTAACAAGCATGCGGGTATTGCCCTCATGTCTCACCCCCTTTTGTCTGCCCTCCCTCCGGGCTGGGCCTAATTCCCGGGATCGGGTTTTAGAATAAAAGGTTTGCGGCGAATGCGTAATGGACGCTGATAGGACGGATCGTTTTTATCCTGAGTGGGAACGCCCGATTGCAGCAAAAGTGCTTGAACTTCCGGGGAAAATCCTTGCGGCAGGGTAAGGCCGTTCCACTCCATCAGGCAGATACGGGCAGAAATCGCCCAGACACCGTCGCGCTCTTCGAAGCGGTCGATATAGCGGCCGCCGCGCAGGATGACGGCTTTATCCTCATGCTTGACATTTATGAGGAACCAATAGGTTTCCACATGGGCTTCGGGCCCGGACAGTTCGATGGTTTGATTGGTGACGTAATGCTGGGTGAAAGAGAGGGCGTCATAGACGCTGTCCACCCATTTGAGGAAATCTTCGCGCCCGCCGACAAAAAAGCCGTGATCGTCGATCGCATCAGGATGAAAGACGCTGCGCAGCAGGGCCGGATCGCGCCGATTAATGGCGCGGCAGAAACGTACCGTACAATCAGCTATTGCGGCACGATCAGATTGGACCTTCAGCCCGGCCTCCAGGCGGGAGAGCCGGGCTGAAAGATCATTTTCATCCTGCGGGTTCAAGGTCATGGGGGGCCTTTAAATAGCGTAACCGCCATCGACTTTGAAAACTTGACCCGTGGTGAAGCTGGCCCTGCTGGAGGCCAGGAAGGCCACGGCTTCGGCCACTTCTTCCGCGGTGCCATTGCGGCGCAGAGCCACATAACCCGGCTGTTTGGCAGCTTCGAGGAATTTCTGATCCAGATCGCCGCGATCCAGCGAGGTCTGGAACATGCCGGCTTCGATCACGCCGATTTCCACCGCATTGGCGCGGATGCCGGCGCGGCCTTCTTCGCGCGCGACGCCTTTGACCATGGCTTCGACAGCGGCTTTCGGAATGACCGACATGCCGTCGCGGTTAGGCCAGCGTTGCAAACCAATTGTGGTGCAGGCCACGACCGACCCTTTGGATTGGCGCAAATGCGGCAGGCTGGCATGGATCAGATTGAAAAAGCCGAAGGAATCCATTTCGAGGTAATGTTTCACCTCGGCCGGGTCCATCTGGCTGATATATTTGAAGGGTACATAGGGGCCGGACGCGAACACCACTGTATGAATGGTTTTATGTTGGGCCGCGACGCCATCAATATACGCTTTAACGGCGGCCGTGTCCTGTAATTGCAGTGGCGCAATTTCGGCTTTGCGTCCCAGATCACGTACAGATTGCGCGGTTTTTTCCGCCTTACCCTGATTGCTATTATAGGTCAGTGCTATATCGGTGCCCTGAGACGCCAGCACGCGGCAAATGGCTGAACCAATGCCGCCGCTACCACCAATAACCACGGCGATGCCTTCTGGGAAAAGCTGTTTCTGGGCGACCAAACAATCCTCCATCACTATAGTGTCTGATTATACATAAGGCCTGGAGCGTTACTTCCAGCGCCAGCTTGAGATAAAGCGGGCCGCGCCCTGAGTCTTGCTGCTGAAATGGTGAATTGGCCTGTAAAATAGCACTAAAGCTTTGGAATAAGGCTGTAATCCGTTCACTACTCTGCTCCCGATATTGCGCCCGAAATCGGGATTGGCCGGTTGAGCCTTCAGAGGCGGGGTCTACTATCCATGGGAAAGGCCCAAGGTCACAACTTGGGCCATAATTCGTGTTGTGCGCGTTATGACAAAAAATCAGGAGGCCGTATTGGGCGATATTGCAGACCAAACAATGGCGCAGTTCGACCGTGTGACACAAGGTAAGGAGCGCCGTGATTGGCTGCTGAACCTGACCGGTGAGGAACATCGGGATGAGTTGCTGAATAAAGACGCCTATATTTCGCCCGAATTTTTTCGGCTTGAACAAGAACGTTTGTGGCCGCGGATCTGGCAAGTGGCTTGCCGGGAAGAGGAAATTCCCAATGTGGGGGATTTCGTTGAATATGAAATTATCGATGACTCTATCATCGTGGTGCGGGTCACCCCGGATAAGATCAAGGCCTATCACAATGTCTGCATGCATCGTGGCCGTAAGCTGGTGCAGGGGACGGGCAATGTTAAGCAGTTCCGCTGTGGCTATCATGCCTGGCGTTACAGCCTTGAAGGCGCCTGTACCGAGATTGTCGATGGCGATGATTATGTCTCGCTCTGCAAAGAAGATGTCTCTTTGAAAGAGGTCAAGCTTGATATCTGGTCAGGCTATGTCTTCATCAATATGGACCCAAATGCTGAGCCGTTGCTGGATTATCTGGCACCGGTGCCAGAGTTCCTTGATCCCTATGATATCGGGAAAATGCGCTTCCGCTGGTATAAGTCTGTGGTCATGCCGTCCAATTGGAAGACGGCGATGGACCCGTTTATCGAGACCTATCATGTCCAATCAGCGCATCCGCAAGTGCTCCCCTTTTATGACGATGCCTCGCTGACTATTCGCCGGGGCAAGCATAGTCAGGTCACGGTTCCGCCAGATTGTTTGGGTTTTGGGCTGCGCTCACCGCGGCTGAATTCGTTGGGGAAACAGGATCCGCGTGCGCTGATCAAGCGGTTTTTCGAATTAATGGAAGTAGAAGTGCGCACCGTCTGGACCTCGCGCGACGTAGAGGCTGTGCAGGGGCTGATGGACTTGCCGGAAGACATCTCGCCGGGCGAAGTCTATGTGCACTACTTTGAAACATTGAAGAAATTAGCGGCCCAGGATGGGTCAGGCGAGCGCAAGCTGACATTGGAACATCTGATGATCAGTGGCATTGACTGGCACATCTTCCCAAATCATTTCACTTTGCCGACAGCAGATGGGGCGCTGGCCTATCGCGTGCGACCCAATGGCCGCGAAGTTGAGAGCTGTATTCTGGATGTTTGGGCTTTGATGCGCTATGCGCCGGGGGAAGAGCCTCCGCTCAAGCGGGAGTTCTATACGGACTGGCGCGAAGGTGATTTCCCAAACCTGTTCACGCAGGACTTTGTGAATATACCGGAAGTGCAAAAAGGAATGCGTTCGCGGGGATTAGATGTTTTGCGCCCTAATCCGGTTCAGGAATCGTCTGTCGCGAATTATCATAGTGTCATTCGGAAATATCTTTTCGGATAAATTAAGGAAAGAACGATCTCATGGGTAAATGGCTTAACGAGCCTCAAAA
This sequence comes from uncultured Rhizobium sp., assembly GCA_964580115.1. GTDB lineage: Bacteria > Pseudomonadota > Alphaproteobacteria > Micropepsales > Micropepsaceae > Rhizomicrobium. The sequence continues at coordinate 107,823 of CAZOJG010000004.1, forward strand.
CATCCTCTTCGCGGTTGAAGGTGGTGTGGCGCGTATTACGTTGAACCGTCCGCAGCGCCGTAATGCGCTAACGCAGAAAACGCTGGAAGAACTGCGCAACGCGCTGTTGGAAGCGGATGATCTGCTGGCCGTGCATTGCGTGATTTTGGAAGGCGCAGGCAAAGATTTTTGCGCTGGCTACGATATTGGCGGTGGTTCGGATTATGAAAGCCAAGTCAAAGGCGAAGTAGGTGACGATGGCCAGCCACAAGTCAGCCCCTATCGTACCTATGCTGGCTCCAGCAATTTTGACGATGATGCATGGCAGCTTGAGCGTTGGAATGATCTGAAAATGACCATTTTCGACATGCACAAGCCCGTGATCGCCAAAATCCATGGCAATTGCCTTGCTGGTGGCACCGATGTGGCGCTGCTCTGCGATATGATCATCGTGTCGAATGACGCCCGTATCGGCTTCCCGCCCGTGCGCGCCCATGGTTCGCCGCTGAATTCCATGTGGCTGTATCATCTGGGGCCGCAATGGGCGAAGCGCGTTACACTGACCGGCGACTCTTTGCGTGGGCGTGATGCTGCACGGCTTGGTCTGGCTATGCTGGCCGTCCCTGTCGAGAAACTAGATGCTGAAGTGAATGAGTTGGCGCGTCGTCTTTGCGCCATTGATCCGGAATTGCTCTCGACCAATAAGCGCATCATCAATCATGGTCTTGAGCTGATGGGTGCACGCACCTTGCAGCGTATGGCCCATGAAGCTGATGCACGCGCGCATTTGGCCAAAGCTCGTAATAAATTCCGTAGCGATGTTGCCACGCTTGGCTTGAAGGGCGCGCTCAAGGCGCGTGATGAAGCCTTTGGTGATGGCGATGTAAAGTTCGACAACCAAGACTAAAAACATCCCGGCACCACCTATATGTCATAGTGGTGCCGGGAACTGTTTTATTTGGACTGTGTCTGGGACGATAAGTTAGTGCTTTTCTTAAGGCCGCATGAATTTAAATAATGCGCCGACCAGATAGGATTTTATCAGGAAGAGGGGAACGCAGTCATGCGTGCAAGTAGCCGTGCGTTTTACACAAAACAACTGATGTTAGGCGCTGCATTCGCCGTAGGTGGGATGGGTATTTCCCCTGCGGTGCTAGCGCAGACCGCTATTGAAGCGGAGCCATCACCTTCGGTGATTTCTTTTGAAGAAGTGACTGTGACCGCCCGCCGTGTTGAGGAATCGCTGCAATCGGTTCCTGTCGCGGTGACCGCCCTTTCCGGCGAAGCGCTGGAAAAGCTTGGCGTTAAATCTGTCTATGACTTGAACTATTCCGTGCCGGGGATGCAGGTTACGACCTTCAGCTCGCCGGATTCTCTGGTGGTTGGCATTCGCGGTCAGCGTAACCAGCAGGTACAGCCGGGCCAGGATCCGTCCATCGGCACTTATTTCAATGACATGCCCACCGGTTTTCAGTGGGGCATGAATCTGGGCATGTTCGATCTTGCCAATGTGCAGGTTTTGAAGGGCCCGCAAGGCACATTATTTGGTCGTAACTCGACCGGTGGTGCGGTGCTGATCAACCCCGCGAAGCCGACCAATGAGTTTGAAGGGTCAATCCGCGCAGGCGTCGTGGCCTATAATGGCGGCAGCGGCTTTACCTCGACCTCAGTGGTAAATGTGCCGATCGATGACACGCTGTCCATTCGCTTCGGTTTAGATACAACCAATCGCAGCGGTTATCTGCAGAACATCGCCGACCCGGCTTTGCTTGCATCCTGGGCGCCGGCGCATCCTTCGGTGGATCCATGGCCGGGTGGTCGTGCAACCGGAAAGAATCTGGGGTCGCAAGATTCGCAAGAATGGCGGCTGGGCATTTTGTGGACGCCGACCGACAATTTCGAGAACTACATCGTCTATGACGGCGCCAATTACCGGTCTAATGGTGTTGCGCCGCGTGCCATGGGCGTGAACCCGGCCAATCCGGCTTATGAAGGCGACACCGCTGGCGGCGCAACGCCGGTTGGGCCGCTGCGTCCTGTGATGGATCGCTTTAATGCCAGCGATAATTTCTGGACGACCCAGACCGGCGCACATCTGCCGCTGTCTTTGGACACACATCGTATCATCAATACATCGACCCTAAATCTGGGCGATATTACGGTGAAGAACATCTTTGGCTGGAAGACCGTGCATCGTCGCTGGGGTTCAGATAGCCTTGGTGTGCCATACCATGTGACCCTGAACTATTATCCGCAGGAAGGGTATGAGTTCTCGGAAGAATTCCAGGTCAGCGGAAAAAGCTTCGAGAACAGCCTCGAATGGGTGACGGGCGTCTTCTATTTCTACAATCAGATGCGCCAGCATACGATGGGTAGCGCTTATACTTATAGCGAGCGCTGGGCTGAGTCCCATAACCTGACTGCAGCTTGGTATGGCCAGGCGACTTATCATCTGCCTTGGGTGGAAGGTTTGGCGGTTACCGGTGGCATTCGTTATACATCTGACATTCGTCAGTTGAAGGTTGAAGCTTATGGCGGCGCGGCGCGTAGCTGCCGCTTTGTGCCCGTACCTGATCCTTGCATGCTGCAGGACAAGCGTGGCTTTGGCCGTTGGACCTATAATGCCTCGGTCAATTATCAGATCGACGATCTGACCATGGTCTATTTCACCAATTCCATGGGCTATCGTTCTGGCGGCTTCAACGTCTCGGAATCCCGTCAGGACAACTTCTCTCAGGGCTATCGTCCTGAAACGGTCGACAATTACGAAATCGGCATGAAGCGCGATTGGTATTTCGGCGATGTGCCGGTGCGTACCAATGTGGCGGCCTATTGGCAGTTCTATGAAGACATCGTGCGTCAGGCGCAGAACCCGCTTGATCCGCGCCTTGCGCTTCTGGTCAATGCCACTCAGGCCGAACTCAAAGGTATCGAAGCTGAAGTTCAGGTGAAACTGACTGAAAGCCTCGAATTGGGTGCGAGCTACAGCTTTGTCGATGCCCATTATACCGGGCCGTTTATGGTCAATGGTGTTGATCTGCGCGGCAATCAGTTCGCGCTGGTGCCAGCCACCACGCTGTCGCTGAATGCGACCTATCATGTTCCGATGAACACGGATTATGGCCAGGTGTCTCTCAGCGCGAATTACTATCTGCAAAGCCGGATGTGGTTCGACGACAATCAGCAAGGTCCGGCCCTGAATGGTCTGGACAGTGCGGATGGTTACAGCACCATCGACATGCGTCTGGATTGGGCCAGCGCCTTGGGGTCTGACTTCGATGTCGCGCTTTGGGTGAAGAACCTGACGGGGACGAAATATTACACCTCGGCGGTTCCGCTTTACACCTCGCAAGGTGTGGCGCCGGGTTATGTCGGCATGCCCCGTTTTGTCGGCCTGGATGTGAAATACCGCTTCTAAAGTAGGGAACTCCAGGATCAGCAAACCTGGATCCTGAACTTAACAAAGGCCGCTTCAGCTAAAGCTGGGGCGGCCTTTTTAATTATAAGTTTCAAGCTCATGATCTGAAAAGCGCACATGGCAATTCTGCCACGGTCTGTTGTCTATAGATCAAAGTGGGCACCGCTAACTGGAACTGCTTTTCTATAGCAAACGTATATCGGTCATGGACTTGTGCTGTGGTTTGGTTGCAACCCTCAGCAAGGAACAGTCAAGCCGTTTTGCCATATGAATGCCCGATCCCTTGATGATGGGAGGGTGTGCAGTGAAAGGACTAAGACTTAAAACCGCTTTATCCACCTATATGTCAAAGTGGTCACTGAAACAGTCTTTTTCTTGAACTGTGTATAGGCCGATCGGTTAGCTGCTCTCAAGGACGCATAGATATCTAAGAATAATGCGCCGACAGGTAGGATTATCAGGAAAAGGGGAACGCAGTCATGCGTGGAAGTTTCCGTTCGCTTTATGCAAAGCAATTGATGTTAGGTGCGGCATTTGCCGTAGGCGGGATGGGGATCTCGTCGACGGTGTTAGCCCAGCCTGCCGGGGCGCCTGCTACGGCACCAGTAGTCATGTCATTCGAAGAAGTGACTGTGACCGCCCGCCGTGTTGAGGAATCGCTGCAATCGGTTCCTGTCGCGGTGACCGCCCTTTCCGGCGAAGCGCTGGAAAAGCTTGGCGTTAAATCTGTCTATGACTTGAACTATTCCGTGCCGGGGATGCAGGTTACGACCTTCAGCTCGCCGGATTCTCTGGTGGTTGGCATTCGCGGTCAGCGTAACCAGCAGGTACAGCCGGGCCAGGATCCGTCCATCGGCACTTATTTCAATGACATGCCCACCGGTTTTCAGTGGGGCATGAATCTGGGCATGTTCGATCTTGCCAATGTGCAGGTTTTGAAGGGCCCGCAAGGCACATTATTTGGTCGTAACTCGACCGGTGGTGCGGTGCTGATCAACCCCGCGAAGCCGACCAATGAGTTTGAAGGGTCAATCCGCGCAGGCGTCGTGGCCTATAATGGCGGCAGCGGCTTTACCTCGACCTCAGTGGTAAATGTGCCGATCGATGACACGCTGTCCATTCGCTTCGGTTTAGATACAACCAATCGCAGCGGTTATCTGCAGAACATCGCCGACCCGGCTTTGCTTGCATCCTGGGCGCCGGCGCATCCTTCGGTGGATCCATGGCCGGGTGGTCGTGCAACCGGAAAGAATCTGGGGTCGCAAGATTCGCAAGAATGGCGGCTGGGCATTTTGTGGACGCCGACCGACAATTTCGAGAACTACATCGTCTATGACGGCGCCAATTACCGGTCTAATGGTGTTGCGCCGCGTGCCATGGGCGTGAACCCGGCCAATCCGGCTTATGAAGGCGACACCGCTGGCGGCGCAACGCCGGTTGGGCCGCTGCGTCCTGTGATGGATCGCTTTAATGCCAGCGATAATTTCTGGACGACCCAGACCGGCGCACATCTGCCGCTGTCTTTGGACACACATCGTATCATCAATACATCGACCCTAAATCTGGGCGATATTACGGTGAAGAACATCTTTGGCTGGAAGACCGTGCATCGTCGCTGGGGTTCAGATAGCCTTGGTGTGCCATACCATGTGACCCTGAACTATTATCCGCAGGAAGGGTATGAGTTCTCGGAAGAATTCCAGGTCAGCGGAAAAAGCTTCGAGAACAGCCTCGAATGGGTGACGGGCGTCTTCTATTTCTACAATCAGATGCGCCAGCATACGATGGGTAGCGCTTATACTTATAGCGAGCGCTGGGCTGAGTCCCATAACCTGACTGCAGCTTGGTATGGCCAGGCGACTTATCATCTGCCTTGGGTGGAAGGTTTGGCGGTTACCGGTGGCATTCGTTATACATCTGACATTCGTCAGTTGAAGGTTGAAGCTTATGGCGGCGCGGCGCGTAGCTGCCGCTTTGTGCCCGTACCTGATCCTTGCATGCTGCAGGACAAGCGTGGCTTTGGCCGTTGGACCTATAATGCCTCGGTCAATTATCAGATCGACGATCTGACCATGGTCTATTTCACCAATTCCATGGGCTATCGTTCTGGCGGCTTCAACGTCTCGGAATCCCGTCAGGACAACTTCTCTCAGGGCTATCGTCCTGAAACGGTCGACAATTACGAAATCGGCATGAAGCGCGATTGGTATTTCGGCGATGTGCCGGTGCGTACCAATGTGGCGGCCTATTGGCAGTTCTATGAAGACATCGTGCGTCAGGCGCAGAACCCGCTTGATCCGCGCCTTGCGCTTCTGGTCAATGCCACTCAGGCCGAACTCAAAGGTATCGAAGCTGAAGTTCAGGTGAAACTGACTGAAAGCCTCGAATTGGGTGCGAGCTACAGCTTTGTCGATGCCCATTATACCGGGCCGTTTATGGTCAATGGTGTTGATCTGCGCGGCAATCAGTTCGCGCTGGTGCCAGCCACCACGCTGTCGCTGAATGCGACCTATCATGTTCCGATGAACACGGATTATGGCCAGGTGTCTCTCAGCGCGAATTACTATCTGCAAAGCCGGATGTGGTTCGACGACAATCAGCAAGGTCCGGCCCTGAATGGTCTGGACAGTGCGGATGGTTACAGCACCATCGACATGCGTCTGGATTGGGCCAGCGCCTTGGGGTCTGACTTCGATGTCGCGCTTTGGGTGAAGAACCTGACGGGGACGAAATATTACACCTCGGCGGTTCCGCTTTACACCTCGCAAGGTGTGGCGCCGGGTTATGTCGGCATGCCCCGTTTTGTCGGCCTGGATGTGAAATACCGCTTCTAAAGTAGGGAACTCCAGGATCAGCAAATCTGATCCTGAACTTAAACAAAGGCCGCTTCAGCTAAAGCTGGGGCGGCCTTTTTTATTTGGTTAACTTTCTGTTGGGCTTAATGACGCATGTTTTATCCATCTACATGTCAATCCCTCTATGCTGTGTCGTCTTTAACTTGAAGTGGGCAGTGGCCACTGGAATAGGGCTGGGCTGTTCGGGGGCAGGTTTGTCGCCAGATGAGGTTTTGTTTTAGAGGGTAATAATATGCAGACGAGTATGACGTCCGTGCGTATCCGCCATCTTATGATGGGTGCTGCTTTTGTGGCCGGGGGAATCGGGGGGATTTCACCAGTTTTCGCACAGGAAGCGGCAGAGCCTGCTCCTATGGAAACTGTGGCATTACAAGGCTTTGAAGAAGTTATGGTGACCGCCCGCCGCGTGGAAGAATCCATGCAGAGCGTGCCTGTCGCGGTGACCGCCCTTTCCGGGGATAAGCTGGAAAAGCTGGGCGTGAAATCCGTTTTTGACCTGAAAGCCGCAGTTCCGGGTCTTTCCGTCTCGACCTTTAATGCGCTGGACTCCCTGATTGTCGGTGTGCGCGGTCAGCGTAACCAGCAGGTGCAGCCGGGTCAGGATCCGTCGATTGGCACCTATTTCAACGACGTTCCCACTGGTTTCCAGTGGGGCATGAATCTGGGCATGTTCGATCTGGCCAGTGTTCAGACATTGAAAGGCCCGCAAGGCACGCTGTTTGGACGTAATTCCACAGGTGGTGCGGTCCTCATCTCGCCCAATAAGCCGACCAATGTGTTTGAAGGTTCGGTTCGCGCTGGCGTTGTGGGTTATGATGGCGGTGGCGGTTTCTCCTCCACCACGATCGTGAATGTGCCGGTTACCGATACGCTGGCCATTCGTTTCGGCCTCGATACGGTGAACCGTTCTGGTTATATCCAGAATATTGCCGATCCGGCGCTGGTCGACGCACTTGTCCCGCCGCATCCTTCGGTTCGTCCTTGGCCGGGCGGAAAAGCCACACTGAAAAATCTGGGTTCGCAGGATTCGCAAGATTGGCGTATCGGCGTGAACTGGACCCCGACCGATAATTTTGAAAATTACACGGTCTATAGCGGTTCGAATTACCGTTCGAATGGCATGGCGCCGCAATTGATTGGCATCAATCCTGACAATCCAATCGCAAATAGCGAATTCTACAATGGCGTTGGCCCGATTGGTCCGCTGGGGCCGATTGTTGATCGCTTCAAAGCCAGCGATAATTTCTGGACGACTCAGACCGGCATGCATCTGCCGATGTCCATCGATCAGCATGCAATTTCGAACACCTCGACATTGATCCTGGGCGACGTCACCATCAAAAACATCCTGGCCTGGAAAACCATTCATCGCCGCTGGAGCAGCGATAGCTATGGTGTTCCCTATCAGGTTACAGCGACCTATTATCCGCAGAACGGTTGGGAAATTTCAGAAGAACTGCAAGCATCCGGCACATCGTTCAACGGTGCATTGGAATGGGTTGGTGGCTTCTTCTACTTCAACAACACCATGTTCCACGATTTCTATGGTAGCTCGCTCACCTATTCGGGCCGTGTTACCCGTGCGAATAACATCACGACTGCGCTTTATGGCCAGGGCACCTATCATCTGCCATGGGTCGAAGGTCTGTCAGTTACGGGCGGCGTTCGTTACACAGCTGACATTCGCCAGCTGAAGAACGAATCCTATTCCGCGGCTGATCCGGATGTTTGCCGGTTCAATCCGTTGCCAGTCAGCGGTGATTGCCAGGTCATTGGTAAGCGTGGCTTTGGCCGTTGGACCTACACGGCATCTGCCAATTACCAGATCGATCCGTTCACCATGGTCTATGCCACGAATTCGACCGGCTATCGTGCGGGCGGCTTCAACATCTCTGAAGGTAACCCGGAGCGTTTTGCCATCGGGTATCGTCCTGAAAGCGTCGATAATTACGAAATCGGCCTGAAGCGCGATTGGCTGTTCGGTGATGTTCAGGCACGTACCAATGTGGCTGCTTATGTCCAGAAATATACGGATATCGTTCGCCAGGCACAGAACCCAGATGATGCGCGTTTTGCATTGCTGGTGAATGCCACCAAGGCAACCATCCGTGGTGTCGAAGCTGAAATTCAGGTTCGTCCCACAGATGCCCTGACCCTGGGTCTCGCCTATAGCTATGTTGATGCCTATTACACCGGTCCGTTCATTGTGGGCGGCGTGGATATGCGCAGCAACAAATTCTCGCTGGTTCCTGCCACCACTGTGTCGATCAATGCGGCTTACACATTGCCGCTCGACTCTTCATATGGTGCGGTTGTTCTGGGCGCGAATTACTATCGTCAGAGCCGCTTCTGGTTTGACGACAATAATCAGGGCCCGGCCTTTGGTCCGCTCAACTATCAGAGCCAAGGCGCCTATGGCCTTTTGGACCTGCGTGTTGATTGGGAAAGCGCGCTGGAATCCAACTTTGACGTGAGCCTGTGGGTCAAGAATGTGGGTGGAACGAAATATTACACCTCCATGGTCCCGCTTTATGGCTCGCTGGGCGTTGCCCCGGCCTATGTCGGTCAGCCACGCTTTGTTGGATTTGATGTGAAATATCGGTTCGGCGGCTAATATTGCCGAACCGGAGCGGGCAACCGCTCCACATATGAAGACATGACTGAAGAATGGGCCGTTTCCGATCATTTGTATCGGGAGCGGCCTATTTCTTTGAAACGGACAGTTCTAAAATTGCCCGGAAAACCGGTGCAAGACATAGGCAGGGATATGAAGCTCAAACTCAGCGCGGCAGACGAGGCTTTCCGTCAGGAGGTCCGGGCCTTCATGATGGAAAATTTGCCGGCTGACATGGCCGAGCGGACGCGCACTGCCGTTCATGCCTCACGCGAAGATATGTTGGGCTGGACCAAAATTCTGAACAAGAAAGGTTGGGCGGTTCCCGCCTGGCCGGTTGAATATGGCGGCATGGGCTGGACCCCTTTGCAGCTCTATATATTCGAGGAAGAGAGCCTGCTGGCCGGCGCGCCGATGAATAATATGCAGGCGATCAGTCTGGTCGGGCCGGTGATTTACACCTTTGGCTCGCAGGAACAGCGCGATGTTTATCTGCCAGATATTCGCGATGGGAATGTGCTCTGGGCCCAAGGATTCTCCGAGCCTAATTCAGGCTCTGATCTGGCCAGCCTGCGTACGCGCGCCGATCTGGATGGCGATGAATATGTCATCACGGGTCAGAAAATCTGGACCTCCTATGCGCAAGTATCCGATTATATTTTCTGCATTGTGCGGACGAGCACTGAGGCAAAGCCGCAACAGGGTATTTCGTTTATCCTCGTGCCCACAAAATCAAAGGGCGTGACGGTTCGCACGATTGTGTCGATTGATGAGGGCGTTTCGCTTTGCGAAGTGTTCTTCGATCAGGTGCGTGTGCCGAAGAAGAACCTTGTCGGCGAAGCTGGCAAAGGCTGGTCTTATGCAAAATTCCTGTTGGGCAATGAGCGCACCTTCAATGCCGAAGTGCCGCGCAACAAGCGCAATGTTGAAACGCTGAAACAAATGGCGGCGATTGAACAGGCCGGTGGTCGCCCGTTGATTGACGTGCCCAGCTTTGCGCTGCGTCTGGCGCAGCATGAAATTGATGTGCTGGCGGTTGAAGCATCTGTTTTGCGCGATCTGGCTCTGCCGCATGATGCGCCGCGGCCATTCCCGATTGCATCCGTGGTGAAGACCCGCGGCAGCGAATTATTGCAAAATGGCCTGGAAATGCAGGTGGAAGCGCTGGGTGTTTATGGCGCAGTGGCTTACCCGCATTTGTCACAGGCGGCAGCGAATGCACGTGACAGCTTGGTTGGCCCGCGCCATGCGCCGGAAGTGACATCAGAATTTTTGTATCGTCGCGCCTCCAGCATTTATGGCGGCACGAATGAAATTCAGCGCAATATTCTCTCTAAAATCTTGCTGAGCATGACACCCACATCCACATCGGATGTGTTGGAAGATGATCAGCTTCTGCTGCGCGACAGCGTTGAACGTTGGGTGCAGAAAACCTATGCCTTTGATGCAAGAAATGCTGTTTTGAAAAAACCGGAAGATGCATTTCGTGCCAATTGGCCGGTGTTTGCCGAAATGGGCTGGCTGGGCCTTGGTGTGCCCGAAGACGCTGGCGGTTTAGGTGGCAAGCCCGCGGATATGGCTATTCTGTTGGAAGCCTTTGGCAGTGGTTTGGTGATCGAGCCGTTCTTGGGCGCGGCCGTTCTCGCAGCGCAGGCCATTGATAAGGCCGGTAATGCAGCACAACGTGAAACATTGCTGGGTGGTTTGGTTGCGGGGGAAATCCTGCCGGCGCTGGCTTATGACGAAGTTGGTGCGCGCGGCGCGCCGGAATGGATTTCAACCAGCGCCAGTAAGTCAGGCGCTTCCTATAGGCTGACTGGCAAGAAATGCATGGTTCTGGGCGGCACGGATGCCAGTCATTATATCATCAGTGCACGGATTTCCGGCAAGGCGGGCGATCGCGACGGGGTTGCGCTTTTCGTGGTCACGAAGGATGCAGCCGGTATCAGCCGCGCGGATTATCGCAATATTGATAATCACCGCGCCTGCGATCTGACGCTAAAGGATGTCGAGGCGGAATTATTAGGCGCGCCGGACACCGCTTTGGATGCGTTGGAATGGGCTTTGGACAATGCGGCCATCGGCGCCTGTGCTGAGACGGTTGGCGCGATGGAAAAGGCCTTTTGGGTGACAGTGGATTATCTCAAAACCCGTCAGCAATTCGGGACCTATCTGAAGGATTTCCAGGCTTTGCAGCATCGTTTGGCGGATATGTTTATCCGTATCGAGCTGTCGCGCTCGATCCTCTATCGCGGGTTGGAAGCGCTGGAAGATAGCAATGTCGCGGCCCGTAAAAAGGCGGTTTCGGCAAGCAAAGTGTATATCGGTTTGAGCGGTAAATATGTCGGTGGCCAGACCATCCAGTTACATGGTGGCATCGGTCTGACGGAAGAATGCGCCGTGGGGCATTATTACAAGCGTTTTCTGGTGCTCGACGTCTTGTTCGGCAATGCCGATTATCACCTCAATCGCTTTCAGGCTTTGTAGGGAGGTTCAGTCGAGCGCTTCGGTCGCTGTCACAATTGGCCTAGAGTCGCGAGTGCCTTTCATGCGGCGATGGGCGTCTGTCGGGTCGTTCGGGGATATTTCGACATAGTCGTCATAGACTGCGAGCAGAGTTCCGACAAAGGGCATCTCGCCGAAGCGTTCGGGAATGCGGTAACTGACCGTGTCACCTGGTTTGAAACTGGCAGGGTCGAAATTGAATTCGAAAGGGCATTTATCTTCCATGGCCAGTATCCTTGAGTCGCTTTGAAGCAGTGATTTTCCTATCATCCCCGCGATATGTCCATGCCGTGGCGGATGGGTTTCTTGTTCCAAATCATCGCTGAGGCGATGATCGTAGCCACATTTTCTTGATAGTCGGGAGTTTTGAACATGGCGTCGACGGCATTGAACGGGATCAGAGTTTTGGATCTCAGCCGGGTTTTGGCGGCACCGCTGGCCACGCAGATGCTGGGCGATCTGGGGGCGGAGATCATCAAGATCGAGCGCCCCGGTGGAGGCGATGACTCCCGTGATTACGGCCCACCCTTCCTGTATGATGCAGATGGTAAAGCAACCCGGGAATCTGCTTTTTACCTGAGCTGCAATCGCAATAAGCGTTCAATCTCGGTCGATATCACCAAGCCGGAAGGCCAGAAGATTATTTATGATCTGGTGAAAAATTGCGATGTGATGATCGAGAATTTCAAAACCGGCGCGTTGAAGAAATACGGGCTGGATTACGCCAGCATCCGCGTCATCAATCCCAATATCATCTATTGCTCGGTGACGGGCTTTGGGCAGACCGGGCCTTTATCGCATAAGCCGGGCTATGATGGCGTGTTCCAGTCGATGAGCGGTTTTATGAGCGTATCTGGCTTGCCTGATGGCGTGCCGGGCGGTGGCCCAATGAAACATGGCGCGTCGATGGTCGATATTTTGACCAGCCTTTATGCCTCGATCGCGCTTCTGACCGCACTTTATAATCGTGATGCGCGTAAGGGTGTGGGCCAGCACCTGGATATTTCGCTGCTGGATTGTGGCTTTGCTTCGCTCAGCCATGTGATGATGAATTATCTGGTATCGGGGCAGTTGCCGCAGCGCCGTGGCAATGGTGGTTTCGGCGGAATTCCTTCGCAGACCTTCAAATGTTCGGATAATGAACTGGTCTTCCTGACCTGCGGTAATGATATGCAATATGAGCGTCTTTGCGGGGCGCTGGAACATCCTGAACTGGCGAGCGATGCCCGCTTTAATACGGGGCCGCTACGGATCGCCAATCGCGATGCGCTGGTGCCGCTGCTGGAAGCAATTTTCCTCACACGGCCAGCTGCTGAATGGTTGGACCGTTTGGAAGTGGCGCAGATTCCGTCGAGCCCGGTGAATAATTTGGAACAGGCGGTGGCCAGCCCTCAAATTCAGCATCGTGAAATGGTGCAAACGATCGCCCATCCGGTGGGTGGGGATGTGCGAATCATCCGCAATCCGCTGCGCTTCTCGGAAACGCCGATAGAAGGTTACAGCCCGCCGCCAGGCGTTGGGCAAGATACGGATGATGTCTTGAAGGGCTTGAACTATGATCCTGCGCAAATCGCCGATCTTAAAGCGCGCAAGATTGTTTGAACTTTAGCTGCGGTTTCGCTGCCGGGCCATTTGTTTGAGCCCGGCGGAAAACAGGCTGATAAGCTTTTGTTCAAGAAGATCAGAATCTGCGCCTTCGGGCAGGCGATCCCCCCATAATTCAATTTTGTTACCCGGCGCAGTCAGTGAGCCAAGCGCGGCATGCACGAAATGCAGCGCCCACATAATGTCGTTGCGATCGGCCTCTGGTATGCTGCGGCTTAGTTCGTCGACGAATTTATGCACGATGGGGCGATAGATTTCGTCGAATTTGGCATGCAGATCGGGACGACGGCTAAGATGTGCACCCTGGCTGAGAAGGCGGGCGTAACTGCCAAAGCGGGCTTCGGGTTCGCTCAAATGGGCAAGGACCGGATGGATAAAGGCGCTTAGAATGTCTTTGACCGGCGCGGGCTCGCCGCCGGTTTTTTCCAGCTGCTTGGTCAGTGCTTCGGTTTTCAGCTGACAGAACGGCCCCGCACTGCGGGCGATGACATCGCGATAAAGCTGTTCCTTGGACCCGAAATGGTAATTGATCAGGCTCTGCTTGATCCCCAGCGCCCGCGCTATGTCATGGGTCGATGTTCCATAATAACCATGATCGGCAAATAGCCGTTCGGCGCAATCCAGGATCAGCGCCTTGGTCGGGCTGCGTGATTGGCGTCTGGGCGGCGATTTCCCATCCCTGAGAGGGGCAAATCCTTTTGCGCGGCCAGCTGCCTCGCTGAGGCCAAGTTTCACGGCAAACATCTCCCCCGGACCTGAACCCACATGCGGGTACCCGGATACCGATAATTTTGAAAGGCCTTACAGTCATTATTGTTTGATCAAATGATCAATAATCGATATAGTGAGAGCTGAGCCAGGTGGGAATGGTCTTGTCCCATTGCAGGCGAAAACCAAAAAATTCCCCTGGAAGGATTGGCGTCATGAGCACTAACCCGCATGTCGGTAAAGGCCATATCGTTATTTCAACGGACAGCCATACCGAGGCTGTGGTCGATTTAAAGCCTTATCTCGAAAAGAAATATCATGATCAGCATGATCGTGGTGTTGAGTTCGCCACCAAAAGTTTTGTGGCCGGTATCGAAGGCTTTGCCGCCCATGTCGAGATGAAGCAGCAGCATCGCTATATGGAATTGCCGGAAGAAATGGATCGGCCCATCACATTTGAAGAATATGCCAAGCCGCTACCTATGAATGAGCGCCTCGTTGCGTTGGATGAGGATGGCGTTGCGGGCGAATTTATCACGCCCTTCGTCGGCTCTTTCAGCGAAGAGCTGGATGTTCCGTTCATGCATGCGGTGACATTGGCCCATAATCGCTGGTTTGAAGATTATATTTCGCCAGCGCCATATCGTTTTGCCGGGGCTTCCGCGCTGAATTTGATCGGCGGTCTGGAGATGGCTATCGACGAAATAAAACATGCCGAACAGCATGGTTTAATGGCCGTATCGCTACCCGGTCGGATCAAAGAAAATGTCTCGCGCGATCTGCCTTATTTTAATTCCCATTACTGGGACCCGCTTTGGCAAGCGCTGGATGATCGCGGCATGATCGGCGTGTTCCACGTTGGGCTGGGCCGCGAAAAGCCTCTGCTGCGCTGGCAAGCCGGTGACCCGGGGTGGGAAATCATCTTCCGCAATGAAAGCAGCATTCTGTTGCTGGAAGCGATGACCTATATTTTGGCGGGTGGTGTGTTTGAACGTTTCCCGAATTTGAAAATGGGCTATGTGGAAAGCGGCACAAGATGGGTTGGGCCTATGTTGCGCGATCTGGATAATTTTGTGCGGGCCTGCCCTTCATCCGGGACCACGAATTTTGATTTATTGCCCAGTGAGCAGTGGAATCGTCAGGGGTTTGTGGCGGGCATGTTTGAGCGTGATGAATTGGCAAATCGCCATGAAATAGGCATGGAGACGCTGACCTGGGGGTCTGACTTCCCGCATGTTGAAGGCACCTATCCGCATACAAAAAGCCATCTGGCACGATTGTTTGCGGATGTTTCGCCGGAAGAGACCCATAAAATTCTCGCCGAAAATCCGGCGCGGATTTTTAATTTCGATCTGGATAAATTGGCAAAGACCGCCGCCGCCAATAATCCCTGGCCGGACCCGGAAGAAAAGCCATTGGCGGCCGAATAATTGGTAACAGGATAATATATGTCTGAATTGGCTATGCGCGCGCCTAAGTGGCGCGCGCTTCTAGATGAAACCGATCTTCAGGTCGGTGAAATGAAATCTGTGCTGGCCGGGCGTCATGACGTGCTTTTGGTGCGTCTGGAAGATGGCGTGCGGGCCTATGGTAATTTATGTCCGCATAAGATGTGCCCTTTGCATGAGGGCAAGTTGGAAAATCGTGTTCTGACATGCACGGCCCATCGCTGGACCTTTGATGCATCGACGGGCAAAGCGATCAATCCGCGCGGTTCGGAATTGCGGGTTTATCCGGTGCGCATTATGGATGCGCGTATCGAAGCCGATCTGGGCTAAGCCTACCTACACTATACTTTCTTTTACCGGGCGATAGGTTTTGCGGTAATCGCTGGGGGTCAGGCCGGTATGGGATTGAAACAGTTGCGCGAAGAAGGCCGGATCCTTGTAGCCAATGCCAGCGGCGATTTGATCTATTCTGAAAGCCGTATGGATCAGGCCTTTTTTGGCGGTCTCTAATCTCAATTGGGTGAGATAGGCATGTGGTGTCAGACCCAGTGCCTGTTCAAAGCGGCGAAATAAAGTGCGTTCGCTGGTTGAGAGAAATTGTGCCAGCTCCGCCATTTTCACCCGATTGGCGAGATTACGCAGCAGCCAGGATTGCGCGCGTTCGACCAGAGGATCAAGCGCTGTGTTATGGCTGTGGGGCATCCCAGCCAGGCTTCCCAGCGAGCTGCCGTCAAAGAACAAATCTTCGAAAACCCGATGTGAGACGGCGCTGGAATTATGGCGCTGAATAATACGCCAGGCCAGATCATAGCTTGTGCCAAGACCGGCGCCGCAGATGACATCATGTGTTTCGACAATGGCGCGGCTCATATCCAGCTTTACCCGTGGGAATTTTTTTCGAAATTGTTGTTCCAGCGAAAATGGAATTGTTGCCAGCGCATTATCCAGAATGCCGGCTTCTGCCAATAAATAGATGCTGGCATGATTGGCCACGAGTGCCGCGCCTTGATCCCGTTGTTGTCGCAGCCATGTATGAAGCTCTTTATTGCGTATCAGCTTTGTCGTGGCAGATGTTGGATTGGGCATGATGAAGGCGGGAATGAAAACCGCATCAAATCGTACATCCACGTCCAGAGCTGATGCTTGAATAGGAACTGCCTGCCCCCCACTGCCGCGCACGGGGCCGCCATCTGCAGACAAGATGGTCGGGCTCCAGGGCGAGGCCCAGCCCACATCGCGTAATGTGGCGTCTGGGTCGGTCTCTTTCAGGCGCGTCAGGGAATGCGCATTGGTCAGCCTTATGACATCCAGCGTGGCTGAAAGGCAGCTTCCATAAATGTGGGGCAGGGCAAGAATGGCGAGCCGCATGGGCTGTTTCCGGAATAACAAGTCATGGCAGCATAGCCATGGTCAATTGGCAAGATCACCCATTAAATGCCCCGGCTCTCTTGGTCATAGTTGCATACCCAAAATAAGAAAAACGCTTTCCAGGGAGAGCATAGAATGGATAAACCCGTTGCCGAGGGGAGCGCTGTTACATCTCCCGCCCTAGCGGCTCTGCTCGCTACAATCGATCGCCCCGACCCTCTATCCCTGCCGCCGCAGGAACTTGAAGATTTACGCCTGCAGGCCGCCCGCGAAGTGCTGGCCGTGCGCCGGGAGCAGATTCAGGTATTGCGCCGCCGCGCCGATGAAGCCGGGGTAAAAGATATACAAAGCACCAAGGATCTGGTGCCGCTTTTATTCTCGCATACGACCTATAAATCCTATCCGGCCAATTTTATCAGCAAAGGTCATTGGGATCGGTTGCTGAAATGGTTCGGTACGCTCTCTGCTATTCCTGTCGATAATGTGAATGTCGATGGCGTGAAAGACGTCGATGAATTTATCGAACGCCTCTGGGCCGCGGGGCATTTAGCTGTCACCACCAGTGGCACAACGGGGAAGGTCTCCTTTCTGCATCGGGTGCAGGAAGACAATGAATTATGGCGCGCTTGGTGTGCCAAACATTTTGAATGGCCGGGCAAGGTCACGCCCAATAAAGATCGTCATCATTTTCAAATGACGCCCAAAAGCGGGCCTTATATGATGATGGCGACCGCGCCGATGCTGATCGATTTGTTTGCGCGCCCTGACTCCATTCACTATCTGAGTGAAGATCGTCTGCGGATTGCCTATCTGATGCGCGCAGGCGAGATGCGGTTGAAAATGGCCGACGGCTCCGCCACACCGCAGGAAATTGCGCAATTTGAATCAGACGCCAAAACACAGGCTGAATTGGCCGATGCGCAATTGGAAAAGATCATCACCAAAATTCTGGAATTACGACATGAGCCCATGTTCCTTACGGCTCAATGGGGCATGTTGTGGCGTATTATGGAGCGCGCCCGCGAAATGGGGATTGGGGATGGCGAATTTCATCCTGAGACCATCGTGACCGGTGGTGGTGGGCTCAAAGGCAAAGTTCTGCCGGATGATTATGAAAATATCATCCGTAAATTCCTGGGAAATGTGCATTTAAGCGGTCGTTACGGCATGTCGGAACAGTCGGTTTCGGCGGCGCGCTGTGAGGCAGGCAATTACCACCCCGTGCCCTGGGTTATTCCGATGGTGCTGGATGGAACGGGCGAGCACTTGCTCGACCATCAGGGTGGTATCGTAGAAGGTCGCTATGCCATTCTCGATCTATCATTTCATGCGCGCTGGGGTGGCACAATTACCGGTGACAAAGTGCGGATGGATTTTTCGTCTACCTGTAAATGTGGGCGGGCAGGGCCGGTGGTTCTGCCAGGCATAACCCGTTTCACCAATCTGGGTGAAGAAGACAAAATTGGCTGCGCCGGCACGATCGAAGCCTATATTAGAGGATCATTGAACGAATGAGCACCGCGCTACTCGAAGCTGCCCGTGAGATGGAACGCCCCCTGATCCCGGTTATGCATGTTATCAAGGGCAAACTGGTCACCGGTACGGATGTCGAATTCCGTCAAGCCAGTGGTATTCGCTTTGCTACACCGAAGCTGGATATGAACACGTTGGTCTGGCCACGCCGTGAAACCGGTCCGGCCTTTAATATGCCGATTGATCAGATCATAGATTTTCTGGTCGAACTGGGTGCGGAAATCGGACGCGATAAACAAGGTCTGATGGCAGAGGCTTTGGAGAATATGTCCAAAACCTGCACGCTGGAACGGCGCATCGTGGAGAATTGTTATCGCGATATTGCAGGCATGTTCAGCCGGGCCTCGATGGAATACCAGATCGAGATGGAGCTGGGTGGCAAAGATGTGCTGGATGGCTGGCGCGATACAATGCGCCCCAATGGCCGGGCTGCGCGCATCAGGGCTTATCCGCCGCGTCTCGTTCACATCATGGCGGGGAATACGCCAGCCGTTGCTGCGGGCACGATCATTCAGGCCTCGCTGACCAAGGGTGTGCATCTTCTGAAAATGCCATCGAATGATTTGTTCACGGCGCCTGCGATTTTACGGATTATGGCGGGGATGGATCCTGAACATCCCTTGGTTAAATCCTTTTCGGCTGTGTATTGGCGTGGTGGCGATAGTTCCGTTGAATCGCATCTGTGCCGCCCGCAATTTTTTGACAAGCTGGTAGCCTGGGGTGGTGAAAGCGCCATTCTTGGCATCAAACAATATGCCGGACCGGGTTTTGAATTGATCACCTTCGATCCCAAAACGTCGATCTCGCTGATCGGGCACGAAATCTTTGAAAGCGATGCAGCCCTTGAAGAAGCGGCAGAACTGGCCGCGCAGGATGCCACCCCGTTTAATCAGGGCGCCTGCACATCAAGCCGCTTCCAGTTCATCGAAGGGACTGTGGAGCAGGTCGATAAATATTGCGAGGTTTTGCAGCGCAATCTTGGCAAAGAGCGTCACACGACGTCGGTGATTAGCTGGCGTGTGCCGGCTGATCTGCGCGAAGAAGTGGAAGGCTTGCGCGGCTTAGAACCCGATTATCGCGTCTTTGGTGGCTATGAAGGCAAAGGCCTGGTGATCCGGTCGGACGATCCGGTGGATTTCTATCCAGATGGAAAAATGGTCAATGTGGTGCGTGTCGAGAAACTGACCGATGCTGTGCAATATGCCACTGTGGCCACGCAAACAGTGGGGGTCTATCCCTATCACCGCAAACTTGAAGTGCGGGATCTGATGCCAGCCATGGGTGTGCAGCGTGTCGTCAATCTTGGCCAATCGATGGGCCGTGGCTTGGGCATGCCGCATGATGGTTTCTGGGCGTATAATCGATATATGCGCTGGATAACGGACGAAGAATAAGCGCCTATATTTCTTTGCATTTGGGGGTAAGGCGGCTCGGCTATTGTGCTGGGCCGCCTGCTTTTACGGGCTCTGCCGTTGCTGCCCGTCATTTTATAAAGGACGGGATCATGGCGTTGTTACATGTGCTGAAACCATTGCAAATTGGCGGGATGCTTGTGCCAAATCGTGTGGTGCGGGCAGCCCATGGAACGGAAATCGGGCATGGCACGATCACCGATGATTTGATCGCCTATCATGTGGAATCGGCCAAGGGCGGGGTTGGCTTATCCTTTGTCGAACATCTGTCGGTTGATCCCGATATGAGCCCGGGCCACCTTAGCCCTAAAGATCCCAATCTTGTTCGCGGGTATAAAAAACTTGTTGCGGCGGTACAGCCTTATGGCATGAAGCTGATCCAGCAGCTCTATCATGCCGGCGCCAATAAACGCCCAAAAGATGGTAGCCCGCCGCGCTCGGCATCGGATGTGCCGTCCTTGCCAGAAGGTAATGTGCCGGTGGCGATGACCCTCGCCGAAATCAAAAAATGCGTTCAGGATTATGCGGATTGCGCAGCCCTTTGCGAAGAAGGTGGTTTGGACGGCGTGGAATTACATGCCGCGCATAGTTATTTGCCCATTCAGTTTTTATCCAAATTGACCAATCGGCGATCCGATGCATATGGCGGGTCATTGGAAAATCGCATGCGCTTCACCATTGAGGTGATGCGCGCGCTGCGCCAGCGCGTTTCTAAATCTTTTGTTGTGGGTGTGCGGATCGGCCCCGAGATGACGCTGGGCGGGGTGGATGTTGAAGATTGTATTGCATTGTTAAAAGCGCTGGAAAGCGAAAGCCTTATTGATTTTGCCGATATATCCATGGGCAGCCGCTATGCTCGGCATAAAATTCTGGGCGGTATGCATGAGCCCGTCGGCTATGAATTGGATACTTCCGTCAAGATCACGGCGGCGGCCAGCGTGCCGACCATTGTCAGTGGTCGTATCCGCACATTGGAAGAAGCAGATCAGGTGATTGGCCGCGGCGAGGCCTCGTTAGTGGGCATGACGCGCGCGCATATCGCTGATCCAGCCATTGTCCGTAAAACGATAGAAGGGCGTGAGGACGAAATTCGCGCCTGTATCGCCTGCAATCATGGTTGTGTCGGGCAGCAATCTGAAATTGGCCGTCTGGGCTGCACGATCAATCCGGTGGCGGGTTATGAGCGGACCCTGTCGGAAGATCTCATTGTGCAAGTCGAGCAACCCAAACAGGTTTTGGTGATTGGCGGTGGCCCTGCCGGTATGGAAGCGGCCCGGCTGGCGCGGCTGCGGGGGCATAAGGTGATTTTAGCGGAAGCTGCATCTGAATTGGGCGGTATGCTCAACATAGCCCGCCATGCGCCGCGGCGTTCACCGATCGGCGATATAGCGGATTGGTTGAGCCGCGAAATTTATCGTTTGGGGGTAGATGTACGGCTCAGCACCTATTTGGACGAAAATGATGTGCGCGAACTTGCGCCGGATGCGGTCATTGTCGCGACCGGTTCCTTGTCCCGCGCGGATGGCTATCAAGGTCAGGTCCCGGGTGAGAAAATTCCTGGTTATGACCAGCCGCATGTCGTCACGGCAGAAGATGTAATTCTGGGACATCGGCTTCCCAAGAATGGCGCAGCCATAGTGTTTGATGATGTCGGTCATTACGAAGCCGTGGCATTGGCCGAATATCTGATTGAAAAAGCTGTGGCGGTGACCTTTGTCACCAGCCAGCGGTCTTTCGCACCACGATTGGAGACCAGTTTTTCGACCGAGCCTGCGCTGGAGAGACTCTCCAAGGGCAAATTCAGAATTGTGCCGCGCGGGCGGTTGCTTTCCATCGGAACGGACAGCGCCCGCATAGCCCCGCTTTATGCGCCGGATCAGGCCGAAGATGTGGCGGCGGGGCTGGTTGTCATGGTGACCCATAATCGTCCGAACAGGGATGTCTTAGAGGCTCTGGCGGGCTATGAGGGGCAGGTTCTGGCGGCAGGCGATGTGCAGGCGCCAAACTTCCTCCTCAGCGCGATCGCCCAAGGCCACCATGCCGGGCGTGCCGTTTAATTAATTATTTGATTCAGAATGAATTTTGTTCACCTTGGGCTGGGCAAGTGGCTTTATGGCTGTATGATGAATCACATTCAAATTCGATAAAGTAACCTATCTGGCTCTGGAGCCTTGGTTTTCTTCAATGCAGGGTTCCACCCATCTGTGTGTGAGATGCAAATAATGCCTGCGTTCTAATTGACAGAACGGCGAAAGAGCATTCATTATTCAGAATGATGTTCAGCTTCAGGAACGGAATGGCGCCCGCGCTATAGCCCCCGTCCCAGAATTTTCAAGCGAACACCGCCACAACGTTGGCGCTAAATCTGTCTCCAAAAACCGCAGGCATAAG
The DNA here is from genome assembly GCA_964580115.1 of uncultured Rhizobium sp. Lineage (GTDB taxonomy): Bacteria > Pseudomonadota > Alphaproteobacteria > Micropepsales > Micropepsaceae > Rhizomicrobium. The sequence goes on from CAZOJG010000004.1 coordinate 129,659, forward strand.
CGGCGGGAGCAGACGGAAAGGATGGAAACTGTGTCGGGGAAAGGGAATCTCATGAAGGGACGTAAATATCGGGGGCAGCACAAAACGGCTGCGCGCTCTACGGTTAAATCCGAAGTTCGGGTCTTGCGCCTTCTGGAATATTTCAGCCGCATCAATCGCGAAGTCACGGTGATGGATGTCGCCCGCAATTTGGGTTTCCCCCAATCCAGCACATCGGAATTGCTGCATCGTTTGGCCGAGCAAGGCTATCTGGCGCATGATCTGCGCCGACGTGTCTATCAACCCACGGCGCGTATCGCGCTGATTGGGGCGCAGCTTATTCCGCAAATGTTTGGCAATTGCCAGGTGCTGGAAATGATTGATGAGCTCTGCAAGCTCACCACCGCGCCGGTTTTTCTCAATGGCCGCAGCGCATCCACTGTGCAGGTGATTCATCTCACCCGTCATCCCGGCGAAGCGACGCCGGTGGAAGATACGGGGTTAAAATATCCCATCGTCACGGCAACACCGGGGCGGCTGCTCTTATCCATGGCGCCGGAAAATCAGGTGCGTGGTCTTGTGCGCCGGCATAATGCCGATATGACATCGGCCAAAGCACGTATCGATCTACAGAAATATCTCAACGAATTGGCGCATATTCGCAGCTGTGGTTATGCCTTGTCGCGCAGTGAAGAGCATGTGCCCCTGCCGGTGAATCCGGATATTGCGCCGCGCCGTGAATGTTATTTCAAAGATGATGGCCGTTTGTCCCTGCCGCTGACCGGGCCTGTGGGCGAGCAATTAGCCATTACACTGAAATTTCCGTCTAATGCCGCTATCTCGGAACAACAAGATTATATTCAGACCATGATACATACGGTCGAACGCTTCACGGGCGAGGATGAGCGGGAAATTTCCTATCACTTCCTTGATCGCAGCGTAGATGATCGGGCCACGCTGCGCGTGGTCACTGAAGAGGTCAGCGCCTTCGCGGCGCACTAAATGAAAAGGGGGCTTTTAAGCCCCCTTTTTTATGCGAAAATGATTAGAGTTTTTGTGTCAGCTTCCAGCCGGTTTGCGCCAGCGCGCGCGCCCGACCGCCTGCGGTTGCCGCATTGGCATTGGAGGCATTGCCCGCCGCCGCGCGCGCGGCAATGCCCTGTAAAATCACGGACAGACGGAACAGATTGAAGGCCATATAAAAATCCCAATGGGGAATCTCCGCTTGGCCAGTGCGCTTGCAATAGGCGGCGCGATAGCTCGCTTCATCGGGAAGTCCAGATGTAGCGAAATCCTGTTCAGCGATCCCAAAACGATATTCCTCTCGTTTCAGCCGCCAGATGATCATGTGATAGGCGAAATCGGCCAGCGGATTGCCAAGCGTGGATAATTCCCAATCCAGCACCGCAATCACTTTTGGTTCGGTGGGATGGAAAATCACGTTATCAACGCGAAAATCCCCATGTGAAATCGAGGTCCGGGTCTGTTCAGGAATCAGCTTTGCCAGAACTTCGGCCATCTGCTCGATTTCAGGGATAGGGGCGGACTCCGTTGCCTTATATTGCCGGGTAAAGCGTTCGATCTGGCGGGCCACGAAATTGCCGGGCCTGCCATAGTCTTCGAGACCGACGGCTTTGTAATCCACCTGATGCAGCCGGGCGATTGTGTCATTGAGCGCATCATATAATGCGCTGCGCAATTGCGGGCTGACACCGGGCAAGGCAGGGTCAGGGAAGTGTCGCCCAGCGACATAGCTCATCAAATAAAAGGTACTGCCGATCACGTCTTGATCTTCGCAGAGATGTATGGCGCGCGGTACCGGCACGCCGCTATCTTTCAGCGCATCGATGACACGGAATTCCCGCTCCACCGCATGGGCAGAGGGTAATAATTTGCCCATAGGTTTGCGGCGCAGAACATAGTGCTGATCGCCCGCATCCAGCCGATAGGTCGGGTTGGATTGACCATCACCAAATTTATGTGCGGTAAGGTCTCCCTTGAAAGGCGCTATAGTGCTGCTAAGCCAATCACCAAGGCGTTTTAAATCAAGGCTGTGCGGATCAGTTGTCATGGAATGTTTAAATACCTAGTCCTGCTGGCTTACCATCGATGATGAGATCGTGATATTCGCCAGAGCCAAAGGCGCTGCGGCCATCGTCCCAGCTCCATTTCACAGGCGATTTCACAATACGCAAAGTAGATGTGGTGCCGTCTGGCGCGGTTTGGCGGTGGCGTAGCGGCAGCGGATTAAGCACCTCGCCACGCATGGTCCATAATTTGTCACCGCTTTTCAAAATGGCGCGGCTCGTTTTGGGATAGAAGGCATCCGTATAGTCGCTTTCGACATCCACATAATCCAACAAATGAAACTGACCATCTTCCCAGACAAAGCCGCCGCGTTTCTGGGCGGTGGGGCCGACCGCGCGGGTCGCCATAAAGCCAGAGCCATCGCTATGGGCGGCAATCAGCCAGCGGAAATAGATTTTGGACAGCCAGTTGCGCGGGCCCCAGGAATGATCTTGTGATCCGGCGCCATTGATCTGGATAGTTTGGTCGCCAAGTTTTACCGCACCGGTCACGCGCACAAGATGCTGGTAATGACCATGGGCCTGGCCCGGCAGGAAGATTTGATCAATATGGTCCTGATCAAACCCCAGCACAGACCCCAGGCCCAAGCCATGCAGGGACAGTTCGACCTCGCAACCAATCTGCGGCGCGTCGGCAAAAGCTAATTTAGGATTGGATAGGGTAAGCGGGTCGCGCAGAATGGAGAGTGTATCCGAGAAGCGCAATCTGGCTTCTTCAAAAGGCTTTGCAATCTCCCAGCTCCAGCCATCCAGCGTGTCGGAATTGGTCGTGATGCTGATCCGGCCGAATTTCACGGCAGCGGATCCATCGGGGAGGTAGAGACAGGCAGACAGTTCTGCCCGTCCCTCATTCACCCGATTACCAAGCCGGAACCAGCCGCCCAGCCCGGAGGCAGGATCGAAAAAATCGACATAGCGGCTTTCGTTCCAGTTCGGCTCTGGGCCGGCCTGACGAAGATAATCGTCCTTCGATTGCAGGCGCACGCCCATGATCGTCTCTTACGATTTGAAGGTGAGGAGATTGGCGAGCGAGGTCGTATCGTTCAGCCGATCCATGCCGTAAACCAGCGCTGCAATTTCATCCATCTGCTTATTCGGCAGATAGACTTCCGCCGACATTTTGAAGCGATCGGTCACTTCCTGTTGTGTCAGCGGATTGCGCGGATCTCCTTTGTGGACGCGGAACGAGCGCTTGATTTCCTGGCCATTGGTGAGGCGGATCGTAACCGGGCTGTCACTTTCCATCGCATCGCCGGTCCAGTCCGGATGGCGTGTGAAGGTGGTCTTGTTCCACAGATCGCGATAGCGCGGATTCTGCACCGCTTCGGTCGTGAACGTATCAAAGAAAATCCGGTCGCCGGTCAGGGCTGCCGCCACGGAATGATGCAGGCTGAAACGGGCTTCCTCGCCATTTTCGGGACTGTCCTGACGGATCATCAGACGGAAGAATTCATTGCCCTGAACATCGACATTTTCCACCATGTCAGGCGTCAGCTTGTTTTCCTGCACCAGTTCGACAACGCCATCGATGATGCGTTGCAGGAAGTAGCAGCAGGGATAACGTTTCAGGCCAACCTGCATGATGTGGAAATCGCTGCCCTTGGGCAGATCGAAATCAATCTCCGGCTGACGGCCCAGCGCATCCCAGAAGCCGGATTTGCCTTGCATGATGGAATGTTCGGCCGTCATACCGGCGGCTGCAAACAGGGCGGCGGTGATACCATTGCGGCCCGCCAGACCCGGTTCGATCACATGGGCGCCGCTGCCTGTCTGGCGTACCAGACCGCAGGCGAATGACGTGGCCAGACACATGGCGTTGAGCGCCTGTTCGCGGCTCAGGCCCATCATTTTGGCGGCCACACCGGCAATGCCGACCGGTGCCAATTGCGGGCCGGGTTGAAAACCATGATTGAACAGGCTGTGCTCACCGACATTCAGCACAAGCGCCGGACGCGCCGCCACTTCAAAGCTCAGCACGATACCTTCAAGAATGGCTTTGCCGGGCAGGTTGAGTTTTTCGCCAAGGGCGAAAATGGCCGGAATAATATTCACGGTCGGCATGGCGTCAGGGAAGGAGACGTCTTCCAGTTCGGTACAATGGGCGCTGGCCCCGTTGACCATGGCTGCCATTTCCGCCGAGGTTTTAAGCCCTGCACCATAGATGCTGGCTTCCTGCGGTCCACCGGCCTTGCGCGCATAATCAATAAGAATTTTAGTGACATCCATGCTGGCACCAAGCACGGCCGAGCCCAATGTGCTCATGGCCAGATCCTTGGTGCGCTGGATCACTTCCGGCGCAATATCGGTGTAATGGGTGTCATAAACATAATCGACGAGATGCTGGGCGTTACGCATATTGTCCTCCGACGGAGTTATTGTGTCTGTTCACTGTTAAAATCTGAAATGGCTCAGGTGCCTTTGAAAACCGGCTTGCGTTTTTCAAAGAAAGACGCGCGGCCTTCCGCAAAATCTTCCGAACGCATGGCCACCGGCACATAGTCCAGCTCTGCGCGCCAGGCATCAGTGATGGTGGGCACGCCATTGGCGAAGGCGGCTTTCACAAGCGCCTGCGCGATAGGTGGCCCATCGGCAAATTGCAGCGCCACTTTTTGCGCGGCCTGCAAAGCCTCGCCCGGTTCGCATAATCTGTTGACCAATCCGATGCGATGGCCTTCCGCTGCATCGACCGCTGAGCCGAGCATCAGCATTTCCTTGGCGCGGCCCATGCCGATGCGCTGGGTCAGGGTCCACATCGACGAAACATCCGGCACCAGCCCGATTTTGATAAAGGCAGCCGAAAATTTCGCGGCATTGGAGGCCACGACAAAATCACAGGCGGCTGCGAGCGCAAGGCCCGCCCCATAGGCATAGCCTTCCACAGCGGCGATCACGGGTTTGGGTCCAAACAGGATAGAACGCAGCAAACGCTGGCTCTCCTGCAGAATTTCCCGCAATTCAAGAATGGGCAGCGGCTTGAACGCTTTGATATCCCCGCCCGCCGAGAAATTTCCTCCCGCCCCGGTCAGAATGATGCAGCGCAGGCTGGTATCAGCCATCAGCGCGTGAAACTGCTCATGCAGGGCGTGGCGCATAATGGGCGAATAGGCGTTCAAACGCTCAGGATTGTTCATCGTGACCGTGGCGATGGCGCCGTCTCGGCTGAGCTGGAGGATGTCCGCATCATGCATGAAGAGGGAATATCCTTGTGTAAGTGTGATAGTGTATTATGAACGATATTCGTAATACTGAACAAGCGAAAAACCGGCAGAGGGCAGGTATAATGGCAGGATGCGGCACTTTTGGCCGGTTTTCCCCTCAAACTTCATATGCAACTTGATCGGGACCGCAGGGATTTAATCTTGCCGCATCACCGCCCAGGACCGAGCATCCGCGGCAGGAACAGGACAGGCTATGAGCGACACTAAATTGCTGGTCGAAAGCAAAGACGGCGTGACCACCGTCACCTTGAACCAGCCCGAAAAGCGCAATGCGCTGACCCCTCAGATGCGGCTGGATATCGCCGACATTTTGCGCGGTCTGATGGCGGATCCGGAGTGCGGGGCGATCATCATCACGGGGGCAGGCGGCAACTTTTGTTCCGGGGCCGACATTTCCCATATGAAAGAGGTCGGCGCGCTGGAAGGCCGCGATGTACTTGAAATCGCCGCCCGCGCCATTCGTATCATCGTCAATGGGCCAAAACCGGTTGTTGCCGCCGTGGAAGGGGCTTCCGCTGGTGCGGGCCTGTCGCTGGCTTTGGCCTGTGATTTCGTGGTCGGGGCTTCAAATGCCAAATTTGCTGCCCCTTTCCTCAATGTCGGCCTGATGCCGGATATGGGCGCGCTCTATACGGTGCAGCAACGTATTGGCGCCAAACGGGCGCGCCAGTTCTTTCTCAGCGCCGAGACGATTGATGGAGCTACCGCCCATATGATCGGCCTCTCGGATGAATTATGCGAGCCGGGCCAGGCTTTGGCTAAGGCACAGGACATGGCCAAACGCTATGCGGCCATGGCCCCGATGGCTTTTGGAATGACCAAGCAGGCGCTGGCCCATGGTGTGGGGACCTTGGAGGAAGCGCTGCGCGTCGAGACCGATTATCAGCCCATTCTGCGCCGTTCCGAAGACCACAAGGAAGCTGTCAAAGCCTTCATGGAAAAGCGCAAGCCGGTTTTCGTCGGTAATTAAATATCGCAAGCACAACTAAGAATAAAAAACACAGGGAGTTTTTGGGGTGAGCACAAACGCATATCGCGGTTTGGCCCAGATCAAGCGCGTCAGCGTGGTGGGTGGCGGATTAGTCGGGGCTGATTGGATCGCCTATTTTCTAGCCCGCGGTTTAGAGGTCAGCGCCTATGGGCGGCGTCTTGAAGCCGAAACGGAAATGCGCGCCCGGATTGATCTGGTCTGGCCACAATTGCAAGAGGTGGGCTTTATTGTGCCCGGCGCATCCAAGGACCGCTGGAGCTTCTCCACCGATTTAGAGGCCTCGCTTAAAGACTGCGATTTCGTGCAGGAAAATCTCAGCGAAAATGAAGCCCTTAAAGTTGAAATTTTCGCCCGTATTGATGCGGTGCTGCCCAAAGATGTTTTAATCGCCAGCAGCACATCCTCCCTGCCGATCACCAAACTGCAGCAGCAATGTCGTTTTCCGGAACGCTGTGTCCTGGGCCATCCTTTCACCCCCACCCATCTGATGCCGCTGGTCGAAGTCGCGGGCGGCGAGAAAACCGATCCCGCCGCGGTGGATATGGCCATGCAGCTCTATGCTGATTTGGGCAAAAAGCCAGTAAAACTGAATAAGGAAATTTTCGGCCATATCGCCAATCGTCTGGCCAGCGCCTTATGGCGCGAGGCGGTGCATCTGGTGGATTCCGGCGTAGCCTCGGTGGAAGATGTCGATGCCGCACTGGTCTATGGTCCGGGGCGAAAATGGGCGCTGGCAGGTACTTTTATCAGCTTCCATATCAGCGGTGGCCCGGGTGGCTTTGCCCATTTCCTCGATCATTTCGGGGCCGGGCAGCAGAAACGTTGGGATCAGTTGGGTCAGCCCAATCTCACCCCAGAATTACGTGCGCGGCTGATAGAGCGCGTGGCCGATTCCACCAAAGGCCTCTCCCGGGAAAAGATTGAAGAGCGCCGAAATGCAGGTCTGGTCGCGCTGACCAAGGCGCTTAAGGAAGAATAACGATCTTGCCCTTGGCCTTGCGATCTTTCAAAGCGCGCAGGGCCAGAGGCACATCTTCCAATGGATAGGTTTGGGTAATCTGCGGCAGCAATTTGCCTGTTGCGGCGAATTCGTAAAGTCGGCGGAAATGATTGGCGACGGCTTCTGGACCATGATGTTCCAGATAAACCATCCAGGCCACGCCAATAATCGAACAAATTTTCAGCAGCGGAATATTCAGCGGCACACGCGGGATTTCGCCCGAGGCAAAGCCCACCACCATAAAGCGCCCATCAATCGCGGTGGAGCGCAAGGCCAGTTCAGATGCTGGCCCGCCCACTGGGTCCAGCACCATATCAACACCTTTGCCGCCGGTGATCTCTTTCAAACGCTCGCGCAAATTCTCGCTTGTATAATCGATCACATAATCCGCGCCGCGTTCCTTGCAGAAAGCCAGCTTATCGGTACTGGAACTGGCGGCAATCACCGTTGCGCCCAAGACTTTGCCGATTTCGATACCGGCAATACCAATGCCGCCAGCTGCGCCCAGCACCAGCAACGTCTCGCCTGCTTTGAGATTGCCGCGATCCGTCAACGCCTCAAGCGCCGTGCCATAGGTCAGCAAAAAAGCCGATGCCTGCGCAAAATCCATGGTTTCGGGAATGCGCACGAGCTTCGCCACATCGACGGCGATTTCTTCGACAAAGCCGCCAAATAAGACATAGGCCATGACCCGATCACCAATCGCAAAGTCACGCACATCTTCGCCCAAGGCTGTAATGACGCCCGCAATCTCGCTGCCCGGTGCAAAAGGCATGGGCGGCTTGTGCTGATATTTGCCGTCAATAATCAACAGATCAGGATAATTGACACTCGCCGCTTTCACCTGCACCAAAACCTGACCTGGCCCCGCGACAGGCGAGGGGATGTTTTCCAGTTTCAAATCTTCGGGTTGACCATAGTTGTGGCACAGAATGGCACGCATGAAGGGGTGTTCTTTCCAGGGTTTTATGAATTGGCGCGCAAGCCTGCGCATGTATAGGTGACGGCTTCTTTGATGGAGCGCTCAATATCCAGCGGGCGATAAGAGCCTTCGCTGAGAAATTCGATACGGCCGATACCTGCAACCGTGTAAATCAGCATGCCCAGAATAAAGCTGAAGCGCCAATACAAGGTTTCTTTCGGTAGATCGGGCAATGCCTGATGCAAGGCTTCGATAAATTTCACATCGGTTTTATAATAGGCATCCAGATAGAGCCGGTTCTGCAATTGGCCTGTCTGGAATGAGATTTTCGCCAGCAATTGTCGGCCATAGGGCGTTTGCCGCTCGCTCATGGATTCCATGCCGGGGCGCACAAAAGCTTCGACAATTTGCTCCAGCAAGGGCGGGCGATCCGGCGCTTCAGCGCATTGGTTCAACAGTTCAAGCCGGCGCGCGGAAATTTGCGGCAGATGGCGCGCCACCAATTGTAATAACAGATCGTCCTTAGAGCCAAAGTGATAATGGATGGCGGCGATATTCACGCCAGCCTGTTTGATAATCTGGCGCAGACTGATCGCATCCAGCCCATGTTCGGCGAATAATTTCTCTGCCACATCCAGAATATGCTGCTTGGTGTCTTTTTTAGAAAGGTCCGGCTTCAAATCTGCTTTCAGCAAGGCAAGTGCCTTGGGCGCAGAACCCTTGGGCAATGGGCGTGTTTCGGCCCGCGCCGGTTTCTTTTTGCTGGTGGTTTTCACCATGGAACATCATTCCTTTGTCCAAATGCGTTTAAAAATAAAGTTTGAAAATATGTCTTTGGCTGAATCATAAATATTGCGCCGCGCCTGAAATGCGGATGCGGAACCAAGTGGGCAGTCTGTGGCCATGGGATATGCGACATCCAATAGGCCCCTTTCGCCTTTGCTCTATACTAGTTACGGTTACGCCACAGTTGGGATTATAGGGTGACGCTTTGGCGCTACCTTGACTCCCCCGCTGAGGCCGCAATAAGGTCGTGTCAATCAAGTGATTGAAACGCTAAATCCCATCGCGGTCAATATCCATACCGCCAGCTGAAGCACATCATGACCTCCATTCTGATCGACGAACCGAAGCCGCAAGTAAAACGGGTAACTATAAGCGCGCCTGAGCGCCTGAATGCCTTCACCTATGACATGTATGAAGACCTGGTGGCCTTCTTAGAAAAAACCCGTTTCGACCCGGATACGCGGGTCGTGGTGATCACGGGTGCGGGACGGGCGTTCTGCGCCGGGCATTATTTTGGCCGTGCGCCAGATCCGGATTGGCTGCCCAAGAATATCGGCAAGATTCAGCGCAGCCGCATGCTCAATGAATGGCTGGCGCGGGTTCCGATCGCGGTGCGCAATATGCCCCAACCCGTCATTTGCGCAGTCAATGGCGCGGCGGCGGGTATCGGTTATTCGCTGGTCATGGCCGCTGATCTGGCTATCGCCGCCAAATCTTCGAAATTCGTCAATGCGATCCATAATGCTGGTACAGGCACGGAAATGGGCATGAGCTATATGCTGCCCCGCGCCGTCGGCAAGCAAAAGGCAGCGGAAATTCTGTTTACCGCCCGGGCAATTTTATCCGACGAAGCCGAAAAAATTGGTCTGGTTCTGAAAACCGTGCCGGATGAAGAATTGATGGATCAAGTCTTTGCGCTGGCAGATTCCATCATTGCCAATACGCCCATGGGCATCTGGCTGACCAAGCAGTCGATGTATCTCAACGAGAATTCCGGAAGCCTGGCCGCCGCGATTGAAATCGAGCATCGCGCCGTTACCATTTCCCAAGCCACGGAAGATGCGGCGGAAAAACGGGCAGCAACCTTTGAAAAGCGGCCTGCGGTCTATTCCAATAAATAGTTCCACCTTGGTCCACATATGTGGTGTTCACGGGCGCGGCTAAGGGCCATATTTGACCCTTAGTCCGCGCGCGCCCTAATGAAAATATTGAGCGGCCGGAGTACACTCCGCTGACTATAGTTCCAGTATTTATGAGATGTGAGGACGAACCATGGCAGTCCAAGTTTTGCTTCCCAAATTGGGTTTCTCGATGAATGAGGGCAAGGTCACCGAATGGTTGGTGGCCGATGGTGGCGCCGTCACCGAGGGGCAGCCCCTCTATGCGCTGGAAAGCGAAAAGTCGGTGCAGGAAATTGATGCGCCTGCCTCTGGCACATTGCGCATTATTGCGCCGGTAGATGAAACGCTGGAAGTCGGCACTGTCCTGGCCGAGATCGCTTAATGGCGGACGGGTCAGCTCCTCCCAAATCGGTTTTTGAATCGCTCCCGCCATGGCCAGAGGTCGATTTTTCGACCTTTGGCGAGGTGGAGATAAAACCGACACCCGGCATGTTGCGCATCTCAGGCCAATTCCTGGCCCGTAACTGGCTGCGTATCCCGCATGTCACCCATCATGATGATGCGGATATTACCGACTTGGAAGCGCTGCGGGCCGATATGGCCAAAAGCGGCACCAAAATCACGCCGCTGGCATTTCAGATCAAAGCGGTTGTGGAAGCCCTGAAAGCTTTTCCGCAATTCAATTGTTCGCTGGATGGTGAGGGCAAAAACCTCGTCTACAAGAAATATTTCCATATTGGCATTGCGGTTGATACGCCGCGTGGCCTTCTGGTTCCGGTGCTGCGTGATTGCGATCAGAAATCGGTCGTCGACCTGGCCGGTGAAATCGCTGCCATTTCTGAAAAGGCCCGTAGCAAGGGTCTGTCCATGGCGGAAATGTCTGGTGGTTGTTTCTCCATCAGCGCTCTGGGCGGAATTGGTGGCACAGGTTTTACGCCCATCATCAACGCTCCGGAAGTCGCCATTCTCGGTGTCACCAAGGCGGTGCAAAAGCCTCGCCGTAATGGCGATGCGCTGGAATGGCGTTTGATGCTGCCACTCTCCCTCAGCTATGATCACAGGGTGATTAACGGGGCGGATGCGGCGCGTTTTGTGGCTTTCCTGGCCAAGGCGCTGGCCGATCCCAAGAATTTACCAGGTCTATAATGTCTATTCCCGCGCTGTTTACGCCTGTGACTTTGGGCGGCGTAACAACCCGCAATCGCATCATCATCTCGCCGATGTGTACCTATACGGCAGTCGATGGGTATGCCAATGACTGGCATCTGGTTCATCTGGGCCAATATGCCATCGGCGGGGCGGGGATCGTTTTTTCCGAAGCCACGGCGGTCGAACCGCGTGGACGTATTTCCTATGCTGATCTTGGCCTGTGGGAAGATGGGCAGATCGCGCCGCTCCGCAAAGTCACCGATTTTCTCAAACAATATGGCGCGGTGCCGGGCGTTCAATTGGCCCATGCGGGGCGCAAAGCCGGTGCGCGCCGCGCCTGGGATGGCAATATCCCGCTCAATGCCGAAGACGCCGCCCGGGGTGAGCCGGCATGGCCCACGATCGGGCCGTCTGCCGTGGCCGCAGATGGTGGCTGGGCTGCGCCAGCGGAAATGAGTCTGGCGGATATCGCCACGGTCAGGGAAGCCTGGCGCACCGCCACATTGCGGGCTGTAGAAGCAGGCTTTGATGCGGTGGATATGCACGGCGCCCATGGCTATTTGCTGCATTCTTTTCAGTCGCAACTCGCCAATTTCCGCACCGATTCTTATGGCGGCGATATGGAAGGCCGCATGCGTTTCCCGCTGGAAATCGCGGAAACCGTGCGCAAGGCTTTCCCCAAGGATAAGCCGGTTTTCTATCGCGTTTCCGCGATTGACGGCCCATGGGCGATTGAGGATTCGGTCGTCTTCGCCCGTGCCTTGGGCGAGCGCGGTATTGATGTGATCGATTGTTCGTCGGGCGGCATTGCCAGCCCCACCGCGGCGGGGGGCAATATTGCCCGCGGCTTCGGTTTTCAGGTGCCCTTCGCCGCGCAAATCCGCCGCGATGCCTCGATGAAAACCATGGCGGTTGGTCTTATCACGACGCCCGAACATGCCAATGAGATCGTGGAATCCGGCTCTGCCGATTTTGTGGCGATTGGTCGTGAGGCCCTGATGAATCCGGCTTGGGCTATGCAGGCCGAAGTGACGCTGGGCGGGATGGATTTCACTTTGGCACCACAGCAATATCAGATCTGGCTGGCCAAACGCGAACCGGTCTTGCGCAAATTGCGTGATGAAAGCTGAACTAGAAAAAAACATTAAAAAAGCCCGGCACATGGCCGGGCTTTTTTGTATCTGGATTGGACTTAGTTCCCGGTAAATTTGGGATCGCGCTTTTCCTTGAAGGCATTCAAGGCTTCCTGATGATCCTGCGTCCGGCCGGACAAGGCTTCATAGGCGAAGGCCGCGTCCATGATCGAATGGGCCAATTGCTTAAGGCCGATATTCACGGAAACCTTGGTCCATTGAATGGCACGGCTGGCACCATTGGCCAAGCGCTGGGCAAATTCATCGACGCGTTGATCCAGCTCTTCAGCCGGCACAGCATGATTGATCAGACCCATTTTCGCCGCTTCACTGCCCAGCAATGTATCGCCGGTCATAAGGAATTCTTTGGCACGGGCATAGCCAATCAATTGCGGCCAGATCACTGCGCCACCATCACCAGCGACATAGCCCATCCGCACATGCGGATCAGCGATCTTGGCTTTTTCAGCTGCGAAAATCACATCGCAGAACAGCGCCATTGTGGCACCCAGACCAATCGCATGACCATTCACTTTGGCGATGATCGGCTTGGGGCAATCCAGAATTTGGAAAATCAATTGTTTGGCAGAATGGATCCCATCCAGCATCAATTCCGGCCTGTTGATCACCTCTTGCATGGCATCAAGATTGCCACCGGCGCTAAAGGCGCGGCCTGCACCGGTCAGCACGATGACATGGGTTTCCTTGTCGAAACCGGCTTCGTTGAACATGCGGGTGAGCTGATGTTCCAGCGCGGAATCAACAGCATTAAGGCTGTCAGGGCGATTGATGGTGACTTGTAAAACCTTGCCCTTACGTTCGAACAAAAGGTCCGGATAGGTTGCGAAATCCATGAAACATTTCTCCCATAAAAACGCCCGGCCGTAGCATCGGCCGGGCGTTCGATGACTTGAATTACACCAACGTCTTAGCTTTTCGTTGGGAA
>CAZOJG010000005.1:0-62415 GCA_964580115.1 uncultured Rhizobium sp.
TCAGTCCCAGTGTGGCTGATCGTTCTCTCAAACCAGCTATAGATCGTCGCCTTGGTGAGCCATTACCTCACCAACAAGCTAATCCAACGCGGGCTGATCTTTCGGCGATAAATCTTTCCCCCTAGGGGCGTATACGGTATTAGCTCAAGTTTCCCTGAGTTGTTCCGTACCGAAAGGTACATTCCCACGTGTTACTCACCCGTCCGCCGCTCCCATTGCTGGGCGCTCGACTTGCATGTTTTAGGCCTGCCGCCAGCGTTCGTTCTGAGCCAGGATCAAACTCTCATGTTTTGATCCTGAACCATCACAAACGTTCGTCGTTGTTCGCAAAAACCATATCATGACGGAGTTTGGTATTTCAGGCCGTTACCGGACTGATTTACCGAAACATTTGCATGTTATTGTCTTGCAGAAGAACGCGAGCATTTGAATGGCTCGATTCTATTGCCTGATGCCTGATCTGACGATCAGGACGTCAAGCTGGCGATCGAGCCGCCGCCCACGTTCCCCTTCCTCTAATCACAATGTCAAAGAGCGCTATTTCTGCACGTTTTCAGTGCTTTGTAGCTCCCGCCGTCTGGCTGGCCCCGCGGCCCGTCGTTCGGCGTGGGGGCGGTGTATAGGCGGCGATATCCGGACTGTCAAACGCAAAAAGCAAAATAATTCGAACTTGCGCTTATTTCTTTTAAGCCACTGTTTTAACTAGATGTTTTATTTTCATTTACGACCTGTAAAGGGCTGATAATTTATCAGCGCGCATTTTTGAGCGGCGGTTTTTTGCGGAACGGTGGAATCCTCTCGGATTGGCTGATCCCGGCCTTGAAAGCTGCCCTAGATGTGGTGGCTGAAACTGTTTCAAGCGCTACTCCCCGGCAGGCGCAGGAGCTGGCGATAGGTCAGCCGGGTGAAAAGCACCCCGTCCTGCCCATCATAGCCAAGGTCGCCGAGCCGGATCCAGACATTGCGGCGGTCCTTGTAGAGATAGACCTGAACCCGGGTTGCCATACCCATACGGTCGGTCTGGACCTTGCGCACCCGGCCCACCCAGTTCCCGGCGCCATCGACCAGCGGGGCGCGGGCGAGATTTTGTTCCGGCGAGGGCAGCGTGACCAGGCTGGTCAGGCGATTGCTCGCGGGATAGGCCGGAACCGCGGCCCGGGGCAGGGCCCAGGGATTGCCGCCATGTTCTTCGTAATAGGCCCGGCGCTGGATCTCGTAACGGGCGCGCTGATCTTCATAGGAGCGGCGCTGCTGCTGATATTGCTGCTGCTGCCTCTCATAGCGTTGGCGCTGGGCCTCGTATTCGGCCTGATCGGCGGCGCGGGGCGGGCCGGTGATGCCGTCCTGCATGCGGGTGTTGAGGCCCTGTGTGTGGGCCTGTTCAGCCGGGTCCTGATAGGGCTCGTGCTGGGCGGGGGGCGCTGAGGGTTGCGCCAATACTGATTGAGCCAGAACCGATTGAGCCAAAAGCGGCAGGCTGAGCAGGAGGGCGCCACCAAGCATCAAAGCATTACGCGATTTCATCTTTTGCTCCCTATGCCATTGCCGGCCTTCACCTGCGTGGCCAACGCTCAGGGAACATAACGTTTGCGTAAGCGCGACTGTTCCATGGCTTGGTGGAACAATATTTTAAGCCTTATGCGGCGGGCTTTTATCAGCCTGTTGCAATATATTCGCGCAGCACCGTGGCTTCGCGGACGGTTTCTTCGATCCTGGTTTTCACGACGTCGCCGATGGAGACGATGCCGATCAGGCGGTCATTCTCCATCACCGGAATATGGCGGAAGCGCTGGGCAGTCATCACCTCCATCAGGCTGTCGACCATATCGTCTTCGGTGCAGCAATAGACATTGCGGGTCATGAAATGGCTGACGGGGAGGGCGAGGGCGCGGACGCTTTGCTGGGCGATGGCACTGACCACATCGCGTTCCGACAGGATGCCGACGAGCTGTCCGCCCTCGCCATGGACCACGACCGCCCCGATGCGATGGCTGGAGAGCAAGAGGGCGGCTTCGGACAGGGTTGCGTCACCCCCTATGGAGATGATCTCGCGGCCTTTGCCTTGCAAAATATGTCTGACCTGCATGTGCTTGCCTCCTCCCGTCAGGCGGTGTGGGGCAATGGTGAGGCCAGTTGCGCGCTGTGACAAGCTTATAATGCGGCATTTTGTCAATAAGAAGGCTTTTTGCAGTCAATCAGGGCTTCAAGCCCAGGAAAGGCCTGAGTTTCGGCCAGGTGAGGTTCACCGCGAGGCCGCTGATGATCAGGAGCGCCGCCGTGATTTTCCAGAGCGGCATGGCCTCGCCCAAGACGAGGGCTGAGGCCCCCATGCCGAAAACAGGCACCAACAGGGCCCAGGGAGTGACGGTGGCGGCCGGGTAACGGGCCAGCAGCCAGGCCCAACTGGCATAGCCGAACACGGCATTGCCCGCGGATTGCCAGACCACCGCTGTCCAGGTGATGGCGTCGGCCTGTTGCAGGCCGAGATAGATGGCGGGCCAGCCTTCGAAGATCAGGGAAAGGGCGAGCAGCGGCGGACAGGTGAACAGTCCGGCCCAGACCACATAGGACAGCATATTGGCCCGCCCATTATGGCGGGACACGATATTGCCACCCGCCCAGGAGAGGCCCGCCAGTAAGGTAAGGCTGACGCCGAAAAAGGTGGCGTCCTTGCTGTCATGCATCAGGATGAGGGCGATGCCGCTTAGGGCAAGGAGGAGGGCGAAAAGCTGAAAGAGATAGAGCCGTTCCTTGTTCAGCCAAAGGGCGAGGCCGATCGTGAAGAAGACCTGCATTTGCACCACGAGCGAGGCGAGGCCCGGCGTGATCTCATGGCGCATGGCGATGAAGAGAAGGCCGAACTGGCCCGCGCCGGCGAGAAGCCCGTAGGCCGCCACATGGTGCAGAGGCACATTGGGGCGTTTGAGGAAAAAGATCAGCGGCATAAAGGCGAAGAAGAACCGCAGACAGGCAAGGAAGAGCGGCGGCAAGTGACGCAGGCCGAGTTTCAGCAGGACAAAATTGGAGCCCCAGATCGCCACAATGGCGAGGGCCAGCAGGCTGTGCTGCCAGGTGAGACTGGTGGCGGACTGAGGACGCATGGAGGCTTACGCGGCACTGATTGTGGGCGACACCCTTTAGGCGCGGGCGAATATCCCGGTCAATAACGCCTGTGCCTCGGCCTGTATATGGGCGAGGTGGTCGGGGCCGCGAAAACTCTCAGCATAGATTTTGTAGACATCTTCGGTGCCGGAAGGACGGGCGGCGAACCAGCCTTGCTCGCTGCGCAGCTTGATGCCGCCGAAAGGTTGGTCATTGCCCGGGGCGGTGCTGCGAATATCGAGAATGGGATCGCCCGCCAATGTCTTATCCGTGATCTGATCAGGGGTGAGCCTGGATAGAATGGCTTTTTGCGCCGGGCTGGCCGCGGCATCGATGCGGGCATAATGGCTGTGGCCGAGTTGATCGGCGAGATCGGCGTAATAGGCGGCGGGATCGCGCCCGGTGGTGGCGCAGATTTCGGCGGCGAGCAGGCCCGCGATCAAGCCGTCCTTATCGGTGGTCCAGACCGTGCCATCCTTGCGCAGGAAGGACGCGCCGGCGCTTTCTTCGCCCGCGAAGCCAAGAGTGCCTTGATGCAGGCCATCGACAAAGAATTTGAAACCGACCGGGGTCTCAAAGAGCGGCGCATCCAGAGAGGCGGCGACGCGATCGATCATGGAGCTGCTGACAATGGTTTTGCCGATGCCCATTGATTTGCCCCACTTGCCGCGGGTGGTTCTGAGATAATGCATCGCGGCGGCGAGGAAATGATTGCTTGGCATCAGGCCGGAGCGGCAGACAATGCCATGGCGATCGGCGTCTGTATCATTGCCGAAGCAGAGATCGAAATCATCCTTGCGTTGCAGAAGCGGGGCCATGGCATAGGCGGAGGAACAATCCATCCGGATTTTGCCATCCCAATCCAGTGTCATGAAGGCGAATTGGGGATCGGAATGTGGATTGACGATTTTGGCGTTCAGACCATAGCGTTCGATCAGCGGTTGCCAATAATCGAGCGCGGCGCCGCCCAGCGGATCGATGCCGATGGAGACACCGGAATCACGGATCGCCGCCATGTCGAGAATCTGATCCAGCGCGCCGATATAGGCGCCGATGAAATCGAAGCTTTTGCGCAAAGCGCTGTCGCGCCGCGGCGTGCGTTTCACATCCGTTAGCCCGACGGCGAGATAATGATTGGCGCGATTTTCGATCCAGCTTGTAATGCTGCTTTCGGCGGGACCGCCATGGGGCGGATTATATTTGAAGCCCCCATCGGCGGGCGGGTTATGCGAGGGCGTGATGACAATACCATCGGCCAGAGCATCCGCGTGGTCCTGATTATAGGTAATAATCGCATGGGAAATGGCGGGGGTCGGGGTATAGCCGTTCTGCGCATCCACCATGACTGTGATCTCATTGGCGAGCAGAACATCCAGCGCGCTGTCCAGCGCAGGGGCAGAGAGCGCATGCGTATCTTTGCCGATAAAGAGCGGGCCGGTGATGCCCACGCCTTTGCGATAGTCACAAATGGCCTGTGTGATGGCGAGGATATGCGCTTCATTGAAGCTGCCATCCAGCGCGCTGCCGCGATGGCCCGATGTTCCGAAGCTGACCCGCTGACGGACCTGACTTATATCCGGGACGATCGCGCTATAGGCCGCGAGGAGCCGGGAGAGATCGATTAAATCGCTTGCCAGAGGATATTGCCCGGCGCGGGCATGCAGAACTGAACTCAAGAGACGGCCTTTTCAGAGGTGACGGATGGGGCGAGCGCTGCCTGACCCATGCGGATATGAATTTGAATCGGATCGGCCTGTGCTGCAGCAGACAAATCAGCCCCGCTGAGATTAGACATATCCGCTGCGGGAGATAAAGGGATGCACGCGGAGGGGAAGGTTTTGCCATCGACCGTGACACCGACAATGCCGCGCGAAATATGATCGGGATTATCGACCGTGATTTCATAGCGCCGCCCCTGATAGGTGATGCTGGCGCTGAAGCCCGGCCAATGTCTGGGGATACAAGGATCGATCCGCAAGTGCGCCCCTTCGATATGCAGGCCCAATATCCATTCCGTGCCGACGCGATACATCCAGCCCGCGCCGCCCGTATACCAGCTCCAGCCGCCGCGCCCCGTATGGGGGGCCACGGAATAGACATCGCCGCACAGCGCATAGGGTTCGGTGCGATAGCGTTCGGCGGAGACCCGGTCGCGCGCATGATTGATGGGATTGATCATGGCGAATAATTCGCCTGCCCTGTCGCCATCGCCCAGCATGGCGAAGGCGGCCACCGACCATAAAACGCCATGCGTATATTGGCCGCCATTTTCGCGTAAGCCCGCCGGATAGCCTTTGATATAGCCCGGATCGTGATTGCTGTTGACGAAGGGCGGGGTAAACAGGCGCATCAGTCTATCGGCGCGGCGGACAAGATATTTATCCACCGCCTGCATGGCGCGCGCCGCATGTTGCGGACGGCCCGCGCCGGAAATCACGCTCCAGGCCTGGGCGATGGAATCTATCCGGCATTCGGCATTGGCGACCGAGCCCAGCGGCGTGCCATCGTCATAATAGGCGCGGCGATACCAATCGCCGTCCCAGCCCGTATCTTCCAGCGCTTCTTTCAGCACGGTGACATGCAGAAGCCAGGCGGCGGCGCGTTTGCCGTCATTACGGGCTTCGGCCAGCGGAATGAATTTGTTCAATGTGTCGACAAGGAACCAGCCGAGCCAGACGCTTTCGCCCCGCCCGCCTTCGCCAACGCGGTTCATCCCGTCATTCCAATCGCCCGAGCCCATTAAAGGCAGGCCATGGCGACCGACCGCGAGGCTTTGATCGAGCGCGCGGGCGCAATGTTCATAGAGGCTGGCGCGTTCGCTGCTTTGCGTGGGTTGAAAGAAGACTTCATGTTCGCCCGGCTTCAACAAAGGACCATCGAGGAAGGGAATGTCTTCTTCGAGCACCGCCATATCGCCTGTGACCTTGATATAATGGGCGGCGACATAGCTGAGCCAGACGCGGTCATCGGAGAATTTGGTGCGCACGCCTTTGCCGCTTTCAGGCAGCCACCAATGCTGCACATCGCCTTCGACAAATTGGCGACCCGCGGCGCGCAGGATATGCGCGCGGGCGGTTTGCGGCGTGGTGAGGCACAGGGCCATGGAATCCTGTAGCTGATCGCGGAAACCATAGGCCCCGCTGGCCTGATAGAAACCGGCGCGGGCGAAAACACGGCAAGCCAATGTTTGATAGAGCAGCCAGCGATTGAGCAGGAGATCCATCGCCCGGTCCGGGGTGCGGACCTGAATGACAGAGAGCGTATCATCCCAGAACTGGGTGATGTCCTTGAACAGCTTGTCGATATTGGCCGTGCGATAGCGCGAGACCAGTTCTTGCGCTTCGGAGCGGGTTTCGCCCTGACCTAAGGTGAGCACGATGTCGACCTGCGCCCCCGGCGCGATGCGGATTTCGCTTTGCAGGACGGCGCAGGGATCGAGGCCCGGACCGGTGCGGCGGGAGAGCGGCAGATCATCGAGCAGGGCGGCAGGCTGATCGAGCGCGCCATGACGGCCGATAAATTCGCAGCGATCACCGGTCCAGCTTGTTTGCAGCCCCCCCATATCGAGAAAAGAGACGCAGCGGCCAAAATCTTCGTTCCAGGGATTTTGCGCGAAAAAGGCGCCGGTGGCGGGATCGATTTCCGTGACAATATAAGGCGCGGCCTTGGCCCGCGTGGTGCCCAGCGCCCATTCGACATAGGCGGTGAGCGAGAGGCGGCGCGGACGGCTGGTGCGATTGATCAGCGTCAGGCGGGTGATTTTTACCGGATCATGGCGTGGCACGAATTGCAGCATGGTGGAGGTGAGGCCGTGCTGATGATGTTCGAAGCGGGAATAGCCCTGACCATGCCAGCAGATGTGGCGGCTTTGCCCATCGCCGGAGGACGCGCCTGCGGGGGTTAAGGTGGGGGACCAGAGCTGGTCCGTATCGAGATCACGCAGATAAAGGGCTTCGGAACATTCGTCGCTCACCGGATCATTGGACCAGGCGGTGATCTGGTTCTGCTGGCTATTGGCGGACCAGGTGAAGCCTGCGCCCGTGGTGCTGACCATGAAGCCGAATTTTTCATTGGCGATGAC
Source organism: uncultured Rhizobium sp. (assembly GCA_964580115.1). Lineage (GTDB taxonomy): Bacteria > Pseudomonadota > Alphaproteobacteria > Micropepsales > Micropepsaceae > Rhizomicrobium. The sequence continues at coordinate 7,184 of CAZOJG010000005.1, forward strand.
ATTCACCCAGGGCTGGGGCGGGACTTCGCCATTCTGCATGACGGTGACATAGTCGCGGCCATTCTGGCTGAAGCCGCCATAGCTATTGGCGAAATCAAGTTTGGGCAGATCCGCAAGATGCGCCGGATCGGCTTTACCTATCACAGCGGGACGTTTGCGGGTGGCGGGGGTTTTATCCAGCGGGGCAAGCCTGGCATCGCGTTCGCCGCTGAGATCGACGACCCGGGCGATTTGTTCGATCAATGTGCCGCGCCGATTGGAGAGCGAGAGGCGGGCGGCGCTGAGCAGCACTTCGCGCATGCCGGCATTCAGCAGATCATTGCGCAGCAGATAGATATTGCCGAGGCTGGGGGAATTGCGATCCCGCAACAGAGCTTCGAGACCGGTCTGCAAATCCTGCGCATAGGAGGCCACATGATCATTGAGGATGACCAGATCGACGGCCAGTTTTTTGCTCTGCCAATAGGCATGGGCTTTGAGCATCTGGCGCGCGATTTCCAGATCTTCGTCATCATCGATGCGCAAGATGACAATCGGCAGATCGCCCGAAATCCCTAAGGGCCAGAGCGTGGAGGCCGGGCGGGCGGCGCGGGCGCGGATTTCGGGCGGGGCGCGCAAGGCCGGGTCGGGATAGATCAGGCAATTGGCGAGGGCCTGATAGAGATGGGCTTCATCGGCCCCGATGCCGAGATATTGCAATTGGGCCGGGGCCTGGGTGGAGGCCAGCGTGGTGGCGCGCGTGAAGGCGGCGGCATCGCGATGTTTATCGGCGAGATCGAGGACGGCGGCGCGCGAGGCACCGATCATGGTCCAGAAGGCCACCGTGACGGTTTCGCCGCGCGGAATGAGGACGCGGCGGCGCAAAGAAAAGATCGGATCGAGCACCGTGCCCGCCGTATTGGAGAGGGGCCAGCCTTCATCTATCGCCACCGGATTGCGGGCGGTGCGGCGGCGGCCCAGAAAGCGGGCGCGGTCGGTTTCATATTGGACTTCGGCGGTGCTTTGACCTTCGACGACGCTGAGATGCGCGGCCCAGATATCGGCGTCGCCGGGGCTGCGTTTGCGGCGCGTGGCGATGAGGGCATGCAGATCAGGGACATATTCGGTGGTGACGAACATTTTGGAGAAGGCGGGATGGGCGGCATCATCGGCGGGGCGGGCCAGCACCAGTTCGGCAAAAGAGGTGACATCGATTTCGCGGGTGCGATTGCCGTGATTGGTGATGGAGATGCGCCGGACCTCGGCATCATCTTCGGGGGAGACGGCGACATCGAGCATGGTGGTGAGGGCGAGGTCGTTGCGGATGATCTGGGCGCGGTCTTCGGAGAAACGGGCTTCGTAATCATCGGGCGTGGTGATGCAGGGCTGATAGCCCGCGGACCATGTGGTGCCGGAACGCGTATCGCGCAAGTAAATATAGCTGCCCCATTGATCGCGCGTGGCGTCTTCGCGCCAGCGGGTGATGGCGATGTCGCCCCAGCGGCTATAGCCGCTGCCGCTGGCGGTGAGCATCAGCGCGTAATGGCCGTTCGACAGGAGATGGGTGCGGGGGACCGCGCTATGGGGCGAGGTGAAGCGGCGCTGGGTGGGCGGGGCGGACTGGAACATGACAACGGCGCCGGTATTCTGTTCCGGCGGCGGGCGGGCGACCGAGACATCGCGCGGCATGCGTTCCTGCAGCAGCAATTCGACGGACTCGATCATCGCTTCCTTGTGGAAGCGTTCGCGCATCAATCCGTCATGCAGAATATTGGCGATGCCGATGATCGTCATGCCCTGATGATGGGACATGAAGGAGCGCACGATCGCGAAAGAGGCGCCTTCGGTGAGGCGGGCGCGGGTGTAATCAATCGCTTCATAAAAGCCATAGGCGCCGCGGGCGCCGAGGCGTTTGAGGCGTTGGAAATTTTTCAGCGCCTCGACAGGGGCGATCATCGCGGCGAGGCCTGAAGAATAGGGGCTGACCAGCGTGTTTTCGCTGAGGCCGCGCTTGAGGCCCAGTTGAGGGACGCCAAAGCCGGTATATTGATAATTCTGTTCGCGGTCGCGGGCATTATATTGGGATTCGGAAATGCCCCAGGGAATACCGCGTTCATGGCCGTAGCTGATCTGCTGGCGCACGGCGAGGGTGCTGCTATTGGCAAGTAAGCTGCCCGCCGGTTCGCGCATCAAAAGCGCGGGCATGAGATATTCGAACATCGAGCCGGACCAGGAGAGCAGCACGGAGCCATGGCGCAGGGGCATCATGGTGCGGCCCAGACGGAACCAGTTGCGGGTCGGGATGTCGCCTTTGGCGATGGCGATGAGGGAGGCGAGGCGCGCTTCGGAGGCGAGCAGATCATAGGCTGAGCCATCCAGCGCCTGATCATCGACCCGGTAGCCGATGGAAAGCAATTGGCGCTGCGTATCGAAGAGGAAGCCGAACTCCATTCTTTGCACCATCTGGCTGCTGAGATCGGCGAGGCGCAGGAGGCGGGATTTCAGATCGGGATGATCTGCCATATCGGCATGATGGCTTTGCAGGCAATCCTGCAGACCTTGGGCCCAGATCAGCACTTCGCCGGAATTATCCTGTAGCGCCTGGGCGGCGGGAAGAAGCGCTGCGATATCGGGTGCGAGGGCGTGGAGGGCTGTATGTTTAGGCTGATCGCTGAAGTCGGTCAGTTTGTTTTCCAGCTTCTGAAGCTGATCGGCGAAGCGCATATATTTTTCGCCATTGAGACGGGCGCAGCGATTGGCGGCGCGGGCGCAGAGGATGAGGTGATCGCGCAGGGCCGTGGTGATGATGGGCCATGCAGGACCAAAATCGGTTTCGGCAAAATCCTGGCCCATTATATCCTGGCCCATTATATCCTGACAGGCATTTTTCAGGGCGATGAGATTCCCTGCGAGATTGCCGCTATCGACCGAGGAGACATAGCGCGGCGGCAGGCTTTCCAAAGTCTGGGTCTGATACCAGTTGAGCAGATGGCCGCGATATTGTTCGAGCCTGTCGAAGGTTGCGAATGTGGCTTCCAGCTTGTCCAGCATGGTACGCGTGCCGATCCAGCCGAAATCGCGCGCCGCCAGCAGGCTCATGAAATAGAGCCCGATATTGGTGGGCGAGGTACGATGGGCGATGAGAGGGCGAGGGTCTTCCTGAAAATTATCCGGCGGGAGATGGTTATCTTCGGCCGTGACGAAGACTTCGAAAAAGCGCCAGGTACGCCGGGCGATCAGGCGCAGCTCCAATGCCTGATATTCGGTGACACCCTTATGGGGTTCCAACCGGCGCGGCGCGCTGGACCAGCGGGCGATGGCGGGGGACAAGGCCCAGAGCAACAGGAAGGGCACGACAAAGGGCAGATTGGCCGGTTGCTGTGTGCCGATAATATAGCCAGCGCCCGCGATGAAGGCGAAGCTGCCACATAATTGCAACGCGAAGGCGCGGCGATTGCTTGTGGCACTGTAATGGCTATGGGCGAAGGACAGCCATTCCAGCAGATATTTGCCGCTGATGAAAAGGCGGAACAAGGTGCGCAGGATCGCATCCAGCGCCAGCCAGGCCTGACGCGCCATGAAGGTGAAGACAAACAGCACCTGCATCGTATCCAGCGCGAAATCATGGGCGAGATTGCGCAGATGGCTGCGCCGCGAGACGCCGACGCGATGGGGCACCAAAGCCCCCAGGAGCGGCAGGAAGGGCGGCAGGATGAGGGCGGCGAGGACGAAAAGGGTCCAGCGTTCATCGGCGGGGGCTGGGAGTGTCCAGCCCCAGAGCAGGGCCAGCAAAGTGGCGGGCGCGAAGAGGGAGCGGCGCAGATTGTCGAACATTTTCCAGCGCGCCAGAAGCGGGATGGTGCGGCGCCTGCTTTGCTGACGGATGGTTTGATCTTCCGGATCGGCCTGATCGCGCCCGAAGCCGAAAATCCAAGGTAATAATTGCCAGTCGCCGCGCATCCAGCGGTGCTGGCGGGCGGCCTCGACGTCGTAACGGGAGGGGAATTCCTCGACCACTTCTATATCGGAGGCCAATGCGGCGCGGGCGAAAGTACCTTCCAGAAGATCGTGGCTGAGAATGGTGTTTTCGGGGATGCGCTGATGCAGCACGGTTTCAAAAGCATCGACATCATAAATGCCTTTGCCGACATAGGAACCTTCATTGAAGAGATCCTGATAGACATCGGAGACCGCGAACGCATAGGGATCGAGGCCATTGGGGCCGGAGAAGGCCCATTGAAACAGCGAACTGCCGCTGGAGGACGGCAGAGAGGGCGTGACGCGCGGTTGCAGGATGCCATGGCCTTCGACGACGCGGTTGCATTTGGGATCGATCACGGGCCGGTTTAAAGGATGGGCCATCTTGCCCACCAGGCGGATGGCGCTGCCGCGGGGCAGGCGGGTGTCGCCGTCCAGGGTGATGACATAGCGTATATCCTGGCCGAGTTTTGTTGTGTCGCCATCGCGCAGGATGAAGCTTGTATCCTGTGCGCCGCGCAGCAGGCGGTTCAGCTCATGCAGCTTGCCGCGTTTGCGCTCCCAGCCCATCCAGACATCCTGCGCGTCGTTCCAGCAGCGTCGGCGATGCAGAAGAATAAAATTATCTTCGCCATAGCGTTGATTGAGCTGATCGATGCCTTGTTGCGCCAGCTTCAGCAGATGATCATCGTGGGGAGTGTGTGCGGTATCGCTGTCTGGCCAATCGGATAAAAGGGCGAAGCGCAGATTGCGATCTGTATTGGAGAGATAATGGACTTCGAGGCTTTTGAGATGGTCTTCGATGCTGTCTTCATTCAAGAGCAGAATGGGCATGACCACGATGCTGCGCAAATGATCGGGGATGCCACCGCGCAGCGCGAGGCCGGGTAGCGGGGCGGGGCCAAGGCGTTTGGTCACCAGACGATTGATCATGGCCATAGCCAGATCGCTGGCCGGGATTGCGCCCAGAAGAAGGATGAGCACGGTGGACCAGATGGTTTGCGGCAAGAGGGGCTGCACCAGCCAATGTGCCAAAGCGAGCAAGGCGGCGGTGATGAGGCCAACCGCCGCCAAATACCCCACCAGACCCGAACGATGCATGGCGCCGCGTATCCGCCCGGTGAGATTGGGACGGTATTCTATGGCGCTTTCCAGATATTTGCGGCCACGCGAGATCAGATAAAAGCCTACTTCGGCTTCGCGGGCGGGACGGGTGGAGCGAGCAGCGCTTTGGGCGAATTGTATAACAATGCGGGCGATGTCTATTTCGCTGAGATTGGAGCCACGCGAGAGTTTTTCAATCGCGCGGCGATATTGGTCGCGGCTGGCGAAATCGAGATCGCGGAAATTGCTGCCTTCGGCCAGAATGCGATCGACGATGCTGACGCTTTCGACAAATTTGGTCCAATCAATGTCGGACAGAAGGCGCATCGAGGTGATGATATTGCGCATCGTGACATTGATGGCGCCCTGGGTCTGATATTCTTCGCGGATAACCTGTTCGGTGGAGAGCGCATGCGCGGTCAGCTTTGCATCAATCCAGCGCAGGACAGTGGTGGCATGGATCGTGTGATCGCGCAGACGTTGTTCGAGCCGTGAAATGGCGGCGGCGCTGAGGGCCTGATGGGAGAGTTCTTCGATAATATCGTTCAGGGCCCCAGACTCCTGTACGGCCAGAATGCGCGTGACAAAACGATCGGCCAGCGCCACCTGACGGCTGCGGGCGACAATGGATTCGGCGAGGCGGCGCAGATTTTCAATCAGGGTCAGGCGCATGGTGACGCCCAAAGCCCATAATTCGCCGATGGTCAGCGGTGTTGTCTGCTGATAGGCCCGCACGAAGCGGGTGAGTTTTTCGATGTCGAAACCGCTATCCGTATGGGCGACCAAGGCCCAGCCGATGCCATAGATGCGCGGATAGCCCGCCAATGGGCCGGTATCGAGCTTGGGCAATTCGCGATAATAATCGGGCGGCAGGTCGTTGCGGATTTCGCGGATCTGTTCTTCGATGACATGGAAATTATCCATGAGCCATTCACCGGCTGGCGAAATGGGATTTTTAGCCTGTGCGGCGCGGGCGATTTCGCGAAATGACTCGACCAGAATATTGGCATTTTCCTTTAAGCGTCGCGGCAGCGGACGACGCCAGCGGGCACGATCTGAGGTGGTTTGTGCGGCGGCGAGGGAGGCTGCATGTTCTTCCAGCCGTTCCACGCTGAATAATTCGGCCCGGATGGGATCGACCGGATCGACGATAAATGAGTCCTGACGCAGATGGGCTGGCAAGATTTTCCCTTTGCTGCCACCGTAATGGCGCTGGAATCTGGAACAAATTTGGCGAAAGCCTTTTGATTAAACGCATTGCGGGAGGTTTCTTTCCCCCTTCAGCGTAAAAATTGGAACTTTACAGCAGTGGGTCGGTTGCTGATTAGTGGCGCAGTCCGCGCATGATGTGCGGCGCAGAATTTAGGATGGACAGAAAGGTTTACGCTGATGCAGTTGGGAATGGTTGGATTGGGCAAGATGGGGGGGAATATTGCGCGCCGACTGACCCGCGACGGGCATGAAATCATCGGCTTTGATCATAATCCTGCGACGAAAACGTTGCTTCCTGAAATTTCGATCAGCGACACGCTGGAAGATTTGATCGCCCGTCTGAACGGCCCGCGCTGCATCTGGTTGATGCTGCCTGCCGGGGCGCCGACTGAAAGCACCGTGGAGAAGCTTTATTCCTTATTGTCTGCTGATGATCTGGTGATCGACGGGGGAAATAGTTTTTACAAGGACGACATCAGGCGCGCTCGCTATTTCGCGCATAAGGGCATCGATTATATGGATGTCGGCACGTCGGGCGGTGTGTGGGGTATTGAGCGCGGCTTTTGCATGATGATTGGTGGATCGGATGCGGGCTTTGACCGTATGGAGCCGATTTTCGCCAGTCTTGCGCCGGGGCGCGGGACGATTGCGCCGACTGCGGGACGCGACAGCCGTGATCCGCGTGTGGAGCAGGGCTATATGCATACGGGCAAAGCCGGATCGGGCCATTTTGTGAAGATGGTCCATAATGGCATCGAATATGGGTTGATGCAGGCCTATGCCGAAGGGTTTGATATTCTGCGCGGGCGGGCTGCGGGCGATCTGCCCGATGAGGAGCGCTTTGATCTGGACCTGGCCGATATTGCCGAAGTGTGGCGGCGGGGAAGTGTTGTGTCGTCCTGGTTGCTGGATTTAACCGCCATGGCTTTGGCGGAATCGCCGACATTGGAGACCTATAGCGGTGCTGTGTCGGATAGTGGCGAAGGGCGCTGGACCGTGCAGGCGGCGATTGAGGAGGCGGTGCCGGCGCCGGTTTTATCGGCGGCGCTCTATGCCCGCTTTCGCTCGCGCATCGGCAATACATTCGGAGAAAAATTATTATCGGCCATGCGGCACAAATTTGGCGGTCATGTGGAAGTGAAAAAGGATGGGCTTTTGTGACACCGATCTTGCGCAAGACGCCGCCCGGACCCGCGGCCATCGTGATTTTCGGGGCCAATGGGGATTTGACGCGGCGGTTGATTTTTCCGGCTTTGTATAATCTGGCACGCACAAAATTATTGCCCGAGCGGTTTGCGCTGATCGGGGTGGATCATTCCGATAAGGGGCTGGAGGTTTGGCGGGCCGGTTTGCACAATCATGTGCGCGACCGTATGGCCAAGAGCGGCGAAGAGCTGGACCCCGATCTATGGGCGCAGATTTCGCAGGCTTTATATTATGTGCGCGGAGATTTTACCGACAGCGCGACATATCAGGATTTGGCGGCACAGTTGGCGGAGTGTGACAGCGCGCTGCAACTGGGTGGCAATGTCTTATTCTATCTGGCGGTGGCGGATAGATTTTTCGGGCCCGTGATCGACCAGTTAGGCGAGGCCGGTCTGTTGCAGCAGAGCGGCGGAAACCAGCGCAAGGTGATTGTGGAAAAGCCGTTTGGGCATGATCTGGAATCGGCCAGGGCATTGAATGCCCGTATCTGGAAATGGATGCAGGAAGAGCAGGTGTACCGGATAGATCATTTTCTGGGCAAAGAGACCGTGCAGAATATTATGGCGCTGCGTTTTGCCAATGGCTTATTCGAGCCGATCTGGAATCGTGACCGGATCGATCATGTGCAGATTACGGTGGCTGAGACATTGGGCATGGAGGGGCGCGGGAAATTTTATGAGCAGACCGGGGCTTTGCGCGACATGGTGCCCAATCATCTGTTTCAGCTGGTGGCGATGACCGCGATGGAGCCGCCGGTTTCATTTGAGCCCGAGGCCATTCGTAACAAGCGGGCCGAACTGTTCAGCGCCATGCAGGTTTTGAGCCCGGCGGATGTGGTGCGCGGACAATATGAGGCCGGGAATATCGGGCAGGCGCCTGCTTTTGCGTATCGCAAGGAGACCAATGTCGACCCGGCCTCGAATGTTGAGACATTCACGGCGATGCGGGTGATGATTGATAATTGGCGCTGGGCCGGCGTGCCGTTTTATTTGCGCACGGGCAAGCGCATGGCGCGGCGGGTGACCGAGATTGCCATTCGCTTCAAACATGCGCCGCTGGCTTTGTTTCGGGAGACGCCGGTTGAGGAACTGGATGCGGATTGGCTGATCCTGCGGATTCAGCCCGAAGAAAATATTCGCCTGCGATTCAATGCCAAGCGGCCCGGGCCGACATTGGAATTGGAGAGTGTCGGGATGGATTTTCGCTATACGGATTGGTTCAAACAGGCCCCTTCGGTTGGTTATGAGACACTGATCTATGATTGCCTGATCGGGGATACGACGTTGTTCATGCGGGCTGATCAGGTGGAGGCGGCCTGGCGGATTGTGGAGCCTGTCTTGCAGGGATGGGCGGAGACGCCGCCGCGGCATTTCCCCAATTATGCGGCGGGTTCGGCCGGGCCGCGTTCGGCGCATGAATTGCTGGCGCGCGATGGGCGGGCCTGGCGCGCGATTGAGCAGGGTTGATGCGCGGGGCGCTGCATATCGCGGAAGACGCCGCGCAATTGGCGGTGATGGCGGCGGATTTCATTCTGGCGCACATGGCGATGGAGCCGGGGGCGGGGACTTTTCGCTTGGCCTTGGCGGGCGGCGAGACACCGCGGCGGCTTTATACGGTGCTGGCGACGGAGAGACGGCTGAATTGGGGACGGCTCGCTTTATACTGGGGCGATGAGCGGATGGTGCCGCCGGAGCATGCTTTGAGTAATCAGCGCATGGTGCGGGAGAGTTTGCTGGCCGGGGCTATGCGGCCGGGCGGGGTTTATCCCATGCCGACCGAGGGTCTGGCGAAGGATTGCGCGCGCAAATATGGCCAGATGTTGCAGGGGCAATATGGAGCCTGTGATCTGCAAGCAGGGCGGCCCTTTTTTGATCTGGTTTTGCTGGGCTTGGGGGAGGACGGGCATTTTGCGTCGCTCTTTCCGGGATCGGCGGCTTTGAAGCAGACTGATTGGGTGGTGGCGGTGGAGCGCGGCGAGGGGCCTGGGCGGCTGAGCCTGGGAATGCCGCTTCTGGAAAATGCCCGGGCGGCGATGTTTCTGGTGCAGGGCGCGGGCAAGCGGGAGATGCTGCGCCGGGCGCGCGGTGGTGACCAGACTATTCCGGCTGGCGCCTTTGCGCCCGAGGGGCAATTGCACTGGTTTGCCGACCGGGACGCGGCCGGGAGCAGCTAGACCACGTGCCGCAGGGCTGATTACCGGGCTTAATCGCCGACTATTGCCACAAAGCCCTTGCAAGCAGCGGCTAAATTGTCTCAAAACGCATCTCTCTTGGGGTGCAGTCGCGCGCTGAGGCGAAACAGACGGAGCTGTGGCCGAGAGGCTGAAGGCGGCGGTTTGCTAAACCGTTATACGGTCAAAAGCCGTATCGAGGGTTCGAATCCCTCCGGCTCCGCCAGTTCACATCCCATTATAATACCCTACCCGCCTTAAGGATGTCAGCGCATCAAGGTCCAGACATCGTGATCGATGGCTGCGCTGTTGAAGCGGGCCGTATAGGCGGTATTGACGGATTCGGGTTGGAAGGCTGTTTCATTGATCGTGAACATGACGAGCCCATAAGTGATTTCCTGCTTATGGCATTCCCAGGCATGGGCGAAACTGGGCGGCGTGATGCCGTGATTGCTTAGGCAATCCAGATAATATTGCAGGAGCGGGACCTCCCATTGGCGGCGATCGGCATGGTCGAGCGCGCAGATGATATATTTTGTGACATCGAGATGCCAGGGCGAGCGAACGACCTGCGCATCGAGAAAGCCGGGTGTTCCATCCGCATCTATATAAAGATTACCGGAATGCGTATCGCCATGCAGGAGTGATTGGACGGGCGATGCACGATGGAGATCGCCAAGCTTGTTCATGGCACCGATCATCCATTCGGGATCATGGAAGCGGGTTGAGATGGCGGCACCGCGCGGGGTGCGGACCATGCGGCGCCATGTTTCGGGTGTGAGATAGCGTTCATTATGGCTGCGGCCAAAGCCTTCGAAGCGGCCTGTTATCCAATCGAAGCGACCACCGGGGGCGAAGCCGGGGCTGTTCCAGGTGGCGGCATGGAAGGCGGCCATCGCGTTCAGGCGGCTGGCTACAGTTTCAAAATCTTCTGTTTCCAATGCGTCGCAGAAATGGACATTGCGGGCACGCAGATCTTCCATCACGACAATGGATTGATGGCTCTGCGGATCACTTCCCGCATAGAAACTGCGCGGCGCATTGATGGGGATGAAGGGCACGACATCACGATAGAAGCGGGCCTCGCGCTGATACATGGCCGCCATGGGCGGGCTGTGCTGTTCAAAACCACCTTTGACGATGAGATCCGCAGGCAAAGATAGGGGGCCGGTGCAATCTGCTTTGATACGGATTTTCGTGGATGTACCGGTGATGACCTCGACAATCTCCAGGGCGCGAGTCTTGGTGCCGGGATATGTGTGTTGCAGGGCTTCGGTGAGCCAAGTGGCGGTGACGCCATCTGGCGTGAGGGGGAGAGCCATATCACCTTTCATGCGCGTTTCCCGAGCTGGCCTGCGGCCAAGGCGATTTCTTCGAGAACGCTTTTAGGTTCGGCGATGTGGGCGCAGTCGTCGATCCGGTCGATATTGGCGGCGATCATTTCGGCCGTTATCTCGCCATCGCCATGCCAGCCTTCGGTCACGCCCAGCACGATGCGGGCATAGCGTCCACCAATGGCGCTATAGGCGGATTGGCTGCGCTGGCATAATGCGCTGGACAGATAGGTCACCAGCGGCACGACGCTTTCGGGCCGGGCATGTTCGCCCAAGGCCGCTACAATATCGCGCGCTTCAGCGATGAAGCTTTCGGAATAGCGCGAGCCGGCGCGGGTTTTTGCGAAGGGCAAAACCGCATTACAGAGAATTCCATAGGCCGCGCCTTCCATGGCGATCACGGCGGAGAGGCCGATCAGGGCGGCCTTTGCGGCAGCATAATTGGCTTGCCACGGCGTGCCGAACAGGCCCGACGCGGAGGAGATCAGGACTATGCGGCCATAATTCTGGCGCTGCATGACACGATAGGCGGGCATACAGACATGGAAGGCCCCGAGCAGGCTTGTGGTGAGTACGCTCGTGATGTCTTCGTTTTTGAGGTCTTCGAAGGCGGCGTTGCGCAATATGCCTGCATTGCTGATCATACTATCGACGCGGCCGAATTCTTTTAACGCCAGCGCGGTTATGGCGGCGCCGCCGGATTCTGTATCGACACTATCATAGGAGGCCACGGCTTTGCCGCCTGCGGCGCATATTTCTTTCACCACCAAATCGGCGGGGCCATGCGCATGACCAATGCCGTCGCGGCCGGTGCCTATATCATTCACGATGACGGCGGCACCGCGCGCGGCCAGATCGAGCGCATAGGCGCGGCCAAGGCCGGAGCCTGCACCCGTGACGATGGCGACGCGACCTGTGAAATCGATCTTATCGGACATGCGCAGATTATCCTTATGAATGCTGTGCGGCGTTACCTGAAGAGATCTTGCGCGCTGGGGCGGACGAGTTCTGTCGCGCTGCTTTCACGGCGGGGATAGGGGATGCCGCGGGCGAGGACGATGGGGCGGGCTTCGTCGGCCTGGCCCATGATGAGGGAGGCGCTGGCGGCGACTTCATCGGCGAGGCCGAGTTCGCTGCTTTGCAGGGGGCGGCCATAGAGATCGGGTTTGCCGCGCAGATCCAGCAGGCCCGGAAGACCTGAGACGCCCAGCGCCATGCCGACCGTGCCATTGCGCCAGGCGCGGCCCACGCTATCGATGATGAGAACGGCGCAATTGACGCCGCTGCGGCGTTCGAGTTCGGCGCGCAGGCGGGCGCAGCTGGCATCGGGATTTTCCGGCAGGAGCAAAGCATGTTCGCCATTGCTTTGCGCAATATTGGATTGATCGATCCCGGCATTGGCCATGACATAGCCCAGACGATGCTGGACGATGATGACGCCGCGCGTGGCGCGCAGCACGGACTGGCTTTCGGAGAGAATGAGTTCGACGATGCGCGGGTCTTTGTGGGTGTCGCGGGCGAGTTCTTGAGCGCGCGCGCCGGGTTGCACGGACTCCAGCGCAACGAGACGACCTTCGGCTTTGGAGACGATTTTTTGTGCCAGCACGATCGCATCATCCGGCATCAGGCGCAGATCGGCCTGTTTCAAGGCGGCAAGAATGATCTGTGCCAGATCATCGCCCGGCCTGATCAGCGGGACAGAGCCAAGCGCGATGAGGCGCAGTTCGGATGATGTGTCAGCGGACATGATCACACTCAGGCTTTGGCACCGGTGATGCTGATACCGGCGCCGGGGATTTTATAATGTTTATTGATAAAGATCAGCACGGAGGTGAGCCCTTCGCTGACCACGGAATTGGCCAGAGGACCGGCCCGCCAGGCCCGCATGCCCATGGCCTGGGTGAGGGCCACCGTTTGTTCGCAGGCATCGTGATCATCGCCGCAGATCAGGATTTCGCAATCGACCGGATGATCCAGATCAGAGAGATGCTGGGCAGAGACATTTTGGAAGGCGGAGACGACGCGGATATCCGGCCCGAGTTTTTCCTGCAATTGCTCCACCGCCGAGCGGCCATTGGGTAAATGCACCCGGCTGACCTTGGGGGGCATGAGCGGGACCGTGACATCGACGAGGATTTTGCCGCGTAACTGCGCGGCCAGTTCCAGCGCTGTCGCCTGCTGGGCGGCATAGGGCACGGTGAGCAAGATGATCTGGGCCTGTTCGGCGGCGAAGCGGTTGTCACCGCCGCGAATAGTATGTGTGCCGAGGCGGGCGGCCATTTCAGTAGCGCTGGCCTGGGCTTTGCCGGCGTCGCGGCTGCCGATCACCACGGGATAGCCGGCGCGGGCAAGGCGCAGGGCCAGACCGGAACCTTCTTTGCCGGTGCCGCCCAGAACGGCGATAACGGGTTTTGCATCGGACATGGTTTATTCCTTCAAGCAGGCGTCAGCGCTTTGCGGCGACGCGGTGGTGTTTGAATGATCTCGCTGAGGGGCGGGGCAGCCCATGCTTTTTCATGCAGGCTGGATGCGACATCGCCATAGAGTGTGGTGCGCTGGCGCGGGATCCGGCCCATGGAGCGGATCAGACCTTCCATATCGGGCGGCGGCAATTCCTGACCGAAGGCGGCGCCGGCAGATTTGGAAATGCTTTCATTCATCAGCGTGCCGCCCAGATCGTTCACACCGGCTTTCAATGCATGACATATGCCGGATGGGCCGAGTTTGACCCATGAGGCCTGGATATTCTGGATCGCGGGATGCAGCGCGATGCGGGCCACGGCATGGAGTAACAGAGATTCAGATAAGGTTGGGCCTTTGCGGGCGCGGCCACGCAAATAAAGCGGCGCTTCCATATGCACGAAGGGCAGCGGCACAAATTCGGTGAAGCCGCCGGTGCGGTTTTGCAAGTTACGGATATGCAGCAGATGGCGCGCCCAATGTTCGGGGCCATCGACATGGCCGAACATGATCGTGGCGGTGGTGCGGAAGCCGACCTGATGGGCTGTTTCCACCACTGTCAGCCATTCCTGCGTATTGAGCTTATCGGGACAGAGAATAGCCCGCACCTCATCATCGAGGATTTCAGCGGCGGTGCCGGGCAGAGTATTGAGGCCCGCATCGCGCAGGCGTTCCAGAAATCTTGCCACGGGGATGTTGAGCGTGGCGGCGCCCTGCGCGATTTCCAGCGGCGAGAAGGCGTGGATATGCATATCGGGCGCGACGGCTTTTACGGTGCGGCAGAGTTCGAGATAGGTCTCGCCCGTGTAATCGGGATGGATGCCGCCCTGCATACAGACTTCGGTCGCCCCGCGATCCCAGGCCTCGGAGGCGCGGCGGGCGACTTCGGCGAGATCGAGATCATAGGGCGTGCCGCGCAGATCGCGCGCCGTGCCTTTGGAGAAGGCGCAGAACTGGCAGCCATAGGTGCAGATATTGGTGTAATTGATATTGCGATTGACGACATAGGTGACGACATCGCCATTGACATGTCGGCGCAAAGCATCGGCGCGGTCCATGATGCGCTGGCGATCGGCACCCTGGGCCGTGAACAGCGTGATGAGACTGGCCTCGTCTTGCGGCTGGCCGGTTTCAAGGCGGGCCAGCGCGGACTTTATTTGCGGGTCGGGCGCGATGAAAAGCGTGGGGCCGGAGGCGGCAGTTTCGTTTTCAGCGACGCCCAGTTTTCCAGGTGCCCAGCTATCATTGCGGGCGAGACCATGGGCATCGGACAAGGCCAGTACGGGCCCGCGCAAGGATGCATCCAGCCAGGTGGCGGGTTGTTTTAAATAGGCAGGATAGATGCTGAGACGCGGGCTGAGGACTTTGCCCATCTGCGCGGTTTCTTCCGCCAGCGTGGTGATATGCGGCCAAGGTGCTTCGGGATTGACGTGGTCGGGCGTGACTGGCGAAATGCCGCCCCAATCATTGATCCCGGCGGTGATCAGGCGCGGATAATCGCGCGCGCTGAGATTGGGCGGGGCTTGAATATTCATTTCGGCACCGAAAAGGAGACGGGCGCTAGCGATGGTCCAGAGCAGGTCGCTCATATCGGGTTCGGGGGCGGCGGCCATTTTTGTATCTGGTTTGGCGCGGAAATTCTGGATGATGATTTCCTGTATATGGCCATAGCGTTGATGCAGCGCGTGGAGGGCGCGCAATGAATCCAGCCGTTCCGCGCGGGTTTCGCCAATGCCGATGAGGATGCCTGTGGTGAAGGGGATTTTTAGCTCGCCGGCCTGACGGATGGTTTCCAGACGCACAGCCGGATGTTTATCGGGCGAGCCGAAATGCGGGCCGCCGCGTTCGCATAGGCGCTCGGACGCCGATTCCAGCATCATGCCCTGAGAGACGCTGACGCGGCGCAGAGCGGACATTTCGTCGGCGCGCATGACGCCGGGATTGGCATGGGGTAGCAGGCCGGTTTCTTTCAGCACCAGGGCGCATAATTCGACGAGATAGGAGATCGTGCTGGGATGACCGAGTTCGGCCAGCATGGTGCGGGCGGATGCATAGCGCAGTTCGGGCTTGTCGCCCAAGGTGAAGAGCGCCTCGGTGCAGCCTGCGGCGCGGCCTTTGCGGGCGATGTCCAGCACCTGTTCGCGGCTGAGATAGGCGGGCTCATTTTCCCTTGGGGCATGGGCGAAGGTGCAATAGCGGCAGGTGTCGCGGCAGAGATGTGTCAGCGGAATGAAAACTTTGGGAGAATAGGTCTGACGCAGACCATGGCCTGCATCGCGTAACTGTGTGGCCTGCGCCAGCAGCTGGGGTAAATCGGTGGTGAGCAGGTAATCATTCAACACAGCCATATGACCTTATAACACTGCCTGAAAATGTGCGCGCGGGCGACCAGTCGGGATGCCGGAGGGTAATCTAATAGCAGAGGCGCAGAATACGATTGGGGTGGCAGGGGAAGCCAGCCTCGCAAGCCGCGATATATGCCTCAATCTCTTGGTAGAACAGGTTATTTTCGCAAGTGATCGCACTGGTGATGATTGGGTGCGGCACAAAATATGCCTTAGCTACATGTTAGATTTACCGCCAGCAGAGATGGAGAGGGTGATGCAGGATAGATATGCAGGACGCGTGGCCTTCATTACCGGAGCCGGCAAAGGATTGGGCCGGGCCTATGCGCATTACCTTGCGGCGCGCGGGGCGACGATCATTGTCAATAATCGCAAGCGGGCGGATGCGCCGAGTTCCGCAGACCAGGTGGTGGCGGAGCTGACGGCGCTGGGCTATCGCGCCATCGCCGATGAATATGCGGTGGAGGATGAGGCCGGTGCGGCGGCGATGATTGCCGCGGCCAAGCACCATTTCGGGCGGCTGGATATTATGATTTTGAATGCCGCGACCCAGAATGTGCGTGCGCCCCTGCATGAGCAGAGCAGCGCGGATATACGCGCGACCATGGAGGTGAATCTTCTGGGTGCGATCTGGCCCTTGCGGGCGGCGCTGCCGGTGATGCGGGCGCAGGATTATGGGCGGATTGTTCTGACCAGTTCGGCGGTCGGGCTTTATGGATTGGGGGCACTGGCCCCCTATGCCGCCACCAAAGCGGCCATGATCGGATTGGCGCGGGCGGTGGCGGAGGAAAATAAAGACCGTAATATCAAGATCAATCTTATTTCACCCTATGCCAAGACGGCCATGGCACCGGGGATTGATGCGCGATATGCCGACTTGCTGAGCGTGGAGAAAATTGCGCCGGTGGTGGGCTATCTCTGCGCGGAGAGCTGTGCGCAGAGTGGGGCAATATTGATTGCGGCCGCAGGAAGAATGCGGCTTGTGCAACTGGCCGAAGGGCCGCTGGCGCAGGTGACAGAAGACATACACACATTGCCACCGCAATTCGAGACGCTGCAAGCGCCGCATATTCCGGGATTTGCCAATGACTCACTCTTTGAGCTGGCCCCGGAAGTGGCCAAAGACAGGGTGACGCGGCAAGCAGGCCGTTAAAGATCGACGATGGGCGCAAAGCCGCCATAGATCATACGCTTGCCATCGAAGGGCATGTCGCCGAGGGCTTTCATGCGCGGATCATTGTGCAATTTTTCATGCGCCGCATCACGCACGGCCTTGGAGGGATATTCGATCCAACTGAAGACAATGGCTTCGTCAGGCGTTGCCTGGACCGCCATATAAAAATCGGTCTGTTTGCCTTTGGGGACATCCTTGCCCCAGCATTCGACGCAGCGGATCGCGCCAAATTCCTTAAACAGTAGAGCGGCGGCCGCCGCATATTTTTGATAGACATCTTTTTGGCTGGCAGGGACCGCCAGAACGAATGCTTCTACATAGGTCATGGCGTTCCCCATCACAGCCGGGTTTCAAAGATCGACGATCGGCATGAAGCCGCCGAGGATCATGCGTTTTCCATCGAATATATTGGCTTCGCTTTCCATCACCAGGCGTGGATCGGCCATGATTTTTTCATTGGCGGCGTCGCGCACATCTTTGCTGGGATATTCCAGCCAGCTGAAGAGAACGCTTTCGTCTTCTTTGGCGTCGACCGCCATGAAGAAATCGGTCAGCTTGCCTTTGGGGACATCATCGGCCCAGCATTCCACAAAGCGGGTGACGCCATGTTCTTTAAAGATGCTGGCCGCACGCGTGGCCATGGCTTTATAGGCCTCCTTCTTGGCGGTGGGGACGGCCAGTACGAAACCTTCTACATAACCCATCGGCATTTTTCTCTCCCGATTTTATGACTTTAAGCTGCAGCAGCCTAGCGCAGCGTGCTGGACCAGCACAGCCTATTCTAAGACGGCAAGTGCAGCATCGGCAGCAGGCGATGGCTGAGAAAAGCCCGTAACTCTTTGGGGCTGCGTTGTTTTGGGCCGCGCATGATGAGCAGGGACAGAATCATGCGGACTGAAATTTCGGTAATGTCCTGCAGATCTTTGTCGGAGAGCTTCACGTCGCGGAAGATCTGGCGCATGAGCAAGCGGCATAAGGCCCAGCCTTCTTCATTGTGCAGGGCATCCTGAGAGACATAGGAGCTGAGATCGCTGCGGGTCAGGACCGCGAGATAGGGTTCCTGCGGCAGGGCCTCCAAGGCGAAGAGCATCGTTTCCAGATAACGCTCTGAGGGCTGTGTGAACTGATCCATATGGCTGAGCAGGCGCTGGCCCAATTGATGGGCCGATTGCAGCAGGGCCGCGCTGAGCACATCATTCCGGCTGGCGAAATAACGATAGACCGTGGGGCGTGTGACACCGGCCTGTTTGGCGATGTCATTCAGGCTGGTTTTATCGATCCCCCATTGCTGCACACAATCTATGGCGGCGCGCAGGATGAGTTTTTGCGTGTCGTTCAGGATCTGCTGGGGCAGGATCTGCTGGGGCAGGATTTGCTGGGGGAAGGTCATGTTCATTTTTTGATCTGCGGAGCTGTAAACTAGCCGGGGCTGGCTGGATATGCGACTGCGCCTTTGCTTTACGACTTTACACTTATAGACATGCTGTATAGCGTGCAAGGTAAGCTGCCGCCTAAGGATCGCGGCGCTCAGGGAGATTTGGGGCATGACGATTCAGCCTGTCGCACAGCATGCGGCCGAGGCCCAGTTTGGGCATGGTGGTGGCAAAAAACCGCCGGCCTTGGGCGGAGGGTTGCCGCTTGTGGGGCATATGATCGGCTTTGCCCGCAACCCGTATCGCTTCGTCGATAAGGTAGCGCGCCAATTGGGCGAGATCGGCTCCTTCCAATTATTGGGCCAGACCATTGTTCTGCTGAGCGGCGATGAGGCGAGCGCGTTATTTTATCGTTCCAGCGACGAACAGCTGGATCAGGCCGCGGCTTATAAATTGATGACGCCGATTTTTGGCGAAGGATTGGTCTTTGACGCGCCGCTGGAGCGGAAAAACCAGCAATTACGCATGTTAATGCCATCTTTGCGCCTGGAGGCGATGCGCGAACATTCCCAGAAAATCGTGCTGGAGGTGGAAGACAGTATCAAAGACTGGGGCGCGCGCGGCGAGATTGATCTGGTCGCGTTCATGAAACAGCTGACCATCAATACGGCGAGCCATTGTTTGCTGGGGCGCGAATTCCGCTATGAGCTGAGTGAGGAATTCGCCCAGATTTATCATGATCTGGAACAGGGTGTGAGCCCGATCGCCTATCATTTTCCCAATCTGCCCATACCTAAATTTCGCCGCCGGGATAAGGCGCGCAAGAGATTGCAGGAACTGGTGGGCGCGATCGTGCGCAAGCGGGCGGCGCAGAGCGAAAAGCCCAGCGACATGTTTCAGACGCTGATCGACATGCGCTATGAAGATGGCACCAAGCTGGATGAGAATGAGATTACCGGCCTGCTGATCGGGGCGATTTTCGCAGGGCATCATACGAGTTCGGGCACGGCGGCGTGGGTTTTGCTGGAATTATTGAAACATCCGGACATGATGCATGGGACCTGTGCCGAGCTGGATCAGCTTCTGGGCAAGGATGGCGAAGTCACGTTTCAATCCTTGCGGGGAATGCCGCTGCTGGAAAATGTGGTCAAGGAAGTTTTGCGGTTGCACCCACCGCTGATCATTTTGATGCGGCAGGTGGTGGAGGATCTGCATTTCCGCGACTTCACGATCAAGGCGGGGGAGATGGTATGGGTGAGCCCGCCTGTGACGCATCGTATGAGCAAGCTGTTTCCCGACCCGGAAAATTTTGATCCGATGCGTTATGTGATGCCGCGTCAGGAAGACAAGAATATCATGGCCTATCAGCCATTCGGCGGCGGCAAGCATAAATGCCCCGGCAATGCATTTGCCAATTTTCAGATCAAGGCGATTTTTGCGGTTCTTTTACGGCGTTATGAATTCGCTCTGACCGATGCGCCCAGCACCTATGTCGATAATTATTCTGAGATGATCGTGCAGCCTAAGACGCCGTGCCGGATCAGATATAGAAAGCGTGATCCGGAGAGTTTTGCGCGGCAGGCCAGCGCATTGGCGGCAGGTGGTGGCACCTGTCCTTTTAATCACGGGCAATAAGTATTTTTTGGGGAGGATAGTATGGCGGACTTTATTATCGTCGTGGATCGGCAATTATGTCAGGGCCATGCCATGTGCATGGGCGAGGCCCCATCACATTTTTTCGTCGGGCCGGACGGGGATTTAAAAATCCTGAAAGAAGATGTCTCGGATGACGAGATGAAAGAGGTTGAAGCGGCAGTGGATTATTGCCCTAACTTTGCGTTGCGGCTTGAGCGCAAGGAATGAAGGTTTTTGTGACGGGGGCATCGGGCTTTGTCGGCGCGCATACGGCGCGGGCATTGCTGATGCGCGGACATGATGTTTGTCTTCTGGCGCGTAATCCCGAGCAAGTGCGGACCTATTTCAATCGGCATGGTTTTGAGGATGTGGAGATTGCGCAAGGGGATATGCGTGATCAGGCGGCGGTGCGCGAAGGGTTGCGCGGCTGTGACGGGGTGGTGCATGCCGCCGCGATTGTGAGCGTGGACCCCAAACGCAGTGCCGAAATTTACCGCAATAATGTCGATGGTATAGAGACGGTGCTGGGCACCGCCTGCCATATGGGGCTGGAGCGGGTGGTTTATGTGTCCAGCATGTCGGTACTGTTTCAGCCCGGCATTTCCTACATAGATGAGAGCGTGCCGCTGGGGCAGCCGGTGCAGGCCTATGCGCGGTCGAAGCGTGATGCGGATGCGCATGTGCGCCAGATGCAGGCGCAGGGCATGCCCATTCAGATGACCTATCCGGTGGGCGTGTTCGGGCCTGACGACCCAAAATTGAGTGAGGCCAATCATGGATTGGTGTCGTTCTTGAAAGTGGTGCCGCAGACCGCGACGGGCATTCAATGTGTGGATGCACGCGATCTGGCGCTGGTGCATTGCCATTTGCTGGAGCACCCCGCGCAAGGGGATTTCAGCGCGTGCCGCTTTATCGTGGGCGGGCATTATTACAAATGGGCGGAATTTCACCGCCTGCTCAGCGATTTGACGGGCCGACAGATTCAGAACCCTTCGCTGCCGCCCGGATTGATGCGGGCGCTGGGCAGCGCCGTTGATCTGGCGGGGAAGGTTATCCGTTTTCAGACGCAGATTTCGCGCGAGGCGATGGGATATGTCACCGAATGGGCCTTTGCCGATTCATCGCGCATACGCAGCCATATGGGGATTGAGTTTCGTTCGGGCGAAGACACATTCGCCGACACAATCCGCTGGCTGGTGGCGATGGGACATATGAAGCCGCACTTGGCCGGAAAGTTAGCTTGATATTTTAAAGGAGATAGCACGACATGGATAAGCGCGTTTCATCCATTACACCGACCAACAAAGCCTATCCGCGTGATGAACTGGAGGCCATGGTCGAGCGCTGGTTGCAGGCCAATATTGATGCGGAAGACGCCAATGACTGGACCGCGCATCTGGGCCCGCTTTATACGGAAGATGCCGTTTACTCCTGGAATATCGGGCCGAATGAGGAATTCATTGCCCATGGTCGCAAAGAGATTTGCGACGTCGCCCTTGGCTATCAGATGAAAGGGTTTGAGGAATGGGAATATCCCTATCACGACATTATCATTGATGAGAAACGCGGCACGGTGATTGGTTTCTGGAAGCAGCGCTCGCCCTTTAAACGGCCTGACGGCACTTATTATGAAATCGCTGGGATTGGCGGTTCATGGTTTGAATATGCCGGTAACGGGCAATGGGGTTGGCAGCGGGACTTTTTCGATTTTGGCAATGCCAAAGATTGCTTCTTTGAATTGGCGGGGGCTGGCTTTTTAAGCTCTGTCGTCAAGGAGAAGATCCATCGTCAGGCCAAGGGATTATTGCCCGGCCATATCCGCATCCGCCCGAACCCCAGCATAGTGCAAAAAATGCGCAATACATTTGCGCTGGCTAAAATTGCACTGACGGGGAGGTAAACAAAAAATGGGGGCGAACTGGTTTTCCGCCAATCCAGATAAGGCATGGGTTGAGAAGTTTTTTCTGATCTATACGCCGATCTGGATGGCCTTGATGGCCATGATGATGCTGACCGGCTGGGATAAGAGCTGGAGCGATACGGCGCTTCTGATTCATGGCTGTGTGGTGGCATTGCCTATTTTGCTGATCCCGATGCTGCTGGCCGGGCGTTTCACCACGCAGAAATGGTGGGACAGCTATTGGCTTAAGGCCAATCTGTATCTGTTTCTTTTTGGCTTCTTCGGCAATTATTTTGGATCGGAATATTTCTTTGATGTGTTGGGGATGGTCTATGTCTATCCCAATGCGTCGACCACATTGGATGCGCAATTGCTGGGCAGCGGGGAGCAGACCGTTCCCGTTATCATGTATTTATACACCCATGCTTATTTCATGACCTATCATACGACGGCTATATTGGCCTTGCGGAAATTGCGCAGCCTGTCCTTGCCCGGAATGGCGCTGTTATTTCCGCTGATGGTCTTTATCATTGGCTATATCTGGGCCTGGATTGAGACCAAAGCGATGGCCAATCCGTTGATGGCGAGCAGTTTCTATTATGAAAAGATGGATCTGATGCTGGCCTATGGCTCGGCGATCTATGCCACCTATTTTATCGCGAGTTTTCCGATCTATTACTTTCTGGATGAGCGGGCTGATCGGCGCTGGACACTTTGGCAGGTAAGCGCTGCGGGTTTGAGCGCCAGTATGCTGACCTTTTATATGCTGGATCTGGTGGCCCATATTTTCGGGACATTATGAGCGCGAAGGGCGTGACATGCGCCCTTCGCTTTTTTTGACCTGTACAGACTTAGGAGCTGGCCATAACGGACGGGTCGCGGGCTTTGAGCTCCTGGACGGTGAGGCGGATGCCTTCGGCCAGAGAGACTTTTGGTTCCCAGCCCAGATCGCGCCGGGCTTTTTCGATATTGAAATAGTGATGGGTCACCATATAGCGCACGGCGAAACGGGTGAAACCGTTTTCGGCGTTTAAGGTACCGCCTTTCAACGTGTCGATCCCTTCGGCGATGGCGGCCACGGCATAGGCCAGCCAATAGGGGACTTTGCCTTTGATCGGGGGATAGCGCAGTTCGATCATGACTTTCTCAATGAAGTCGAAAAAGGCCATGGGTTCGCCATTGGTGATGAAATAGGCCTGACCGGAAAGAGGGGAATTGGGGGCCAGCTTTTCTTCGGCGGCGATGACCGCATCTACCAGGTTTGAAATATAGGTGAAATCGGAGAGCTTGTCGCGATTGCCGACGGCCCGGCTGAGTTTGCCGCGACGGGCTTTGTCGATGATGGTGGGGACGAAGCGGTTATCGCCGGCCCCGAAGACAACATGGGGGCGGATGGCGCAGGTTTGGGTGGCGCCTTGTTCGCCAAAACGCAGCACTTGTTTTTCTGCCGCGATTTTGCTGTCGGCATAGGGGGCTTGTGAGATGGTGGAATAGGGCAATGTTTCATCGCCATTTTCTATATCTTCGCCTTCATAGACCGCGCTGGCCGAGCTGATATAGATGAGCTTCTGAATGGCGTACTGCTTGCAGGAATCCATCATATGCAATGTACCGTCGAGATTGACGGCCCAGACATCTTCCACCCGATTATGTTTTGTATGCACGAGGGACGCATTATGGATGATGCTGTCCATGCCTTTGCAGGCCGCCAGTACTGCATCATGATCGCGGATGTCGAGCTTGATGAAGCGGACATCGGGCCGGAATGGTTTGTCATTCATATCGGCGCAGGTGACATGAAAACCTTGATCGGCGAAACGATCGACCAGAGCACGGCCGACAAAGCCCTGGCCGCCGGTGATGAATATATGTCTCATGTGATCAGCCCTTATTTATAGGTGCCAAATGCCTGATCCCAGAATGGGAAGATCGAGGCATAATTATGCGCCATACGGTGATGATGGACATCGTGCTTTTCGGCCCAGAAATTTGTGAGGCGAAAGGCAGGATGCGGGATCACGAGGTTGGAATGGACGATGATATTGATCGTGGAATGCAGAAAGAAAATCGTGAGAAAGGCCGCCGCGCTGATCGGGCCGAACAGATAGACAGAAAGTAGCAGAAGACCGAGGCCCGCGAAGGTTTCGGCCGGATGGAGGAAGATACTTTCGGGCGCGGTGGGAAAGCGCACGAGATGATGCACACGGTGGACATATTGCAAGACCCAGCGAACATGCATGAAACGATGCAGGAAATAATACATGAAATCATAGAGCAGCAGGACGCCCAGCACTTCGCCGATATAGGTCGGGATAGAGGCGGACCAGCCGGCATGAATGGACGCATTTCCGAAGAACCAGAGAAAGGCCCCGAAGATACTGAGCGAGAATAAAGCATTCAGATTGGTATTGATGGCTTTGCGCAAAGGCGGGATTTCATAATTTTGCGGCGTGCGGATGCGGTATTTTTTGAACCGCTCTGAACGCACCGCCCAATCCAGCCCATGCATGAGGATGCCGTTGAAGACCAGAATAATGGCCCAGACGATAAAAAATGTGGTCGTCATAATGGTGCTCCATTGCCCTTTTGCGGGCGGATGAGATGGATAAGAGCGCGACATTTGGTGCCCAGTCGCTTGCCATAGAGCAGGCGGATCGTATGGGCGGTTTGCGCATAGGTGCCGGGCTGCACGGGATAGAGCCTGGGCGGAATATTAAAGGGCCAGCGATCGCTGAGCACGGCTTTGGCATTGGTATAGGCGCGCAATCCATCGCGGCCATTCATGCGGCCAAAGCCGGAATATTTGACGCCGCCGAAGGGCAGATCCTGATTGAGATAGCACATGCCGAAATCATTGATGCAGGTGGCGCCGGCTTCCAATTGATCCGCGATCTGTTTGGCGCGTTGGCGGTTCTGGCTGAAGACCGAGGAATGCAGACCGAAATCTGTGCCATTGGCGATTCTTATGGCATCCGCATCATCCTGAGCGCGCAGGATCAATGCGACAGGACCGAAGACTTCTTCCTGGGTGATGCGCATATCGGGGGTGATATCGACCAGAAGTGTGGGCGGATAGAAATTGCCTGTGGTGTTTTGGGGCAGAGCGCCGCCGGTGAGGGCGCGCGCGCCTTTGGCCAATGCGTCCTGCACCAGATCATCGATCACTTTGATTTGCTGACTGGTGCAGATTGCCCCGACATCCAGCGGGCGGGCTTTATCGGGCGGGCCTTGCCGCAACTGGCTGACATGCTGGGCCAGTTGGGCGACAAAGCGATCATAGATTTTATCCAGCACGATAATGCGTTCGGACGCGATGCAGTTCTGGCCCAGATTGATGAAGCAGCCGCCCAGGGCCGAATGAATGGCCTGATCCATGGCGGCGTCTTCGCATATGATCATTGGATCCTTGCCGCCCAGTTCCATCACGACCGGGGTGAGATGTTGGGCGCTGCCTTCGATGATGCGGCGGCCATTGCCGACAGAGCCGATGAACAGAATTTTCTGCACACCGCCGCGCACCAGAGCTGCCCCCGTATCGCCATAGCCATTGAGGATTTGCACCGTGTCTTTGGAGACACCCTGAGAAAGCAGCGCATCATCAATCAGTTTCTGGAAAAGCTGGGTGGACCAGGCCACGGCTTCAGAGGCTTTGAGCAGAACCGCATTGCCCGCCATGAGCGGAGCCACAAGCGAGGCAAAAATATTCTGGAAAGGGTAATTCCACGGCACGATACAGGCGACGACACCGAGCGGGTGATATTCGATCCGGCCTGACTTATGCATCAAGAGGCCGGAGGGGACTTTTTCCGAGCGCAGATGTTTTTCGCCATTCCTGATCAGCCAGCGGATTTTATTGCAGACCGGCATGACTTCGCCGAGTAGCGCATTTTCATAGGTTTTACCGCTGTCCTGCACCGCGGCATGGCAGATTGCATCCATATGCTGGACGGTTTGATCGAGCAGGGCCTGCAAGACGGCGCGACGCTTTTTGAAACTGCTTTGGCCCCATATTTTTTGCGCGGCGCGCGCCCGTTCGATGGCGCGGCTGACATCCGCGGCGGATAATGCTTTGACGGAGCCCAGAGCTTCACCTGTGGCGGGGTTAAAGCAGGGGATGAGGTTCTGGCCCGTTTCAGTCTGGAGGATTTGCACGCTCATATTAGCTGGCCTCTTGCGCGAGAATGAAATCAGCGGCGCGATAGCCGATCATCATGCTGGGGGCATTCAGGGCGGCGACAGGTATTTCAGGGATGACGGAGGCATCGGCGATGCGCAGATTGGCGATGCCTTTGAGCCGCAACTGCGGATCGACCGGGCTTTGCGGATCGTCGCCCATGCGGCAGGTGCCGCAAAAATGGAATGTGGTCATCGTGGCTGCGGTAAGCCAGGACCATAATTTTTTATCGGAGACCTGTTTGCCGCCATCGGAGAGCGGGCGGGCCTGGCGCGCAAGCAGTTCGGGCTGGCGGGCGATGCTGCGGGCCTTTTCTATGGCGGCCAATATCACTTGGCGATCCTGTTCGGTGCTGTAATAGGCGGGATCAATATGGGGCGGAATGGCAGGGTCGGCAGAGCGCAGGCGAATCTGGCCGCGCGATGTGGGCTTGCCGAGGATCACCACAATGCCGAAAACGCCGTCGACGAATTTGCGCAATTGCGGCAGCAGGAAAGCGGCTTTGACGAGCTGGCGCAGACCAAGGCGCAGAAATTTAATCTGATGCAGCATGCCGGGCAGGGCCAAAATAGGCAACATGCGCAACATGCTCTGTTTCAGGGATGCGGGGGCGGCATAGCAGACGAGGCAGATATCGGGCGCCAGAGCGTTTCTGTTTTTATCGTGTAGCGGGCTTCTGGCATGGTCGAAGGCATAGAGTTGGGGATAGGCGAAATCTATCTTGTGATCCGCTTTGTAGAACATGCAGACATTGGGATGGTCTTGCAGATTTTTGCCGATTTCAGGCATGTCCTGCACGAGAGGAATGCCGAGATTTCGCAAATCCTCGGCCGGACCGATGCCGGAAAGCAGCAGCAGACGCGGGGTTTCAAGCGCCCCGGCGCAGAGCACCAGTTCGCCGGAAAATGCCACGCGCTGCATTTGCCCCTGATATATGTAGTCGAGGGCGATGGCGCGTTTGTCTTTATCGAAATGCAGGTGCTGGACCTTGGCACCGGTGTGAATGGTGAGATTGGGCAGGTCCGCTTCCATAATGAAGGCGCGATAGGAATTGCGACGGGTCTCCCCTTCGTAATTCATATCATTACAGCCGATCACGCCGGTGAGATCGCCATCATTCATGCCGTCCTTGCGGCGATAGCCGGCATGAAGGGCGGCATTGATGAAAGTTTGCGCGAAGCCTGTCGCCGGGCGTGGGCGCGGGCGCAGGCGTTGTTCGATGGCGCTGAAGATGGGGCGGACATCATTCCATTGCCAGCCAAGGGGCCAGGCGTCGTAATCGCGCCGGTCGCCGCGCGTATAGACCATGCCATTGACCGCACCGCTGCCCCCCATCGCATGGCCGGTACCGGCATAGAGTTTGCGGTTCGCGCAATCTCTTTGCGGCGCGGTCATGCGATGCCACATCAGATCATCATTGCTGAACGCATCTTTGAAGCCGTCAGCGCTGAGGGTTTGCGGATAGGCCGCGCCTTCGGGGCCAGCTTCCAACAGGAGGACCGAGGTTTTTTCGGCAAGGCGCGCGGCCACGATGCAGCCGGCAGATCCGCCGCCCACCACAATATGGGTATAAGCCATGGTCGGGGCTGGGGCTGGCCTGGGGGACATGTCCCCTCTCCTTAATATAAAATGTAATAATGAATATTATGTTTGTAGTAATTTATATTACTATGATATAAAATGTCTCAAAAGATGTCAAATGCACAATCCATCTGGCGTAAACATTGGCGACAGCTTATTCGGCACCAGCTTCTTCATCTACCGCAACTAAAGCCGTGAATAGAACAATGCCTAAAACAGCGTCCGACCTAGATTATCCTGCTGAAAGCGCGAATGAGCCTTTGACCGGGCAAGGAAGGCAGGCCGAGCGGCGTAGCCAGGCCGCGGCTGCCAAACTGGCCCTGAGGGAGGCCAAGGACGAGCTTTCGCGGGATCACATATTATATGTGGCGGAGCGGGTCTTTGCCGAACATGGCTTTACCAATGCCAAAATGCAGGACATTTCCCGCGAGGCCGGGATTTCGCTGGCGACGCTGTATCAGTTCTACCCCGGCAAGAAGGAGCTGTATCGCGGGCTGCTGATCGCCCGTGACCGGCAGATGATTGATGCCGTGGTGAGCACAGTGCAGGCAGGCCTTGCCCGACCACAATCCATTCCGCAAATTTTATGGATGATGCAGGCCCATTTGCATTTTCTGCTGCAGCATCCGGATTATTTGCGGATGATCCTGCAGGATGGGCATGTCTGGTATCATGCCGCGGCGCAGCCGACCCATGATGAGAAATTATTATGGGAGCGCGGGGTCCGTATTATTCAGAATGTGCTGGAATGGGGTTTCCAAGAAGGCAAATTCATTGGTGGCAATACGGATGATCAGGCGAGACTGATTTTATCCATGCAGCAGACCAGACTGGCCAATTGGGTGATGGGCGGCATGTGTGAGCCGCATGTGGCCGTGATAAAGCAGGTGCAGACGGATTTTGTGCGTCAGTTCTGCCATTTGGATATCGCCCGCAGCTTGCTCAGCGCGGATGGTATGGATCTGCAAGAGGACCTTCTGGCGCAAATCGCCCGGATGCAGAATGGCTGATTTTGCGATGCTGCGCGCCTGAGCCCCGCCCGCGCCTGCGTCTCGAACCGCATCTATGTTAAACCTTTGGAATTGTTCTGCCCCGGGCG
This sequence comes from uncultured Rhizobium sp., assembly GCA_964580115.1. Lineage (GTDB taxonomy): Bacteria > Pseudomonadota > Alphaproteobacteria > Micropepsales > Micropepsaceae > Rhizomicrobium. The sequence goes on from CAZOJG010000005.1 coordinate 35,908, forward strand.
GCCCATTGATTGACAGAGGGAGGCGCTTTCTCCGACTTTCAGGCTGATCTTTGAGACTGAGCTGGAGCGGCTCTCGGCTGAGATGCCGGGCTGCCGAAACCAAGCATAAAATTAAGATCGTCGGGAGAGAACATGACGCCTGAGCGGAACAAATTTCCGATCTTGCTGCTATTGGCATTGGCATCGGCCGAGATGATTACATCGGTCGAATTGTCGATGATCTATGTCGCGCTGCCTAAGATCGTGGCGCAATATGGCAGCCCCACCAAAGCCTATTGGGTGATCACGATCTATCTGATCGTGGCTACGGCATCGGTGACATTGGCGGCGCGGGTCGGCGATCTGATCGGACGCAAGAAAGTGCTGGTCTGTGTTTTGGGCCTTGTATTATGCGGCTCGCTGACCAGCGCCTTCACCACGAGCTATGCCGGTTTGCTGACCGGGCGGGCTTTGATGGGCTTTATCGCAGCGGCTATTCCTTTGTGCTTTGGCTTGATCCGCGAACATTTTCCGGCGGGCAAAGTGGCGCTGGGCGTGGGGCTGGCTGCCGCCATTCCGAGTATTGGCGGCGTGACCGCCATGCTTGTGGGCGGGCTTGTGATCGATGCCGGATTTGATTGGCGCGCTATTTTCTTTGTCAGCGCCGCCTTTACGAGCATGAGCGCCATGCTGATTTTTCTGGTCGTACCGCCTGATAAGCAAGAGCGCAGCCGACCCGTGATCGACTGGCTGGGCGGATTGATCATGGTTCTGGCCATTCTCAGCCTGCTGGGCGGCATTAATCTGGGGAAGGCGCAAGGCTGGCTGACTGTTTGGCCTGTGAGCCTGTTCATCAGCTGCATTGTTTTATGGGCTATCTGGATCTGGCATGAGCTGCGCCATCCCGCACCACTGGTGGATTTGCGCTTACTGGCCCAGCGTAAAGTGCTTCTGACCAATGTGGTGATGATTTTGCTGGCCCTGAGTTCGATACAGGCGCCCGGTGTGATTTCGATCATGCTGCAACAGCCGACATGGACACTGGTAGGATTTGGTGTTGCGGCCGCCACAATGGGCCTGCTGCATATACCGCTGGCCGGGACGAATCTGATTGCGGGCCTGCTTAGCGGATATATCAGTAGTAAACGCGGCGCACGGAACGCAGCCCTGATCGGGATTTCGCTGAACCTGGTCGCTTGGACTTTTGTCGCACTTTATCATGACAATCTTGTCCTCTTTATTCTTACATTTTACCTGACTGTCTTTGGCTTCTCGATCATCTATAGCGCCTTGCCCAATATGATCATTGAAGTATCTCCTGAATCTCAGACTAGCGGCCAAACTGGGGTGACAACCTTTGTGCGTTATCTGGGACAGGCGATTGGATCTCAGCTCATCGCCATTGTTCTGAGTACCGCGCCGCTGACGGACCCATCTGGATCCGGCAAACCTTTTGTTTCCGGGGAAGCTGTGAGTACGGCGTTGTGGATGTTTGTCGGCTTCTGCGCTTTGGCCTGGATATTGGTTTGGGCGATTGCACCACCACGCAAGACATCCCAGCAGGAACTGACACGGCAAGCGGCTGAGTGACAGGCCGCTGACGCACAGGCGACCAACGCGATAACAGGGAGAATGACATGGCTAAGCAAGAGCTGAAGATCAGACGGGTCGTGACAGGACATGATGCGCAGGGGCGTTCGATCATCGAACAGGATGGAGACAGCCCTCTTATTCATTCGGTCTTTCACGAGAATTTTATACTCAACACGCTTTGGCGTCAGGAGAGCTTGCCGGCTGATAATGCCGGGCCGTTTGAAGAGGTCTGCACCTCGATGGAGCAGGTTGTGTCGCTGGGCGGTAATATGTTGCGCATTGTGCAATGGCCGCCTGAGAAGGATTTCATCGACAATGTGCCCAAGAAGATCAAAATGGGCAATGTGCTGATGGGAGAGGACAGTGATCGCCACCCGATGATGCATCGCACGCAGTCACTGGATTACATCATCGTGTTGAAGGGGGAAATTCATGCGATCATGGATGTGGGTGAGACTGTGCTGAAGACAGGCGATGTTCTGATCCAGCGCGGGACGGTGCATGCCTGGAGCAATCGCAGCGATGATGTCTGCATTCTGTTGTCCATCACCAATGGGGCATTACCGGTGGATAAGGCGTGAGGCCCATCATTTCATAAGATAGTTGCGCTTGGCGCGCTTCGCGCTAACCTTGGACTATATGCATCTGCCTTGCCGGCTATTTGGCCGGGGCTTCTGACCTGCCTTCGGGCAGGCCAGCGGCTTTCAGGGGCGATAAGGTTTCAAGGGAGCATTTGATGAGCGAAGATTTATTTCCGCAGGGCTGCGTGCTTGTGGTTGGGGGCAGTGGCGGCATCGGCAGCTTTGTCTGCAAGGAATTTGCCCGAGCCGGGGCTGATGTGGCCCTGACCTATAAATCCAATGCGGTGAAAGCTGCGGAAAATGTAACGCAGATTGAAGAGCTTGGCCGCAAGGCGGGGGCTTATGCGCTGGATATTTCTGATGCGGCGGCGGTGGAGCAGGTTGTGGAGCAGGTGGCCCGCGATTACGGGCGGATTCACACGATTGTTTATGGGGCGGCCCCCTTGGCCGCGCAATTGCTGATTTCTGAATTGACTGCTGAGACCTGGAACAGGGCGATTGATCAGGAAACGGGGGGCTTCTTCCGCGTGGTGCAGGCGAGCCTGCCACGTTTTAGGGCCTGGGGCGGCGGCTCTTATGTGCACCTGGGATCGGCGGGGGATTTGGCTTTTCCGCCGCGCGATGGGCTTTCGGTTATTCCCAAAGCCGCCAATGAGGCGTTGATCAAGGGCATCGCCAAAGAAGAAGGCGCGCATAATATACGCGCCAATTCGGTGCTGATCGGCGTGATTGAGGCCGGGATGTTTCTGGAACTTTCGCGTCAGGGCGTATTCGATCAGGCCTGGATTGATGAAACCCAGAAATTACTGGCTTTAAAGCGCTGGGGCCAGCCTGAGGAAATTGGTCATGCCGCGGTGTTTCTTGCTTCGCGTAAAGCAGGCTATATCACCGGGCAGAAAATCGCCGTTGCCGGGGGCTTTGGTATTTAAAGCCTTAGGCATTCGGGTGATTTTGGAAATTAGAGGCTGTTTTATGTCCGTGAAACATTTGGCCGTGATGGCCATGCTCGGTTTGGGTGCAGTTGCCCTGACCGGTTGTGACGATAAGAAAGAAGTGCAAAAGGAAGATATGAGCGCGCAGAAAAGTAGCTATACGCTGAGTGCAGCGGATAACCAGAAATTCCTGACCGATAATGCCGCCAAGGAAGGTGTCACCACCTTGCCGAGCGGATTGCAATATCGCGTGATCACGGCGGGTACTGGCAAATCGCCGACCCGCGGCAGTGATCTGGTGACGGTGACCTATAAGGGTTGGCTGATTGACGGCAAAGTGTTTGACCAGACCGGACCCGGCCGCACCGCGCAATTTCCCGCCGGTCGTTTGATCCCCGGCTGGGTGGAAGCCTTGTCCTTGATGAAGGAAGGCGATGAGTGGCAATTGGTGATCCCGTCTGAATTGGGCTATGGCGCGCAAGGCGCGGGCGGGGATATTCCCGGTCATCAGACGCTGGTCTTTGACATGAAGCTTCTGGCGGTGAATGGCGGCCAATAGGCTGTGATTTTCGCATGACGTCAGACTTTCATATTGGTGATGTTCGGATTGGGGGCCGGGTTTTAACGGCCCCCATGACGGGCGTGTCGGACCTGCCCTTCAGGATGACCGCCTCCAAATTGGGCGCGCCCTATGTCGCCACGGAAATGGTGGCCTGCGATATGTTTGCCCAAGGGCGGCCTGACGTGGTGCGCCGCGCCGCGGTGGGTGATGGTTTACCCTTGATGGTGATCCAGCTTGTCGGCCGCAGTACCGACTGGATTGCCAAAGGTGCGGCCATGGCCGAGGCCGCCGGCGCACATATTATTGACCTGAATATGGGATGCCCATCGAAAGAAGTGACCGGCGGCTTGTCTGGTTCGGCCTTGATGCGGGATCTGGATCATGCGGCGCGCCTGATTGATGCGGCGGTCAGCGCGACCAAGCGGCCTGTCACTTTGAAGATGCGGCTGGGATGGGATGAGCGATCCCGCAATGCTGCGGCATTGGCGGCGCGGGCCGAAAGCATCGGCATCAAGGCCATTACGGTGCATGGCCGCACAAGACAGCAATTTTATAAAGGCAGGGCGGATTGGGCGGCGATCGCAGAGGTGAAATCTGCGGTGCGCATTCCCGTGATCGTCAATGGTGATATTACCGATCTGGCCTCCGCGCGGCAGGCGCTTGAACAATCGCAAGGCGATGCGGTGATGATCGGGCGCGGGACATATGGGCGACCATGGATTGCCACAGAACTGGCGCGTGGATTGGAGACAGGCATTTTACGCGAGCCCGATGCGCCAGCGCGGCTGGAGATTATTCTGGATCATTTTATGCAATCGCTACTGTTTTATGGCGATGTGTTGGGATTGAAAGTTTTCCGCAAACATCTGAGCTGGTATATCGAGCAGGCACCGCTGGATATGGATTTGCAGATGCGCCGCAAGGCCCGATCCCATCTATGCCAATTGCCGATACCCGCCGATGTAGAAACAGGTCTGCAGGATTTATGGGCCGGGCGGGCGCATTTTGCCTGAGATGGTGCATCATGCTTGAGATTTATGTTGATGCGGATGCATGCCCCGTGAAGGCGGAGGTTGAGAAAGTTGCGGATCGCCATTTGCTGACAGTGCATATTGTCTGCAATGGCGGGCTGCGGCCCAGCCGCAATCCGCGTTTGCATATTGTGATTGTGCCAGATGGGCCGGATGTGGCGGATGACTGGATCGCCGAACATATTGGTGCGGGCGATATAGCGATTACTGCGGATATTCCATTGGCCGCCCGCTGCTTGGATAAAGGAGCCAGTGTTTTGAACCATACTGGGCGGCCCTTTACGCAGGAGACGATCGGCATGGCGCTGGGCATGCGGGCGCTGAACCAGCATATCAGAGAAGCGAGCCAGGGGCAGACATTTCATAAAGCCTTTGATCGACAAGACCGATCGCGCTTTCTGGCGACGCTTGAGCAGGAAATCCAGACAATCCGCCGGAATATTCGCCCGGGTTGACTTTTTGTCTTGTTCCGACGATACAGCGCCCATCCTTCGCGGTCGCACAACGAGCGCCCTTTACGGCGCCTGATACGCTTAGGCAAAAATCTCAACATACCGTTCGCTCCAGCTGTGCGTGGGAAGACGGCAAAATCGCCGCCATCGCGTTTAAGTTCGCACTGGTGCTGACAAGGAAGTTTTGTGACAGACAGTTTTCAATCACTCGGCATTGCGGAGTCGCTGCAACGCGCGCTCTCGGCTGAAAATTATGTGACCCCGACGCCGATTCAGGCGCAGGCCATTCCCCTTATTCTCGCGGGCAAGGATGTTCTGGGCCTGGCGCAGACCGGCACCGGCAAGACCGCTGCATTTTGTTTGCCGATGCTGCAATTGATGAGCGCGAGCCGCGAGCCCTGCGTACCGCATGCGACGCGCGGGCTTATTCTGGCACCGACGCGCGAACTGGCTATTCAGATCGATCAAAGCCTGAAGACCTATGGCAAACATTTGAAATTGCGCCATACGGTGATTTTGGGCGGGGTGAATCAGAACAAGCAGATCGCCGCGGTGCGCCAGGGCATCGATATTGTGGTGGCGACACCGGGGCGGCTTCTGGACCTGATCAAACAGAAACATTTGCAACTGAGCTTGGTGACCCATCTGGTTATCGACGAGGCTGATCGCATGTTTGACATGGGTTTTATCCGTGACGTGCGACGGATTGTGGGTTACTTGCCGAAAGAGCGGCAATCGCTGCTGTTCTCCGCCACGATGGCGCCGGATGTGGCGCATTTTGTCGGCGAGATATTGCGTGACCCCGCGCGTGTGGCGATTGCGCCGAAAACGGTGGCGGCCGAGCGTATTGAGCAGCAGGTCTATTTTGTGGACGGCGCGCATAAGCGCGGCCTGTTACAGGATTTGCTGAAAGGCCCGGACATGAAGCGGGTGATTGTGTTTACCCGGACCAAACATGGCGCCAATAAGCTGACCACTTTGCTGGAAAAAGCTGGCCATCTGGCGGAAGCCATTCATGGCAATAAATCACAAGGGGCACGCCAGAAAGCCCTGGAGAATTTCCGCTCAGGACGGGCGCGCCTTCTTGTGGCGACGGATATTGCCGCGCGCGGTATTGATATTGATGATGTCACCCATGTCGTCAATTATGAATTGCCGGATGTGGCGGAGAGTTATGTCCACCGCATCGGGCGCACCGCACGCGCAGGCACTGGCGGCATTGCGATCTCATTCTGTGCGCCGGATGAGCGGGATTCGTTGCGTTCTATCGAGAAGTTGCTGAAATCCCAGCTGCGCACGATGAACGATGATGGTCGCCCCGCAGAGTTCAATACCGGCCCCGCGAAGAAGGTGATCGATTACGCCAAGCGGCGCCCAAGAAACCGGAATCGCCGCCCTCAACGGGCGGTGCGCGCCGCTTAACTTAAGTTAGAGCAAGGATCAGCCATGCGAAAGAAAGCCAAAGGATTACCATCCCCCTTCGCCGAAGCGACCAAAGATGCGCGGTTTGCGGGGACGTTTGAGGTTTTGGTGCCGGTTCCGGAGCGGGTGAAACCGCACCGGGTGCCTTTGCAATTTGATACATTGCTGAAGGCTGAATCCTGGATTCACAGCCCGGAAGGCAAAGAGCAGATTGAGGAAATCATTTCTTCTTATCAGAAATGATGTAAGGGGCAGCGTGCGCGCTTAGCGCACGCTGTTGCCGGGCCAGAGGACAACCCTCAAAGTCTGCATGATGATCAGCACATCCAGAAAAATGCTGAAATTCTTCACATAAAACAGATCGTAGCTCAGCTTGGAGCGGGCATCATCTATGGATGCGCCATAGGGATAGTTGATCTGTGCCCAGCCCGTGAGGCCGGTTTTTACGGCATGGCGTTCATGATAGAGCGGTAAGTGCCGGGCGAGGTCTTCGACGAATTCGGGGCGTTCGGGGCGCGGGCCGACCAGAGACATATCGCCTTTAAGCACATTCAAAAGTTGCGGCAATTCATCGATACGGCTGCGGCGGAGGAATTCGCCGACCGGGGTGATGCGATGATCGTTCTGGGCGGCCCAGACGGCGCCGCCGGTTTCGGCATTGATGCGCATAGTGCGCAATTTCATGATCTGGAAGTGGCGGCCGCCTTTGGTGACGCGGATCTGGCGATAGAAAACGGAATGGCGATCACCCAGCCAGACCGCGAGCATGGCCATAAGCAAAACGGGCAGAAACAGGGTGAGGATCAACAGGCTGACCACAATATCCAGCAGGCGTTTGGCGATGCGATCCAGCGGACCGAGATAGAAGCCATCGGAATAGAGCACCCAGGAGAGATCGGGGCGCTTGATGTCGATGCGGCGGACTTCTTTTTCGATGAAGCTCATATATTGCACCACCGGATAGCCATTGGTGCGGCAGGTGATGAGCGATTCCAGCGCCATGCCGCGGCGCTCATCAGGCGCGACGACGATTTGATCGGCCGCTTCTTTTTTGGCGATGGCGAGTAGGTTGCCCGATATATGGGCGATATGGACGGATTTATCTTCGGATAGACGAGGATCGATTTCGCCATATTTATCTTCGTGGACGAAGGTGACCTCATATTGGAGGTGGCGGCCTTGATTGCGCAGGATATGCAGCAGGTCCCAGGCCCGTTTGCCCGCGCCAATGACCAGCAATTTGGGGCGGAACAGGCTGTGGCGACGTAATTGGCGAAAGACCAGCCGGGCGACGGCGGCACAGAGACCAAAACAGACCGTGGCGGCGATGAAGATGATGGGGGATAGGCTGCCATTCAGCGCAAAGGTGATGAAGCTGGCGCTGGCGACCGCCATGGCGACCACGAAGGGAATACGGCTGAGGGCTTTGTTTGTGTCGGCGATGCTTTCGCGGCGATAGAGGCCCAGCGCGTAGAGGAAAAGCAGGTTCAAGGCCGCGAAGAGCGGGGCTTGCAGCCATAATTGCCATTGGGTGACATCTTCCGCCACCATATAGAGGGTGAGCGGCCAAGCTATTGCCGTGAGTAGAAGGTCGATCAGGAACAGCGCCAGGCTGGCGGTCATTGTAATTTCCCCTGGCCTTGCGCCGGTTTTTTCTTGTCTGGTCAGGGCGCAATTTAGGGGCGGGCAGGTAAATCTGAGGTAAAGGCCGGATATAATTAGGGAATTTCTGAATCTTAGGGTCGTAAACATAAAAAAGGGCGGGTTTGAACCGCCCTTTTCTATTCGTTTTTGCATTTTGTGGAGGGGGTATCCCCCCTCCCGCTTACCGCCTGCCTAGAGGGCAGGCCTTAGATATGGTGGCTATTCTCCGAAATGATAGGTGAAGCTGAGGCCGAAGGTGCGGGGATTGGCGAAGACCATGCCTACACCGCCGGTGACATCGGCCAGCGGGATGCCGCCCACCAGATAATCGTCCTTATTGGTGAGGTTTTTGCCCCAGAGTGCGGCTTCCATTTTGCCGTCGGCGGATATCCAGGCCATCCGTGCATCGATGAAGGCGGCGGGCCGGGATGTCGTTGTCCATTTGGCCTCAGGAGAGGGCTGGATGACGGGATCCGTGCCGTTGGCAATGTTGGGGTTTTGCCACCAATCGGTGTGGGTGAAATCCGGCGGCAGATCGCCACCATGATTGTAATATTGGCCGCCATTGCTGAAGATCCAGCTGCCGCGATCGAAGCCATGATAGATCGAGGAGGTGAACCTGACACCAACCGATGGCGTAATCGATCCGCCGCCGGGAAGACGGAAGCTGTAATCCGTCGAGGCAAAGAATTGCCAACGCGGAACACGCGGCATGCGCTCGTCGCTGCGGTCAAGAATATAATTGATGCCGGTATATTCCCCTTTAAAGGCGTCCATTACAAGCTGTTTGGCGTCCCATTCCTTGATATTGGCATCCGTATAGCTGCCATTGAGGGTGACGCGCCATTCTGGCACTGGCAGAGCCACAATTTCCCATTCAAAGCCTTTGATCACGGAGCTGCCGACATTCTCGATAAAGGGAATAGGAATGCCTAGGCGTGATGCCGTGGCCGTCACCTGCATGTCGGTGTAGTCCATGTAGAAGGCTGAGAAATTCGTCTGCAACCTACGATCCAAGGCCGCAAGCTTGAAGCCCACTTCGTAATTGGTCACTTTTTCGGGCCTGAAGATTTGCGGATCCGCCGTACCACCACCTGGCCCGGCCAACTTATCTAGCTGGCAGACGTCCCTGCCTTGGGGACAGGGATCACCCGTTTGAGCGGGGATATTCACGAAGAATGTATTTATTTGATCGAGATCAACAGCACCCGCCGTTACGCCGCCAGCATGGAAACCCTGACTATAGGTGGCGTAGAGCATCGCCTGGTCTAGCGAGAATCGGTCCAGCATCCGCTGATCGAATTTGTATTTGAGATTGAACATCGGCGTCCAGGCCACGTCGGTGGTGCTTAACTCATCGCCCACAAACATGCCGGGGTGAAAAATAGGGTTAGCAAGAAGCTGGTCGCCATTTGGTTGTGTTTCTAGCGAATATATGTAGGTCCCAAAGGTCCAATCCAGAATGGGCTTAATACCCGGAGTGTCATTGACGACAAGGGTTACGCCATTACCAACCGCCGCTAAAAGAACGCCGTCATATACACTGTCTGCATTAGCATAGGCTTTGGAGTAGCGGCTCCAGCGATTTTCCTGTGTCCAGCGGATACCGGCAGAAAGCTCAATTTCATCGGTAATGTTGAAATCCGCCTGCCCGTACCAGGCATAGGCCTTGTTGTCTGTTTCCAGCCTTTCCTGGGCGCCTTCCGTTAGGTACGAAAAATACATACCCGGCGCACCTGTTACCTCTGGGCCATATTGAGGGCTGACGCCGGCAGAGAGATTAAGCGTATTTTGCGGGGTTTCTTCCTTGAAGAAGTAGAAGCCGGTGCTGAGGAAGAGGCGATCATTAAAGGTACGCCCCGAGAATTGCAGTTCTTGAGACAACTGCGTTGTCCGGTCGAACGATGGTTGAATGCGCATCAAAGTCGGGGCAGGGATGCCATCCAGATCTTCATCGGCGATCTGCAAGCTCTTGCGCCAGGCGCTGATGCTTTTGACGGCCAGACCAGATAGCGGGCCTATATCGCCGATATCCCAATTGACTGTTCCACCTAGCGTGCTTGTATCGACCCAGTAACGGCCCTGGGGTTGCAGCCGGTCGCCAATCGCTTCATCGCTGGCGAATTGGCTTGGTGGGAGAGTCTGAACTTCACGGCAATAATCTTCGAAGGTCGGGAAGTAGAATCCAGGCCAGCCACTACCGTTACCCGTGACATCCGATTGGGCTGTTTTGAAGCCTGGTTCACGTATGAAAGCGCATTTCTGGGGACGTGGTGTTTCGCGGATACGGGTGCGTTCGCCCAGCAGGTCGATGGTGATATTGTCTGTGGGCAAGAAGCGTAATTGCGCGATGCCGCTGACGCGGTTGTCGCCGCCCCATTTGGTATTATCGACGACATTGGTGAAATAGCCATTGCTATTGGTGCTGGAGATGAACAAGCGGCCCATCAGCATATCTTCGACAAAGGGCAGATTGATCATGCCGGAAATATCGCGGCGACCATAATTGCCGATATTGGCCGTGACATTGGCTTCCCAATTATTATTGGGCTTATTGAGGGTAACCGAGATGGCGCCGCCAGTGGCATTCCGGCCGAATAGCGTGCCTTGCGGGCCGCGCAACACCTGAATGCCGGCGACATCGCTAACATCGAGCATGGCACCTGCGGCGCGGCCGATATAGATGCCGTCGATATAGGTGCCGACCGCGGGATCGAGTGTGACTTTGGTTTCGCGCTGACCGACGCCGCGGATGAAGGGGGATGAATCTTTTTTCAGGCCATTACCGCCGCCGCCAAGATTGAGGCCGGGGACGACACCTTCCAGATCGGCGAAGTTGCGGACACCGAATTGTTTGAGGTCTTCGGCGTTCAGGGCTGTGATGGAGATCGGGATATTCTCCACCGCTTCTTCGCGTTTACGGGCGGTGACGAGGACTTCCTCGATGCGGCCTGTGGGGACCGCAGCTTGCGCGAGCTGAAGGGGCTGGATGTCCAGATGTGATTGTTTGTTACGAACAATGGCGAGTGAGCCGTCTAAATTACGGACTGAGAAACCCGTGCCGGACAGGATGCGGGTGAGCGCTTCATCGGCGGGGAGTTCGCCCCTGACGCCTTTTGTTTGCACGCCTTTGACGGCATCATCAGAGATGGCGAGCAGGGCGCCGCTTTGGCCGATATAAAGTTTCAAGGCGGTTTTGAGGTCGCCCGCCGGGATGTTGAAGCTGTCGGCGGATGCAGCGCTTGAAAAAGCAAGGGCGCAGGCGCTGGTGGCGAGTATGGTTTTTAATCTGTTCATAAAATTCCCCCTATTCATACAATTTTTAAGCGTTGAATTTTGTCACTTAGTTTTTGTGCTTAATTTTTTCGGTTAGTTGTCAGCAGGCGAATAAGATTTTGATGATAAAATAATCTGGTCATTGGTTATTTCGGATTTGGCGCCGAAAAGTTCTTTCGTAACCTTTGCGAAGGCTTCGAGATTTCTTGCCTGAAATGTTCCGGTGACGGTCAGACTGGCCAATTTCGGATCGCTGATCACCAGTTTTCGGCTGTTGTAGCGATTGAATTCATTTGCGGCTTCGGCCAGCGTGGCGTCTTCCAGAAACAATTTTCCCTGTTTCCAGTTCAGGCCGGCGAGGATTGAGCGCAGTGATTTATGAGCGACGGATTGCGCTTGCGGTGTGGCGGTGAGTATATCGCCGGGTTTTAGCAGCGATTGCGGATTGTCATTTTGAGCCGCGACCTCGACCAGCCCTTCTACAACCGTGACATTGAGGCGACCTGCATCCTGGCGCACCACGAATTTTGTGCCGAGGTCGGTAACGGTGCGGCCATCAACGATGACGATTAAGGGATGGGCGGCATCATGTTCGACTTCAAAATAGGCCTCGCCCTTATCCAGCCAGATTTTACGTTCGCTGTCCTTTCTCGAAATACGTAAATGCGTGTCGGTGTTCAGTTCGACACGGGTGCCGTCTTTAAAGGTGACGGCTTTATGTTCGCCGATAGCGGTGACATAGCTTATGGCGGATGGCGCGGCTATTTGCTGATAGAACAGGGTGCCTATGATGGCTGCGCCCATGAGGCCCGCTGCAATTCTGCGCAGACCTGACCAGACAGGGTTTCCTGCTGTCTTTTTCACACGCATGGGCTGGATAGAGGTTGGGCGCAGGGCTGTGAGGCGTTCGGCGCGGGTCCATGCGGATTGGGCACGCAAATAAGCGACTTTGTTATCCGAGCAGGTGAGCCAATCATTGAAGGCGGCCTGATCTTCGGCGCTCCAATCGGGGCGCAGGCGGCGCTCCACCCAATCGGCGGCTTTGAGGCGTGTGGTCTTCGCGTTCATGCGGCTTCTCCGCCATAGAGATGATCGGCCAGAGCGGCGATACCATTGAGCAGATGGGTGGAAACCGTGGATTCGCTGATGCCCATGCGCAGGGCAATTTCTCCGCGGGTGAAACCTTCTATCCGCGCCAATTTCACCACTTCGCGGCAACGGGGCGGGAGTTTTTCCAGCGCGGTTTCGAGACGGAGGAGTTCTTGACGGGCCATGATGGTGCGATCAATGGCTGGCTCATCCAGTGCGATGCCCAATTCATCGGGATCGGCCATGGATTCAATGGAGATGATCTGATCACGCTTGGCGTGGTTGATCAGCAGATTCCGCGCGATGGTGAAGAGATAAGGTTTTGTCGTGCGGGGGATTTCTTTCCGGGCGGCTTCATAGACATGGACATAGATTTCCTGACAGAGGTCTTCTGCATCACCTTGTTTGCGGCGCGACAAACGCAAGAATCGCATTAACGCGGCCTCCAGAGGCAGCACCTCACGGACAAACCATGCATCCACCTCCGACGCGCTCACGGCCAGGCCGGGCCCGCGAAATTCGGTGCTTTCACGTGTTGTGTCCGTAATCTCACCCTCCCTTCCGGGCCAATTCCCGCGAGGATAGAGTTTCTACCTACTTGTCAGGACAAGCGAGGCGGGCGGGATTGCTAAGCCTGTTGGGATTTTTTTTTGCGTGGGGGAATAGCGACAAAAGGGGGATTTGCCCAATTGGGCCCCACTCTCCTGCGAAAAGGGCCGCAGGTGTTGTCGCTGCCAACAGAATATGGCGTGCGGGAGGGCTATGGCCGCGCTATGAAATGGGAACTGGATATAAAAAGCGGCGCAGCGGTGAGTGAGGGCATCGCCGCGCCGTTGGAGTTTGACCGGGCAGGATGCGTGGTCAGGCGCTTTTTTGTTTTTTGAACTGGCGGGTCATGTCGCCCTCTTTCCAGTAATGTTTCTGGCTGCGATGGAAAATACGCCAGCCATTGGGTGTTCTGCGCAGCTTGTCGATATAGACACCGCCGGTCGTATAGCCGCCTTCATCCGGATAGACATGCTTGCTGAAGAGATAGGTGCGGGTTGACGCTTCGTCGCCATTGATCTCCACTTCGAAATTCGAAATGTAATGCTGGGCCTGACGCATTTGGCCGGAGCCTTCTCTGGCCACGCCATCAATCCAAGATCTGGGGCCGATATATTTGCCCGTGGTCGAATAGTCGAGGATGGCGTCTTCGGTGAAGCAGGATTCGACCCCTTCCCAGTTTTTATCGTCGATCGTATTGGCGTAACGGGTCAGGACGTCGATGATGTCCTGGCGATCGATCAGGTCTTGTACTGTTGTCATGATTTTCCTCCGTTGATGATTTATATTTTGCATTCAGGATATGCTGTTTGACGATCTCCGACCCGACCAAAGCTGCTTCCTTGGCCGTGCAGTTTCGCGATTGCAAAATTTTTAGGTCGCCAGTGGTTGGCCGCGTTTTGGCGCGGACGAACTTGTCACCCTATTTTTCTGATGCAAGTATGACGAGGACATTGTGCAACCATCATAGGTTAAACTGTCAAACAGCATAGGGTAGACTGCTATGGCTCAAGACATATCAAAGGCTGTCTTATGAGGGTGGGGATTCTGGCGCTGGATGGAACATATCTGAGCTGCGTGAGCAGCGCGCTGGATGTTGTTCAACTCACAAGGGCGCATGGGACGGATCATTTGCGCGAACGCGATCCGTTGCAGCGTATGCCGTCATGGGCTGTGGCGTCTTTAGCTGTGGCGGATATTCTGAGCCTTGATGGGCAGAGTGTTAAAACGAGTTGTGGCATTGCGTTAAAAGCGGCCGCAGCGATAGGGCCGCATATTGGGCAATATGATACAGTCTTTGTGCCGGCATTCTTTGATGCATCGGACGCGGCTTTGAGCTTGCGGCTGACGCGGCTGGAGGCGGCTGGCAGATGGCTTCGCAACCAGAAAGATAATGGCGCGACCATTGTGGCCAATAATACTGGCGTCTTTGTGCTGGCGAAGGCTGGCATATTGGATGAAGCGGTGGCGACCATTCCATTGGCGCGCGAAGCTGTGTTTCGCCGACATTTCCCGCGGGTGAAACTGGACCTGACGCGTGCGGTGAGCGAAACACAAAGCGTTGTCTGCGGGGCGGCGATAGGTTCGACTTTCGATCTGATGCGCCGATATGTGCAACGCAGTAATTCGATTGTCAGGCGGCGTGTATTTGCCGATCTGTTTTATGAGGGCACGAATAGTTTGGCTGGCTTATCCGCTTATGATCAGGATCTGGGTGATCCGATGGTGGAACGGGCGCTATCCTATATGGTGCATCATCTGGCTGATAAAATTACGCTGGCGGAATTGGCGGATTGGGTTTCGACCACGGAGCGGACATTATTTCGGCGGTTCAAGGATGCGCTGGGGGTGACGCCGCATAGTTATCTGAAAACATTGCGGCTGGAGACGGCCAAGCGCAGCCTGGCGCGCACGGAATTCCGGATTGATCAGATCGCCACGAGCATTGGTTATACGGACCCGGCTTTTTTCGCACAGCAGTTTCGGGCGCTGACCGGGCTTTCGCCGACGGCGTATCGGGAACGGTTCAGCACGGTGGGCCACGGTGTTAAACTTGTGGCAGAGGCTGAGGCGCATCCTGCCCCATCATGAAAAAAGGCGGCCCGAGATGGACCGCCTTTTTCTTTCAGATTTCAGATCGCCTATTCGCCGAAGTGATAGGTGAAGGTCAGGCCGAAGGTGCGGGGATTGGCATAGACTTGGCCCACGGCGCCGTTCACGTCTACCAGCGGGATGCCGCCGACGAGATAGTCGTCCTTGTTGAACAGATTCTTGCCCCACAAGGCGCCTTCCATTTTCCCATCATCCGATATCCATGCCAGACGGGCATCGAGGAAGGCGGTTGGGCGGGAGGTGGTTTTCCATTTGGCGTCGGCGGAGGGCGTTACGATAGGATCGGCTGGCGGATTATTGCTACCGCCATTCCAATCGCATGAGGCAGAGGGGGTGGCAGACGTGCAGCTAGCACTGGACGGTGCAAGGCTTGGTGGCCTGTCGCCGCCGTGATTGTAATAGCGCCCGCCATAGGTATAGATCCAGCTACCACGATCGAAGCCATGATAGATAGAGGAGGCGAAGCGCACACCGACAGATGGTGTTATTGTTCCGCCGCCGGGCAGCTGGAAATTATATTCCGAGGAAGCGAAGAACTGCCAGCGCGGCACACGGGGCATGCGTTCGTCGCTACGATCGATTTCATAAATGAGTCCGGTTGGTATTCCGTTTGTATTGCCAATACCCGCGACAGATGACTGCCATTCCTTGATATCCGTATCGGTATAGCTGCCATTCATCAGGATACGCCATTGCGGGGTCGGCAGAGCTACGAGTTCGACTTCGAACCCTTTGATGACAGAACTGCCGACATTTTCGATAAAGGGTACAGGAATGCCCGCCCTACTACCCGCAGAGGTTACCTGCATGTCGGTGTAGTCCATGTAGAAGGCAGCAAAAGTTGCCTGAATACGGCGATCAAGCCCGGCAGCTTTGAAGCCGACTTCGTAATTCGTCACTTTTTCCGGTTCAAAGGTAATGGGATCAGCCGTGCCAAAGCCTTCACCCGGGATGGGAAGTTGCGTGACAACAGTGCAACTTGAACAGGGAGGACCAGAAGGTAGGCGTATTGTTTCTGGCCCCTGATCATAATCAAGTGATCCCGCAGTAACGCCACCGGAATGGAAGCCCTGACTATAGGTGGCATAGATCATGGCCTGATCCAGAGAGAATTTTTGCAGCCAGCGGTCACTGGCCTTGTATTTGGCACTGAACATCGGTGTCCAGGCTGAGTTCTTGTAGGACAGCTCGTCACCCGCCATAAGACCAGGAACGAATGTCGTGACGACAACCTCGTTATTTCCGTTTAATCCGATATCATAAGTGAATCCGCCAAAGCGCCAATCCAGAACCGGTGTTAAACTGGGGGCAGAGGTTCTAAAGCCGGTTTGCCCGCTAGCCTGATTATTCACACTAATGAGTGTAATAGGAGCATTCGTCAGTGAATTGATATCCACGAATGATTTGGAATAGCGGCTCCAGCGGTTTTCCGTGGTCCAGCGAATGCCCGCGGTCAGTTCGATTTCCGGTGTCAGTTCGAAATCCGCCTGACCATACCAGGCCCAGGCATCATTATCCGTCTGCAAACGCTCGAATGCCGGCTCGAAGAACGTATTGTAATAGTAAGGGTTGCTGGTGGTGCCCGCGAATGTTTGCGCGCCACCCGCACTGAGGATCAGATCGTTTTGTGGGGTCTTTTCCTTGAAATAATAGGCACCCGTGCTCAGGAACAGTCGGTCATTTAAGGTTTTTCCGGAAATCTGGAATTCTTGCGAGAACTGGGTTGTCTCATCGAAGGTAGGCTGAAGGCGGATGAGGAAAGCGGAGCCTATGCCATCCAGATCCTCATCGGCGATCTGTTTGGTTGAGCGCCAGGCGGTGATGCTTTTGGCGGAGAGATCGGAGAAGGGACCGACATCGCCAATATCCCAACTCGCCGTGCCACCAAAGGTCGTGGTGTCCACCCAATAGCGGCCCCTGGGCATGAGCGGTTGATAAAGCAACTGTTCTGGATCATTCCTAAAATAGCTGGCCATTTCGGTACGGCCCAATGGCGTACCGCCGAGCGCCGCATCGCTGGAGAACTGGCTTGCGGGCAGGGCTTCGGAAGCACGGCATCTGGCCTCAAACCGGCTGATGCCATCCACAAATCCAATCAAGAAGTTTGTCTGTGGGGTTGTATAACCTGCCTGTCTCACAAAGGCGCATTTCTGGGGACGCGGGGTTTCGCGGATGCGGGTGCGTTCGGCCAGAAGGTCGATGGTGATGTTGTCGGTCGGCAGGATGCGCAGTTGGGCGATACCGCTGACGCGATTATCGCCGCCCCATTTGGTGTTGTCGATGATATTCGTGAAATAGCCATTGCTGTTGGTGCTGGCGACCAGCAGGCGGCCCATCACCATGTCTTCCACGAAGGGGATATTCACAATGCCGGAAATATCGCGCCTGCCGTAATTGCCGATATTGGCGCTGATCTGGGCTTCCCAATCGTTGGTGGGCTTTTTGAGGGTGACGGAGAGTGCGCCGCCGGTCGCGTTGCGGCCGAACAAGGTTCCCTGTGGGCCGCGCAGCACCTGGATATTGTCAACGTCCACCACGTCGAGCATCGCGCCCGCGGCGCGGCCAATATAGATGCCGTCGATATAAGTCGCGACGCCCGGATCGAGGGTGACTTTGGTTTCGCGTTGGCCGATGCCGCGGATGAAGGGATTGCTGTCTTTCTTCACGCCATTGCCGCCGCCGCCCATGCTGAGGCCGGGGACGACGCCTTCGAGATCGGCGAAGTTGCGGATGCCGAAGGTTTTTAGGTCTTCGGAGGACAAGGCGGTGATGGAGATCGGGATGTTTTCGACCGCTTCCTCACGCTTGCGGGCAGTGACGAGGACTTCTTCAATGCGGCCTGTGTTTGGGCTGGCCTGGGCGAGGTGGAGGGGTTGGACCAGATCTGATTGGCGGTGGCGTACGATGGCGAGGGCACCTGCGTGATCGCGCGCGATGAAGCCGGTGCCGGTGAGGATGCGGGTGAGGGCTTCGTCTGAGGAGAGATCACCGCGCACGCCTTTGGTGCGGATGCCCTTCACCGCGTCATCGGAGACCGCGAGTAATGCGCCGCTCTGTTGGACATAGAGGCTGAGCGCGGTTCTGAGATCGCCGGCCGGGATGTCGAAATTGCCTGCATAGGCGGCGGTGGTGATGGATATGGCGCAGGCGCTGGTGGTCAGGATTGTTTTTAATCTGTTCATAAAATTCCCCCTTCGCGCTGTTTCCAGCGCTTTGAATATCAGCGTGTTAAAATGATCTGATTGTTTTTTGCTTCGGCTTTGAGGCCGAAAATATCTTTTGTGAGGCTTGTGAATGTTTCGAGATTTCTTATCTGGAATGTTCCGGTGATGCTGAGCTGCGCCAGATTTTGATCCTGGATGACGAGTTTCGTTGTGTTGTAGCGATTGAATTCGGCCACGGCTTCGGCCAGGGTGGCATTATCGAGGAAGAGTTTTCCGTTCTTCCAGTCCAGCGCGGCAAGGATGGCGCGCAATGGCTTTTGGGTGATGGATTGATGCTGGCCTGTGGCGGTGAGTATGTCGCCGGGCCTTAGCAGAGATTGCGGCTTTTGATCTTTCGCCGCGACTTCGACCAAGCCTTCGATGACGGCGACGCTGAGTTGAGCATTTCGCTCATTCATATCCTGACGGACCACCATATCCTGACGGACTATGAATTTTGTGCCCAGATCGGTGACTTTTCGGCCATTGGCGATGACGATAAAGGGGTTGGACGGATTATGTTCGACCTCGAAATAGGCTTCGCCTTTGTCCAGCCAGACTTTGCGTTCATTGTGATGGGAGACGCGTAAGGTGGTGTTGGTATTGAGTTCGATGCGTGTGCCATCTTTGAAGGTGATGATTTTATGGCCGCCGATGGCGGTGACATAGGTTTGGTCTCTTGGCGCATCCCATTGCTGATAGGCGACAGCGCCGATCAGGCTGATGAGGGCAAGGCTTGCAACGGCTTTGCGTAGCATCGGCCAAAAATTATTTTGCGCCCGATATTTTTCCGAATGCATGGGATGGGAGATATTTTGCGGCTGCGGCTGACGCAGGGCCGAGAGGCGATCTGTGCGATGCCAGCCTGCTTCGGCGCGCAAATAAGCCACCATATGGCCCGTTTCAGAGAGCCAGTGGGTGAGCGCGGCTTGATCTTCGGCGCTCCAATCGGGGCGGTGGCGGCGTTCAAGCCAGGCGACAGCGGTGTGGCGGATGTCTTTTGTGGTCATGCGCCGTCTCCGCCATAGAGGTGGTCAATCAGCGTCGCCATGCCATCTGTGAGATAGAATGAGACCGTGGATTCGGTGATGCCCATGCGCTGGGAGATTTCGCTGCGGGACAGGCCTTCGATACGGCTATATTTCACCACCTGGCGGATGCGGGGCGGCAGCTTTTCCAGCGCCGCTTCCAGACGCATCAATTCCTGACGCGCCATGACGGAGCGATCTGGCGTGGGTTCATCGAGCGCGATGCCCAATTCATCCGGGTCGGCCATGGATTGAATGGGAATGATCTGATCGCGGCGGGCGCGATTGATGAGCAGATTGCGCGCCACGGTGAAGAGATAGGGCTTCACCGCATGGGGGATTTCTTTTTGTGCCGCCTCATAGACCTGCACATAGATTTCCTGGCAGAAATCTTCTGCATCGCTGTGATTACGGCGCGACATGCGCAGGAATTGCATCAAGGCTGCCTCCAGCGGCAGAACCTCACGGACAAACCAAGCATTCACCTCCGATGCGCTCACGGCGGAACCGGATTCACGAATTTCGGCGCTGTCACGCGGGGTATCCGTAATTTTACCCTCCCTGACGGCATTTCCCGTAAGGATCGAGTTTCTACCTGTTTGTAAGGACAATCGAGGCGCGCGGGATTGAGGGGGTAATTCGATAAAAATTTATGCGGATGATCGGGCCATGGGCGGCGTGGCTTTGCCGATTGGTGGCGCTTCAAGAAACGTCTTTAAGACGGACACTTCAATATGGTGCTGTTTCAAAAACAAACGGCGGGCCGTAGCCCGCCGCGCTTCCCATCAAAAATGGGAAATTTTGTGCACTTATTGTGCTTGTTAACGGGTAGACCTCGATCTCTAAGCGGCTAAGCTTTTGTCACCCAAATACAGAATAGGAACTATGCTTGCCTTTCTTAAGTAAATATTCGACTGTAAATCAATATTACTAGTTTAATATAATTCGAATTCTAATTCTTAACCCGGCGAGATCTAGCCGCAACCTTAATCTCATTCATGACTCCCTAATTGGTTCTTTTGAGCGAATGGTTACGCCGCATCTCACTGATAGCATTAGGTTATGAGATTAAGAAACAATTTTTCTTGGGGCTGAAAAACGCGAATGCTAAATAACTATATCGCGAATATACCCAGCCCAGAACCCTAAAAACAGGATTATAGACAATGACTTACCGCCTTGGCCTTGATCTGGGTTCGAATTCTTTAGGTTGGTGCGCTGTGACATTGGAGGACAGCGGTAAGCCTTCTGGCGTGCTTGATGCCGGGGTGCGAATCCTGACGGCCAATCAGGAGGCGGGGCGGGACCCTAAATCTTTCATTTCGCTTGCCGCGGGGCGCCGCGATGCCCGATCCATGCGCCGCCGCCGCGACCGCTTCCTGCGCCGACAGAAACGTTTGATCGAGGCTCTGGTCGAGTGCGGATTGATGCCGTCAGATTTGGCCGAACGCAAAGCACTTGCGCGATTGGACCCTTATTTTCTGCGCGCGGCGGCAGTTGAAGGCAAGATCGAAACATATGAATTGGGCCGCGTGCTCTTTCATCTTAATCAGCGGCGAGGCTTTAAAAGCAATCGTATTGCCGACTCTGATGGAAAGGAGAAAAGCGCGACCAAACAAGGAATGCTCCAATTGCAGGCCGCGCTGCAAGAAAGCGGGGCGCGTACATTAGGGCAATATCTGGCTCGCCGCCATGCGCGTGATCGCGACGGGGCACGTCTGTCCGCGAATGGTGGTTATGTCACGCCACAAACCGTGCGATTCCGCCCCCATACTCAAGGGGCCGCCACCCTATATGACTATTACCCTATGCGCGAGATGATAGAGCATGAGCTGGAGGAGATATGGTCTGTCCAGGCGCAGCATCACAAACAACTTACACCAGCATTGATGGAAAAACTGAAACGCGTGATGATCGAACAGCGGCCCTTGAAAAAACCTGTGGTGGGGCGCTGCACCTTGATGCCTGAGGAAAACAAGGTCTCTTTGTTTGGTTTCGAGATTGATATGGGCGAACGCGCAGCCAAGGCGCATCCGTACTTTCAGCGTTTCCGTATTCTGCAAGATGTTTGCCAATTGCGTGTCAGATATGCCGGCAAAAGCGAGCGGAAATTAACGATGCAGGAATTCCATGCTGCATCTAATTTGCTGATGACCAGTGGCGGTACGGTTGTGAGTTTCGAGGCAATCCGCAAGGCGCTGAAACTGCCAGATGATGCACGGTTTAATTACGAATTGTCCGAACACAAAGGTTTTTCCCCTGATCAGACGGCCGTGAAGCTGAGCCACAAAAATGCCTTTGGTAAGAAGTGGCGGTCTCTGCCACGCGATCAGCAGATCGAGATTATCGAGCGGTTGCTAGCGGTGGAAGATCCTGATGCTTTGCAAGACTGGTTACAGGACACGTTCAATCTATCGGCTGAATCTGCGGAATTCGTGTCAGAAATACGCCTGCCCCAAGGCCATGGCCAACTGGGCCGCACAGCGCTGGAGCGACTGGTCCATATTATGGAAAGCGAGTCCTATGTTGATCCTGAAACCGGAGAAATATTTGATCGGCCTCTTACCTATGATGAAGCTGTAAGACGGCTGGATACAAGCTTGCATCATTCGGATTTGCGGCCACAAGAACGAAAGGATCGCCTTCCCTATTACGGTACAGTGATGGCGCGGCATGTGATTGCCAGACCGGACGCACCAGTCGGCAGTCAGGAGCGGATTGGCCGCGTCCCAAACCCCACCGTGCATATCGCCATGAATCAATTGCGGGCCGTGGTAAATGCACTGATTGACGCGTATGGCCCGCCATCAGAGATTGTGATCGAACTGGCCCGCGACTTGAAACTGAACAAAGAACAGAAGGACAAAATTCGGAGCGAGAACAGCAAGAATGAGAAGGCAAATGACGACCGGCGCGAACGCCTGGCCAAATTAGGTGTTTCGGATACGTATAGCGCGCGACTACTTTTGCGCCTGTTCGATGAATTACCAGCCGATGAGAAAATCTGCGTATATTCGGGAGAGGCTTTGTCGATCGAGAAGCTGTTCGATGGCTCAGTGGATATCGACCATATTCTTCCCTATTCCGCGACGCTTGATGACAGTTTCATGAACAAGGTTCTATGCGTTCGCAAGAAGAACCATTTCAAAGGCAATCGCTCCCCCGGCGATGCTTGGTCTGGAGAGGACTTGCAAGTGATTGTGGAACGGGCCGAGCGGTTATTCCCCAAAAAAGCCTGGCGGTTTCAACCCGATGCAATGACGAAGTTTCGTGAAAAAGGTGATCTGGCCGCGCGGCATTTGACGGACACGCAGCATATGGCGCGCATGGCACGAGGTTACCTGGAACATATATGTGATCAGGTATGGGCTTCCAGCGGCCGATTGACAGCAATGCTGCGAGCCAAATGGGGGTTGAACAGACTTCTACCAGACCATAATTACGCCGATACAAACCAGCCGAAAAATCGCAAGGACTACCGACATCACCCCATAGATGCTTTCGTACTGGCATGTACGGATCGCAATATGATCAACCGGATCGCGCGCGCATCTGGTGAGGCGGAGAGTTTAAACCTTGATCACCTGTTCCCCAAAGGCAGCTTCCCTGAACCTTATGACAATTTTCGTGATGATCTGAAGCGCAAGCTGGACACGATTATTGTCAGTCACAAACCAGATCACGGGCTATCAGACATTGGTATGCGCGGAAAGTCGACATCCGGCCAGCTTCATCAGGAAACTGCTTATGGTCTGGTGAACGAAGAGATTGAGGGGAAAACTTATAATCTGGTGTTTCGGAAGCCGATCAGCGCGCTTAGTGACAAGGAGGTTCGCGCGGTGCGGGATTCAAATCTGCGCGCCCAATTGATTGAGATTACAGAGCAAGCCAAGCGCGATGGAAAAAAATTATCAGACGCTTTGGCGGCTTTCGGCCAGGCGCATGGTGTTAATCGGGTGCGCATTCTCAAAACGGACAAGACAGCACGACGCTTCACCCATGGCCAGGGATATGAGAAAGCCTATATTCCGGGCAGTAATCATTGCATTGAAATATTTCAAACCGCTGATGGAAAGTGGCGCGGTGAAGGCGTGACCACGCTCGACGCTAACAGACCCGGCTATCGCACCCGCTGGCGCAGCGATCATCCTGATGCAGGTTTTGTGATGCGGTTACAGCAAGGCGATTTGATCGAAGCTGATCGGGGCGAGGGCAGGAAAATATATCGGGCGTCATCGCTCTGGATCGAGCAGGGGACGATTCCACTTTCAGAACATAATGAGACAGGCGATCTAAATGCGCGGCACAAAAATCCGGATGACTTATTCACCTGGTGGTACGGTTCCTATTCCGCGTTGAAGAAAGCGGGGGCGATACGTGTGCGGGTTGACCCTATCGGCCGGGCAAGCCCTGTGACAGATCGTTGAGATGATCGGGCGCGTGGTGGAGATCGCCGAAGATGGGCGTCATCTCGCCAAGGATCGCGGCTTTCTTACGGTTCATGCCAATGGCACAGAGTTAGGCCGGGTGCCATTGGACGACATCGCAGCGGTGATTTCCAATGCGCATGGCATTACTTATTCGAATAATCTGCTGGTCGCGCTGGCAGAGCGAGGGGCACCGCTTGTCATCTGTGCTTCCAATCATCGTCCAGCTGCCATTTTGTGGAGTACGGAAGGCAATTACGAGCAAGCAGGACGCATGTCGGATCAAGCGGCATCTTCAAAGCCCTTGCGCAAGCGGCTTTGGGCCCAGATCGTGAGTGCCAAGATCGACAGCCAGGCAGCGACCCTGGAAAGCCTTGGACTCTATCACCCAGGCTTTCGCTTATTGGCGAGAAAGGTGCGGTCTGGCGACCCGGACAATGTGGAGGCGCAGGCTGCGCGGCTTTATTGGCCCCAGCTATTTGGTGAAGATTTCCGCAGAGACCGCGAGGAACCCAGCATCAATGCCATGCTAAATTATACGTATACAGTATTACGGGCTGGGACAGCGCGTGCCATTATGGCTTCAGGTCTGCACCCTAGCCTCGGGCTTGCACATAGACAGCGCGGCAATGCATTTGCACTCGCCGATGATCTGATGGAGCCATTCCGTCCTGTAGCGGATATTCTGGTGCATGATCTTGTGCGAAATGGAGCATGCACAGTGGATAAAGATACGAAGCCGCATCTGGCGCGTATTCTTATCACTGATATGAGCACTGCGGAGGGCGTGAGCCCTTTAGGCGCTTGCTTACAGCGCGCCGCTCTATCTCTGGCCCGCTGCTTTGCCGGGCAGACACAATGGATTGAGTTGCCGCGCCGGACGCTGCCATTGGAGGCATGAAGTTTGGCCCCGCTGCAACGACTCGCGCTGAGTGGATATAGAATGATGTGGCTCTATGTGATGTTCGACCTGCCGGTTGGCACGTCAGACGAACGTAAAACAGCATCGAAATTCCGGAAGCTTCTTTTGGATAACGGATTTGAGATGGCCCAATTTTCCATCTATCTGCGCTTTGCAGAAAGTAAGGAATCGGCGGAGACTCATATTCGACGTGTGCGTGACGCACTGCCTCGGAAGGGGAAGGTGCATATTATTACTATTACGGACAAACAGTATGGTAATGCCCGCATCTTCACCGGAAGAAAAAGTGAACGGCGCCCTGGAAATCCGGCACAGCTGGCGCTTTTCTAACGCCTTATGGCCACTTTTCACACGCAAATTAAAAGAAAAGCCCCATTATTTCAGGGGCTTGAAGGTTATCTAGTTTAGCCGCTTAGAGATCGAGGTCCAGCCGCAACCCGTGCCTAAGCTGGGTGGAAACGGGCATAAGTTTAGCCGCTTAGAGATCGAGGTCCAGCCGCAACCCAATCGCAGGCGGGGTGATCCTGATCCTTAGTTTAGCCGCTTAGAGATCGAGGTCCAGCCGCAACACACGCCTCTTGCGCGGCTGGGGCCGCTATAGTTTAGCCGCTTAGAGATCGAGGTCCAGCCGCAACGCAGCCACCAACGGGCGCTGTGGTTGTCGAAGTTTAGCCGCTTAGAGATCGAGGTCCAGCCGCAACCGTGGCGGGGCATGGCCCGGCATGGCAAGGAGTTTAGCCGCTTAGAGATCGAGGTCCAGCCGCAACATGCGTGCGCATGTAGCATCAGCCTAGGCTAGTTTAGCCGCTTAGAGATCGAGGTCCAGCCGCAACAAAGCGGCTGGCATTGCGGCTGCTCTCTTAAGTTTAGCCGCTTAGAGATCGAGGTCCAGCCGCAACTGCAATATGTTGATGACCTTCATGAATTCGAGTTTAGCCGCTTAGAGATCGAGGTCCAGCCGCAACAGCACTGCGCCATAATTGCTGGCTTTTTGGAGTTTAGCCGCTTAGAGATCGAGGTCCAGCCGCAACCTATTGGGTGTCGGCAAATAGGTAATAGTAGTTTAGCCGCTTAGAGATCGAGGTCCAGCCGCAACATCCAGCAGCGGCGAGGTGGCCCACAGAAAAGTTTAGCCGCTTAGAGATCGAGGTCCAGCCGCAACGTGCCACATTTTGAGCAGCTCACCAAACGGAGTTTAGCCGCTTAGAGATCGAGGTCCAGCCGCAACAAGCGATACGCCTTCTCTTTGTGCTCTGCTAGTTTAGCCGCTTAGAGATCGAGGTCCAGCCGCAACTTGCCCACGCGGCGAACCCGGCGGATCGAAAGTTTAGCCGCTTAGAGATCGAGGTCCAGCCGCAACCGCGGTGCCACTCCGTCTTTTCCTTACGCTAGTTTAGCCGCTTAGAGATCGAGGTCCAGCCGCAACTTGATCAGAATGCGGGCGGCTTCAGCGATGAGTTTAGCCGCTTAGAGATCGAGGTCCAGCCGCAACAGCCACCCGCGCTCCGGTGATATTACGTCTAGTTTAGCCGCTTAGAGATCGAGGTCCAGCCGCAACTGTCGTATAAAAGCGCACTGCAAGATGCAGAGTTTAGCCGCTTAGAGATCGAGGTCCAGCCGCAACTTATTGGCGGGGATGCGGACGCGGCACCGAAGTTTAGCCGCTTAGAGATCGAGGTCCAGCCGCAACTGTCGTATAAAAGCGCACT
>CAZOJG010000005.1:62515-141440 GCA_964580115.1 uncultured Rhizobium sp.
GCAAGATGCAGAGTTTAGCCGCTTAGAGATCAAGGTCCAGCCGCAACACGGTCTTCCATTCGTAATATCCCGACGCAAGTTTAGCCGCTTAGAGATCGAGGTCCAGCCGCAACGCGCGCATTGTCTCCAGACGCGCTGTCAGCAGTTTAGCCGCTTAGAGATCGAGGTCCAGCCGCAACCTAGACTTGTCGCCACTATCCATGCCTTCGAGTTTAGCCGCTTAGAGATCGAGGTCCAGCCGCAACTCGCGGAGTCGGTGCTCAATCGGTCCCCCTAGTTTAGCCGCTTAGAGATCGAGGTCCAGCCGCAACAAGCGGAGGTCGAAAAAGCCGCTGAACTATAGTTTAGCCGCTTAGAGATCGAGGTCCAGCCGCAACCTCTTATAGACGCTAAGAATTACGCAGCGAAGTTTAGCCGCTTAGAGATCGAGGTCCAGCCGCAACGGGGTGGCCAGTATCTCTACTGGGAGGGCAAGTTTAGCCGCTTAGAGATCGAGGTCCAGCCGCAACAACAGGCACATCACCGCACCAATCCTGCAGAGTTTAGCCGCTTAGAGATCGAGGTCCAGCCGCAACAGCGCAGGGCGGCATTAGATGCGGCGCGT
Organism: uncultured Rhizobium sp.; assembly: GCA_964580115.1. Taxonomy (GTDB): domain Bacteria; phylum Pseudomonadota; class Alphaproteobacteria; order Micropepsales; family Micropepsaceae; genus Rhizomicrobium. The sequence continues at coordinate 63,120 of CAZOJG010000005.1, forward strand.
GAGTTTAGCCGCTTAGAGATCGAGGTCCAGCCGCAACAGAAGCAAGTCGGCTTCCATCGCCATACGCAGTTTAGCCGCTTAGAGATCGAGGTCCAGCCGCAACCGCTTAATCTCGCGTTGTTCGCGGACCTTGAGTTTAGCCGCTTAGAGATCGAGGTCCAGCCGCAACTGGCGTAGCGGGCTTACATGTTATTCTGGCCCTAGCGAGCCATTGGCCGCGCGGCTTTGCCGATATTGGGTGGTGTTTCAAGAAGCGTCCTTAAAGCGGCACTTCAGTATGGTGCAGTTCCAAAAACAAACGGCGGGCCGTAGCCCGCCGCGCTTCCCATCAAAAATGGGAAATTTTGTGCACTTATTGTGCTTGTTAACGGGTAGACCTCGATCTCTAAGCGGCTAAGCTTTGTCACCCAAATATAGGATAGGGAATATCCTTGCTTTTCTCAAGTAAATAATTGGCTGAAAATAATATTACTAACCTAATACAATTCGAATTCTAATAATTAACATAACGAGATCTAGACGCACCCTTAATCTCATTCACGGCTCCTGTCGAATTTTGATCAAGCAACAATTTTTTGGTTATTGAAAAACTATGCGACTACGCGCCTTCGAGAGCTCGTCTTAAATAATGTGCCTATTGCGCAATTGCGGGTGATGCCATGCTCCATGGCAAAGTATCGGCCATTCGCTGAACTGAAATTTCACCAGCAAAAACATTTGCTTGAGATATTATTGGAATGATCGGTGCGAAGTTTGCGCGGCGCGGCGCATTTCTAATAGGGGGGCACGGTCTTAACATAAGGGCTTGGTTTTAATGCGGCTCTGCGCCTTTTCGACGGATATTCGAAGAGGTGGCTTGTTTTGGTCGTGATCGGACTGATCCGATTTTTGCCCAGAATAGAGGCCAGATAGAGGAAAGACAGATGTCGGAGATTTCTTTTGTTATTCGCAATGCTTGTATCGTTGATGGGAGTGGCGCGCCGTCATTTCAGGGCGATCTTGCCGTTGCGGGGGATCGCATCGTGCAGATGGGCAAGGTCGATGGGCGCGGGGCGGTGGAATATGATGCCAAGGGGCATGTTCTGGCGCCGGGCTTTATTGATGTGCATACGCATTATGACCCGCAGCTTTGCTGGGATCGGCGGGCCACGCCGTCGCCTGAACATGGTGTGACATCCCTGATCGCGGGCAATTGCTCGGTTAGTCTGGCACCGGTGCGCCCGGCGGATCATGGGCTGGTGATCAAGCTGTTTGGCGCCGTGGAAGATATGGAGAGTCGCCAGCTGACATCGACCATTCCTTTTAGCTGGGAGAAGTTTGGGGAATATCTCGACTATCTCAAAGACGGTTTGGGGCCGAATGTCGGCATGTTGCTGGGGCACAGCAATCTGCGCTTCTACGTCATGGGGGCGCAGGCGCAGGAACGCGCGGCCACAGACGCAGAAATCAAACAGATGTGCGATGTGATGCGCGAGGCGCTGCGGGCGGGGGCTATGGGGCTTTCCTTCACCTATGTGCATCTGGATGATACGGGGCGCGATCTGCCATCCACATTCTCGGACCGGCGTGAAATTCTTGCTTTGATGCAAGTGATGGCTGAGGAAAAGCGCGGCTTTGTGGAAGCGGCGCCGCCCTTTCTGAAGGGCTTGCAGCCCGTGCTGGATTATATCGATTTCATGGGCGAGCTGGCTTTGGAGACGGGTGTGATGTGCACCTTGTCGCCGATTTCGCAGACAGTATCTGACTCCGACCGGTGGAGCCGGTTATTGATGCGCTTTGATGCCTGGCGGGCGCGCAATGCGCCGCTTTATGCGCAGACCCAGGCGCGGCCCAATGATCAGATTTTCAATCTGTCCATGGGGTCTGTACTGCTATCGAAGCTGACGCATTTCAGGGCGATATTTGAGATGGGCGTGGAAGACCGGATTCGCGCCTTGTCTGACCCGAAAGTGGTGGCGGGGATTGAATCTGACGAGCCGCATATGCCGCCGACCGTGGGCAAATATAAGGTGAAGCGGGTTATTTCGCAGAATAATAAACGCTATGTGGGGCGCAGCCTGGAGTCGATTGCCAAGCGGGAGAAGAAAACCGTTTTGCGGACGATTATCGATATTGCGCTGGCAGATGGGCTGAAGACCGATTTTGAATCGGCGGGGCTGAACCATGCCGATACGATTATCGTGGGGGCTTTGCTCAGCCATCCCAATATCTTTATCGGTTCGGCAGATGCGGGTGCCCATATTACCCAATTCGCGGGTGCTGGGGATACGAGCTATATTTTTGAGAAATTCGTGCGCCAAGAAAAGCTGATGACGCTGGAGCGCGCGGTGCAGAGGCTGACTTCGGATCTGGCCAAGGGCTTTAATATCAAGGATCGGGGAGAGCTTGCGGTCGGGAAGTTTGCCGATCTTGTGATCTTTGATCCCGAGACGATCGAGCGCGGGGCAGAGACCTGGGTTGAGGATGTGCCCGATGGGGATGGCCGCTATGTGCGCCGTCCCCAAGGGATCGACAAAGTGTTCGTCAATGGTCAGCTGCTGGTTGATGGTGGTCAATATACCAAGGCGACGCCGGGACGTATTATCTAACCAAGACGAACGCGCGGCTGATGTGGAAACATATCTGCCGCGCGATTAATCCCATTTAATCCCATAGAGTAAGGCATTAAAGGCGCTGCATGACGCGGTGACGGTGCCAACATATCTGCCTTTCCCGCATAACTTTCTGGCCTTTTATTTCAGTAACAGCTGGAGAAGAGGCCATGCCGTTCTGGCAGCCAAAATCGAGGGGAAAATGCAGACATATTTAAAGGCGCATACGAGCCATATGGTGCTCGGCCTGGTATCCATCGCGGCCAGTGTTTTCACTGCGCCTGTTATGGCCGAGACCTTTAGCTTTGAAGACGTGACGGTGACGGCCCGGCGTGTCGAGGAAAATATCCAGTCATCTCCGGTGGCGGTGACCGCGCTTTCAGCCGATCAACTTGAGCGCTTTCGCATCGACTCGGTGCAGAAATTGAGCAGCCAGGTGCCAGGGCTGCATGTGGCAACCTATAGCACGCCGGATTCGCTGGTCGTGGCCATTCGTGGCCAACGCAACAGCCAGATTCAGGCCGGGCAAGACCCATCTATCGGTGTATATTTCAATGATGTCCCGACCGGGTTTCAGGTCGGGCTTAATCTGGGCATGTTCGACCTTGGCAATGTGCAGGTGCTGAAAGGCCCGCAAGGCACGTTGTTTGGACGTAATTCGACCGGCGGCGCGGTGTTGATCAATTCCGCCAGCCCTACCGATATTTTTGAAGGCAGCTTTCAGGCTGGTGTGACGGGGTTTGCGCGCGGCGCAGGCTTCTCCACGACAAGCATTGTGAATGTGCCGCTGGATGAAACGCTGGCGATGCGGGTGAGCGTGAAAACGGTCAATCAGCAGGGTTGGCAGCAAAATATCGCTGATCCGGCGACGATTGCCGCGGCGGTGGGTTTGCCGGCGGTGCCGAGCTTTAGCTGGCCGCATGGCAAATCGCGGCTGCAGGATTTGGGGGCGCAGGATTCGCAGGAATGGCGTGTGTCGCTGCGTTGGACGCCCACGCGTTCGATCGAGAACCAGCTTGTCTATCAGGGGGCCAATTATCATCTGAATGGCACCGGGCCGAAGCTGATCAGCATTCTGCCGACCAGTTCTATGTTGGGGACCTATTCGCCGATCCTGCAGCGCCAGCTGGCCAGCGATAATTTCTGGTCCACGCAGCAGGGCTGGAATTCGCCCACCAGCATCAAGCAGCACCAGATCAGCAATACGTTAAGCTGGGATCTGGGCTGGATGACCGCGAAACATATTTCCGGCTGGAAGGCTTATGACCGGGTTTGGGTTGGGGACAGCCTGGGATCGCCGCTGTCGCTGGCTCAGAATGTGATCAGCGAGCACACCCAGGATGCTATGGAAGTTTCGCAGGAGCTGCAATTTTCGGGCACGTCACTGGATGATCAACTGTCCTGGGTGGGCGGCGTGTTCTATTTCTACAATCAGCTTGACCAGAATTCTGTCGGCACAGGCTTTGGGTGGAGCAATCGCTCGCCGCATGCCCTATCCACGACTTTGGCGGCCTATGCACAGGGCAGTTACCAAATTCCCCAAGTGGATGGTTTGGCGCTGACATTTGGTGCGCGCTATACAATGGATCGGCGCGCTTTGTGGAAAACACAATATTCCGCCAATTTGACCAATTGTTCTTTGCGCCTTGCGCCCAGCGATGCGACGCCGCCGCCCGGATGCCGTTTCGATGGCGTGAAGAAATTTGGCCAATGGACATATAATCTTTCGCTGGATTATCAGGTCACGCCTGACACGATGATTTATGCCAGCAATTCGCGCGGTTATCGTGCGGGTGGGCTGAATGTGGCCGAAAGCTCGCTGTCCAATTACCTGCTGGGATATAAGCCCGAGACGGTGATCAATTACGAGCTTGGCTTGAAGCGGGATTGGGATCTGGCCATTCCGCTGCGCACCAATCTGGCGGCATATTTGCAGAAATATACCAATATTGTGCGTCAGGCACAGAACCCGGCGACGCCGCTCTTCTCCATTCTCACCAATGGGCCCAAGGCGGATGTGCGTGGTGTGGAAGCCGAAATTTCGGTAAAACCGTTCCCGGGCATGGATATTGGTTTGTCCTATGCCTATGTCGATGCTCAATACAAAGCGCCCTTCTTCCCGTTTGGGATCGGCAATCCGTTCAACGCACAATTCAACGAAATCTCACTTGTGCCGAAGACAACGCTGACTCTGAATGCGTCCTATACTTTACCGATGATCAATTCGGATTATGGCGCCGTGACCGTGGGTGGTTCGTTCTATCATCAGAGCCGCTTCTGGTATGATGATGTGCAGCAGAGAAGTGCCTGTGGCAGCACATCCAATCAATCCTGCGGTGGGTTGAATGACTATTCCCAGAAGCCCTACAGCACGCTTGCGATGCGGCTGGATTGGGAAAGCGTGATGGGATCGAATTTCGATGTCAATCTGTGGGTCACCAATCTGACCAATACGGAATATTACACATCGGCGACACCGCTGGGGAATGTTCTGGGCTTCAGCGGTTATTACGGTCAGCCGCGCTTCTATGGCTTTGATGTGAAATATCGCTTCTAGTCAGTGCTGGATGCAGAAAAGCCCCGCTGATCAGTTTCAGCGGGGCTTTTTTTGTACCTGGATTTCAAGCGGTCCTGATTATTTGGCGGCACCAGCTATTGCCTGGCCTAGAGCCCGGATGCCGCCTTCCAGCTCATCGAAACCGGCATGGCAGAAGGCCAGACGTAAATAGCGGGCACCATCTTCGCGGAAGCGTTGGCCCGGGCGCATCTGCACACCGGATTGAATGGCGCCGGCCAGAGCGCGGTCCCAATCGACGGTTTCATGCATTTTGAGCCAGAGATACATGCCGCCCAGCGGGGGCGTAAAATCCACCCACTTGCCGCAATATTGGCGCACCAGCGCAACGGCATGATCGCGCTTGCGGCGGCATAGATCATTATTCTTGGCGATATGGGGCTCCAGATGATTGCCCGCCATGAATTTTGCCATGGCGCGGCACATCCATTGGCTGACGCCAAAATCGCAGCGCGCGGTGCTGAGGGCTTCGATCAGGCGCGGATGCGCGCAGAGCCAGCCCAGCCTGATGCCGGGGGCGAGGATTTTGGCGAAACCATGCAGCTGCATGACCAGCCCGCTGCGATCCAGACTGAGCAGAGAGGGGACGGGCGTGCCGTCATAGCGCATTTCGGCATAGACCCCGTCTTCGACCACGAGCAATTGCCATTTTTCGGCGAGGGCCAATAGCTGATGGCGGCGCTGTTCGGACAGGACTGCGCCAGTAGGCAGATGGAAGGTGGCGATTGTATAGAGCAGTTTAGGGTGGATGCCGGCGCGTTTCAGGGCTTCAAGTTCGCGCTCCAATGCGGTGATGACAAGGCCGTCTTCATCTATTTCGATTTTGTGGATGGAGGCACCGGCCATGCGGAACGCTTTTTCAGCGGGGCCGAGGGTCATGCTTTCCATCAGCACGGCCTCGCCGGGATTGATAAAGGCAGAGGCGATTAAGGGAAATAGTGAGGATACGCCACTGGAGACGAGAAAATTTTCGTGACTGAGACCGTGCACGGACTGACGGGTGGTGATCCAGCGCGCCAGCTCATCGCGCAGGCTTGTATAGCCCAGCATTAATTCGGGATAGCGGTAACGATATTGGGTGGCGTTCTGACCATAATCGGGTGCACGATAGGAAACATATTGCAGGGCCTCGCCGGCATCTTCATCCAGCACATCCTGCATCATTTGTTTGAGCAGCTCATAGGGCAGGATTTCTTCTGCCACCATGCCTTGATCGAAATCATAGCGCACGGGAAAGGCTGGCTCAGGAAATATCAGAGGCTGCATGGCCTGTATTTGCTGGGACCAGAGATTCTTTAAATCCATTTTTCGGCGTCCTGTAATGGCGGGTGAAGTTTTGCCAATCAGGGACCGGGTGCCAATGTGGAAATATTCTAACGCAGCGAAGATAAGGCTGGAAATAGCTGCTGGTGCTGGATTATTTGGGCGTTATCCCGCTTGCGGTTTCTTTCAGCAAGGCGTGGTGCACCCAGCCGCGTACCGGGCCGCCTTTGGCTTTGCTGATAAAGGTGACCTGCACCCATTTGCCTGTTTCGGCCAGCTTTGTGACGGGAACGCCAAGAGACAATGTGCCGATGATCGCGGTGCTGGCAGAGGGGCCAGCACGAACATTGGCCACCTGGCTTGCAACGATTTGCGGTGCGGCGGGTTTAGCGGATGTTTCCAGCTTGACTGGCGCGACGGCGACCAATGGCGGCGGTACGGGATGATTGAATAAAGCATCCGCTACAAAAAACAGTACAGCGATGGCCGCCGCGCCCGCCGCAGCCAGAGCCGCGGTTTGCAGGTCATTTCTGCCCCGTTTGGGTTGGGGCTTTTTAAAATATAGCCCATCATGTTCGGGCAGCGGATCACTGCTGCTACCTTGCAAAGACCCAACTGCAAGTTGCCGTAACTCTTCTTGTAGGCGGGTGATGGATTCCTGGCTTGAGCTGCGGCTGGTGTGAAGATTTTGTTTGGCGCTATCTTCGACTTCGACACCGCTTTTTTCTGCATGAATGAGAGCGCGGATCGTTTCGGGCAATTCGCATTTTTCAATCGCCTCTTCCAGTTTGAGACGGGCCTCTTCCTGCCATTCGGCTTTGGCGGCTGAGAGACGCGCGATTTCCTCGCGGTGCCAGGTCTGTTCGGCTTTTTGCAAGGCTTGCTCTGTCTGGCGGTGCCAGCGTTCCTGCGCCTCTTTGGCGAAGCTTTGGGCTTGCTGTAATTCCCCATCGCGCTTTGCGAGGCTGTTGCGCAAGGTTATAAGTTCGCCCCGCACGCGGCGCAATTCGTTATCGCCCTCGCCGCTTGCATCAATCAGGGCTTTCTGGGCTGTCTCCAACTGATTGCGCAAAGAATGCTGGGACTGGTCGAGCTTGGTTTGCCATTGCTGCTCGATGGAGGCGAGGCGGTCCTCATAGGACTGTTCAAAGGATCGGCGCTGCTCTTCAAGCGTTTGGCGCAGATTTTGTAATTCATTTTCGCGGGCTGTGAGTTTGGTTTGCAGGAGGCCCTGCTCTCCACGCACGCGATCTTGCGCCAGATCAGCCTGACCGCGCAGAGCACGGATTTCGGTTTGGGCTTCAGACAGAGACACGTCGTAACGGCTGCGCCACTGGGCCTCGATCGCGGCGATACGGGCCGCTTCATCGACCCTCCAAAGTGTTTCGGCTTTGGCGAGGGCCATGTCTATAGCGTTCTGACTTTTTGCCTGATGCGTGGAAGAAAGGTCCTGTGTGGCCGTGTCTTGCTGTTTCTGCCACTGAAGCTGGGCCTGGCGCAGGTTTTCCTCAGCAGATTTGGCCCATTCTGCTTTGGCTTGGCCAAGCGCAATTTCATGCGCCTGACGCAACTGGTTTTGCGCGGTTTGCATGTCTTGTTCGCGCTGGCTTAGCGCGGTTTTGAGTTGGGCCAGCTCACCTTGAAGACGGGTTAATTCTGCTGTGTCTGCGTCGCCGGATTGGTTGCGGGCTTGCGCGAGGGCCAGAGAGTTTGCGGCGGCCTCGGCCTGTGTTCTGGCTTCATTTTGGGCCAATGTTAAAGCTTTAGCGTGACTATCTGCCTGAGATTGCGCCTTGGCCTGCGCCGCGGCGAGTTTGGCCTGCCAGCGGCTTTCAATATTTGTCAGGCGCGCATTTTCAGCCTCGCTCCAATCTTGCTGTGCTTTTTTGAGAGCAGCATCGGCGAGCGATTTGGCCTGATATATTTGTTCTTGCAGATGACGGGAAAATTCAGCTTCGCGGCTGGAGAGCAAGGCTTGCGTTTCGGCAAGTTTTCTTTCCGAGGCTTTGAGATCATCTCTATTTTTTTGCGCCTCTCTTTCAGTCTGCTGGGCGGCGGTTAGAGCGCGACGGGTTTCTGATTGCTGTGCGTGATGGAGGCGTGCATTTTCGGCCTCTTTCCATGCCTTTTCGGCGTTCAGAAGAATGGCATCGGCCTGTTCCTCCCAGGATTCGCGTTCGCTTTTGATGCGTTGCTCAAAGCGTTTTTCCATCTTGTCGATGTCACGGAGGCGTTCGGCATCCCATGCCACACGTTGTTCCACCACATTCTCATCGGCCGCAGTGGCGGCTGCGAGGAGTTCGCTTTCACGGGCGCTAAGCGCCTGGCGCAAATGATCCAGCTCTCGCTTGAGCTGTTTTATTTCCGTGCTGAGAGCGGGATCGGGCGCGGTGCTGAACGGGCCGGTCGCAGAGTCCGCCGGGCTTTCGCGTTTGGCAATCTGGTAATCAAGCAAGGCGAGTGTTGATGCATTGCCATCATCAAGACTGATGATACGGATCGCCAGCGGTTTATAAATATCGGCGCTTTCAGGGGCGAGGAAATTCAGGTCTTCCAATTCGTCATAAGTCAGCGACCATGAATTGTCGCCATTGTTGCGGCCACTGGATAGGCGGGCCTGATTGGGCAGACGCTCGACGCGGATAGAAAGACGCCCATATTTGCGATAGGGCTTGAGGAGCGGCGCAATATGCAACGGAATGACGCGCAATCTTTGCAACAGGTCTTCGCCATGGGCATAGCTATCCGGGGAGCCATCCCGCGGCTTTGCAAATTCTGTTGCCCGTTGCGCCATAACGCAAAAATACCATCTGCTTTAATCGCAGGCATTTTGGAACATTTTGAGTAAAGCAATCGTTGGCATGGAGAGAGACAAATTTAGTTCAATTTGTCTCTATTCGTATGGAGCACGGGCCGGATTGCTGTGCGTTAAGTTCCAACACATCTCCATTCCAGCGAAACTGGCAGTTTGGCGCTGTAATTTTTGCACCTTTTGGGAAATGCAGCGCGGGAACAAATATTTCAGTTGGGCCGGAAATGCTGGGATCTGCGTCGAAATCGAGACTGAAAATGTCTGACTGCCAGTCAAATTCCATATGATGGGGGATGCCCTGGATCGCCCTTGCATAGGGGCGGCAGAAGCCTTTGACGGCACGGGCGCCTGACTGCGGGCCCTTTTGCGGATCGTGCTGATCGCGGGAAAATATGGATAAATCTTCCTGATTCCAGCCATCGGCTATGGCGGGGTCATTGCTGTTGGTGGCGGTGTAGTTCCACTGGGTGGAGGATGCCAGCAATTGGTCCAGGGCGTCATAGATCAGGCTTAACGCCAGTTCATGTTTGGCCCATGGCACATCTGAATGATCACCCGCGGCCCAGGCTTGAAAGGCCGCCCCTTCGTCGAGATCATAGGGGATACCGAATTCACCAATCAGAAAGGGTATTTTCTGTTCGCCCTCTGGCTGGCGCGCGAGATTGCTCAGTTCGGCGACAAATCTCTCACGCACCTGTTTATAGCCTTCGGAGGGGCTGGCGGCTTCGCGCAGTTCACGCGGGTCGAAGCGTTTTTGCAGCAATGTGCCGACATCATACCAATGGCTGGCATTGACGCAGCGGGCGGGCAGATTTCCCGGAAAACCGGTCATGAAAGCGCGCATTGGGCTGATTTCGGCGAAAAGCAACCAGTCTTCGCGGAGGCTGCGTATAGAGTTCGCGACATGATGAAAAAAGGGCACCAGAAAGTCGCGCTCCACATCCAGCGCGGCACCCTGGCGGTGTGAGAAGTAGAGCTTATCGCCGCCCGCGCCCGCAGCAGTGAAAGGGCAATTATAGCCAGGAAGCCAAATGTCGAGATCGTTTGGCAGGTCTATGTCCTGAAGACCGATCCAGCCTGTGCCCGGCTCGTTCAATGTATCAAAGCCGATGACATGAGGCATATGTTGCAGGCGCAATGCGACCTGATATTGGGCGGCCAGATAATGGTCTTGCAAATAGTCCTGAATATTGCGGCCATCTACCAGCATATCTGGGGCGAATGTTTTGCCGCCGAAAAAAAGTGTCCACATAATGCCATTGGCGGGCAGGTGATAATTGCTGGGCCAGATCATTTGTGGATAGCGATCATCCTGACGGCCACCGCGCGCGAAATCATACTCATATTGCATGACACGGGCCGCGCCAGCAGCTTTGAATTTTGTGTAATCGAGACCGGCGGCGCTTAAGGTCCAGCCCGGCGCGCCATCGCCACCGGACATGCGGCTCCAGACATCTTGATGCATGTCGATGAAAATGCGGAAGCCATATTGGCCCGCCCGTTCGCAGAGCGCCGTGAGATAATCGAGATAGGCCGTATCATATTGGCCGGGGCCGGCATGTTCGATTGCTTCCCATGTGGTGAGGAGGCGCAAGCAATTGAAACCCCATTGCCGCAAACGCGTAAAATGTTCGTCGGCTTCGGCCAGTGGAAATGGGCGGTTTATGAAACTGACGTCATGATGGTTGTGAAAATCGTCCGGCATATAGGTGCCGCCATTGGGATAGGGGATTTTACAATCCCCGCCCAGATTGACGCCGCGCAGGATGATCCGGCGGCCGCTGTGATCCACAAAATGCGCACCGTCTATGTCCAGGCGGGCTATGTCCAGGCGATTAGGAAATTCCGTCATGCTGTAATCCAGTCTGACAATATCGGTTCAAATAAAATAGTTTTGCGGCAATGCAGCATCAAAGGATGGGGCTTACCCCTAATGATTTTAGCCAAGCCTATGAGGGGATTTTGCGCAAGAGGCTGTTGCGCAGCGGCCCCGGCTATGGGCATGATAGTCGTTGCATATGTGGGCTGAAGCGCCGGAGGGCCCATATGGATGATGATGAACCCCGGCTATAGGCGAAATTGGGATCTTACGAAGTTAGGGTCTGAGCACTTACGGTCTTTATATTCAGATGGCACATCATGAAAGCGGTTCCGGGCACATGGCTGCGGTAACAGGTAAAGTAAAATGGTTCAACGCCACAAAAGGTTATGGCTTTGTGACATTGGACAATGGCGGTGATGCGTTCTGTCATGCCTCTGCCTTGGCAGCGCATGGACATACGGAATTAGCGCAGGGGACCACCATCACATGTGATCTGCAGGAGAGCCCGCGCGGGCTGCAGATCACATCCATTCATTCTATCGATACGTCGACAGCGGACCCGTCTGCCGGGTTTGGTGGGCGTTCCAGTGGCCGGGACCGCGGCGGTAGAGACGGGGATCGTTTCGGCGGCGACAATCGCTTCGGCAATGACAATTATGGTGGCGGCGACCGTTTTGGCGGGGATCGCTATGGGGACGACCGCTTTGGTGGTGACCGTTTTGGCGGGGATCGTTTTGGGGGTGACCATTTTGGTGGTGATCGCTTTGGAGGCGACCGCTTTGGTGGTGGTCATTATGGCGGGGATCGCTTTGGCGGCGACCGTTTTGGCGGCCATGACGCCGGGCGGCGGCAGCCCCCGCGCGATAGCGGACCCAGCGGCCCCATGGTTGAGGGCACTGTCAAATTCTTCAATGAGCAAAAGGGCTTTGGCTTTGTGATGCCGCAGGATGGCAGTGGCGATATTTATCTTCATGCCAGCGCGCTGCGCCGTTCGGGCCTGGCGGCGCTTAATCCCGAGCAGCGCATTCTCTATTCCACACGCCAGGGGATGAAGGGCGTTGAGGTGGACCGGATCGAAGTGATCTGATCGCGCTTATTTAGTCAGTTGATAAAGACCCGCTGAGCCGCAAGGTTTGGCGGGTTTTTTCTTGGCTACATGATAGAATTATGATTATATTCCTTATATTGTTTAATTAATACAGCCAGAAATTGAAAAATATCTTATTTTGCCACTCTTGAAGCTTTGATAACCCTGACTATATAGGCTCGATCTATATCGAACCTATATAGGTCCCCCATGGATGTTCGCACGATTTGCCTTGGCATTCTCACCCGTGGCGAAGCCACCGGCTACGAAATTAAAAAGCTTTTTCAGGAAGACGGTTATCAGCATTTTATAGAGGCCAGCTTTGGCTCGATCTATCCGGCGCTGAATCGGATGACCGAGGAGAAGCTGGTTTCAGTGCGGGCAGAGCCCCAAGCGAAACGGCCTGATCGCAAGGTCTATTCCATCACGCCGGCGGGGCACGCTGCCTTTATGGATGCGTTGATGCGGCCTTTGGGGGAGGACAGGCATCGTTCGCCCTTCGTTTTTGCCATGCTGTTTTCGCATCTGCTGCCCAAGGAGCGGGTGCGCGCGATGATGGATGTCTATATCGCGCAAAGCCAAAGCAAGCTGGCAATGATCGAGGAAGGTATGCCCCGCACCACGGCAGAGGCTTTTGTGGCCGGGCTGGGACAAGCGATTTATCGCGCCAGTCTCGATTTTCTTAAAAGCCATAGAGCCGATATCGAAAATCAGGCTCGCCCTTCCATGAACACAACTGCTGAGGCTGCAGAATGACTGCGCTTGTGACGAGACTTCTGGCGCGGTTTCGTGCGCTGAAACCCCGTTATCAATGGGCCATCGGGATTGCCCTGGGGGTGACCGCCTGGTTGGCAACGTCGCTGATCGTGGCGCCGCAGGCATCGCATAAGGTGGAGAGCGCCGACAGATCGGCTGTAACGCCGCGCGTAAAAGTGCGGCAACTGACAGCGGAGGATCGTGATGCCTCTATTCGGGTGCGGGGACGGACGATGGCGCTGCATAGTGTGGATGTGCGTAGCGAAGTCGAAGGCGTTGTCGAGGCGCTGCATTTCGAAAAAGGCAGTGTGGTGAAAGCCGGCCAGGTGCTTTGCCAGATCAAAGTGAATGATCGCGGTGCAAGGCTGGCGGAAGCACAGGCTTTATCGGCCCAGCGCAGCAAGGAATATGAAATCGCGCAGCAGCTGTTCAAGGATGGTTTCCGGTCCAAGACCCAGATGGCGCAGGCGGAAGCATCGCTTCAGACGGCGCGGGCAGCTTTGAACACTTGGAGCATTCAAGTCGCCAATACGCGGGTGAAGGCGCCCTTCGCAGGCACGATTGATGATCGTTATGTGAATGTGGGCGATTATATGCGCCCCGGAGAGAAATGCGCCTTATTGATTGCGCCTGAGCCATTTCTCGCCGTCGCCACATTGAATGAACAGAATGTCGGGCTGGTCACAGTGGGGGAGCCCGCCCATGTCACACTGGTGACGGGGGAAAAAGTGGACGGCAAAGTGCGCTTTGTGGCGGACCGGGCAGACCCGGCCACCCGCGCCTTTAAAGTGGAAATTGAAATTCCCAATCCCAAAGCCGCGCTGCGCGATGGGGTGAGCGCCGATATTGATATGCCTGTGCGCCGTGTGAAAGCACATAAAATTTCCGGTGGTCATCTGGTGATGGATGACAAGGGCCGTGTTGGTGTGCGGGTGATCCAGAACGGTGTCGTGGCCTTTCGGACGGTGCAGGTGATTGCTGACGGGCCGGACGGGACATGGGTTTCAGGCCTGCCTGAACAGGTCACCTTGATCACCGTGGGGCAGGATTTTGTCAGCTCGGGTGAAAAAGTGATTGCTGTTCCTGAAGGGGCGGAAGAAGGAAAAGCTTCATGACCTCGATCGTCGAATGGGCAGTCCATAATACGAGGCTTGTATTGGTGCTGATCGCCGTTGTGGTGATCGCAGGTATCCTTGCCTATATCCAGATTCCCAAAGAATCCAATCCGGACGTACCTTTTCCCATTCTGGCAGTGACGGTGACCTATCCCGGGATCAGCCCGGAAGATAGTGAGCGGCTGCTTGTAAAGCCGCTGGAAACAAATCTGCGGACCGTGGAGGGATTGAAGGAGATTACAGCCCGCGCCTATCAGGGCGCGGCGGTGATCATTCTGGAATTTGACGTTAATTTCGACAAGCAGAAAGCGCTGCAGGATGTGCGCGCGCAGGTGGACATGACCCGCGCGCTGTTACCGCAAGAAGCTGACCCGCCCTTTGTACGCGAATTCAATGCGGGGCTTTTCCCCGTTATCACGGTGGCCTTGTCAGGCAATGTACCCGAACGCACCTTGCTGAAGCTGGCGCGGGATTTGAGCGACCGGCTTAAGGCCATTCCCACTGTACTGGATGCCGATCTGAGCGGCGAGCGTGAAGAACTGCTGGAAATTGTTATCGATCCGCAGAAGCTGGAACTTTATGGCCTGACGCAGGGCGAATTGTTTTCCGCCATCGCCAATAATAACCGGCTGATCCCGGCGGGCTCGATGGATAACGGCCATGGCAGCTTTGCGGTAAAAGTGCCGGGCGTGATTGTATCGGCGCAGGATGTTTTATCGCTGCCGCTGCGTTCGACCACGGATATGTCTGTCACGCTGCAGGATGTGGCATCGGTACGACGCACATTCAAAGACGCCACCGGCTATGCCCGCATGGATGGGCAACCCACTATTGCCATTGATGTGACCAAACGTATCGGCGCCAATGTTATCGCCACGAATGAACGGGTGCGTGAAATTGTAGGCGAAACTTCGGAAGGCTGGCCGCCCGGCGTTAAAGCCCATTTCATGTTCGACCAGTCAGCCCATATTCGTAATCAGCTTGGCTCGCTATCCGACTCGATCGTGCTTGCCATCATATTGGTGCTGATCATTGTTGTGGCGGCGCTGGGATTACGCTCTGGACTGCTGGTGGGGGTTGCTATTCCC
Source organism: uncultured Rhizobium sp. (assembly GCA_964580115.1). GTDB lineage: Bacteria > Pseudomonadota > Alphaproteobacteria > Micropepsales > Micropepsaceae > Rhizomicrobium. Next base: position 78,229 of record CAZOJG010000005.1, read on the forward strand.
ACATCCTTCCTCATGGCGTTTCTGGTGATGAACAGCTTTGGGGTGACGGTGAATTTCGTCATCATGTTCGGCATGTTGCTGGCTGTGGGGATATTGGTCGATGGCGCGATCATTGTGGTGGAATATGCCGAACGCAAGATGACCGAAGGGCATTCGCCCAAGCTTGCCTTTTCCGAAGCTGCTATACGCATGTTCTGGCCTGTGGTCAGCGCCACGGCGACGATGATTTTCGCCTTCCTGCCCATGATGATGTGGCCGGGCGTTTCGGGAAAGTTTATGAGTTATTTCCCGATCACGCTGGTGATCATTCTATGTTCTTCGATGATTGTGGCATTGGTTTTTCTGCCTGTTCTGGGCGGCTTCTTTGGCCGCAAACCACCCCATGACGAACAGCATGAGCGGGCTATTCATGCCTCTGAGACCGGTGACTGGCATGACATTCCGGGCATAACCGGCTGGTATGCCCATATGGCGGAGAAGCTTGCGCTGAACCCCGTGAGAGTCATGTGGGCGGCGGGTGGTGTTGTGCTTCTGGTGGTCGGACTGTTCACCCTGTTTAATAAGGGTACGGAATTTTTTGTCGAAACAGATCCGGAGCAGGCATCTGTTCTTGTGCAGGCGCGCGGCAATCTTTCGGCGCGGGAAACCCGCGATATTGTGATGGATGTGGCCCGCCGGATTTCCGATGTGCAGGGCATTCAGTCCATCTATGCCACGACGGGGGGCGATAATTTTGCCTTGAGCGGGCAAGGCGGTATTCCGGTCGATAATATCGGCCGCGTGACGATTGAGCTGAAACATTTTACAGAACGCGGACCGGGCAAGGACATTCTGGAAGCAATTCGCAAGAAGACCGCGAGCATACCCGGGGTTCATATTGAGATTCGTGTCCCAGATGGCGGGCCGCCGGTTGGTAAGGCGGTCATGATCGAAGTGTCATCCGATCATCCTCAGGATCTTCAGCAGGTCACCCAGATGATCCGCAACCATATGGATACGCTGCCGCAATTACGCGATGTGGAAGATACGCGCCCGCTGCCCGGCATCGAATGGAATATGGACATCAATCGAGACATGGCGAGCCGGTTTGGCGCAAATGCGCAATCGATTGGCACGGCTGTGCAATTGGTGACGACCGGCGTGCTGGTCGGCAAATACCGCCCGGAAGATGTGGATGATGAGATCGATATTCGGGTCCGCTATCCTGAGAGTGAGCGGGGGATACATGCCCTTGATACTTTACGTCTGCCGACGGCACGGGGTGTTGTGCCGATCAGCAATTTTGTCGAACGCAAGCCGGCGCAGCAGGTCACATCCATCGAGCGGGTGAATGGCTACCGGGTGTATCATGTGCGCGCTAATATGGTGCCCGGCACTATATTACCCAGCGCGCAAGTGGCAGAGCTGAAGCAATGGATCAGCACCCAGACAATTCCCAGCACTGTGAAAGTGAAGTTCAAAGGCGCGGATGAAGCCGAGAATGAATCTGGCACATTTCTTTTACAGGCTGGTTTTTTGGCGCTGTTCCTGATTGCCGTTGTTTTGCTGGCGCTGTTCAACAGTTTCTATCATGCCGGACTGATTATGATTGCCGTGATTCTGGCGATGATCGGGGCATTGCTAGGCATGGTGGTGATGCAGCAGACATTCTCCATCACCATGACGGGTACCGGCATGTTGGCGCTGGCGGGGATTGTGGTGAATCACAATATCGTGCTGATCGATACATTCCAGCGTTTACGAAATAGCGGGATGGAGCCGATCGAGGCGGTCATCCGATCCAGCGCGCAGCGTTTACGGCCGGTCTTTTTGACCACCATCACCGCGATGGGGGGGCTGTTGCCCATGATGTTCGCGCTGGAGATCAATTTTATCACCCGCGAAGTTATTATCGGCGGGCCAGCGGCCAAGACATGGGTTCAGCTATCTACCGCCATTGTGTTTGGTTTGGGCTTTTCCAAACTGATCACGCTGGGATTGATGCCTGCCATGATGGCCTGGCCTTATATGCGCAAGGGGCGCAAGGCCAGCCGCCAGATTGAAGGCATTGCCAAGGCATTTGGTAATTCTGGCAGTGGATCGAAAGCACGGGAATCGCAGGCAGCGGAATAATCAGCGCGGGGTAACCAGATCGGCCCGCGCTATATCCGGGGCTACATCGGGATCGTTTTCCACGGCTTTGAGTTTTTCGCGGGCTTCGGCGGCTTCTTTTTGTTTGTTCCACATGGAGGCGTAATGCCCCCCTTGTGTGACAAGATCGCTATGGCGGCCCCGTTCCACGATCTCACCTTTATCGAGGACGAGAATTTCATCTGCATCGACCACAGTGGAGAGGCGATGCGCGATGACCAAGGTGGTGCGGTTGCGGGAAATATCGGCCAGAGCAGATTGGATTTCCCGCTCGGTATGGGTGTCGAGGGCAGAGGTGGCTTCGTCCAATAGCAGGATCGGCGGATTTTTCAGCAAAGTGCGGGCGATGGCTACACGCTGCTTTTCGCCGCCGGAAAGTTTTAGGCCGCGTTCACCGACCATGGATTTATAACCCAGTGGCAGATCGCGGATGAATGTATCAATCTGTGCGTGGCGGGCGGCATCTTGTATCTTGGCCTCCCCCGCGCCGATACGGCCATAGCCTATATTATAACGGATTGTATCGTTGAAGAGCACCGTATCCTGCGGGACGATGCCTATGGCGGAGCGCAGCGATGTTTGGGTGATGTCTCTGATATCCTGACCATCGACCAACACCCGGCCCGATTGGATGTCATAGAAGCGATAGAGAATGCGTGAGAGCGTGGACTTGCCCGCACCGGATGGACCAACCACGGCCACGGTTTTACCGGCAGGGACGGTGAAGCTGATCCCTTTGAGCACAACACGTTCTGGTTCATAGGCGAAGACGACATTTTCAAATCTGATTTCACCGCCAGAGATATGCAGCGGTTTGGCGTTGGGTTTGTCCTTCACTTCCTGACTGCTATCCAGCAGACGGAACATGGATTCCATATCCACCAGACCTTGGGTGATTTCGCGGTATACCGTGCCCAGAAAATTCAGCGGCTGATAGAGCTGGATGAGGAACGCATTGGCCATGACCATATCGCCAATGGTGAAACGACCATCTTTGATACCGATAGCGACCAGCACCATCACCATTCCCATGCCCAGGGCCATGATGATGGCCTGTCCTGTGTTCAGAATGGAGAGAGAGGTTTGGGCCTGGATGGAGGCATTGGCAAATTTCGCCATGCTTGTATCGAAACGTTTGGTTTCATGCGTTTCAGCGTTGAAATATTTGACCGTCTCATAATTCAGGAGGCTGTCTACCGCTTTTGTATTGGCCTCGGTATCGCTTTCATTCATTTCACGGCGGAAGCGGATGCGCCAGCGCGTGATGGCGAATGTGAACCAGACATAGGCCGCCACCATGACAAGCGTGGTCAGCGTGATCCAGACATCCAGTTTCCACAGCATGATGGCGCTGAAAAAGGTGAGCTGCATCAAGGTGGGGAAAATGCTGAACACGGCGAAGGACAGCAATGTGTCGATGCCTTTGGTGCCGCGTTCGATCACGCGGGAGAGACCGCCTGTTTTACGTTCAAGATGAAAACGCAAAGAGAGCGTGTGGACATGGCTGAAGGTGGCGACGCCGACTTCGCGCAGGGCATGGAAAGAGACTTTGGCGAAGATGCCGTCGCGGATTTGGGCGAGGGCCTGCATTAATATACGGGACAGGGCATAGGCCCCGATCAGGCCCAGCGCCACCATGAGGGCGATGGTGGCGGGATCGCCGGTGAGTTCGTCCACGGCCCAGGCATAGAAGAGCGGCATCACCGCCGTCGCGATATTGGCCAGCACCAGACAGATCAGGGCTATGACGACACGGCCACGGAGATCGGGGCGGTTATGGGGCCAGAGATAGGGGAGCAGGCGGGCCAGCGGGCGGAAACTGGGGGCGATATCGTTATTATCGGGCAGGCGGTGCGGAGGGGACATGGATTACAGCCCCGAACCGGTGAGGACATAGCCAGCCAGCAGGGCAATGAGGGCAATGGCAGATAGAAGGACGAAGGACCGCACAGAATAACTCCCGACAGGACAGGGGATTTTGTATAGGCTGAATAAGGATAAGCTCAATGGCCGATTATACTGATCATGGATAAGAGAATAGCGCCCAACAGACCCCTGAAAACCATATGCGTCTTTTGTGGCTCATCGCCGGGCATAGACCCGGACTTTGCCGTGGAGGCGCGGCGGCTGGGAACTCTGATCGCCCAGAAGTCTTATCGGCTGGTCTTCGGGGCGGGCAATGTTGGGCTGATGGGCGAAGTGGCGCGCGCGGCGGAGGCGCAGGACGGCAATGTGATCGGGATTCTGCCGCAATATCTGCGCCATCTGGAGCCGCCGCTCAAAGGCACGGATGAATTGATCGTCACACCGACCATGCAGCAACGTAAGCAACGGATGATAGCGCTGTCTGATGCGTTTATTCATCTGCCCGGCGGTATCGGGACGATGGATGAATTCTTCGAGGTGCTGACCGAGGCGCAGCTTGGCGCGCATGCCAAGCCGATTATTCTGGTCAATTTGAAAAAATTCTACGAGCCGCTGCGGGTGATGATGCAGCATATTGTTGATCAGGGTTTTGCCCGGACGGATATTTCGGCCCATTACCGCTATGTCGATACGGTGGATGAGGCGCTGGAGGCGGTCGATCAGGCTTTGCAGGTGGGGCGGATTTAGATTTTCGCCCCATCGCGCAATAATTTGTAGCTGATGGAATCTGTCAGGGCCTGAAAGGAGGCATCCACAATATTTGGGGAGACGCCCACTGTGGACCAGCGATTGCCCTTGCCATCGGCGCTTTCGACCATCACGCGGGTGACGGCTTCGGTGCCGCTGGTGAGGATACGCACCTTGAAATCGACCAGACGCAAGTCAGCGATGAGATCGGAATAATCGCCGAGATCTTTGCGCAGCGCATCGTCCAACGCATTGACCGGGCCATTGCCGGTGCCGACATTATGCACCTGCTTGCCGCGCACGGTCATTTTCACGACTGCATCTGAGACGCTGACCAATTCGCCTTTGGCATTGTGACGGCGCTCCACCGTGACGCGAAAAGAATCCACATCAAAGAAATTGGGCACCTGCCCCAGCGCGCGGCGGGCCAGCAATTCGAAGGAGGCTTCGGCGCCATCATAGGAATAGCCCATGAATTCGCGCTGTTTCATATCTTCCAGCAGATGATTGATGCGCTGGTCCTGCCCCGTGACAGCGATCCCCATGTCTGCCAGACGGGCCAGTACATTGGATTTTCCGGCCTTGTCGGAGATCAGGATCTTGCGTGCATTGCCGACCTGTTCAGGCGGGATATGTTCATAGGTGCGCGGGTCTTTGAGCACGGCGGAGGAATGTAAGCCGCCCTTATGCGCGAAGGCGGAGGGGCCGACATAGGCGGCATGTTTATTGGGCGCGCGATTGAGGATTTCATCCATCAGGCGCGAGACAGCGGTCAGATGACTGAGCTTGGCTAGTGAGACCCCGACTTCAAATTGAGACGCATAGGGTTCTTTCAGAAGCAATGTCGGTAGGACGGCGCATAGATTGGCATTACCGCAGCGTTCGCCAAGGCCGTTCAACGTCACCTGCAATTGGCGCGCACCGCCGCGAATGGCGGCCAGCGTATTGGCCACGGCTTGTTCTGTATCATTATGCGCGTGAATGCCGAGATTGGCGTCGGGGAAGCGGTTTTTGACCTCACTGACGATGCGATAGACATCTTCGGGCATGGTGCCGCCATTGGTATCGCACAGCACAAGCCATGTGGCCCCGGCATCCTTGGCGGCTTGCAGACAGTGCAGCGCATAATCGGGATTGGCTTTATACCCATCGAAGAAATGTTCGGCATCGAGCATGGCTTCGCGTTGTTTCGCGACCACGAGGGCGATGGAATCGGCGATGCAGGCGAGATTTTCTTCGCGCGGGATTTCCAGCGCGACATCCACATGGAAATCCCAGCTTTTGCCGACAAGGCAGACGGCTGCTGTGCCTGCATCCAGGACCGCAGCGAGTGTGGGATCATTGGCGGCGCTGCGACCGGCGCGGCGGGTCATGCCGAAAGCGGTGAAACGGGCCTGTTTCAGCGGCGGATGATCCGAGAAGAAGGCCGTATCGATGGGATTGGCACCGGGAAAGCCGCCTTCGATATAATCGATACCCAGATCGTCGAGCGCGAGTGCGATCTGGCGCTTATCTTCAACCGAGAAATCGACGCCCTGTGTCTGGGAACCATCGCGCAGCGTGGTATCGAAGATGTGTAGACGGGTGCGGCTCATTTTTTTAATTCCCATGTCGTGCCGGCAGGGCCATCTTTTAGCACGATGCCTTGCGCGAGGAGATCGTCACGGATGCGATCGGACTCGGCGAAATTTTTGGATTTGCGGGCAGCGGCTCGCTCGCGGATGAGCTCATTAATAAATGCATCATCAATTAAAGATTCAGGATTTGATAAAATATCAATTCCTATCAGTTTTAGACATGAAACTACCTTTGCTTTATTTTTAAGAATAGTTTCTTCATCTGTGAACCCTTCTCCTTCAACATCGAAAGAAAATGATCCCGCTTGTTCATCAGATGGATCATCTGGGTTCGCCCATTGCCCCATATTTATTAATTTATGGATGCGTGTAATAGCTCCATGAGTGTTCAGATCCTCACACAACTCAGCCACAAAAGCATCATCGGGGTCAGAGTCCCTACCATCATAAGATGGCCTACGCTTAAGTTTGTTTCTCCAACGCTCCAGAGTACGTTGAGCTTCTACTAAAGACTTTTTCGTCCAATCGATTGGCTGACGGTAGTTGGTGCGTAACATGTTCAAGCGCAGCACATCACCAGGCCACTCAGCAAGCAATTCGTGAATAGTCACAAAATTGCCCAGACTTTTGGACATTTTTTCGCCTTCGACATTCAGGAAGCCGTTATGCATCCAGACCTTCGCCAAAGGATGGCCGGGATGGCTGCATTCGCTTTGGGCAATCTCATTTTCATGATGCGGAAAGACGAGATCTATGCCGCCGCCATGGATGTCGAATGTTTTGCCGAGATAGGCGCCTGCCATGGCGCTGCATTCGATATGCCAGCCGGGGCGGCCGCGGCCCCATGGGGATTCCCAGCCCGGCGTGGTTGCGTCTGACGGTTTCCAGAGGACGAAATCCATCGCGCCCTTTTTATAGGGGGCGACATCGACACGGGCGCCGGCGATCATATCGTCCAGCGAGCGGCGGGCGAGTTTGCCGTAATCTGCCTTGGAGCCCACATCGAACAGGACATGACCTTCGGCGGCATAGGCATGACCTTGCGCGATCAGGCTGCTGATCATGCTGATCATCTGTTCGACGAAATCGGTTGCGCGAGGTGAATGGGTTGGCGGCAATGTGCCCAGCGCCGCCACATCTTCCTGAAAGATGGTGGCGGTTTTTTCCGTGAGATCGCGGATGGAGATATTTTCGGCCAGAGCGCGGGCGTTTATTTTGTCGTCTATGTCGGTGATGTTGCGGACATAGGTGACATGGTTTTCGCCGTAAATGTGGCGCAGCAGGCGGAACAAAATGTCGAAGACGATGACCGGGCGGGCATTGCCGATATGGGCATAGTCATAGACCGTGGGGCCGCAGACATACATGCGGACATTTTGCGCATCGAGGGGGGTGAAGACCTGCTTGCTGCGGGTCAGGGTGTTGTAGAGGCGCAGGCTCATAGCGACCTGCCCAATTGAACCTCAGTTTTCCCGAGGGGGTGGGGGGGGTATGAGGTTTTTGATGTTCTTTCAAAGCTGGACATGCAGCGACCAAAATAGGATTAAAAACCAAAAAAGCAAGCCTGCATCTGGGGCAGGCATAATTAGTTCAAGGTTTTTAATGGGTTAATATAGCAGGCCAAGGGGATGCGTATGCGGGTTCAGCCGCAGATCGTAATTCGCATGGGGCGGAGATGGATCACGCCTTTTTCCCTTTGAGCCGTGCGAGGACTTTCTCGCGCGGGATGAGAGGTAGCAGCTTTTTCAGCTCGGGTCCATGATCGCGGGCGGTGATGGCCAGACGCAAAGGATGGAACAGCGCCCTGCCCTTCGCCCCGGTTTCCGCTGAAATCTGTTTGGTCCAGAGCGGCCAGGTGGTTTCGTCCCATGGTTCGGGGGGCAATAGATCGGCGGCACGGCTGGCAAGCGCCTGATCCTCGATCACGGGGCTGAGCGGGCCGGTGAGGATGGGCCAGAGATCGGCGGCGTCTGTGAGCGCGGACAGATTGGGTTTGACCGCTTCCCAGAAAGCGTCCCCGCCTGTGATGCCCATGGCGGTGAGTTTTTCCTGCACCGCTGCATAGGGCAATTGATGGAGCAATTTGCCGTTCAGCGCGGTGAGTTCGGCGGGATCGAAATGGGCTGGCGCGCGGCCGATTTTTTCAAAGGAAAATTCTTCGGCCAATTGGTCGATGGAGAGGCGGATATCGACCGGATCGGATGTGCCGATTTTGGCGAGATAGGAGGTGACGGCCAATGGCTCGGCACCGTCTTCGCGCAAGGAGCGCAAAGAGAGCGAGCCCAGACGTTTGGAGAGGGCTTCCCCCCCTACGCCGACCAGCAGCGGGAAATGGGCGAAGGCGGGGATAGTGGCCCCCAGCGCCGCGAAGAGTTCCACTTGAGCGGCTGTATTGGTGACGTGATCTTCGCCGCGCACGATATGGCTGACCTTGAAATCCACATCATCGACCACCGACGGCAAAGTGTAGAGATAGCGGCCATCTTCGCGGATCAGCACCGGATCTGAGAGATGGCTGGTGTCGATATCGACGGGGCCGCGCAACAGATCGTTCCATTGCACAGAGCTGTGCGAGAGTTTGAAGCGCCAATGGGGCTTGCGGCCTTCGGCTTCGAGTTTGGCGCGTTCGTCCGGGGTGAGTTTGAGGGCGGCGCGATCATAGACCGGGGGGCGGCGCATCGCGATCTGGCGTTTGCGGCGGCGATCCAGTTCTTCGGCGCTTTCGTAACAGGGATAAAGAAGCCCGGCAGCTTTGAGTTTTTCGGCGGCGGCGTCATAGGCGCTGAAGCGTTCGCTCTGGCGGGCGAATTGGGTGTGATCGAGACCTAGCCAATGCAGGTCTTCAATGATGGCCTGTTCGAATTCGGGTTTGGAGCGTTCGGCATCTGTGTCGTCGATCCGCAGAAAGAACGTGCCGCCTTGCTGTTTGGCGAAGAGCCAGTTGAGCAGCGCGGTGCGGGCATTGCCGACATGCAACAGGCCGGTGGGAGACGGGGCGAAGCGGACGAGAATTGTCATGGCAGCCATTCAAAGAGTGTGTGTGGATCAGAAATCGCGCGCATCGCGGAACGCATTGGTGATGGGATAGCGGCGGTCGCGGCCGAAATTACGGGCGCTGATTTTGACGCCGGGCGGGGCTTGCCGGCGTTTATATTCCGAGATGTAGAGCAATTGCTCGATACGTTTCACCGTGGCGGGATGATAGCCGCGGGCGCAGACATCTTCGAATTTCATCTCCAGCTCGACCAGACATTCCAGAATGCCGTCCAGAATATCGTAAGGGGGAAGGCTGTCTTCGTCTTTTTGGTCGGGGCGTAATTCAGCGGAGGGTGGTTTGCTGATGATGCGGCTGGGGATCACCATGTCATGCGGGCCGAGGCCGCCTGTGGGGTGATTTTGATTACGCCAATGGGCGAGTTTGAAGACTTGCGTTTTATAGACGTCTTTCAAAACATTATAGCCGCCGCACATATCGCCATAGAGCGTGGCATAGCCGACGCTCATTTCGGATTTATTGCCGGTGGTCAGCACCATGGGGCCGAATTTATTGGACAGGGCCATGAGCAGCAGGCCGCGGATGCGCGATTGGATATTTTCTTCGGTCGTATCTGGCGCTTTGCCCGCGAAGATCGGGGCGAGTGTTTGATTGAGCGCCGCGATAGATTGTTCGATGGAGATCGTTTCATAGGGCGCGTGCAGGGCCTGCGCGCATTGGGCGGCGTCTTCGAGGCTTTCCTGACTTGTGTAACGCGATGGCATCATCACACAGCGCACACGATCGGCGCCCAGCGCATCGACCGCGACAGCGGCGGAGAGCGCGGAATCTATGCCGCCGGACATGCCCAGCACGACGCCGGGGAAACGGTTTTTGTTCACATAATCTTTCAGGCCCAGCATCATGGCGTGATAGATGTCGCGCCATTCGTTATTATCTGGCGCGGGTTCGGGTTTGGCGGGGTTTTCTGTTTTGCAGGTCCAGCCCTGTTCTGTTCTGTGCCAATGGCTGAGGCTGATATCTTCGCGCCAGGCGGGTTGATGCAGGGCGATTGTGCCATCGGCATTCATCACACAGGAGGCGCCGTCGAAGACGATTTCATCCTGACCGCCGATTTGATTGAGATAGATCAGCGGCAGACCGGTTTCGCGGATGCGCGCGGAAATATGGTGCTGGCGGATATGGGTTTTGCCGCGTTCATAGGGGCTGCCATTGGGCACGAGCAGAAGTTCGGCACCGGCGGCTACTAATGCGTCGGTGGGTTCGCGGCTCCAGATGTCTTCGCAAATGGGCAGGCCGATAGGGACACCGCGCACCAGGATGGGTTTTGGCAGGGGGCCAATCGCGAAGACCCGTTTTTCGTCGAAGACGCCGTAATTGGGCAGGTCACGCTTATAGCTGAGACCCAGAATGCGGCCCTGATCGAGCACGGCACAGGCATTGAAGAGCTGGCTGCCATCGCGCCAGGGTGTGCCGATGCAGATCGCCGGGCCGCCATCACCTGTATCACTTGCGAGGCTGTGAATGGCGGCCATCGCATCGTCTTGCAGCGCGGGTTTCAGCACAAGATCTTCGGGCGGATAGGCCGTGATGAAAAGTTCGGGGAAGAGGATGATATCGGCCGCAGCGGCTTCGGCCCGTGCTTTGCGGGCGCGGGCGAGATTGCCCGCTATATCGCCCATGATGGGATTGAGTTGTGCGAGCGCGATGATCAGCCGGTCGGTCATGGCCTGCTTTTAGCGCAAAAAACCGGAATGGCGCGAAAATTCAGCTGGCGGCTTTGAGATGTGCGACAGCCGGAAGCGCGGGCGCGGCGGCATCTTCGATCATCAGCGCGGTTTTGAGGGCCAGACGGGCTTCTTCGGGCCGGACAAAGGTCTGATTTTCGCCGCGCACCGAGGAGATGAAGGCATCGACCGCCGCGGTCAGCGGATCGTCGAACTGGATCGCGCCGAGGGGACGGGGGGTTGTGTTGCGGATTTCGCGGCTGAGAAAATCGATCTCGACCTCGCCATCGGCATAGACGATTTTCATGCCGCGCTTGCGTTCGCTCGCGATGCGGCTGGCATGAAGATGTACTTTGGTGCCAGTGCTGAACTGCAGATCGGCCATCATATCATCGGCGAAGTCGGTCATTTCGGCACGGGCTTGGGCTTTGACCTGCTGGACATCGCCGGTGATGAGCTGATGCATCAGGTCGATATCGTGAATCATCAGATCGAGGACGGCGCTGACATCGGTGCCGCGACCGGTCCAGGGGCCAAGCCGCCAGCAGGAGACGGCCAGCGGGGCCTGATCGAGATCCATCAAGCCGGAACGCGAAAAGACAAAACGTTCCTGATGGCCGACCGTGAGGATGAGGCCTTTTTTCTCGGCCAAGGCGATCAGCGCATCGGCTTCGTGCAGGGTGGTGGCAATGGGTTTTTCCACCAGCACATGCACGCCCGCTTCGAGAAAGGCGCGGACGATTTTGGCATGGGTGACAGCCGGTGAGCAGATGCTGACGAGATCGACCTTGCCGATCAGATCGCGCCAATCTTCAAATGTTTCGACGCCATAGCGATCTGACATCAGCGCACGATTTTGCGCGCTGAGATCGGCGATGGCGGTGAGCTGGGTGCCGGGCGCGCTGGCATATTTGCCCGCATGATGACGGCCAAAAGCCCCCGTGCCGACAACACCGGCACGTAAAACGCTTTTGTTATTCAGGATATGAATCAAGAGATGACCCAGCTTTGCGACGACGCGAGCACTAAAGCCATGGCGGGGCAGAGGAAGCGACTCATAAAATGTTGCACTGTGTTACATCGTGTAACACATTGAATTAAAATGGGTTTACTGCTTTGGCGGGATTTGCTCGGAGGTTAAGGAGAGGGCCGCTGTAAGGGCTGTCCCCAAAAGATAGGCCAGCATCAGCGGGGCCAGACCGGTGAGCACCTGACCGGGCAGGCCTGTCAGGCTTTGACAAAGGGTCCAGCCATAGACGCTGCCCAGACCAAAAAGCTGGATGCCGATTATGCCGGCAAGGCCCAGCAAAGCTGTATGCCAGGCTGCCCCGGCAGATTCCCCGCGGGCGCTTCGTTCGAGCCGTATCAGACCGGCGGCCAGACGGATGCGCGACAGGGATGAGGCGAGATAGATCAGCGCCAGCAGCCAACTGACCGCCGCGCCATGCAGGAGAAGCGCGCTCTGCTGCGGCGCGGCGCAGGGGGCCAGGGCTTGAAGCAGGGCGTGCTGGCCGGGGATGATCTGCATCGCGCCGGCGATCCAGCCAAGCCAGAGGGGGATGGGATGCGGATTGTGCAGCAGCAGGATTTGGGTGATCAGGCTTAAGAGAATGAAGATCAGAAAGATCAGGCGGTTGAAATCGGGCAGCAGGTGATGGGCCTGGACCGAATACAGCAGCGCCCGCACGCTGTTATGGCCCGATAAGCCATAGCCCACTGCGAAGAGCACGCCCATGGCGAGGAAGAGAGAAGCCGCGATGAGCAGATTGCCGATATGCGCCGCGCCAAAATTTTGCGCGAGCGCCAGCACCGCCGCATAGAGGCAGAACAGCACCCAGCCTTTGGCGAGCAGGCGCGCCCAGCCCATGGCTTAGATTTTAAGCCGAGGCGGCAAAGCGGCCTTCTTTCAGACGTTCATCACGGATGGATTCCGCCATCAGGAAAGCAAGCTCCAAAGCCTGACTGGCATTGAGGCGCGGATCGCAATGGGTGTGATAACGGCTGGAGAGATCTTCCTCGCTGATGGCCTGTGCACCGCCCAGACATTCGGTGACGTTCTGGCCGGTCATTTCGAAATGCACACCGCCGGCATGGCTGCCTTCGGCGCGGTGCACATCGAAGAAGGTTTTGACCTCTTTCAGAATGCGATCGAAGGGACGGGTTTTATAACCGGTGGCGGATTTGATCGTATTGCCATGCATGGGATCGCAGGACCACACGACTTTTTTGCCTTCGCGTTGCACGGTCTGCACAAGGCGCGGCAGTTTTTCCGCCACAGTGTCGGAGCCGAAGCGTGTGATCAGCGTGATGCGGCCCGGCTGATTTTCCGGATTCAGAATATCGATCAGCCGGAGCAATTCATCTGCGGGCAGGCTGGGACCGGCTTTCAGGCCCAGCGGGTTTTTTATGCCACGGCAGAATTCGACATGGGCGCCGTCCAATTGGCGCGTGCGATCACCGATCCAGACCATATGGGCGCTGGTGTCATATTTATCGCCGCTGGTGGAATCGGTGCGGGTCATGGCTTCTTCGTAACCGAGCAGCAGCGCTTCATGGCTGGTATAGACATCGGTGGTGCGCAGTTGCGGCGTCGATTCCGGGGTGATGCCGCAGGCTTCCATGAAATCCAGCGTTTCGGAAATGCGGGCTGCGAGCGCGCGATATTGTTCGCCCGAAGGCGAGCCATTGATAAAGCCCAATGTCCAGCGATGGACATTGTGCAGATCGGCATAGCCGCCCGTTGCGAAGGCCCGCATCAGATTGAGCGTGGCGGCGCTTTGGGCATAGGCCTGCATCAGGCGCTGGGGATCATGGGCGCGGGCTTCGGGGCTGAAATCCGGGCCGTTGATGATGTCGCCGCGATAGGATGGCAGCGAGATGCCATCGCGGGTTTCATGATCTTCGGAGCGCGGCTTGGCGAACTGGCCTGCGATACGGGCGACTTTTACGACGGGCACGCCCGCGGCGAAGGTGAGCACCACGGCCATTTGCAACAGGACGCGGAACGTGTCGCGGATATTGTCGGCATGGAACTCGGCGAAGCTTTCGGCGCAGTCGCCGCCTTGCAGGAGGAAGGCTTTGCCTTCACAGACCTGGGCCAGAGAGGCTTTGAGGTTGCGGGCCTCGCCGGCAAAAACCAGCGGGGGATGCTCCTTCAGGCGTGATTCAACCGCGGCGAGGGCGGCCTGGTCGGTATAGACCGGCATCTGGCGCATGGGCTTTGAACGCCAGCTTGAAGGACTCCAATTCTGAACCAAAACACAATCTCCTTATATACGCCCGGATATAGGCGAAGGCTTGGCCCATTGCCAGCGGGCTTGCCTGAAAGAATGCAGGGTTTTGGCGAGTGCGCAGCGGCGATGGGCCCGCGCGGCAGCAGATTGTGGATAATTTCAGGGCCGTGAAATTATGTAAGTTATTTAACCAGTTAAACTCAGCAGAGTGATAGAGGGTGTGACAGCCATAATTGGCGACAACATTACATAACACATTGTAATTGCTATATAATCTATAGTTCCTGGTGATAATCACTGTAATGCCTGTTTACAGTGTAAGGCATTTATTAAGATTTAAGGGCGGAAAACCAGGAAAAATGCTTGTGGCACGGTTCCTGCTTGATTTGGGCAGATAAAAGCGTTTTGCGTTCTTCGAAGGGAACCAACAATGAAATTCTCTAAATTAGCCGGCATTGCCGCCGTTGCTGTGAGCCTCGTTTTTGCTGGTTCCGCCATGGCCGCCCCGATCACCGGGACATTGACCCTGAACGGCACGGCTGGTCCGCAGCAATTTGTCGGTTCGGGCGGCGCAAGCATCGCCACCTATACGGGCATCAGCTTCGCGCCTTCGAGCAATGTGTTCAATGCGAGCGCCGGCACCGGCGATCTGGCAATCTTCACCGGCACTGCGGGCACGATTGAAGACTTCACCTATATCCCGACCTTCTCGGCCATTCCGAGCTTTGTCATCATCTCGGGCACCGATACGCTGACTTTCAATCTCGACACGGTCAGCGCGGCAGCCACCAATGGCTGGACCGGCACGGACAGCATGGGCTTCATCAACCTGACCCTGACCGGCGTTCTGACCGTCAATGGCGGCGAAGAAACCGATGCGGTGATCCTGTTCAGCGGCACGAAGATCAATTCGACCGCCTCGTCCTGGTCGGCCACGCTGATCGCCGAAGGCCGTCCGACACAGGTTCCGGAACCGCTGACCCTGGCCCTGTTGGGCGCCGGTCTGGCTGGCATGGGCGCGCTGCGCCTTCGCCGCAAAGCCTAAGACCACAGGTCTTCCATGAATAAGCAAACGGCGCCCCAACGGGCGCCGTTTCTTTTTGTGTTTCAAGGTTTCGCACAGTCGGCAGAGGCGGCCCTTTGGAGGCGTGTTTAAACCGGTGCTTTTGAATAGGACCTGGTGCGCATGGTCACCAATTCTTCGGCGGCGCTGGGATGCAGCGCGATTGTGGCATCGAGCTGGGCTTTGGTGGCCCCCATTTTGAGCGCCACGGCGATGAGCTGGGTCATCTCGCCAGCATCCGGCGAAAAGAGGTGGCAGCCCAGCACGCGATCTGTTTGGGCATCGACGATCAATTTCATCACCGAGCGCACGGCGCGGCCCGATACGGTGTTTTTCAGTGGGCGGAAGCTGGAGCGATAGACATCGATTGTGTGGCCATGGGCCAGTGCATCTGCCTCGCTCAGGCCGACCGTACCGATTTCGGGCGTGGTGAAGACCGCGCTGGGCACGAGATGATGATCAGCTTTGGTCGGCTTGCCTTCGTAGACGGTGCGGATGAAGCACATGGCTTCGTGTATGGCGACCGGTGTGAGGGCGATGCGATCGGTGACATCGCCCAGCGCATGAATATGGGGTTGCGAGGTCTGGGAATAGGCATCGACCACGACCGCGCCGCGCGCGCCGATGGTGACACCCGCGTTTGCCAGCCCCAGCCCATCCGTATTGGGGATGCGGCCGATAGCGAGCAGAACCTGATCCGCTTCCAACGTCTCGCCTATATTTGTGGTGACGATGCGGGTCTGGCCGCGTAAGCCGACATTTTTGAAAACGCAATTGGTGAGAAGGCGGATGCCGCTTTCTTTGAGGGCATCGGTGAGGGCGTCGCGCATATCATCGTCGAAGCCGCGCAGGATTTTCTCGCCGCGATAGACCAGCGTGACATCGACACCGAGGCCATGGAAAATCTGGGCGAATTCCACCGCTATATAGCCGCCGCCGGCGATGATGATTTTTTGCGGCAGCTCTTTCAGATGAAAGGCTTCATTCGAGGTGATGCAATGTTCCGCGCCGCTGATGCCCGCGCCCAGATCCCATGAGGGGCGGCCGCCCGTGGCGATGAGGATGCGTTCGGCGGTGATTTTTCTGCCGCTGTTTTTGAGCGCGATCTCGTGAGGGCCTGTAAATTCGGCGCGGTCCAGGATGATTTCGGCACCGGCGCGCTGGATATTTTCTTTGTAGAGGCCTTCAAGACGGGCGATTTCTTTATCTTTGGCCGCGATCAGTTTGGGCCAGCTGAAGCTGGATGATCCTATGGACCAGCCATAACCTGCGCTGTCCTCGAATTCCTCGGCAAAGCGGCTGGCATAGACGAAGAGTTTTTTCGGGATGCAGCCGCGAAGTACGCAGGTGCCGCCGAAGCCATATTCCTCGGCGATGGCGACGCGCGCGCCATGCGACGCGGCGAGACGGCTGGCGCGGACACCGGCGGAGCCACCGCCAATGACGAAAAGATCATACTCAAAATTGGACATCAGACTTTCTCGATCACTTCGACGCCTTCGGGGCGGGCGAGAATGAGGGTGCTGGCCATGCCGATGAACAGGCCATGTTCCACAATGCCGGTAATGGCCGAGAGCTGTTGGGCCAAGGCGGCGGGATTATGGATAGTGCCGAAGGCGCAGTCATAGATCAGATTGCCGCTATCGGTGATGAAATGCGCGCCGTCTTTCTGGCGCAGGAGGGGGGTGATTGTGTAGCCGTGTTTTTGCATCTCATGCTGGATACGGCGTGCGGTGCTGGCATGACCGAAGGGTACGACTTCCAGGGGGAGCGGAAATTTGCCGAGGCTACTGACGAATTTGCTGCCATCGGCGATCACCACCATTTTGCGCGCGGCGCTGGCGACCAGTTTTTCGATCAGATGGGCACCACCGCCGCCTTTGATCAGATTGAGGTCGCGATCGGATTCATCGGTGCCATCGATCACGAGATCAAGTTCGCCCACGAGATCGAGATCGGCGACGGGGATACCGAGGCTGCGGGCCTTATGCGCGGTGCGTTCAGACGTGGCGACGCCGGTGATGCTGAGACCGCCGCGGACGCGCGGGCCAAGCACATCGAGAAAAGCTTCGGCGGTGGAGCCGGTGCCGAGGCCCAGCTTCATGCCATTCTGGACATAGTCGAGGGCTTTGGTGGCGGCGGCCCGTTTGAGGGCGGCGGGATCGGGTGGATTTACGCTCAATCCAGAATATCCTATGGGAGTTGCTTCATATTACAGTGTGCGTGTTGCGTCCGGTCAAACTTTGGTCATGCAATATACGAGGACATCATGCTTTCTACACAAGATAAAATTTTGATCGAACAACGTATCACCAATGAGAAGCCAAGCGCGGGCGTGGCCTATCTGCTTGCCATTTTTCTGGGCTTTCTCGGAGCGCATAGATTCTATCTCGGCCGGGTCGGGACGGGTGCTGTCATGCTTTTGATCAGTATAACTTTTTTCGGTCTGGTGATCACCGTAATCTGGGTTTTTATCGACCTCTTCCTCATTCCTGGAATGATCCAAGAGGATGTGGAAGCATTAAGGCAGAAATATACGGTGGACGCCGTCTCCTCCGCCCCACGTTAAACCATCATTCCACCGTGACCGATTTCGCCAGATTGCGGGGCTGATCGACATCCGTGCCTTTGGCCACGGCGGTGTGATAGGCCAGAAGCTGGATCGGCACGGCATAGAGCAGCGGCGAGATGAAGGGATCGGCTTTGGGAACCTGAATCGTCTGCCAGACGGCATCGCCTGCGCGGGCGAGGCCTTGTTCATCGGAAATCAGCACCACCTTGCCGCCGCGCGCCATGACTTCCTGCATATTGGAGATGGTTTTCTCGAACAGATTGTCATGCGGGGCGATGACGATGACGGGGACATCTTCGTCGATCAGGGCGATGGGGCCATGTTTCATTTCGCCTGCGGCATAGCCTTCGGCATGGATATAAGAAATTTCCTTGAGCTTGAGCGCGCCTTCCATGGCGAGCGGGAAGTTCACGCCGCGACCGAGATAGAGCACGTCGCGCGCTTTGGCGATTTCCTGACCCAGCGCTTCGATTTTGCTTTCCTGTTTGAGGAATTCGACAATATGGCGCGGTGTTTCCAACAGGGCTGCGCAATAGGCCTGTTCCTGTTCATCGCTGAGATGGCCACGGGCGCGGCCGGCCGCGATGGCGAGCGCGGCCAGCGCGCTGAGCTGACAGGTGAAGGCTTTGGTCGAGGCAACCCCGATTTCAGGCCCCGCGAAAGTGGGCAGCGCCAGATCGGCATCGCGGGCAATGGAGCTTTCCATCACATTGACCACGGCGAGGGTGGTTTGGCCCTGAGCCTTGGCATCGCGCAGGGCGGCCAGCGTATCGGCGGTTTCGCCCGATTGTGAAATATAAAGCGCCGTGCCGCCTTTTTCATAAACCGGCTGGCGATAGCGCAATTCGGACGCGACATCGGCTTCCACCGGCAGGCGGGCCAATTGTTCGAACCAATATTTCCCGACAAGACCTGCATAATAGGCCGTGCCGCAAGCCGACAAAGTAAGCCGCGTCGTATTGGCGAGAATATCTTCGAGGCCTTTTTCCTGTAATGCGACGCGCGGGCCAGAGGCATCGATATAATGCGCGAATGTGTGGGCGATCACATTGGATTGTTCGTGAATTTCCTTTGCCATGAAATGGCGTTTGCCGGCTTTATCGACCAGCGCGGTGGAGGCGCTGGTGATTTTGACCTCGCGATTGGCGGGGCGGCCTGCTTCATCGTAGATCGTCACATCCTTGCTGCGGATCACGACGATATCGCCATCTTCCATATAGGCGACGCGATTGGTGAAAGGGGCCAGCGCGAAAGCATCGGAGCCGAGATAGGCTTCGGCATCGCCATAGCCGATGGCCAGCGGGCTGCCTTTACGCGCGCCGATCAGCAGGGATTCCTCGCCTTTGAAAATCATCGCCAGCGCATAGGCACCGGTGAGGCGGCGCACCGCAGCAATCGCGGCGCGTTCGGGATCCAGGCCCTGATCGAGAAAATCGGTGACAAGATGGACCGCGACTTCTGTATCGGTTTCAGATTCGAAATGATGACCTTTGGCGGCCAGCTCATCGCGCAATTCGCGGAAATTTTCGATAATGCCATTATGCACCAGCGCGACCCGCGCCGAGGCATGGGGATGGGCATTGCTTTCGGTCGGTGCGCCATGGGTGGCCCAGCGCGTATGGCCGATGCCGGTGCGCCCGCCCAGCGGATGGTTCTGCAGCACAGTGCCAAGATTATGTAATTTGCCCGGTGAGCGACGACGCGCAATCGCGCCATCGACCAATGTGGCGATGCCGGCGGAATCATAACCGCGATATTCGAGGCGGCGCAGCGCTTCGAGGATGACGGGCGCGACATCTGACGTTCCGGCGATACCAACAATGCCGCACATTAGTTCGACCCCTTTTTGGCTTTTTCAGCCTGTTTGCGATGACGGAAATTTGCGGCCCAGCCTTCTTTTTCAGAAAGCGCTGCGCGGGTAACGACCAGCGCATGATCGGGCACATTTTTGCTGATCGTGCTGCCTGCGCCCGTGATGGCGCCCGCGCCGATTTTGACCGGCGCCACCAGCGATGTGTTCGAGCCGATAAAAGCACCCTCGCCTATTTCGGTGAGATATTTTCCGAAGCCGTCATAATTGCAGGTGATGGTGCCCGCGCCGATATTGGCACCGGCCCCGATGATGGCATCACCGATATAGGTGAGGTGATTGGCTTTGGCGCCTTTTTCGATTTTGGCTTTTTTCACTTCGACGAAATTGCCGATATGTGCATCGGGGCCGATTTCAGCGCCGGGGCGCAGACGGGCATAGGGGCCGATCAATGCGCCCTGTTCGATGACCGCGCCTTCGATATGGCTGAAGCCTTTGATATGGACATGGCGCTGCACCACGACTTTGGGGCCGAAGACCACGAAGGGATCGATCTGCACATCGGACGCCAGAACAGTGTCATGGCAGAGATAGACCGTTTCAGGTGCTGTCATGCCGACGCCATTGGCCAAGGCAGCTTTGCGCAATCTTTGCTGCATCGCCTGTTCGGCCAGCGCCAGCTCGGCGCGGCTATTGACGCCCATGACCTCGATCTCATCGGTGCGGGCGACGGCGCAGGTCAGGCCATCCTGTTTGGCGAGGATGGGAATATCGGTGAGATAATATTCGCTTTGGGCATTGTTGTTTTTAAGCTGGTCCGCCCAGATGAAGAATTTGCGCGCATCCGCCACCAGAAGGCCGGCATTACATAGAGTGGTGGCGCGCTCCGTCTCGCTTGCATCCTTATATTCGACGATGTGATCGAGATGGCCTTTGGCATCGAGCAGCACACGGCCATAGGCGGCGGGATCGGCCGCTTCAAACGCGGTGATGGAGAGTCCCTGATCGGGGCGGGCCTGGAAGGCGGCTTCGAATGTCTTGGCGCTGAGCAGGGGCATGTCGCCATAGGTGATGGCGATGAGGCCATCGAAATCGGCCAAAGCGGGGGCGGCGCAGCGGGCGGCATGGCCTGTGCCCAATTGTTCGGGCTGGATGACGGATTGCGCGCCCTGCTGTTCGGCGAAATCGCGCACGGCCTGACCATCGGGCGAGGTGACGACCACGATCCGACCTGCGCCTGCACCGCGCGCGGCCTTGATGACATGGCCCAGCATGGCGAGGCCCGCCACTTTGTGAAGCACTTTCGGGGTGGCGGATTTCATACGGGTGCCCATACCCGCCGCCAGAATCACTGCTGCCTTGTTCACGCTTTGCTCGCTCTAACGCTTTGACTGGACGCGATAACCTTTGTTACCCCGGGGGGTAAAGTGACGTTTTGTATCCGCATATTGCCAGACAGGAGCAACTTGTGGGTTAACTGAACTCCAGGAAGATGAAAAACACCGGACATGACACAGAACGCAGCTCTTATTTTTGATCTCGATGGAACATTGGTGGATACGGCGCCTGATCTTTTGGCGGCGCTGAATGCCATATTGGCGCAGGAAGGGCGGGCCGGCGTAGTGCCAGCCGATCTGCGGCATCTGGTGGGGCATGGCGCACGGGCCATGATCGACGAGGCCTTTCGGCGGACCGGGGGGCCCATAGACGCGGCGCAGCTGGACCGCCTGGTTCAGGATTATATCGTGCAATACAGGGCCCATATCGCGGTGGAGAGCCAGCCTTTTCCGGGTGTGGTTTCCACCTTGAAAGCTTTGAAGGCCGAGGGTTGGCGGCTGGGTGTTTTGACCAATAAAGGGCAGGAATTGACCGATTTGCTGCTGCCGCAGCTGGATCTGGACGGTTATTTCGGGGCGATCCATGGGGCCGGGCGCTTGCCGGTGCATAAGCCAAATCCCAAAGTGTTCGAGGCCGTGGTGGCGGAATTAGGCGGCATGGACGGCGGCGCGGTGATGATTGGCGACAGCGCCACCGATGTGGCAACGGCGCGGGCGGCCGGGGTGCCGGTGATCGTGGTGGATTATGGCTATACGCCGGAGCCGCCCCATTTGCTGGGGGGCGATGTGGTGACGGGCGATTTCACCCGGATCCCGGAACTGGCGCGGCAATTACTGAAAATCTAAAAAAGCGCCCGGCTTGCGGAGGCGCAAACCGGGCAACTAAGGGTCACATGTCAGACCCGTATATTACACTTGAGGCATGACATTTGGGGTAAGTGCAATTTGCGGGCCCCTAGGTGGGTGCATTTGACATGGGTGCAGCGCGCCTTATCCGCAAGGCAAAATTTGCCGGGTTGGCCGCGCAAAGCCGGTTTAAACCAAATAATTGCTTAAGCTTTTACTGAAAATTGCAAAGGGTTTGAACTTGACGGGATCGGGGCGCGAGCCTTATAGGGCGGGTCCGCGATAAGCGGGGCGCGTAGCTCAGCGGGAGAGCACTCCCTTCACACGGGAGGGGTCAGAGGTTCAATCCCTCTCGCGCCCACCATTCTTCCAATGTTATCAGTAGTCTAGATTTCGGCCAGACGCGGCATCCGGCATAGATCGGCATACGAAAGCAGAACACGGCACACAGACTCGTGGAGAATCCGTGGACTTTGTTCATAGCTCGTTCTCGAGCCTCACCCACCAATCTTCCATGAGAAGATCGAACCAAGAATAGCCACGGCGGACCCGACTAGTCCGAACAGGCCTAACAGCGCCCGCTTTCCGCCCTTCATTTGATCGAGCGTTGCTTTAATCCCTGCCAATATCAGCTCTATGTTTTCCAACCTCGTCTCAACGTGGCGGGCATCAGCCTCTAATTTCGCTATGCGTTCTAACTCGCTGGCCATTGCCCGCCCCCCCCCTCTGATTATCGCTTCAGCTGCGCGAGCGCTGCTGTGATCTCTGCATCAATAGACGCCCATTCCGCCTCACTTGGATCGCGCCGCTCGACCTGCATCGCCGCCAATGAGCTGCGCAGATTTTGCACGATCCGCTGAATGGCAGCATGGCCCGCTGCCAGCATCTCAATGGCCGCGATGGCCTCAAAGATCAGCTTAAATGTCTTATCGCTCATGGCTGGCTCCTGATCGTTTCGGTGATGCTGACAAATGCGCCTAGCGCATTAGACGCCGCCACTATGGCTTTATCGGTCGTGCCGCCTCGCCAGTTAGGATCGCGGACTGTTTCCTCAGCCGCGTCTAGCGTGGCTTTTGCGGCGGTGGCTGCAAGTTGAAGCTTAGAGACCACCGCTTGATCAGAGCAAAGCGTATATTCGCCTCCGCATGGGGGGAGATTTTTATACGTGTTGGCGATGACCAGAGCCGCAGCAAATGTATGCTTTGCTGCATATACAGACTGTGCAGGAGTTTGCGGGTCCGGCAGACGCAAGGCCGAACAAGCTACCAATAAGCAGCCAGCAAGTAGCGGCAAAAACAGGCGTTGAATGGTTCGCATCTTAGTCCCCCTTCGCAGCGATGACAGTTTGGTTCTTTCGGTACGACGCATAGAGCGACCATGCCACACCGAGAATGGCGGAGATGCCACCAGCAAGGGCCGACATATCGTCTTGGCTGAGATGCGCGCCGTAACCAAACAGCGACCCGCCGATCATCAGGGCTTGCCTGAGGACAGTCGGGAGCGTCTGGATAATTGCCTTATCCATTTGATACTCCGTGATTTGTGATTGCCTAGATGCCGCTAGGCGCGGGCTAACGGACTAAGCCGTGTTCAGCGGGCGCTCGCGCGCTCTTGATGGTCAGACACATGCCGCGCATCCTTGGCGCGAATGAAATATGTATCCAGCCGTACTCTAAGATGAGTTGATCGAACTTAATTCCCGCGCCAGCAATAGCTATTGCGCAGTCAAACGGTGAACCATATTTCGGGCACACAAAATCAACCGCATGACCTGTTAGGTGATCAGAGTTTTTAACCCCACCAACCAACTTATTAAGTGCTGGGCTGCGATAACAGCTATTGATCTGGATTGGTCTATTACCGAGTGCGGACCTAACCAGTTCCATATTCATGGCGGTGTGGCGCAGGGCCGATAATACTTGAGGCGTTGGTGTATTATCTATTCCAAAAGCCTCACCCTTTGCTGATCTAACAAATTCTCGCAAGGAGAAATTAGTAGAAAACCTCACGGTATTGTTGTCGGGTCGGTATAGCTATCATCGCTGTAGCGGCCCTGCGTCATAGCGTAATTCCATGCACGCATGCTGCGGTCACGACGCTCAGAAAATGATAATCCGCTGACTGTTAAATCCTCAAGATACCAGCGGTAAAGGACATGACTACCATATAGCGCGTACCAGCTAGCGCTAGCATAAGCTGTGAGACCACCCCAGCCGATCTCCGCGACTAACGCCGCCGCGTTCGCGGCTGGCGTACCTGTCCATCCATTCACCGCGATGGCCGCAAAACAATTTGACAGATCATCAGGCCCGGGCGTGAGTTCCCTACCTATGAGTTTAGAGCCTGCAGGGTAAAAGCCGGCATTATTCAAATAAGCAAGATGGTTGTTAACTGGCGTAGTTGTGCTTTGTAGTAGGAATTTTGGGGGGCGCACATTCGCTGTAAGCGAAGCGTTTAATGCCTGCCGCGTCGGTCTGTGCCACATATCGATATAATATTCATGAGTAGGATGATCAGCGAGATACTGCTTGATCAATGTCGGCAAAGTAAATTTTGCACTGTACCCGGGGAAAGCGGACTGTGAGCAGATTACATGGAGCCCACCCTTCGCCGTGCGCTCAATCAAGCCAACGTCACCGGTAATTGCAACATCATATGTCCACGCCGCGCCAAGCGTAGATGCATCGCCGGAGCCGATTAAAGCCTGAGCCTTGGCCAGAGCGATATTTTTTACGGCGCCAGCCCCCGGCACACCCGCCGCCCATGGGTCTTCAGAATGCGCTGGGTCTATCAGCATCAGAGAACCTTCGTTCAACATAAGATCAGGTTCTCGCTGTGGCATGTCCGGGTCTACCGGCGCGGACACATCGGCGTGAAAAGACAGGAAATCAACCATTAAAGCCATCCCTTTTGTTCTGCGCGCTGATGCACCAGCCACGCGACAAGGCCGTAGCCCACAGTTGTCAAATGTAGTTGGTCGGATCTAAGTGATGTTGGTGGAACATCAACCGCAATATCAGCAAGGTCAGTGACATCGAGGCTAACCCCACGCTCAGTAAGCCAAGTCTCATTCGTAAGGTATGATTGCACATTTATTGAGCGCGTTCCAAAAGTCGATGCCAATAACGCATTAGCGGCGATCTTATTGGACTTCTGAGTGCTATTATCTACTGATGACACGAGTGGGCCTATTACAAGCCAATGCTTTGCTAACGACATCATCCGATTGATAAATGCTTCAATATTAGCAACTAGCGCAGTGCCATCATTCGCGGACCACCCATCGTTTGTGCCCGCCCAAATAACAGTTGTGCGATCACACTGAAGTCTCACGTCAGGATGAAATACTGCACCCGGTGGGCAGGCCACAGGGGCCCCCGCATTTACACGCGTTAAGGTATAATCGCCATCGCCATCAACCGACAAATCAAAAAGTAAATCACTATCCAAGAAATAGCCGCGTAAAGTCTTTGTCGTTGCCCACCCACTGCCTGCCTGAAGTATAGATGGACTTATCGAAGTTACATCAACATTGCCGCTACCCGGCAGCTCATCTCCTGAGACAGAAATGATAGTGGGCAGCGCATCAAAACGTGCAATAATTTGGGAGGATGTCTGCCCACTTACTCCCTCATTAACGCTCCCCAGTCCTGTTAAAGTCGCAAATTGTGAGGGGTATGGGGTGCCGCCGCTACCTGCGGTCAGGCTGTCACCAATAAAGTACCAGCTGGGTAACGATGTTGCAGCATATGACTTGCCATTCGGCAGAGCTGCAATTTTTGTCACCCACTCCAAACCATTTTCACTGTGCGCGAATAACAGGTTATTATTAGGTGCGAATTGGGGACCAACATTATATCCGTCATGAGTCAGGCGTGTGACCTGTCCGCTGGACAATGTCTCAACCTCAATTTGGAAGTATCCGTCGCTCTCAACCACGCGCACCAAATAATCGTCATTTGCTATGTCTGCCATCCCAGACATGAGTGCGCGTTCAGCCACAATTGCTCGTTCAATTTTTCCAGACCAAACATTTGAGCCAAGCGGCAAACCCAATACCAATTGATTGCCGCAATAGAATGGAAAGGCATAGCCGCCTTCTTCTTTTGAGCCCTGTAACGACTCACCTACAGGCCCGCTCAAAAGACGGGCAGATATTTCCGTTTTGAGGGCACCTAGATCGATGGATGAGGAAGGGGGCTTAAATCTCCAAGGCGTGAAATATCCTTGAATGTCAATATAGGCGGCCAATTGCGTGCCTATCCGCCACTCCATTGCATGCCCGGATTCTTCACCGATGACCGATACATAGGTTGTTCCTAGACCTGTTGTAACCTCAACGGCCACATCTTCATCATTGCGATATAAGGTCAGGAATCCGTTTGAATGCACGCCGGGAACAAGGAAGTACCTGTTCTCATCACCGGTGCCTTCTGTGTTTAAAAGCCCTGCAATCGTATCTGTATATACCTTTCCGGTTGTAGAAATAGCTGCAAGTTCACTTAAGATATTTTCGGACGCGCCCGCGGGATCGAAATCAGCAGCATCCCGAACAGCCGCAGTGCCAAGGCCTAAGTTAATCCGCGCAGTCGATGTATTTATGACATCTGACAAGTTCTGAGACTTTTGCAAGCCTCCGCTCTGCACGGCTGCTGCGCTCCCGGCTGGATCAAAAGCTGATATGTCGCTAACAGCCGCAGTGCCAAGGCCAAGATTAGCCCGCGCTGAAGAAGTATCATCTAAATCGAGGAGGTTCTGAGTTTTTTGCAGGCTTGCGGCCTGAACTGCTACAGATGATCCAGCTGGTTCAAAATCCCCTGCATCGTGGGTTGCGGCAGTCCCTAAATCGCTCAGTAAAGCAGAGCCTTGTACCCATGTAAGATCAGACGCTTTGTAATAATAAGGCTTGCCATTTGCTTTGTTATAAATGGCCAATCCATCTTTCGGATCACTGAAATGCCAAATGTCATCAACCATAACAGCAAGGCAGTTCTTGGTGTTGACAAAAACGCCATCTGGATTGGCCGATACTAAATAGCGTTCACCTTCTTTTTCATTCCCATTCGGTGCGTTAACGATGCCCGAAATCCACCCTTCCGCGACCATGATTTGTAGGGCATGAAGGGCGCGCAATTCACTCTTGTAGGGCTCGTAAGGTGCCGTGCTAGAGTCATGCAGGGTTTCGTCATCCCGCAATGACGTGGTCGCACGCGTGAGCAGATCGCCCATGGGTGATGGTCTCCGAACAATAGGAATTGTTAAATGGAGCTGACTACCGCTGCGAGCATCGTCACAGCATCAGCTATTGTTTCGCTATGGCGCGCTTACGTCAGTCCGAGAATTCGCAAGCATCGCAGGCCCCGCCAAAGTCGCTGGGCCACGAAGATGGGTTATCAAATCGGCAAGTTGCTTTTCAACATTGGACGCCTGGCGGGCAAATAGACCTGTAACCATTTTTTGCCCCGGCTTAGTGTAAGCTGCTAATGAGCCAAGCAAGCCAGCGCCCGCTACGGGATCGATAAAATGCGCTGCACCACCGCCGGCCAAGTAAGCTAATAAACCGCGCGTAGCCGTCCCGCTATCCGCGACCGATGATGGCAGGACTTCCTTACCAGCCGCAGATAGGTCCTGCATTAGTGCACTCCCCCGCGCGACCGACCTTTTACGAACTGAATTATCAGTAGCTCTGACAGCACCTTGGAGTTGGGCCGGTGTGAATACGCCGCCTTTAGTGCCTGTGCGCGAGGCTGCATTTTCAATGCGGACGAGGTTTGAATAACCACGATCGATATTCTTAAGTTTGGGTGCGTCAGCCGGGTTCGCGCGCTCTAGGCCGCGGCGCATTTGAGACTGTAATTCTCTGAACCCATCTGCCAGCTTGCGGTCATTAGGGTTCAAGGAGCGCCCGTAATCAGCAATCTCCCTGCCAAGCTTGCTATATACCTCCTTGAATGCCTCACCAGACATACTCCCGGCTTTAGACATGCGCGGTGCAATTTCAGTTTTGATGAAAGCGCGGAGGAGCTTGGACCCATATTCAGGAATGTTTTTTGATAGGTCCAAAAGGTTTTTTACATTCGCCGAATATTGCTGATCAGCCTTGAACAACACCTTCGGTAAAACGGCACCGTACGCGCCCTGCAAAGCATTCGCGGCGTAATCAACCGCTTCGTGACCAGAACTAACACCAGCAGGAAGCTTTTCACCTATCGGGGCTAATGTTCTATTTACAGCGGCACGATTAAAGGCTTCCAAGCTTCTGTTCCGAGCAGCCTTAACAACATCCCCAAAGAGCGGGATTGAAGTTGAGGCATCCTCCATGCGCTTCACCATCCCGCCCTTTATCTGGCCTATAGTGAGTGGGATTTTCTCATCGACGAGAGTTCGAACGGCCTTGGATACCTTGGGCGCAATCAAGCTAGATGCAGCTCTCACGACTGTATCGCCAACCTTACCTGATGCACCGCCGATAACTGCATCAGTGGCGATCCCTGATATATCCTTACTGTCTGTATCAAGGGCCCCTGCTATTGAGCCACCTATAATTGGGTTTCGCGTTGCGGCGATTGCGGGGATCGTCCCTATAACTGAGCCCGCAAATTGACCTAGCCCACCCGGTATTTCACCGGACTGCTCGCGCCCGAGAGCGTAGTCCTTATGACTTTGGGCCGCCTGTTGTGCTGTTGGCATACCAAGAAAATTGCTCAGTCCATCAGTATCAATCCCAATCGCCTTTGCTCCGGACTCCAACCATTGCGCGGCATTATCGAGCGGCTTCATGGCGCCTTTGTAGAAACCCAAGGATTGGCTCTTGCGTGGCTCAGAGGCCACAATTTCGTCAGCCTCCCAAGCGCCCGTAGCGCCTGCAACCGGATCATCTTGCCACGGCATCAACGCTTAATCCTCATAGTACCATCAGGAGCCACGTACTGAGAACCCGGCTGCACGCGATCATAATCAGATTGAGATTGGACGCGGATTGGAGCGGCGGAACTGGTGGCTTGCTGTTGACCACCAAAGAGAGGGTTTGCCTTGGCCCACTCCTGCACCTGCTTATTAAACCCGCTATCAATCACACCGCGCTTCTGGACATATTCATCAGCCATTTGGCCAACTTCAATTCTACGCTGCGCCATTTTACGCATCATATTTACGAGTTGCTGGCCGCCGCTGGGCGAGTTCATTAGGCCCGGAACACTCTTTACCAAGAACTCACGGTCCTTGTCGGACATAGCGCCAGGCATGCCTGCGCCGCCACCCGGATTACGCAGCATGAGAGCGAACTGATTGGACATAGCGCGAGCAGCTTCAGCCTGAGCAGTATCGGTCATATTCAAGCCGAGCTGCCCACCCAACATAGCTGCATCAGTCAATACATTTGCCAATGGACCGCGATACGGGGCTTTGGCGAGCGAGGCTTCCAGTGCGCCAAGCATATTAAGTTCGTTCTGTGCCTTGTCTGCGCCTTCAATCAGGCCCGCATATCGCTTGCCGCGCTCCTCGCCAATCGTTTTGGCGAACGCGCTTTCCATCTTGGTGTTGATGTTTGTATTGCTCGCGCCAGCTCTGGCTTTGTTTATTTCGTAGCTTTGATAGGGCAGGTTTGCAGTTGGCGCGCCGTTTTGGTCGAGGCTAAATGGCTTGTTCGGGTCGGCAAAAACAGTCCCCGGTTGCACTTCATACGGGTTATAAGCAACACCTGAAGGTGCGATATCCATTTTCTCGCGCGGGGTTACGCCGTCGATGAATTTAGGCTGCCCGTCTTTCGACATGACATAGGCGCGGCCATCCTGTGTGAACTGCGGTGTGGTCGAATATTCAGGCCCGAACTTCATCACGTCCATAAAGCTCTTGGGGTCTCCGCCAGCCGCAACATATTTCATGAGCAGCCCGCGCATCTCGTCATCATTGCCCGCGCCGCCCTGAGGGCCGGGTGCACTTTGCATACCTCTCCCTAAGCCGATCTCAGACAACCTGCCGCTTATATTGTTTCGGATAGCCTCTTGCTTCTTCGCCTGAGCCCCCTTCTGGTAAGAACCAATATTATTGGTCTCACCACCGTTCGCCACATCCTTCAAGGTTGCGCCGATCAGGCCGAGGTCACTAAACCCTCCGCCCTCAGGTGGGTTGTAGTTGAACAGGCCTCCGAAATAATCCTTGCCTCCCTTTGGGTTCGGGGTGCCTTCAAATAGGCCGCCAATGCTCTTGAGCGGATCATCGAAAAAGCCCGGCATTAAGCAGCCCTCCCGAGTTTGGAGTAATCAACTTGCAGGAAGCCGCCTGCGCCTTTGGAAACGGCATCTGGGTCAGTCTTCCGAACATCTTGCGCCATAACGCCCATATGCAGCGCCTCAGGGCCTTCCCAGTTATATCGGTATGTGTACCAGTCGCGACCGCGCGCGTCCCGCATAAGCGGCTCAATATCCGCCTTTAGACGCCTATCTGAAAACGAGAGGCCCATTGCCCCGAGGCCCTGCCCGAGCGACCCGAAGCCACCAAGGATGCCGCCCAACATCTGACCGAACCCGCCGCTTTCCTTACTGGTCGAATCCGTCTTTGTGAGGGCCGGGAATAGACCAAGGCTCTGATTAGAGAGTTGCTGGCCGCCCATCTTTGATTCCAGTTGGCGCAAAAACTCCTGATAGCTGCCATCAAGCTCTTTCTGCTTCTGCGCCTGTTGCTGCTCACCAACACCGGCCATAAGACCAGCCCTTTGTGTGGACTGATCCAGCTCCTGCTGCGAAAGCTGGCCAAGAAGTCCGGCCCCAGAGAGGTTCAGGCCAGCGCCTTGCAGCCCGGCACCTTGATTTGCGGTCGCCGCCGCCAAGGATCGATCTATATCCGACATGGCCGCACTTTGAGCCTGCGCGAAGTTCTGACTGTTTAACCCTGCTAATGTGGAGGCGGTGGTGTCGAGATAATCGCGATTTGTCAGCGAGTTCACTACGGCCTGTCGATCACCGCCAAATGCACCGGCGCGGGTCGCGGACGGTTTTCAACGCATAAGCGGGTTGGTCACTGGCGCGGTCTTCCGCGGTGTAGAAACAGGAGAAATGTTTGCCGATGATTTCTTCAGGGAGATAGAGCTTGATACGTTGGGCGCCCAGATTCCAATTGGCGACCGTTCCATCGGGATTGAGCATGAAAATGGCGTAATCGGTGACATTCTGCACCAGAAGGCGAAATTGCTCTTCGCTGCGGCGCATGGATTGCTGCGCCAGATAGCGGTCGGTGAGATCGCGGGAGATTTTGGCGAAACCAATCAGCCGGCCCTGGTGATCGCGCACCGGGTCGATGACGACATGGGCCCAGAAGCGTTCGCCATTTTTGCGCAGACGCCAGTCTTCGCTTTCAAAACGGCCTTCTTCTCTGGCGATGGTGAGATTGCGTTCCGGGATGCGGTTCTTGCAGTCCTGCTCGCTGTAGAAAATCGAGAAATGCTGGCCGACAATTTCGGCTTCGCTATAGCCCTTGAACCGCGCCGCACCTTGATTCCAGCTGAGAACCTTGCCTGAAAGGTCGAGCATACAGATGGCATAATCGGTGACATTTTCGACAAGAAGGCGAAAGCGGTCTGCTTCATCTTTGACGTGCGCTTTCTCGCTCAGAGTCGTATCCCCGCTTGCCTCGCCTACGCCATAGGGGTGGCTTAATGCGCCTTGATCTACTCGCATCGAGCCTGTGATCCATCATTGGGGGCGATTTGCAAATGCCTGACCGGGTTTCAAGTTCCACAGGCGCACGAGAATATTCTCAGGCAGATGTTGATATCTTCTACATAGTTTGAGCCTGGCCACGCTATTAAGGGCAAATACTGAAACCGGCACGGAATTTTCTGTCTTTTTTGAGCTGGATCTCACGGCGCATGGCGGCGGAGCGGCTGTCATGACATTCCACATAGAGCAGCAGCCATTGGCGGCCACGGGTAAATCGGGCACCCTTGCCCTGATTATGCTGTTGCAGGCGGCGGTCGGGATCGCTGGTCCAGCCTATATAGGTGGGACCGCCATGGGCACAGCCCAGAACATAGACATAAGATCTGGCGAGAGGTTGGCGCATGGGGGAGGTTGGCGGATGGTGACGCGGCCTTTATAGACCCGCTTATGGCAGGCGGGGATAGATATTCGGCGATCAGGCCTCAGATGCTGGGGCGCCAGATGGGAAAGGCCATAGGGGAGCTGGGGCCGGGGGCCGAGGCTTTTGTCATTGCCGGATTATGTCTGCCGCTTCTGATGGCGGCGATATGGAACGGCTATCCGCTGATTTTCTATGATACGGGCGGTTATCTGGCGCAGGGTTTGCGCGGGGAATTCTATGTTGAGCGCGCCCCTGTCTATTCGCTGTTTCTGCGGCTGAGCGGCGGCTCTATCAGCCTTTGGTTCTCCATTATTTTACAGGCACTGATGACCAGCTATGTGCTGGTGCAGACGGCGCGCCTGACGCGGCCCGGATTACCGCTATGGGCGCTGTTGCTTATCGGGATTGTTCTGTGTGTGGTGACGGGCCTGCCTTGGTATGTCGGGCAGATTGTGCCGGACAGTATGGCGGCTGTGGTGATTTGCACCGCCTATCTATTGGGCTTTCATCAGGCGCGTTTGGGTGTGTGGCGGTTCGGCCTGCTGATCGCGATGGGGGCGGTGGCGGCGGCCTGTCATTCATCGCATCTGGGTTTGATGGCGGGGTTCGCGCTGGTGCTGATGGTGTTGCGGTTGCTGATGCGGCGGCAGGAGGGCGCGCCAAACCGGGTTCAGCCATGGGGTGTGATTTTATGTTTTGGGCTGGCATTGAGCACCCTGCTTGCCACCAATTATGTGCTGACGCGGGATGTTTTTGTCAGCCGCGCGGGGGCGAATTTTGTCTTTGGGCGCTTATTGCAAGACGGGATTGTGAGCCGTCTGCTGGAAGAGACCTGTCCCGCCAGCGGTTATGATTTATGCGCTTATCAGGGACGGCTGCCCAAGACCGCTGATCTTTGGTTATGGGGTGGGGGAAGCCCCTTTTTAGAACTGGGCCGGTTTGAAGGGACGCGCGCAGAATCGGCGCGGATGATTGCCGATAGTTTGCGGCTCTATCCAGTCATGCATGTGACGACCGCCTTGCGCTCCAGCCTTGTGCAGATCGGGATGTTTCGCACCGGGGATCAGATCGAGCCACAGCAATGGCTGCTTTATAATGATTTCAAGCGGCTGATTCCGGCGCAATTGCCGGCCTATCTGGAGGCCCGCCAACAGACCCGCGAGTTTGATTTTACCAGCATCAATCAGATTCATCTGAGCTTTGGCTGGATGGGTTTGCTGGGTCTGGCCGCCGTGCTGATGATATCGGCCATGCGGCGGCAGCGTGACCTGTTCTGGCTGGCTTTGATTTTCAGCCTGGGGATCGGGGGCAATGCTTTGATATGCGGGGCTTTGTCCAACCCGCATGATCGCTATCAATCGCGCATCATGTGGCTGCCGCCCTTTGCGGTGATGCTGGGGCTGAGCGCGCTGCGCCGACGTGAAAGCTGAGACCAGATCAGGCCGCGTGATTTTTGCTGGCTATGGATTTTTCGAACATGGACCAGACGCCCTGTTCGCCGTCCCAACTGCCGCGGCTGGCGCCTTTGGAATATTCGGTGGCGCGTTGTTCGAAGAAATTGGCATGTTCGACGCCATTGAGGATTTCCACGAGCCAGGGCAGCGGATGAGCCTTGACCTGGCGATAGCTGTTATCGACCAGCTCAAAATTGCCGAAGACCGGCGTGAGCTTGAGCTGGGTCAGGCGCCAATCGGCGATATAGCGGACATAGTCTTTGATATTTTCGGCGCTCATGCCTTCGATCGCGCCGAGGCCGAAGGCGAGATCAACAAAGCCTTCTTCCAGACGGACCATGGTTTTGGCGACGTCGATAATATCATCGCGCACGGCAGGGGTGACCGCGCCGGTTTCGCGGTGCCATTCATGGAACAGGCGGATGATGCCTTCGCAATGCAGGCTTTCATCGCGCACGGACCAGCTGACGATCTGGCCCATGCCATTCATCTTATTATGGCGCGGGAAATTGAGCAGCATGGCGAAGCTGGCAAAGAGAGACATGCCTTCGGTGAAGGCCCCGAACATGGCGAGGGTGCGGGCGACATCCGACACCGTATTGACGCCGAATGTATGCATATAATCGGCCTTGTCGCGCATTTCCTGATAATCGCGGAAGGCTTCGAATTCGGCCTTGGGCATGCCCAGCGTTTTCAGCAGCAAGGCATAGGCATCGATATGCACGGTTTCCATATTGGAAAAGGCCGCCATCATCATCTGGACTTCCAGTGGTTGGAAGATGGGGATGTAGCGTTTGAGATAATTATCGCCGACTTCGACATCGGACTGGGTGAAGAAGCGGAAAATCTGGGTCAGGAGGGCGCGTTCGGCATCGCTGACGCGGGAGCCGGTCCAATCCTTGATGTCATTGCCAAGCGGGACTTCTTCGCCCATCCAATGGGTTTGCTGCTGGCGTTTCCAGAAATCATAGGCCCAGGCATAGCGTTCGACATCATAGGTGCCGGACGGGGTGAGTAGGCCGACCCGGCCTGTGCCGATCAATGTGCGGGGATTTTCCGCGCCGAGATTGAGCACGCCTTTATTTACGTCGCTCGCGCCGAATTCTACTGGCATGAGAGGCATTCCTCATAGTCGGTTTGCGGCGCGGTGTGCTGGATGGTGGTTTCTTTTTCCAACTGGCCTGCGAAACCGGCACGGCTGATGGATTTGGAGCGGCAATAATAGAGGCTTTTGATGCCGCGCTCCCAAGCGGTCCAATGCAACATATGCAAATCCCACTTATTGATGTCGGCGGGCAGGAAGAGATTGAGCGACTGGCTCTGGCAGATGAATGGCGTGCGGTCGGCCGCCAATTCGATGATCCAGCGCTGGTCGATTTCAAAGGCGGTGCGGAAGGTGGCTTTTTCATCTTCGCTGAGGAAATCGAGATGGGCGACCGAGCCTTCCTTTTCGACAATGGATTGCCAGGTTTCGGATGTGTCCTGACCTTTTTGCGCCAGCACTTTGGCCAGATGCGGATTGCGCACCACGAAAGCGCCCGACAGGGTTTTATGCGTATAGACATTGGCCGGGATGGGTTCGACACAGGCGCTGGTGCCGCCGCAGATGATGCTGATCGAGGCGGTGGGGGCGATGGCGAGTTTGTGGCTGAAACGCGCCTTCATATTGCGTTCCAGCGCATCCGGGCAGGGGCCGCGTTCTTCGGCCAAGAGATAGGAGGCGGCATCTGCTTCGCGGCGGATTTTGCGGAAGATACGCATGTTCCAGCTTTTTGCCATGACGCTTTCCATCGGAATGCCACGAGCTTGCAGGAAGGAATGGAAGCCCATGACGCCGAGGCCGACCGAACGTTCGCGCAGGGCTGAATATTTGGCGCGGGCCATGCTGTCGGGGGCGGTTTCGATGAAACTGGTCAGCACATTGTCGAGAAAGCGCAGCACATCTTCGACCAGACCATCGGCTTCGTTCCACTGATCCCAGGTTTCGATATTGAGGGAGGAGAGGCAGCAGACCGCAGTGCGATCTTCGCCGCGATGATCGGTGCCGGTGGAGAGCGTGATTTCGCTGCACAGATTGGAGGTGGAGACTTTCAGCCCCAGATCGCGCTGATGTTTGGACAGGGCGCGATTCACCTGATCAATGTTGAGTAGATAGGGCTCGCCGGTTTGCAGCCGGGTTTCGAGAATACGCTGCCAGAGCTGGCGGGCATTCACATGACGCATAACTTCGCCATTTTTCGGGCTGCGCAGCGGGAAATCGGCGCCGTCGCGCACCGCTTCCATAAAGGCGTCGGTGATATTGATGCCGTGATGCAGATTGAGGCCCTTGCGATTGAAATCGCCCGAGGCTTTGCGGATTTCGAGAAATTCCTCGATCTCCGGGTGATGGACATCGAGATAGACCGCCGCCGAACCGCGGCGCAGTGAGCCCTGGCTGATGGCGAGGGTCAGGCCATCCATCACATGGATGAAGGGTATGATGCCGGAGGTTTCGCCGCTGCCTTTGACCTGTTCGCCGATGGAGCGGACCTTGCCCCAATAGGTGCCGATACCGCCGCCATTGGAGGCCAGCCAGACATTTTCATTCCATGTATCGACAATGCCGTTCAGGGAATCGGGCACATCATTCAGGAAGCAGGAAATGGGCAGGCCGCGCGTGGTGCCGCCATTGGAGAGGATGGGCGTGGCCGGCATGAACCAGAGCTGCGAGATTGCATCATAGATGCGCTGGGCATGGTCTTTGTCATCGGCATAGGCGCAGGCGACGCGGGCGAACAGATCCTGGAAGCTTTCGCCGGGCAGCAGATAGCGATCGCACAATGTGGCTTTGCCGAAATCGGTGAGCAGGGCGTCGCGGCCGCGATCCAGCAACAGATCGGCGGGGGTGGGTGCGCCCGCAAGCGGGCCGACCATCGGGGCGCGATGACGTGCGGTGCGGGGGGGCTGCGGGGCAGATGCGGGAGGCCGCATGACCGGCGCGCCCGGCATGGGGCGGCCAGGCGCTATTTCAGGAAGCGGTACAAGATGCCCGGAAGAATCAAAATCAAAAGCGACTGCGGACATTCTTTATCCCCTTCCAAAAATGACGGGGACAAGGAGCGCAAACAGGGAGGCAGCAAAAATTGCCCCCCGATCACACCCGCCGGAACGCCCCGCCCGACAAAGCCTTTTGTGTCACGGCAGGTTTCCTGGCTTCGCGGGTTGGCATATCCATCTGGTCTTCCCAAACCCGCCTTTGAGGCAGGTTCAGTGGCCGGGCGATGGATACTCGCCGCTGACAGTTGTGGGGGCAGCGACGGATTTGGCTATGGATGAATGGCCGCACCGACTTCCCTCTTAGCCCCAGATATCGATTAGCCGGGGCACCGTGACCGCTAGACTTTGTGTGGTCCGGGGGGGCGCGGTCAAGCACCCCAGCCCGCCCATTCACAGGGGCAAGGGAAATATTTGCGATTTGGCGAAATTATTTTCGGGCCTTGGCTTTGCCCTTGGCCTCGGCGGCGCGCAAAGCGTCCCCTTCTGGGCCATCGAGCGCTTTTTTGGCGTCTTTGGCATAGGTGGGGATTTTTGCGCTTTTCTCGTGGATGAACTGTTCGGTGCGTTTGTCATAGTCGCGGGCGGCTTTGTAATTGCCCTCGCCATGGATTTTATCGCTAACCGGCATCTTATGGCCACCTGCTTTGGCAGGCTTTGCTGTTTCATGTGATCTATTGGGCATGGCTTTGCTCCTTTAGGGATCCGCTCCTGCAATTCAGGGATTGGAGATTTTGCGCCCCGCCATCACCCCCATGATCAGCAGGACGACGAAAATGGCGATGAAGATGAAGAACAGAAATTTCGCAACGGCGATGGATGCGCCGGCCAATGTGGTGAAGCCCAGCACACCGGCGATCAAACCCACGACCAAAAATATCAATGCCCATCTCAGCATCTGAATCTTCCCGTAATCTCTCATGGAAAACGCGTGAAACCGCGTTGCTGTTCCATGTGCAGGCTAGGGAACCTTAGATGCAATTTCGGGTTTGCGATTATGGGAACGTTGTTATTGAGGGCTTATGTACCTTATCTTGCTTATTCTGGTGGTGATATTGCTTATTGGTGTCATGCCGTCCTGGCCATATAGCCGAAATTGGGGCTTTAAACCGGCAGGCACTTTGGGGCTTTTTCTTATAATCCTGCTTATTCTGATTTTGATGGGAGGGCTGTAACGGCACGGCTCTCCACCTATCACGCCAAGCGTGATTTCAGCGCAACGCGGGAACCCAGTGGACGGATCAGCAAGGCGCGCGGTCGCACTTTGCGCTTTGTGGTTCAGCGACATGCCGCGACACGGCTGCATTTTGATTTGCGGCTGGAGATGGATGGGGTTTTCAAATCCTGGGCCGTGACCAAAGTGCCGTCGCTCGATCCGGCGGTGAAGCGGCTTGCAGTCGAGGTGGAAGATCATCCGCTGGATTATGGATCGTTTGAAGGCACGATACCCAAAGGTGAATATGGCGGCGGCACGGTGCAGCTTTGGGATAGGGGGCAGTGGCAGAGCCAGCACAGCGGACCAGTTATAGGCGACCTGAAAAAAGGCCATTTGAAATTTATTTTGAAAGGCCAGCGGCTGAAAGGCGGCTGGGCTTTGATACGGCTGCGGGACAAAGAAAAACAGCGGGTGAAAAAACCGCGTCACAACTGGTTGCTGATCAAAGAAAATGATCAAGCGGCGCAGCCCGGTGCGGGAGATAGTCTGGCCAGCGAAGTGACCTCGGTGAAGACAGCGCGCAGGCTGGAGGAGATCGGCCAGACAAGTAAGACCAACGTTCAGAATTCCATGCCGCGTTTTGTGGCGCCCATGCTGTGCCGTATCCGGACCACGCCGCCTATGGGGGCGCAATGGGGCCATGAGGTGAAGCTGGATGGCTATCGCATGCAGGCGCGGATTGAGAAAGGCAAGGTGCAGCTATCTACCCGCACCGGACTGGATTGGACAGAGCGCTTCGGTGGGATTGGGCCAGGTTTTGCGAAATTTCCCGATGCGATCATCGACGGCGAAATTGTTGTGCTCGATAAAAGCGGGATCAGTGATTTTTCGCTGTTGCAGGCGGCCCTGTCAAATGGGCGGACATCAGACTTTATATTCTATGCTTTTGATCTGCTGTTTCTGGCGGGGGCGGATCTACGGGCTTTGCCGCTGGCGCAGCGTAAGGCGCAATTAGAGACGATGATGCAGCGCCATGCCGGGCGAAAATCTGCGCTGCGCTTTGTCGATCATCTGCCTGTGGGCGGCGCGGAGATTTTGGCGGCGGCGTGTCAGATGAATCTGGAAGGGGTGATCTCGAAAAAACTGGATGCGCCTTATCGCAGTGGGCGCAGCCATGACTGGATTAAAAGCAAATGCCGTGGCGGTGACGAAATGGTGATCGGTGGCTGGTGGGGAGATGACGACAGGTTACGATCTCTATTGGTGGGCACGTTTCGCGGCGATCAATTGATTTATCGCGGGCGGGTGGGCAGCGGATTTAATGTCCGGAACAGCGCCGCGCTGTTGAAAAAATTCAAGGCCTATCGCCAGATGTGCAGTCCCTTTGCGCCGCATGCGGAGCTTACGGAGATGAAGGAGGTGCAATGGTTGCGGCCTGATCTGGTGGCGGAAATAGACTATGCCACGATCACGGCGTCCGGGCTTTTGCGGCAAGCCAGTTTTAAATCCTTGCGCGAAGACAAACCTGCGACGGATGTGAGGCATGTCCGTAAACCTGCAAAAAAGGACAGCAAGACCATGTTGAGCCACCCCGAGAAAATTTTATGGCCCGCGGCGCATGGCTTTGCCGCTGTCACCAAGGCTGAGCTTGCGGATTATTATGCGGCGGCAGCGCCGCGCCTATTGCCCTTTGTGCGAGGGCGGCCTTTATCGGTTATGCGCGCGCCGGACGGGGTTGAGGGTGAGCATTTTTTTCAGCGCCATGGCTTGAAGACAATTGGCGAGATCGCGGTTGCGGGCAGTAAGCAGCCTTTTTTAACTGTGCGATCGGCAGAGGATTTGGTGGCTTTGGCGCAGGTGGGCGTATTGGAGCTGCATCCCTGGGGGGCGCAGGAAAAAGATGCGGAGCGCCCTGCGCTTTTGACATTCGATCTGGACCCGGCAGAGGCGTTGGATTTTCAGCGGGTGATAGAGGCGGCCCGTAATGTGAAAGAGATGCTGGAGCATTGCGGGCTGGTGGCCTTTGTCAAAACCACTGGTGGCAAGGGATTGCATGTGGTCTGTCCCTTGAAGGGGGCTGCGGCATGGGATGATGCCAAATCATTCGCCCATGATCTGTGTCTTTATGTGGAGCGGGTGGAGCCCGCGGCTTTTACCACCCAGATGTCCAAGGCCAAACGTAAAGGGAAAATTTTTCTGGATTATTTACGCAATGGGCGGATGGCGACATCGGTGGCACCATGGTCACCGCGGGCGCGGGCGCATGCGCCGCTTTCGGTACCGCTCAGCTGGACGCAGGTGAAGGCGGGGCTGAAGCCGCAAAATCTGACATTGCATAAGGCGGCAGGCCTGCTTCGCAAAGCTGATCCATGGTCGGATTTTTTCAAGCAGGGCGGATCGCTGACACTGGCGCGAAAAAAGCTGGACAGGCTTTAACGCGCCGTTTTGCGTTTGGGGGCGCGGCTTCTGGCTGCCGGCTTTGCTGGTTTCGCAGGTGCTTTGGGCGCGGCTTTCTTTTTCAGGCTGTCGCGCAAGGCGGCCATGAGATCGATGACATTCGTATCGGCGGGCTGTGGGGCGGAGATGCGTTTTTCGCCTTTTTCCTTGCTCTGAATAAGATCGCGCAGGGCGTCTTCATAGCGATCGGTGAAATTTCCCGGTGCAAAGTCGCTGTCTTTCTGTTCGATGATTTTTTGCGCGATGTCGATCATTTTGCGGTCGGTTTTGAGATCAGGGATGTCGCGGAAAATTGTTTCGCTATCCACCACTTCATCAGCCATGCGCAAAGTGGTGGCGGTCAGACCATTGCCGCGGGCTTCGATCGCCATCAGCCTTTCGCGTGTATGCATGACGACGCGGCCCAGCGCGATACGATGGGCGGCTTTCATGGCATCGCGGATCACGAGATAGGCATCTATCGCGCTTTCGCCATTGGGGATGAGATAATAAGGATCGTTCCAGTAGAGCCGATCAATCTCGCCCGCATCGACAAAACTTTCTATGTCGAGCGTATGGGTGGTTTCGAGCTTAACATCATCCAGTTCGCCCGGGGTGAGGATGACATATTCGTCCTTGGCTATTTCATACCCTTTGACGAGATCGCTGCGTTCAACCGGTCCTGTTTCTGGATCGGTCGGAACCATACGAATGCGGTTATTGGTTTCCGGATTTAACAGGTGAAAGGAAATATCATTGGCGCGGGAAGTAGCATTGATCAGCACGACGGGACAGCTGACCAATGACAGGCGCAAATGGCCCTGCCAGACGGGGCGTTTGGCATAGGGGGCTTTACTGCCGGACATAGGAGCGGCGGCATTGTCATTGGCCCCTTTACGCGTGGACTTAACCGGGGCTTTGCGTTTTTTAGGCGCGGCCATGCGAGCAATCCCTTTTGTCAAGGAAGGAACCGCTTCAATGCGATTTTGGTTGCGCTAAAAAATTTGGCAAAAAAAATGGCACCCGAAGGTGCCATTTTTCTTCGATATAGTGACTGATCAGGCGACCAGACGACGGCGGCGCAGCGCCGTCAGGCCCAGCAGACCCGCGCCCAGCAGGCTGAGGGTGAGGGGTTCCGGTGCAGGCACGGCATCCGATGTTTTGACCGTGTCTTTGAACAGGCCTGAGATGGAACCTGTCGTTGTGCCTTGGGGCCCTTCATAGCCAAGGGTCAGGGTGTGCGACAGATCCAGATCATAATCGCCCGGGATAAAGTTCTGGCCCGAGAAGCCCAGCGTGATGGACCAATCGAAATCACCGCCCGGGAAGATGTCCTGGGTCAGGGTCAAACCGCTGGACAGATCATAGACGGTTTCACTGGGTGCCAGCGGCACGCAATTCCCCGACGTGTCACAGGAGAAGAGGTTCTGATTTGGATTGCCGATAAACCACAAATAATAGTCGATCATATTGGCGCCACCGACCAGATTGCCGTTCGGGTCGAGCGTGCCGGGCGTATAGAGCGCCAGCAAGACAAAGCCGCCGAGATTCATTTCTTCAAGCGCGGAGCTTGAGGACAAGGTGCCGTCAATATTGAGGGTGAATTTG
Organism: uncultured Rhizobium sp.; assembly: GCA_964580115.1. GTDB lineage: Bacteria > Pseudomonadota > Alphaproteobacteria > Micropepsales > Micropepsaceae > Rhizomicrobium. The sequence goes on from CAZOJG010000005.1 coordinate 119,896, forward strand.
CCAGAGCCACCGCCGCTCCAGTCATATGCGCCGTCATCGGTCAAGGCCCGGAAGCCGTCACCAAACATAGCATTGACGCGATTATAGAGGCCTTCGCCGTTTGGATCGTCAGAATAGGAGCGCGCCTTGAGCTGGCCCGAGGCCAGATCAGCCGAAGCAGAGGTGCCGACATAACCGCCATTGACGCTTTGCGCATGGCTGGAATTTGTCGAGGCAGACAGCGAAGCGCCGGTTTGCAGATCGCGATCACTGTCAGACCCCGGACCCGGAATATAGTTGGACCAGATGGTCATATTGAAGGGGATGGTTTTGGCGGAGACCGGGCTCATGATCGCAGTTGCGAACAGAGCAACGGCAAAGCCCGTTGCAATTTTTTTCATCGAATTAGCCTTCTGAATTGGGAAAGTTTACGCGGCACGCCTATTTTGATGAGGAGGCGAAGCAAATGATGTGCCATTCATGGTCACTTTGAAATCATTAGTTAATTTTGAGTAAGGTATTTTTTCTGTAAGCAACGACTACAGATTTGCTGTTGGAATCAGCTTCTTTGATCTAATCGCGCTTGAACGAGAGCCGTATTCGCCTCGTGCATATCCAGCATCTGTTTGAGGTCTTTGTGTAATTCGTCATTTCGCAGGCGCGGTAAAAGGGCAGAGAGTTTGCGGGCGACCCAGACCTGGCCGCGATTTATGTAAGAGATGCGATCAGTGATATTATCAAAGGCCAGACATCTGTCATAAAAATCGCTGATATTCGGTGAGGCCTCGCCGTTTAAGGCTTTGATCCCTTTGATCAGAATGGCGCAGCTGGTGGCTTCGTCCTGCCAGATCTGGCGCAGCAGTGTTTTCAATTCCGGATCAAAGGCTTCGGCTGAGCTACGGGCGCAGATACGCGCGCCGGCGCGTTCGCCCTCCAGCAGCAGATTGAGCAGGGTGAGAATTTCATCCCGGCTGGCATAGCCCATATAGGTGTCATCCGCTGCCGCGGCAAAACAGAGATTGGTCTGGTTTTCATGCGGGATGGGCTCAGATCTATCTGTCGATAACAAGCTGCGGGCCGAGGTTACGATGGATAGCAGTCTTTGGGCAGCGGAGGGGATATCGTTGATAGCGGCGCTGCCCATGCCGGCATAGAGCGCCATGGCTTCGAAATCACCGGTCATATTGCGCAAGGGGGAATCCGTGCTGAAGCGATAGATCGGGCGATTGTCTTCGCGGCCTATTTCAATGGGCTGTTCGGCAAAGGCTTCGGCGCGGGGGCGCTGGGTGGTGGAGTTTTTCAGTACACGGACAAATGCACCTTTGGGCCAATTGATATGAAACATATCGGTATGGGCGGTGCTATCAGGGCCGGCCTCAATGATGCGCTGTTTGTGATAGGCATGGGCGAAGGATTCATTGGTCGCGAGAAAGGCGGTGCCCAGCACGATGCCATCGGCCCCGTGTGACAGAGCCTGCACAAGATCGGCGCCGGAGCTGAGGCCGCCGCAGGCCAGAACCGGAAGATCGCTTGTGGCCCTTACCGCATCCAGCAAAGGCGCCAGTGCTGTTGTCCCGCGCACATGGCCGCCCGCCTCAACGCCTTGTGCGATCAGCGCATGGGCACCTGCTTTCTGAGCGGCTTCGGCTTCGGCGGCTGAACCTATCTGGCAGATCACGATCATGCCGGCATCGCGCAAGAGTTTGATCGTCTCTTCGGTACGATCCCAGAACAGCGCCATGACAGGGACTTTTTCTTGGATACAGGCTTGGATTTCGGACCTAAGCAGATCGGGCGCGGTGGCGGCGGGGATCAGATTGACGCCGAAATCCCGATCGGTATGAGCGCGGAGCGAGGCGATTTCAGCCCGGATCAGTTCGGGCGATTCACGCACCATGCCGAGAAAGCCGAAGCCGCCCGCGCGTGTGACGGCGCTGACCAATTCGCTGCGGGCGACGCCGCCCATACCTGCCAGCAAGACCGGATAGGTGCAGCCCAGAAGGTCGCAGATGGCTGTGTGCAGGCTGGCGGGCGATTGGGGCATGTGAAAATACCTGGATCAGGCGGAGAGGAGGATTTTTTCCAGAGGCGCTGTGCGACGTAAGAGATCGGCCAGACTTTGCCGATCCAGCACGGCCATATAGGCGGCCAGTGCCTCGCCCAGCACGCCGCGCAAGCCGCAGACGCGCGCGATCTGGCATTGATTGGTTTGCGGCGCGAAACATTCGACCATGGTCAGGTCGTCTTCCAGCGCCCGCACCACATCGCCCAGTTTGATGTCGCTGGCCGGGCGGGCGAGACGCAGACCACCATTGCGCCCGCGCACTGTTTCGATGAAGCCGTGGCGGCCAAGATGATAGGCCACTTTCATCAGGTGATTTTTGGAAATGCCATAGGCATTGGCCACGTCCTGAATGGTGCAGAGCGCATCTTTTTTCAGGCCGACATAGATCAGCAGACGAAAACCATAATCGGTATAGACCGTCAGACGCACGCGATGCCGCACCTTCTCTAAAGATGCTTTTTTGATATTGCTTTTTGGCGCTTCACGCAATAGGTTTAAACAAGTATCATAAATACCTGTTTATCGGAGATGCCGATGGAGCCGGAACTGCAAGATGGCTTTCCCAGCGAGGCGCTGATCCATGATCTGGTGCATCGCTTTTATGGCAAAGTCCGGCATGACCCTGAACTAGGCCCGATTTTCGCGCGGGCCTTGGGCGAGGACTGGGCACCGCATCTGAGCAAAATGTGCGATTTCTGGTCGTCGGTGATGCGACTGTCGGGCCGCTATAAGGGCAATCCGATGCTGACCCATATGCGGCTGAAGACCATACAGCCGGCCCATTTCACGCGCTGGCTGACTTTGTTTCATGAAACCGTCGCCGAGCTTTGCAGCCCGGAGATCGGCGCGCAATTTTCCGGCAAGGCAGAGAATATCGCGCGCAGTTTGCAGATGGGCATGTTTTATCGCCCGGCAGATCTATCGAAGACTACATCAACAGGAGAGGCCGCCCCAAAGGATTGAGCATCCATTTGTGCATTTCGTTTCGCTTTGAACAGTAGTGAAAAGACGGAGGGCATGATGACCAAACCTGCACGAATGACGCGGCAACTCACCCTGGATAATCCGCTCACGCAAAAAACCGCGAATATCCTTTCGCTGCCGGAGACACGGTTTCCCCTAGCCTGGCGACACCCCATCGATCTGCCTGTCAAAATCTATAAATTATATCTGGCTATCTGGGCTATGTTTATCGGTGTGTTCTGGGTGACATTTTCCGCTAGCCTGCACGCACTTTTCGTGGTCGGTATCGCGAGCTTTTACGCCGTGATATTTTTCGGTGTGCCTATAATATTGGCGCGGCAATCACCTTATGAAAAGCCGCGTGATGGCGATCTGCCACGTTTCCTGCGCAGCCGGGTAGAAGTGTTCGGAGGCATATTGAGCGGTAGGGACATTATGATCCAGATTCTGCTGGTGCCTGTCTGCCTGACATTTGGAGCGATAGGGATCGGGCTTGCCATTCATGCCGCACGCAACCTGAATTGAATATATGACGCAATTGCGGATCAGACGGGTCTATGCGCCGCCCCTTGCGCGGGAGGGGCGGCTTGTTCTGGTGGACCGGCTCTGGCCGCGCGGCCTGCGTAAAGAGGCATTGATCGGGACGATCTGGCTGAAAGATGTCGCGCCCAGCCCGGATTTGCGCAAATGGTTTGGCCACAGGCCGGAGCGTTTTGCCGAATTTGCCAGGCTCTATCGGGCGGAACTGAAGGCCCGGCCAGAGGCGCTGGCGCCATTACGCGATCTGATCCGGCGGCGGAATGTCACCCTGCTATATGCCGCCCGCGACGAGATGCATAACCATGCCCGTGTTTTAGCGGATTATCTGGTTTTAGCGGATTATCTGGCCCCGTGACCCGAAAAAGGGTGTTTTGCCGGGCCGGGCTTGCTATGTACCCAGCCGCGCCACCGACCGGGGCGCCTATGCGCAGCTTGAGGTATTGAATCGTGTCAAATGTCGCGGTGATCGGCGCCCAATGGGGTGACGAAGGCAAAGGCAAAATCGTGGACTGGCTATCGGCGCGGGCCGATGTGGTGGTGCGGTTTCAGGGCGGTCATAATGCCGGTCATACGCTGGTGATCGATGGCACCACCTATAAGCTGAGCCTGTTGCCGTCGGGCGTGGTGCGCCCCGGCAAGCTGGCGATCATCGGCAATGGCGTTGTGGTGGACCCTTGGGCCTTTGGTGCCGAAGTGGAAAAGTTACAGGCGCAGGGTGTGGCGATCTCGCCGGAGAATCTGGTGATCGCGGAAAATGCGACCCTGATTCTGCCGCTGCACCGGGAACTGGATGTGGCGCGCGAGACCGCCAATGCGGCGCAGGCTTTGGGCACGACCAAGCGGGGCATTGGCCCGGCCTATGAAGACAAGGTTGGCCGCCGCGCCATTCGTGTGGTGGATCTGCGCGATTTCAAAACATTGCCGGGGAAGATCGACCGCTTGCTGGCGCATCATAATGCGCTGCGCCGGGGCGTGGGCGCGGAAGAAATTTCCAATGACAGCGTGCTGGAACAATTGCGCGAGATTGCGCCGAAGATTCTGCCCTATGCCGGTTCGGCCTGGCGGCGGCTGCATGAAGCCCGCAAAGAGGGCAAGCGCATCCTATTCGAAGGCGCGCAGGCTGTGCTGCTCGACATCGATCATGGCACCTATCCTTATGTGACATCATCCAACACGGTGGCGGGTCAGGCTGCGGCGGGCGCGGGCATTGCGCCGCGCGATATCGGCACGGTGCTGGGGATTGTCAAAGCCTATACGACGCGGGTCGGCGAAGGCCCCTTCCCCACCGAACTGACAGATGAAACCGGTGAGAAATTGGGCCAGCGCGGCGCGGAATTCGGCACAGTGACGGGGCGCAAGCGCCGTTGCGGCTGGTTCGATGCGGTGCTGGTGCGCCAGACCGTGATCACGGGCGGGATCGATGGCATCACCCTGACCAAGCTGGATGTGCTGGACGGCTTTGACGAGATCAAACTGTGCATTGGCTATATGCTGGATGGCAAAGAGATCGACTATCTGCCAGCCGATGCCAGCGAACAGGCGCGCTGTATGCCGATCTATGAACAGTTCGAAGGTTGGAGCGAGACCACACGCGGCGCACGCAGCTGGGCTGAATTGCCGGCACAGGCTGTGAAATATGTCCGCCGCATCGAAGAATTGATCGCCGCACCGGTAGCGCTGCTTTCCACCAGCCCGGAACGGGAAGATACGATCATGGTGCGCGACCCGTTTCTGGAACGCTGACGATCTGAAGTCTTGATCTGACATGGGTGAGAGCGGCAGGCTGGTATTTGCTGTTACAAAAGGGATGCGTGCCATGTTCAAGACCCGTTTTACCGAACTGTTCGGTGTGGACGCGCCCATCAGTTGTGGCGGCATGACCCGGGTGAGCAATCCCAAACTTGTGGCGGCGGTGGCCAATGCAGGAGCTTTGGGTTTTCTGATCGCCCATACCGCCCCGACACCCGAAGATTTGCTGAAAGATATTCGCCGCACGCAGGAGCTGACCGATAAGCCCTTTGGCGTGAATATCACCATGCTGCCCAGCATCCGGCAGGTGCCTTATGAGGAATATCGTGAGGCGCTGATCGAAGGCGGTGTGCGGGTGGTGGAGACCGCTGGCAATAATCCGGCACCGCATATGCCACGCCTGAATGAGGCGGGGGTTAAAGTCATTCATAAATGCACATCGGTGCGCCATGCAGTGAAGGCGCAATCCATTGGTGTGGCCTGCGTCTCTATTGATGGCTTTGAATGCGCGGGCCATCCCGGCGAGGATGATGTGGGCGGGCTGGTCCTGTTTCCCGCGACGGTGGATGCGTTGCGCATTCCTGTCATTGCATCGGGCGGGATTGCCGATGCGCGCGGCCTGGTGGCGGCGCTGGCATTGGGATGTGACGGCGTGAATATGGGCACGCGGTTCATGGTGACGCAGGAATCCGGCATTCATGAAAATATCAAGACGCAGATTCTGAAGAATGATGAGCGTGCCACAAACCTGATTTTCCGCACCATGCATAATACGGCGCGGGTTGCGAAGAATGCTGTCAGCGATGAAGTGGTCGCCATTGAAAAACGCGGCAATGCCAAATTTGAAGATGTGAAGGATCTGGTGGCGGGCACGCGCGCCAGTATTGTGATCGAAACGGGTGATCTGGATGCGGGCATCTGGGCCGCGGGCCAGACGCAAGGCTTGATCCATGACATTCCGACCTGCGCGGATCTGGTGCGCGATCTCATGGATGAAGCGCGGGCGATTATTCAAACGCGCCTTGGCGCCATTGTGTAATTACAACCGGATCACATGATTGAGCGGGCCGTGGCCATGGCCAAAGCCCGGCGCGGTCTCGATTGCCTTATGCACATAGTTTCGGGCGCGGCGGACCGCATCGCTGAGACTAAGGCCCTGTGCCAGCCCTGTCGCGATGGCGCTGGCCAAGGTGCAGCCCGTGCCATGGGTGGAGCGGCTATAGAGGCGCTGACTGGTGAAGCTTTCAGTGCCTGTAGCCGTGATCAACAGATCGGTCAGCACGTCACCCGAGAGATGGCCGCCTTTCATCAGGACGGCTTTCGCGCCGCTGGATAGAAGTGTCTGGCCCGCTTGCCGGCAATCATCGAGCGTATCTACGGCGCGGCCGGCAAGGCGCGCGGCTTCGGGTGTGTTGGGTGTGATCAGGCTGGCCTGATGGAAGAGATGGCTGATCAGCGCATTGGCGGCGTCGTCTTCCAGTAGGGAGGCACCGCCTTTGGCTTCCATGACGGGATCAAGCACGATCGGGATATTGGGGGCATATTGCGCCAATGTTTGGGCCACGGCTTCCACGATTGGAGCGGAACCCAACATACCAAGCTTAATCGCATCGGCCCCGATATCTTCCAGCACGCTGATGATCTGGGCCCGCACGATGGCGGCGGGTATGGGATGCACGGCTTGCACGCCCTGGGTATTTTGCACCGTGACCGCGGTGATGGCGGTCATGGCATAGGCACCCAGCATGGTGGCGGTTTTGATATCGGCCTGAATGCCCGCACCACCGCCGGAATCCGAGCCTGCGATGATCAGCAGACGCGCAGGCTTGCTCAACGGGCGGCGTCCTCGATCGCGCTGGCGACCTGGCGGATGACATCCTGCACCAAGACGCTGTCGTCGCTTTCGGCCATGATGCGGATGACGGGTTCGGTGCCGGATTTGCGCACCAGAAGACGGCCCGAGCCGTTGAGCCGTTCTTCAGCCGATTTAATGGAAGCCGTGACTTTGGCATTTTCCAGCGGCTGGCCACCTTTGAAGCGCACATTATGCAGCATTTGCGGCATGGGCTCGAAGAGATGGGCCGCTTCGCTGGCTTTTTTATTTTCGCCCGCGATCACCGCCAGCACTTGCAGCGCCGCGATCAACCCGTCGCCCGTGGTGATGAAATCACTGAGGATGATATGGCCGGATTGTTCGCCGCCGACATTATAGCCGCCCTCGATCATCTGGCCGAGGACATAGCGATCCCCCACCGAGGCGCGCGCCAGTTTGAGATCGAGCGAGCCAAGATAGCGTTCCAGCCCTGCATTCGACATCACCGTGCCCACGACGCCGCCGCCTTTGAGACGGCCGGTCTTGGTCCAGGAGCGGGCGATGAGGGCGAGAATCTGATCGCCATCGATCACCATGCCTGTTTCATCGGTCATCACGACGCGATCCGCATCGCCATCGAGCGCGATGCCGAAATCGGCCCGCATCTCCCGCACTTTGCGCGCCAAGGCTTCGGGATAGGTGGAGCCGCATTCGGAATTGATGTTGAAGCCATCGGGTGTGACGCCGATGGAAATAATATCCGCGCCCAATTCCCACAATACGGCGGGGGCCACCTTATAGGCCGCGCCATTGGCGCAATCGACCACGATGCGCAGACCGTCGAGGCGCATATTTTTCGGGAAGGTACGTTTGGCAAATTCTATATAGCGGGCCTGCGCATCATCGATACGTTTGGCACGTCCGATCCGGCTGGCAGGGGCCAGGCCTTGTTCAAGCCCATTGCTCATCAGGGCTTCGATTTCCAATTCGCGTTCATCGGACAGTTTCTGGCCATCGGGACCAAAAAATTTGATGCCATTATCTTCGTAGAGATTATGCGAGGCCGAAATCATGACGCCGAGATCGGCGCGCAGCGAGCGGGTGAGCATGGCAACGGCGGGCGTTGGCAGCGGGCCGAACTGGAAGACATCCATGCCCACAGCGGTGAAGCCCGCGACCAGGGCGGATTCGATCATATAGCCGGAGAGGCGTGTATCTTTGCCGATCACCACGCGATGACGATGGTCGCCATTGGTGAATATACGGCCTGCCGCCATGCCTGCTTTCATGGCGAGTTCGGGCGACAGGGCGGGGGAATTGGCGCGACCGCGAATGCCGTCGGTGCCAAAGAATTTACGGCTCATTTTGATACACTCCGATCCGAAGGGGCCCCTTCGGCACGTTTAAGCAAGGACTGAACCAGCCAGAACAGGCCGATAGCGGGCTTGTAGCAGATTTTCGCTGAGATTTGGTAACAATGGCTAGGAGGGCAGCTTATTCCAGATGATCTGCGCATCTTTAAGCGGGGCTGGGTCATGGGTGCGGATGAAATCGGCCCCCTGATGGAGGGCATAGAGTTCCGCGGCCAATGTGGCGGGGCCTGTATCCTGGGCAGCCCGCCCGGTGCTGTGCCGCAGGAAGGATTTGCGTGAGACCGAAATCAGCACGGGACAGGCGAAGGCCCGTTTCAGCCGGGCTATGGCGCGCAGCATGGCAAAAGACGCATCGGGATCGGCGCCCAGAAAGAAGCCCATGCCGGGATCGAGGACCAGGCGATCCTGCGCGATGCCCGCCTCACTGAGGCGACGCAGGCGGTCTTCAAAGAAATGCAGGCAATGATCCACGATCTGATCGGCAGGAAAAGACTGATGGTCGGCTTTGCCGCGTGACTGTATTGCATGCATCACAATCAGACGGCAGGTGCTTTGCGCCAGATCGGGATAGAGCGCGGGATCGGCAAAGCCCTGAATATCATTGAGCCAGCCCACGCCTTGTTGTAGCGCCCAGCGCTGCACCGGGGTGGAGAAACTGTCGATGGAGAGCAGGTCTTTCGGCAGTGCTTCGATGAGCGGTTTCAGCCGGGCGATTTCATCGGGCGGGGAAACCGCTTGGGCGGCGGGATTGGAGGCGGCCGCCCCCAGATCGATAAAATCGGCACCGTTCTGCATCAGGTGATGCGCCTGACTTAATGCGGCGGCGGGCGCCAGAAAGCGCCCGCCATCGGAGAAACTATCCTCGGTAATATTCAGGATGCCAAAAATTTTTGCCGTCACGTGCCGGGCTGTGGCTCCGGTGAGATGGGGCCGAGCGACGCGCGCGGGCGACCGGCTGACGGTACGCTGGATGAGGGGCCACGGGTCGGTTCGGGCTCTTCATAGGGTTTGCGCACGGGGGGAATCCCTTGGGTCAGCGCCATGATTTCATCGCCGGTCAGGGTTTCATATTCCAAGAGACCTTTGGCGATGATGTGCAGTTCGTCCAGACGTTCCGTCAGAATTTGACGCGCGCGCTCGTAGGATTCGTTGATGATGCGACGGATTTCAGAGTCGATCTTCTGCGCCGTGGCCTCGGAAATATTCTGGGTGCGCGAGACGCTATGGCCCAGGAAGACTTCTTCCTGATTTTCGGCATAGGCGATGGGGCCCAGATCGTCGCTCATGCCATAGCGGGTGACCATGGCGCGGGCCATGCGGGTGGCCATTTCAATATCGCTGATCGCGCCGGTGGTGACTTTTTCATGGCCGAAGATCAGTTCTTCCGCCAAGCGGCCACCGAAAGCGACACAAAGATCGGCCTGCATTTTCTGACGTGTCAGCGAGAGCTGATCTTTTTCAGGCAGGCGCATGACCATGCCCAGCGCACGACCGCGCGGGATGATCGTGGCTTTATGGATCGGGTCAGAGCCGACAACATGCAGAGCAACAAGCGCATGGCCGCCTTCGTGATAGGCGGTGAGCTTCTTTTCTTCGTCACCCATCACCATGGAACGGCGCTCCGCCCCCATCATCACCTTGTCCTTGGCGTCTTCCATTTCGCCCATGGTGACGACGCGCTTGCCGCGGCGGGCCGCCAGCAAGGCGGCCTCATTGATGAGATTGGCCAGATCGGCACCCGAGAAGCCCGGCGTGCCGCGCGCGATGGTGCGCGGATCGACATCGGAGGCCAGCGGGACTTTGCGCATATGGACGCGCAAGATTTTTTCGCGGCCCGCCAGATCGGGATTGGGCACAACGACATGGCGATCGAAACGGCCGGGACGCAGCAATGCCGGGTCCAGCACGTCCGGGCGGTTGGTGGCGGCGATCAGGATGACGCTTTCATTGGCCTCGAAGCCGTCCATCTCGACCAGCAACTGGTTGAGGGTTTGTTCGCGTTCGTCATTGCCGCCGCCGAGGCCTGCGCCGCGATGGCGACCGACCGCGTCGATTTCGTCGATAAAGACGATACAGGGCGCGTTTTTCTTGGCCTGTTCGAACATGTCACGCACACGCGACGCGCCGACGCCGACGAACATTTCCACGAAATCCGAACCGGAGATCGTGAAGAAGGGGACATTGGCTTCGCCCGCGATGGAGCGCGCCAGCAAAGTTTTACCCGTGCCCGGCGGGCCGACCAGCAGCACGCCTTTGGGAATGCGGCCACCGAGGCGCTGGAATTTCTGCGGGTCGCGCAGAAAGTCGACAATTTCCTTCAGCTCTTCTTTGGCTTCATCGACGCCAGCCACATCTTCAAAGGTGACGCGGCCCGAACGTTCGGTCAGCAATTTAGCGCGGCTTTTACCGAAGCCCATGGCTTTGCCGCCACCGCCCTGCATCTGGCGCATGAAGAAAATCCAGCCGCCGATGAGGATGATCATGGGCAGGGATTGCAGCAAGATACCGACCAGTGAAATGCCGGTTTCTTCGGGTTTGAAATTATAATTGACCTTGCCGCTATTCATCTTGGAGATGAGGGTCGCGTCTGCCGGGCCATAGGTCACAAAGGCCTGACCATTGGTGAGCTGGCCGGAGAATTGGTTGCCCTGAATGGTGACATCTTTCACCGCGCCCTGATCCACCTGACGGTAGAATTCAGAGAAGGCCATGGGCGCGCTGGCCGTCTGGCTGCCCGTTCCCTGAAACAGATTGAAAAGCGCCACCAGCAAGAGGGCGATCAAAATCCACAGGGCGAGATTACGCAGATTGTTCACTGTCATCCTTTCAGCGCCCCTCCCCTGAGGTTTGCCATAAGCGGTGAGCTTATTTTCGGGCCCATTTTAAGACGTAGCTAGTAAATAGGAATTGTCTAAATCACTTGCCAGTCGCCAAAAGCATAAGAAATTCGGCAAAGGCGGCACAAAGATGACGTTAAACCCATAGAGTCACGGCTTTATTACCTGCCCCGCCGGATCAGGATTTATTTTTACGAGCCGGTTCCGGGCTGAAGGCCAGGCTATGCGGGCCGAAAAAAGCCTTACCCTTTGGGGCCTTACCGATGCGGCAGCCCTGAAGTGTGCGCCCCCGTAGGGGGGCGGCGCTGAGGAGATCATCCAGCAGGGAAGACAGGCTGTCGAAACGGGGGCGATAGGGTGCCGCGCTGATACGGCGCAGAAGTTCCGCCACCAGACGCAGCGCGATCTCGCGCGGGGCGTTTTGCAGGGCGCTGCCATCCAGAATGATGGACTGGCCATCTGTCCGGCTGTGGCGCGCCAGATAGTGTTCGACCTGAAGATCGAGGGCCTGGCGGGCGCGGCCCAGATGGCGGGCGGCGGCGGCGATCCGGGGTTTATCCAGCCCGGCCTGTTCCAGCGCCGCCCAGGCCTGACGCAGGCGGACGCGGGCGAAGCGGCTATCGGCATTCATAGGGTCTTCGAACCAGGTGATGTTTTGCGCCCGCAACCATTGGCGCAAAAACGCGCGGCCTGTCTGTAGCAGCGGGCGGATAAGGTTCAGCTTGGCATAGCCCGGCACAGGCCAGGGCGCGATCATTTGCATGGCGCTTAGTCCATCGAGGCCGCTGCCACGGGCCAGACGCAGCAGGAATGTTTCGGCCTGATCATCTTCTGTATGGGCGAGATAGAGCGCGCTGAGATGATGGGCCTGACACCAGTCCCCCATCAGGCGGTAGCGGGCCTGACGGGCGGCGGCTTCTATATCGCCTTCGGGTTTTTCGCCCTGCCATGTCAGGCAATAGGCGGTGAGGCCCAGTGCCTGCGCGGCATCCAGCACGGTGGCGGCACGATCGGCCGAGCCTGCGGCCAGGCCATGATCGACCGTGAGAATGACAGGTGGTGTGGCATGCTGGCGGGCCGCCCAGCGCGCCAGCAGATGCATCAGCGCGATGGAATCACCGCCGCCCGAGACAGCAAGCGCCGCGGGCCAAGGGGCATCAAGCCGGACCAGCCCGGAGGCGAATATGGTTTCGAGATCTGGCTTAGCGGCAGGCGGCTTTTTTGCGTTCGTCGCGCGCTTTGGCCGTGATCGCGGTTGAGGCGGAGGGATATTTGACATTGAGCGCCCCAAGTGTGGTGCAACCATCTTCTTTCTGGCCCATGGCGATCAGCGATTGACCAAGTTTAAGCATGGAATCGGGCGCGCGACTGCTTTTGGGATATTTTTTCAACTGTTCCGTAAATGCCCGCGCCGCATTGGGATAATCTTTTTGCACATAGGCTATGTCGCCCACCCAATAGACTGCCTGAGGTGTGAGGGCATCATCGGGATTGGCATCTGCAAAGCCGCGAAAGGCCGAGCGCGCCTCATCGAAGCGCGACCGGGCGAGCAGATTCATCGCCGCATTATATTGATCGGTGGAAGACGGGGCGGCGAGTGGGCGCACGGCTCCGGAATTTGACGCGGAGCTGGCGGCGGCTGGCGTGATGTTACGTGGCCCGTTTATCGGACCATTTATATCGCGGCCTTCCAGCGTGCCTAAGGTCCCCGGTCCCGGTGCAAGACCCGGGGCGGCGGTGAAGGGACGTGGCGCGGTTGCGGCTGGCAGGGCCGGCGCGGGTGGCAGGGCTGCGCCCCCGCCGCCGCTATTGCCGAGACCGGCGCAATTAAAACCGCCTTCACCCGACGCATTGGCACCCATCTGCTGGGCGGAGATCGTGCAAAGACGATATTCAAAATCTTTCAGGGCGCGTTCATGGGTGACGCGCATCTGTTCCATACGATGGCCCAGCGTTTCGTTCTGACCGGTGAGACGGCGGACGGATTGTTCGAGATCCTGCACCCGTTGATTGAGGCTTTGAATATTTGCATCGCGGGCTTGTTCGCGCTGGAGGGCTGCTTCTTCTGCCGCAATTTCCGCATCGGATTTACCAAACAGCGCGGCGACGCGCATGGGGCGGTTATCGCTGATGGATTGCGCGGCCTGAATGCGGTTGCCGCGCGCTTTATCATGGGAGTGAGGCTCAAGCGCATGGGCTGGTGCGCCCAGCAGGAGGAGCGCCCCCAGCGCAATGCCAATCTTTTGGACACCAGATTTTGGGGCGCTTAGTTTTTTCTGGTTGCGGGAAGACAGGTCTGATCCGCGAAGAGCTTGCATATGACGCATCCAATGAGAACGACTTATTGCGCCGGAACACTTAGCCGAAAATGAGGCTGAGACCAAGAAAGCCAAAATCAATAAGGGGTATGGAAAGAAAAAGGGCGCCCCGCGAGGGGACGCCCTTGATCCGGACGATGGTCCAATCAGACTTACGACGAAGCGCCGCCAGCCAGCACGGTCACGCCACGACGATTCTGCGCATAGCAGGATTCATCGGACGAGGTGCAGGTCGGGCGTTCTTTGCCATAAGAGATGGTCTCAGCGCGCGCAGAGGCGACGCCGAGGCTCACCAGATATTCCTTCACCGCATTGGCGCGACGGGCACCAAGGGCAAGGTTGTATTCACGCGTACCGCGTTCGTCGCAATGACCTTCGACAGCGATGCGGGTGGACGGATATTTGGCCAGCCAGGACGCCTGACGTTGCAGCATGGCCCTGTCTTCTTCGTTCAAGGAATAGCTGTCATAGTCAAAATGCACGGTGTCGCCGACATTGACGCGGAAATCTTCCGCGCTACCGGGCACAATGCTGGAGACCGGTGCCGAAGCAACCGGCGGCGGTGGCGGCGGAGGGGCTTCCTCAACTGCTTTTTTGGACGAACAGCCAGCAGCCATAAGCGCCGCAGCCACGACCGCCATTTTCAGGCCTGTCGATAATTTTATCATTGGAATTAAAACTCCATACGGCCAACCCGGGTGCGTCGGGTTTCCGGAGGGAAGACAGGTGCGCGCACCACACTTAGCTAACGCCCAAAAACCGAAAAAGTCCCCGGTTCTCGGCAAAAACTAGTTCCGATTCTAGGAACTCTTATTCAATGTATCAAGGGAGACCATGCAGGATCTGAGGCTCCGCCGGGGGTTTGCACACGTCTTTCATTGCGACCTGTTGCATCTACGGACCATATGGCCGAGCCACGGCCACCACGATCACTACGGGTGAACATCAGTACACGGCCATTAGGCGCCCAGGTGGGGCCTTCGTCCTGCCAGCCGGTGGTCAAGATGCGCTCACCCGAGCCATCGGTCCCCATCACCCCGATACGGAAAGAACCTGCTGATTGCTTTGTAAAAGCAATAAGATCGCCGCGCGGGCTCCAGACCGGCGTGCCATTTCTGCCGCTGCCGAAGCTGATGCGGCGCTGGCCCGAGCCATCGGCGTTCATCAGATAGATCTGCTGCGCGCCGCCGCGATCGGATTCAAAAACGATTTGTTTGCCATCCGGTGAGAAAGACGGCGAAGTGTCGATACCGGGATCGGTGGTCAGGCGGACGACCGCCCGGCTGCGCAGATCCATCACATATATGTCGGAATTGCCGCCGCGCTCCAGGCTCATCACCACCCGATTGCCATCAGGCGAGAAGCGCGGGCTGAAGGTCATATTCGGGAAATTGCCCAGCATCTGCTGACGGCCCGTTTCCAGGTCGAACAGATAGACCCGCGGCTTGCCCGCTATATAGGACATATAGGCGATCATCTGGGCGGTGGGATTGAAGCGCGGTGTCAGCACCAGATATTCGCCGCGGGTCAGAAAGATCGGATTGGCGCCGTCCTGATCCATCACCGCCAGACGTTTTTTGCGGCTGATGGCCGGGCCGGATTCCGAGATGAAGACGATGCGTGTATCGAAATAGCCTTTCTCGCCGGTGATCCGCTCATAGATTTTGTCGGCCACCATATGGGCGATACGCCGCCAGTTTTCCGGCGTCGTGTAATATTGCAGGCCCAGCATCTGTTCCTGGCCATAAACATCCCAAAGACGGAAATCGACCCGCAAACGGCCATCGGACTGGGTGGCAACCTGCCCCGTCACCAGGCCCTGGGCATTGATCACCCGCCAATTGGCGAAATTGGGCGGCGTATTCACATCGCGGATCGTGTCCACAAAGGAGCGCGGATCGAGCGGGCGGAACAGGCCAGAGCGTTCAAGATCGGCCCGTACCACGCCTGCTATATTGGCGCCGTGCTGGGCATCGTTCTGTTGCGCGGCGATGAAATTGGGAATGGCGATGGGCAGGGGCTGGGTATTGGCCTGCGTGACATCCACTTGCAGCACCGCTTGCGCCGGCAGGGCCAGACTGAACAGCGCGAAGCCGCAGGCGGCGAGGGCTACAGCCAGTTTGGATCTGATTTTCATACGCATCTCCCTTAACGTTCGGTCGCCCGAAGGCGTCATTTATTGGCCCAGCAACATTTATTGGCCCAGCAACAGGCGCGGATCGAAAGTGACCTGAATTTCTTTCCAGACAGAATAGCGATCAGCCGGTAATTTATAGGGCGCACAGACGTGAATGGCGCGGCGGGCGGCATCGGCGGCGGTGCGCATATAAGGATCGCGGGCGGCGGCGGCGGCGGAGTCAGCGCTGAGCTGCGGCGGGCGGGCGATCGAACCATCCGGGGCGAGATAGACATTCATCCGCACGATCAGCCGTTCAGGGTTGGGGGCCCCTGCCGGCAGGCTCCAACATTGCGAAATCTGATTTCGCAATGTGTCGATCAAATCCATGGTCATGGCATTGCGATCGCCGATCCCGCGGATATTGCGATCCCCGGTTTGGGCTTTGGAGGAGGCCTCTTTCGGCGCCACCTTATTCAACAAGGCCTCGATCGAATTGATGTCGAAATTATCCTTTTTCGGCTTTTCGGGCGTCGGCTTGGGTTTGTCCTTGGGCTTCGGCTGAACCTTGGGCGGCTCGGGCTTTTTCTCAACGGGCTTGGGCGGCGCGGGTTCCGGCTTGGGCTCAGGCTTAAGTTCCGGGGGCGCCGGTTCTGGTGGCACAGGTTCTGGTGGCACAGGTTCTGGGGGTGGGGGTTCGGGCTTGGCGGGGTCTTCCACCGGGGGGGCGGGTTTTTCTTCCGGCACCTCTTTAGGCGGCGTTTTCACCATATCGCGAATATTGGTTTTATCGCCCAGCGTCACCAGCTCCACCGGCACGATGGGCGGGGATTCAGTTGGCATCGTGAAACTGTGCTGCCAGGTGATGAAGGTCGCCGCCACCAAAGCGCCATGCAGCAAAACCGAGCCGATCAGCCCGGTTTTGGAGACATCGCGCGCGGGCGAGGCCGCGCTGATCCTACTTCTTTGGGCCAGCTCTCTGGGCATCGGTTTTTATATCGGTCACAAGGCCGATCTGGGTGAAGCCTGCGGCGCTCAATTGGCCCATGACCTCCATGACACGACCATAATCCACGCTTTGATCGCCGCGCACGAAAATACGTTGCGCATAGCCATTCTCGGCAATGGCGGTGAGACGCGGCACCAGACTGTCTTCTTCGATCTGGCTGTTCTGCAGAAAGATCGCGCCATCCTTGCGGACCGAGACGGTGAGCGGTTCACGATCCTTGCCCAGCGCCTGAGCGGAGGTTTTGGGCAGATCGACCGGCACCCCCACGGTGAGCAGCGGGGCGGTGACCATGAAGACAATGAGCAGCACCAGCATCACATCCACAAAGGGCGTGACATTGATTTCCGACATGGCGCGGCGGCGATGATCGCGGTTTTGCAGAGTGGCCGCCATTAACGGACAGCCTTTTCATCGAGCTGGCGCGAGAGAATGGCCGAGAATTCGTCGGAGAAGCCGATCAGCCTATTATTGTAGCGCGCCATGTCATTGACAAAGCGGTTGTAGAAAATCACCGCCGGAATGGCCGCGAACAGGCCCATGGCCGTGGCGAAGAGGGCTTCGGCGATACCGGGCGCGACAATCGCCAGCGTGGTGTCGTGGCGGGCGGCGATGGCCGAGAAGGAATTCATGATGCCCCAGACTGTGCCGAACAGGCCAAGAAAGGGCGAGACCGAGCCCACCGTGGCGAGGAAGCCGAGCTGGCGTTCCAGCCCGTCCATTTCGCGCAGGATGGTGACGCTCATCGCTTTGTCGATGCGATCTTTGATGCCGGGCAATTGCGCTTCGCGCGGGGCGCCATTTTCAAAGGCCCGCCGCCATTCACGCAAGGCCGAGACAAAGGTGGTGGCCAGCGGATGATCGGCGCGGGCTGA
This sequence comes from uncultured Rhizobium sp., assembly GCA_964580115.1. Lineage (GTDB taxonomy): Bacteria > Pseudomonadota > Alphaproteobacteria > Micropepsales > Micropepsaceae > Rhizomicrobium. The sequence goes on from CAZOJG010000005.1 coordinate 137,530, forward strand.
GAATTGCGTATAGAGGTCGTCGAGCGAGAGGCCCGACCAGAAGGTTTTTTCGAAATGATCCCCCCGGCGGCGCAGATTACCCATCATCGTCCATTTGCTGATGATAATCGCCCAGGAGATCAGCGAGGCGGCGATGAGCAGGACAAAGACCAGCTTCACCACTATATCGGCCTGCCAGAACAGCGACATCATGGAGAGATTGCCGGCCGGATGGGCGTTCTCGCCCGTAGCGGCGACATCGACATCGCCCGAAGGCGCGGCCAGCGGGGCATCCAGCGCCTGTGCTTCGCCGCCAGGGCTGGTGGGGGCGGCGCGCGGCGCGGATTGTGCCAGAGCGGGAACAGGCTGCAAGACGGGTGACGCAAGTGTCAGAAGCATCAGGACCGACAGAACTGTGCGGATCCTTGCGGACTTAGACCGTATCAAAAGCCGCATTGGTGCAAGCGCGCCTTTCGCAATCATGAACTACCCTTTTTTCTGACACGCCGATGTGATGCGGGAACCGCTTCTTTCAAACTGCTCAACGCAAAGAACCCGCGTAAAGTGGCCGAACTTTGACACGAATCGATCACGTCTCAATTTCGTAGACGAAAGGTGCAAGCTTGTCGCGTATCTGCTGCGGAATACGGCGCACCTTGCCTGTAAGTGTCATCATACAGGCCTGTACCTGCCCGGAGGTGAGTTGGCGGGACTGACAAAATATCGCTTGATCGACAATCATGCGCGCGCCGCTGAGATGCAGCAGGCGGCTGCGCACCTCGATCAGGTCGTCGAGCCGGGCGGGTTTGCGGTACTCGATTTCTACCCGGCTCAGGGTCCAGGCGGTGGGTTCGGCCTCGTGCAGGCTGGCCAGTTTGGAGATACCGGCGGCCCGGAAAAATTCGGAGCGGGCGCGTTCCATATAGCGCAGATAATTGGCGTGATAGACGACGCCCGACAGATCGGTGTCCTCATAATAAATCCGCACGGGCAAGATATGCATTTTGCCGTCGAAATGACCGAAAGCCTGTGCCGGATCAGTCATCTTCAGCGCCGCCGAAAAGGCCCATCTGACCGGGCGCGGTTTGCGGCGTGGGCAGGCCCAGATGCTGGAAGGCGGCATGGGTGAGCAGACGGCCCCGCGGGGTTCGCTGCACAAAGCCCTGCTGCATCAGATAAGGCTCGACAATATCTTCGATCGCGTCGCGCGCTTCGCCCAGCGCGGCGGCAATGGTTTCGACCCCGACCGGGCCACCGGCAAAGGCATTGGCGATGAGGCTTAAGTAGCGGCGGTCAAAAGCATCCAGCCCGCGCGGATCGACTTCGAGACGGGTGAGGGCGCTATCGGCCAGTTTGGCATCGACCCTGCCTGCGCCGCCCACGCTGGCGAAATCACGTACCCGTTTGAGCAGACGCCCCGCGATACGCGGTGTGCCACGGGCGCGGCCGGCAATTTCGCGCGCGCCATCGCTGGTCAGTTCAAAGCCCAGCAGGCGCGCGCCGCGTTCGACGATCAGCATCAGCTCATCATCCGTATAGAAGCTGAGACGCAGCGGAATGCCAAACCGATCCCGCAAGGGCGTGGTGATGAGACCGGAGCGGGTGGTGGCCCCCACCAATGTGAAAGGGGCGAGGGAGATTTTAACGGAACGGGCGCTGGGCCCCTCGCCGATGACGAGATCAAGCTCGCAATCTTCCATCGCGGGATAGAGGATTTCTTCCACCACGGGATTGAGGCGGTGGATTTCGTCGATGAACAGCACGTCGCGCGGTTCCAGATTGGTCAGAATGGCGGCAAGGTCGCCTGCCTTGGCCAGAACCGGACCGGAGGTGGAGCGGAAATTCACCCCCAATTCACGCGCCACAATTTGCGCCAGCGTGGTTTTGCCAAGGCCGGGCGGGCCGGAAAACAGCACATGGTCCAGCGCCTCGCCGCGATTGCGGGCGGCTTCGATAAAGATCGAGAGATTTTCCCGCACCTGTTGCTGGCCCACGAAATCGCCCAATATTTTGGGGCGCAGGCTGCTTTCGAGATGATCCTCGTCAGCCCTTTCGGGTGTCACCAGACGATCAGGCTCTGCTTTGGCCATAGTTTTAATCCTATTTCGCCATTTGGCGGAGGGCTTCGCGGATCAAGGTTTCAACCGTGACGGCGCCCCCTTTTTGATCGTGCAAACCGCGCGCGGCGCGGGCCACGGCTTCGCTCGCCTGAGACGGTGAATAGCCAAGACCGGTCAGGGCGTTCAGGGCATCGGCTTCGGGGCCATGGGGCGCGGTGACAGCTGTGTCGTCGCCATGGCCGCGCAGCATCATGGCGGGGGCTTTGTCTTTCAACTCGGTGACAATACGCAGCGCCACTTTTGGCCCCACACCTTTGGCCCGGCCGATGGTGGCTTTGTCACCCAGCGCCAGCGCCTTTTCGAGATCGCGCGGGGTGAGAGTGGATAAAATGCTGAGAGCCACCCGCGCGCCGACATTCTGCACGGTTTGCAGCAGACGAAACCATTCGCGTTCTTCGGCCGAGAAGAAGCCATAGAGTTTGATGGTTTCGTCATTGATACGGGTTTCCACCATCACACTGGCATTTTGGCCCGCGCTGAGTTTCGACAAGGTGGATTGCGGGCAGGAGAGCAAATAACCGACGCCGCTGACATCGAGGATCAGATGATCCTCGGTCACACTATCGACCACACCGGTGAGTTTTCCGATCATTGTATTGCTGCCGCCATGCGGGATTGTGTGCCTGCCAGATGGGCATGGGCTATGGCGGCGGCCAGCGCATCGGCGGCATCGAACTGACTGACACCGGACAGGGGCAGAAGGCGTTTCACCATGGCCATGACCTGCGCCTTATCGGCATGGCCCACGCCGACGACGCATTTCTTGATATGGTTGGGCGTATATTCAGCGATCTCCAATTCGGCCTGCGCCGCCGCGAGCAGGGCCACGGCGCGGGCATGGCCGATTTTCAGCGCGGCTTGCGGGTCTTTATGGACGAAGGCCTGTTCCACCGCGATGGCGGCGGGGCGATGGGTTTCGATCACACCGCCCAAAGTGAGATGCAGCAGACGCAAACGATAGCCCAATGTCATGGAAGGCTGGCTCTGGATGACACCATGGGCGATATGGCTGAGGCGATTGCCCGTGACATCAATAATGCCCCATCCCATGCGGCTAAGGCCCGGATCGAGGCCGAGTATGCGAATCGTCGCCATCATGCGCCTTTGTACGCTGTTTGTTCGTTACACTTCCAGACCGCGCTTTGGCGCGGCCTGAGTCAGGCTTTAGGAGAGTTTGGCGAGCAAGACTTCGGATAATTCGTAATTGCCATAGACGGTCTGGATATCGTCATGGTCGTCCAGCACATCGAGCAATTTGAGCAGGGTCTCGGCAGCGTCATCCGGCACGGCGACGCTATTTTGCGGCCGGAAGACGATCTTGGCGGCATCGGCGGGGCCGAGCTTGGCTTCCAATGCATCGCGCACCTGACCGAAATCTTCGACCGAAGTGAGGAATTCATGACTTTCTTCGGTGGAGAGACATTCATTGGCACCGACATCGATCGCAAGGTCCAGCATCTCGTCGCTGCTGCCTTTGGCGGCGGGATAGAGCAGGCTGCCAACACGATCGAACATGAAGGCGACCGAATTGCTTTCGCCCATGGCACCGCCGAATTTTGAAAACGCGGCGCGGACATCGCCCGCGGTGCGGTTGCGATTATCGGTCAGGGCTTCAAGGATCAGCGCCGTGCCGCCCGGGCCATAGCCTTCGTAGCGGACTTCATCATAATTTTCCGCATCGCCGCCCTGCCCCTTTTTAATGGCGCGCTCGATATTGTCCTTGGGCATGGATTCGGCTTTGGCCGCGATGATCGCGGTGCGCAGGCGCGGATTATAGGCGGGGTCGGGCATGCCCTGTTTGGAGGCCACGGT
>CAZOJG010000006.1:0-9352 GCA_964580115.1 uncultured Rhizobium sp.
TGCGACATTATTGGAGACACCGCCCTTAAAGATGTCACCCACGCCCCATGCCGCAAAGGAAAGCGCCAGCAATCCCAGCAAAATGGTCGAAATCCAGGATTTCGAGAAGTTACGAATTTGTTGCAGCATGAGAAAACCTGTCCGTGGCGGTGTAAGGCGGCAGATGATAGGGAGGGGGTCTTGTACGGGCAAGGTAAGAGCAAGGCTAGAGGGATAGAGAAGGGTTCATGACTCAATTGATCGCCGGAAATTGGAAAATGCACGGGCAGAGCGCCGCCCTCGCCGAGCTGGAAGCGCTCAGGGCCGGGCTGGCCCCCTCTGGTCCCGATATTCTGATCTGCCCCCCCGCCACATTGCTCTCCCGCGCCGCCGCGCTGACCACAGGCAGCCCCATCGCGCTGGGCGGTCAGGATTGCCACGCCGAACTATCCGGGGCATTCACAGGTGACATCAGCGCCGAAATGTTGCGCGATGCCGGGGCCAGTGCCGTGATTGTCGGCCATTCCGAACGCCGCCAGGTCCATCAGGAAAGCGACGCTGAAATCGCCGCCAAGGCGCAGGCAACCTGGCGTGCGGGCCTCTCAGCCATCATCTGCATCGGCGAAACCGAAGCCCAGCGCGTGGCGGGCGAGGCCCTGCAAATCTGCACCAGCCAATTGGCAGGCAGTATCCCCAAGGGCCTGACAGCCCAAAACACAGCCATTGCCTATGAGCCGATCTGGGCCATCGGCACCGGGCGCACCCCAACTCTGGCGGATATAAACGAGGTCCATGCCCACATTCGCGCAGAACTCACCCGTCGCTTCGGGGAAGACGGCGCCAAAACCCGCATCCTGTATGGCGGCTCGGTAAAACCCTCAAACGCGGCAGAAATATTGGCTTTGCCGGATGTCGGCGGCGCCTTGGTCGGCGGAGCCAGCCTCAAAGCCTCAGATTTTCTGGCTATTATAGCTGGCGCGGCAAAGGCTTGAGCCTTCTTTAACCCAATCATGCGATCACTTGGTGGTAACTAGCCAAGAGTGAATGCGCGATGCCGCGGCTGTCTTACGACCATGCCGAGACACTGATTTACGATCCTGTCGCAGCCAATCGGAATGCGACACGGGCCGCGCTCTATATGCTTGGCTTCCGCCATATCGAAAGCGTCTCCACATTGGACGCAATGGCCGAACAGATCGAAGCCAAGCCCCCGGATCTCGTCCTGTGCGATGCCCAAAGCCCGGTCGAAGATTTATGCGTTCTGATCCAGAATATGCGCCGTGGCGCAGCCTATAATCCCTATCTCGTGATCATCATCACGGCATGGGAAATGCCCAAACCGCTGGTGGATCAGGTGCTGAATTCCGGTGCCGATGACCTTCTGCTCCGGCCCTTTTCCGTCGCCCAATTGGGCCAGAGGGTGCGCAGCCATGTCGAACATCGCAAAGGCTTCGTCATCACGTCCGATTATATCGGCCCGGATCGGCGTAGCGAAAGCAAACGCCCCAGCAATATCGACCTGTTCCAGCCCCCGAACTCCCTGAAAATGAAAAGCATGGACGGGCTGAGCGGCATGGAAGCCGCCGCCCGTCTCGAAGGTGAATTACGCACCGCCCGCGAAGTTTTCGACGGGGAAAAATTGCGCCGCGACACGTTTCAAGTCTGTGTTCTGTGGCGTCTGCTGCAAATACATGCCCCGAACAGCCCAATCTTCAGCGCCGATCTGGAACGGCTGATCCGGCTGGTGCGCTCGATCGCTGAACGCTGCAAAGGCAATGAATATGCCGCCGCCAATCGCTGGTGCGAGGACATAATGGACGCCGTGGATGATCTGGCCAAAGGGGCGGATCGTGCTGCCACCCTCCAGCAGTTGGGCAAATCGGCGGTCCGGCTGGGTCAGAATTTCGAGCCCAATACGCTCCATGGCACCTTCATGGGCAAGCTCGACGCCGCCCTTGCCGTGATCCGGGCCCGTCTGGAACCCAGCCAAACCGCTGAATTGGCCTCCTGAGGCAAATAGGCGGCCTGATCCTACCCTCACCAAGGTCTTTAAGTATGGCCTTTCCCGCCAGCATGCTTTATTGAGCGGGCGAATTTGCCAGGTTCCCCATGCAGACCGTCCTTATCATTTTTCAGCTTTTTATCTCGATCGCACTGATCGTGGTTGTGCTGCTCCAGAAATCCGAAGGCGGCGCCTTCGGCATGGGTGGTGGCGGCGCCAGCATGGGTGGCCTGTTCAGCCCGCGTGGGGTGGGCGATGCGCTGACACGCGCTACGGCAATTCTGGGCGTTCTCTTCTTCGTGGTCAGCATAGCCCTCACTTTGCTGGCCCTGAATGGCGGCTCGCGTCAGGCATCTTCGATTCTTGATTCGGCGCCCAAGGCACCGGTTTCGGCACCCAAGTCCCCTGCGGCTCCGCCCGCAACACCTGCGGTCCCCCAGGTTCCGAAGCCCGCTCCCTAATTCGTTTTGTTGGATTTGCGGGCTTTTGGCCGTGCAATCCACAATGTCTCACAACCCGGCGACGATTCCGCTTGAGCAGGAACGCGCCTTACGACAAGGTGGCCTTCCATGGCGCGGTTGATCTTCATTACCGGCGGCGTGGTCTCCTCTCTCGGGAAAGGTCTCGCTTCTGCAGCACTCGGTGCTTTGCTGCAAGCTCGCGGTTATCGCGTGCGTTTGCGGAAGCTTGATCCCTATCTGAATGTTGATCCGGGCACGATGAGCCCGTTCCAGCACGGGGAAGTCTATGTCACCGATGACGGCGCGGAGACCGATCTGGATCTCGGCCATTACGAACGCTTCACCGGTGTCTCCTCCTCACAATCCGATAATGTGACCGCGGGCCGAATCTATCAATCCGTCATCGCCAAGGAACGGCGCGGCGGTTATCTCGGCGGCACCGTGCAGGTGATTCCCCATGTCACCGACGCGATCAAAGAATTTGTCATGGCGGGAACCGAAGACCTCGATTTCCTGCTCTGCGAAATCGGTGGCACGGTCGGCGATATCGAAGGCCTGCCCTTCTTCGAAGCCATCCGCCAATTGGGTAATGAGCTGGGCCATGCGCAAAGCGCCTTCGTCCATCTCACCCTCGTGCCCTATATCGAAGCCGCTGGCGAACTGAAAACCAAACCGACCCAGCATTCGGTCAAGGAATTACGCGCCATCGGCATTCAGCCGGATATTCTGCTTTGCCGCGCTTCGCATGACGTACCTGCGGAAGAACGCCGTAAAATCGCGCTGTTCTGCAATGTCCGCCCGGAATGCGTGATCCCCGCGCTCGACATGCCCACCATCTATGAAGCCCCCTTGCGCTATCACCTCGCGGGCTTTGACACACAGGTGCTCAACGTCTTCGGCATCACCGATGCCCCATCACCCGACCTCTCCCAGTGGAACGAGGTCGTGGACCGTGTGAAAAATCCCGAAGGCGAAGTTCGCATCGCCGTGGTCGGCAAATATATGCAGGTGAAGGATTCCTATAAATCGCTCTCCGAAGCGCTGACCCATGGCGGCCTCGCCAATAATGTCCGCGTCCATATGGATTGGATCGACAGCGAAATTTTCGAACGCGATGACGCCGCCAGTTTCCTCGAAAATGTCCATGCCATTCTGGTGCCGGGCGGTTTCGGCGAACGGGGCACCGAAGGCAAAATCAAGGCCGTCAAATTCGCCCGCGAACGTAAAGTCCCGTTCCTCGGGATCTGCTATGGCCTGCATATGGCCGTGATCGAAGCCGCCCGCGATCTCGCCGGGCTGGATGGTGCAGGCACAACCGAAATCGGTCAGCCACGCTATCCTGTGATCGGTCTGATGACCGAATGGACCAAGGGCAACGAAAAAGAAATCCGCACCAGCACGGCCGATCTGGGCGGCACAATGCGCCTTGGGGCCTATACAGCCGTGCTCAAACCCGGCAGCCGCGTCGCCGAAGTTTACGGCGCGACCGAAATCAGCGAACGCCATCGCCATCGCTACGAAGTGAATGTCGAATATGCTGAACAGCTCGCCCAATATGGGGTGCATATTTCCGGCTGGTCGCCCGATGGCCGTCTGCCGGAAATCATGGAAATCCCGGATCACCCATGGTTCATCGGCGTCCAATTCCACCCGGAACTAAAATCCCGCCCGCTGACACCCCATCCGCTTTTCACCTCCTTCGTGAAAGCCGCGGTGGAGCAAAGCCGGCTGGTCTAGTTCCTTAATTCGGCGAAACTTTCGGAACAACTTCTCGCAGCCATCATTGCCTAAATGCCTGCTCTCATAGGGCAGGCTCATCCGGCACTGTGCGAGGAGTAACGTCATGAAAATTTCCGATGCGATGACACAAAGCACCCATATGGTGCATGTGAATGACACGCTGAAAAAAGCCGCCCAGATCATGGCGCGTGAAAATCTGGGCTTCCTGCCTGTAAATGATGGAGACCGACTGGTCGGCACCATCACCGATCGGGACATAGCTATTCGCTGCGTCGCCGAAGGCAAGGAAGCAGAGTCCTATGTCCGCGATGCCATGACCCGTGACGTAAAATATTGCTACGAGGATCAGGAAATTGAGGAGGTCATGGAAAACATGGCCGACATTCAGGTCCGCCGCCTCCCGGTCATGAGCCGCAGCAAACGGCTTGTCGGTGTGCTCTCACTGGCCGACGCCGCCCGTCACTATTCGCCAGATGCAGCAGGCATGGCTTTTTCGGGTATCGTCGCCCCCGGCGGCCCCCATTCCGGCGATCCCCTGCGCAGCATGTCCCCAAAACATTAAGCCGGGTTCCACGAGATAGGCGGAGCGGGACTATTCGACAGTTCCGCTCCGTCGCGTTAGAAGGCGGCATGAGCACAAGCCCCGCCCAACCCAATCCCATCGTTGAAATCGGCCCAGTTAAAATCGGCAATCATCTGCCGCTCACACTGATCGCCGGCCCCTGTCAACTCGAAAGCCGGGCCCATGCGCTGGAAATGGCCAGCGCGCTCAAAGAAATCACCACCCGGTTGGGCATCGCTCTGATCTATAAATCCAGTTTCGACAAAGCCAATCGCACCAGCGCAGGCACCGCCCGCGGTCTTGGCCTCAACGCCACATTACCCATCTTTGCCGAAATCCGCGAAAGCCTCGGCCTGCCCATCCTCACCGATGTGCATGAGCGCGAACAGTGCGCACTCGCCGCGCAGGCCGTGGATGTGCTGCAAATCCCGGCCTTCCTATGCCGCCAGACCGACCTGCTCATCGCCGCCGCTCAAACCGGCAAAGTCGTGAATGTCAAAAAAGGTCAATTCCTCGCGCCATGGGACATGAAAAATGTCATCGCCAAACTCACCGGCGCAGGAAATCCCAATGTGCTGGTAACAGAACGCGGTGCCAGCTTCGGCTATAATACGCTGGTCTCCGATATGCGCGCGCTGCCGATCATGGCGAAATTCGGCGCCCCCGTCGTATTCGACGCCACCCACTCCGTCCAACAACCGGGCGGGCAGGGCACAACCTCCGGCGGAGACCGCGAAATGGTCCCCTATCTTGCCCGCGCCGCCGTTGCAGTAGGCGTCGCCGCCGTCTTCATGGAAACCCACCAAGACCCGGACAACGCCCCCTCCGATGGCCCGAATATGGTGAAGCTAAAAGACCTCCCAAAATTATTGGAAGGCCTCCTCGCCATAGATCGCATTACAAAGGCTGAATGAGATCAGGGGTTGAGTGCCATCCAGGTCTGCACCAGCCCGATCAAAGCCAGCACCATCAGCACGAGCATCCCTAAAAAAGCGATGCCAAAACCAAAGCCGCGCTTGCTGGGATCGGCCATATAGCCGGTCATATAAAAGACGCGCCCAATCACGACGACCAAACCAATCAATGCCGGAATCCAAGGCAGCGCGTGAAAGTAAATCGTCGCCAGCCACAGCGCGGCGAAAAACACCGGCAGAGATTCCAGCGTGTTGTAATGCACCCGATTGGCGCGTTCGAAATCGGGATGTCCACTCATCGCCGGGGCCTTAACCCCATGCTTGCCGCGCATGCGCCCAACCTGTATGCCCATATAAAGATAAACCAATGCCGCCAATATGGTGACAATGCCCGAAAGCACGGCGCCTTCTGTCATAAATACATTCATCGATTACCCCCTGATCATGGCCCAACTATCGCGTTGAGTCTCAGGGCGAAATTCTAACCCCATCTAAGGCAGCATTAAAAATCTGGGATTAAAGACGGTTCAGCGGCATCACGCGATTTTGCGCTGCGCTTCCTCACATAGGCGTTTCAGCTGTGTCCGGATCGAGGGGCCTTTGGTATGCATCTGGCCATCGCTATAGCCCTCAGTTTTGAGGCGGCGGCGAATCTCGTCCACATTGGCGCATGTGCCTGAATTGGCTAGTTGAAAGGCCCTTTCCAGGGTGGTCAAACGATCATTCATGCCCCAAGCCTACAGCACTGGGTGCTAAATCCCTAGCTTTCTTGTCCCTAAGACCCAAGACACCTTGATGCCGAAGGAACCATATCCTAGAACGCCCCCGCATCTTGGAGACGGCCAATGACCGCCATTATCGATATTACCGGACGCGAAATTCTGGATAGCCGGGGCAATCCCACCGTAGAGGTCGATGTGTTGCTGGAAGACGGGTCTTTCGCCCGCGCCGCCGTCCCCTCCGGTGCCTCCACGGGTGCCCATGAAGCCGTCGAATTGCGGGATGGCGACAGCCGCTATGGCGGTAAAGGCGTGCTCAAAGCCGTCGATGCCGTGAATGGCGAAATCTTCGAATTGCTCGCCGGCCTCGACGCGGAAGAACAAACCCGTATCGATAGCGCCATGATCCAGCTGGATGGCACAGCGAATAAAAGCCGCCTCGGCGCCAACGCCATCTTGGGCGTCTCCCTCGCCATTTCCAAAGCCGCGGCCGAAGCTGCTGGCGCACCGCTCTATCGCTATCTTGGCGGTCCCGGTGCGCGCGTCCTGCCCGTGCCGATGATGAACATCATCAATGGCGGCGCCCATGCCGATAATCCCATCGACTTTCAGGAATTCATGATCATGCCGGTCGGCGCCGATACATTCGGCGACGCCCTGCGTATGGGCGCGGAAATTTTCCATGTCCTCAAAAAGTCGCTGAAAGATGCAGGCCACAATACCAATGTCGGCGATGAAGGCGGCTTTGCCCCCAATCTCAAAAGCGCGGATGACGCCTTGGCCTTTGTCACACGCGCGATCGAGAAAGCTGGCTATAAGCCGGGCGAAGACGTCTATCTGGCGCTCGACACTGCCTCGACCGAATTTTTCAAGAACGGCAAATATGAACTCGAAGGCGAGGGCCGCTCGCTCGATGCCGCAGGCATGGTCAAACTCTATGAAGACCTCTGCAACCGTTACCCCATCCTCTCCATCGAAGACGGCATGGCCGAAGATGATTGGGACGGCTGGGCGTCTCTCACCTCCGCCATTGGTAAAAAGGTCCAGCTCGTGGGCGACGATCTTTTCGTCACCAACACGGCCCGCCTGAAACAGGGCATCAGCCAGACCATCGCCAATGCCATTCTCGTGAAGGTCAATCAGATCGGCACGCTCACCGAAACGCTGGAAGCCGTCGATACAGCCCACCGCGCCAGCTATCGCGCCGTGATGAGCCACCGTTCAGGCGAAACCGAAGACGCCACCATCGCCGATCTGGCGGTCGCCACCAATTGCGGCCAGATCAAAACCGGCTCACTGGCCCGTTCGGACCGGCTTGCGAAATATAATCAGCTCCTGCGCATCGAAGAACAGCTCGACGATCAGGCCATCTATGCGGGCCGTTCGGTTCTGCGTAGCTGATTCCTTCGCAATGGCAGCTTGACCCCGGAGTCACTTCGTGATTCGGTGTAGTCATGCGAATCCGGCGTAGCGTCTCACGGTTTTTTGGCACTTTGGTGGTCCCCGCGATCTGCCTGGTGATTACGGGTTATTTTGTCTATCACGCAGTCTGGGGCAGCCGCGGCGTGGTCGAACTCGCCACCACCGAAGCCCGTCTCAATCTACAGAATGATCGCCTCGCCACCATCAAGGACGAGCGGGAACGCCTGCAACATCGCATCTCCTTGCTGGAACCGGGTGCTGTGGATCTGGATATGGTCGAAGAACTGGCGCGTGGTCAGCTCCAGGAAGGCGGCCCAAATCAGGTCTCTATTCCCCGTAACAGCCGCTGAATCATCCTTACGTCTCAAAATCTCATAAGCGTTATTCAGACGCCGCATAATTCTTGCCAAAGAGTCAGACTTCAGCACCTTGCCAAACCGCGCCCATCTTGCGAGAACCGAATGAGGTTTCAGGGCTGACAAAGCATGTCCGAACGGGCTGAAATTACAGACCAAAAGCCAGCGCGTCTGGCGCCTGATCTACTCCGCAAAGCCTATTCCGACATGCTGATGATCCGCCGCTTCGAAGAAAAAGCGGGCCAGCTATACGGCATGGGCCTGATTGGCGGTTTCTGCCATCTCTATATCGGTCAGGAAGCGGTGGTGGTTGGCCTGCAAGCCAATGCCGGGCCCGAAGATCAGGTCATCACCGCCTATCGCGATCACGGTCATATGCTCGCCTGCGGTATGGACCCAAAAGGCGTCATGGCCGAACTCACTGGCCGCGCCACGGGCTATTCCAAAGGCAAGGGCGGCTCGATGCACATGTTCTCAAGCGAAAAACGCTTCTATGGCGGCCATGGCATTGTCGGCGCGCAGGTGCCACTGGGCACGGGGCTCGCCTTCGCCAACAAATATCGTGGCAATCAGGGCGTCTGCTTCACCTATTTCGGTGACGGCGCGGCCAATCAGGGCCAGGTATATGAGGCCTTTAATATGGCCGAACTCTGGAAACTGCCTGTCATCTATGTGATCGAAAATAACCAATATGCCATGGGCACCAGCGTTGAACGCTCCAGCGCCGAAGGCCATTTTTATAAACGCGGCGCCTCCTTCAACATACCGGGCCGCGAAGTCGATGGCATGGATGTCGAAGCTGTTTATCAGGCAGGCCGTGACGCGGTGGAATGGTGCCGCGCGGGCAATGGCCCGATCATTCTGGAAATGAAAACCTATCGCTATCGCGGCCATTCCATGTCGGACCCGGCCAAATATCGCACACGCGAAGAAGTACAGACCATCCGCGAAAAACGCGACCCGATAGAACATGTCGCCAATCGCCTGCTGGCCGACAAACAGATGACCGAAGACGATCTGAAAGCGATCGACAAAAAAATCCGTCAGATCGTGAACGACGCCGCGGCCTTCGCCACAGATTCCCCCGAACCCGCCCCCGAAGAACTCACAACGGATATTCTAGCCTGATGTCCATCGAGATTCTCATGCCCGCCCTGTCTCCCACGATGGAAGAGGGCAAACTCGCCAAATGGCTGG
>CAZOJG010000006.1:9452-127354 GCA_964580115.1 uncultured Rhizobium sp.
CGGTGGATGAAGGCCGCATCGAAAAAATCCTCGTCCCCGCAGGCAGCGCAGGCGTAAAAGTCAATCAACCCATCGCCATGCTCTCCGGCGAAGGTGAAATGCCAAAAGCCAGTGCTGCGGTTGATACCAAGCCCGAAGAAACCAAATCGGAACCGGCGGCCAAAGTCGCTCTCAAATCCGCAGCCGTCATCGCCGGCGATCCAGAAATCCCCGCAGGCACTGAAATGATCAGCATGACCGTGCGCGAAGCGCTGCGCGACGCCATGGCCGAAGAAATGCGCCGCGATGATGCCGTCTTCCTGATGGGCGAAGAAGTCGGCCAATATCAGGGCGCCTATAAAGTCTCCCAAGGCCTGCTCGATGAATTCGGCGAACGCCGCGTGATCGATACACCGATCACCGAACATGGCTTTACCGGCCTTGGCGTGGGCGCAGGCTTCAGCGGCCTCAAACCCATTGTCGAATTCATGACCTGGAACTTCGCGATGCAGGCCATCGACCAGATCATCAATTCCGCTGCTAAAACACGCTATATGTCTGGCGGCCAGATGGGCTGCCCCATCGTATTCCGTGGCCCCAATGGTGCCGCCTCCCGCGTCGCCGCCCAGCATAGCCAGGATTATTCCGCCTGGTATGCCCATATTCCCGGCGTGAAAGTGATCGCGCCCTATTTCGCAGCCGATGCCAAAGGCCTGCTCAAAGCCGCTATCCGCGATCCTAATCCGGTCATTTTTCTGGAAAACGAAATCACCTATGGCCGCTCCTTTCCGGTGCCCAAGCTCGATGATTTCGTGCTTCCCATCGGCAAGGCACGCATCGTCCGCCCCGGCACACAGGTCACCATCGTCACCTATTCGATCACGGTCGGCATGGCGCTGGACGCCGCCGAAAAACTGGCTGAACAAGGGATCGACGCAGAAATCATCGACCTGCGCACCTTGCGCCCGCTCGATACCGAAACCGTGCTCGCCTCGGTCAAAAAAACCAACCGCATCGTAACCCTGGAACAAGGCTGGCCAGTCTGTTCCATCGGATCGGAAATCTGCGCCCTCGTCGCGGCACAGGCTTTCGACTATCTCGATGCCCCCCCCACCAAGGTTACGGGCCGGGATATTCCCATGCCCTATGCCGCCAATCTTGAAAAACTTGCACTGCCGACCGTTGAGGATGTGATCACAGCCGTCAAAGCAGTCTGCTATCGGAGTTGAGTCATGTCAGGGCAGATGCTGAAAACCCGTGCGGGCGGTTGCCATTGCGGCGCCGTTCGTTTTGAAGCCGATATTCCAGATGAAATCGAACTGGTGGAATGCAATTGCTCCATCTGCACCCAGACCGGTTTTCTGCATCTGATTGTGGCGAAAAGTCATTTCCGCATCACGCGCGGCGAAGACAAGCTCACGACCTATAGTTTCAATACAGGTGCCGCCAAACATCTGTTCTGTTCCATTTGCGGCATTAAAAGTTTTTATGTCCCGCGCTCGCATCCAAACGACTACAGTATCAACTTCCGTTGCCTGGATAAGTCGGACTTCTATTCCATCCTCACCACCGAATTTGATGGCAAAGAATGGGAACGCAATGCACATGATCTGGCCCCGATAGAGGCAAGCTGATGACAAAAATCCTCATGCCCGCCCTGTCTCCCACGATGGAAGAGGGCAAACTCGCCAAATGGCTGGTCCAAGAAGGCGATACCGTCCGCGCGGGCGATATCCTCGCCGAAATTGAAACCGATAAAGCCACGATGGAATTTGAAGCGGTGGATGAAGGCCGCATCGAAAAAATCCTCGTCCCCGCAGGCAGCGCAGGCGTGAAAGTCAACCAGCCTATCGCCATCCTCGCGATAGAGGGGGAGGGCGATGCGGATATATCAGACAGCCCTGCAAAAAAACCAGATAACGCCCCCGCGACCGACATAGAAACCGCCATGTCGTCCATCCGCGCCGCGGTCTCCGCCGAAACACAAACCAAATCCGAAAACCCGCCAAAGGATGATGCGCCCACAAATCGCCTCTTTGCGTCGCCTCTGGCCCGCAAATTAGCCGATCAAAAAGGCGTAGACCTCACCACAATAACGGGCACAGGCCCGCGTGGCCGCGTCATCGCCGCCGATCTGGAAAATGCGCAAATCGCGCCCAAAAGCGCCGCGCCCACAGCGCCAGAACAATTGCCCGATGCGTCTGGTTATTTCCGCGCCGAAGATGTCGAACACATCCCGCATGACTCCATGCGTAAATCCATCGCCCGTCGTCTGACCGCCGCCAAAAGCCAGATCCCGCATTACTATCTCACCATGGATTGCCAGCTCGACACCATGCTGGCCCTTCGCACGCGCCTCAATGCGCAAGATGGCATCAAACTCTCGGTCAATGATTTCATCATCAAAGCCGCCGCCGCCGCCTTGCAGCGCGTGCCCGAAGTCAATGCAAGCTGGACCGAAAGTGCGATCCTGCGCCACAAACATGCCGATATAGGCGTGGCCGTGGCGCTAGACGGCGGTTTGATCACGCCCATCGTCTTCCATGCCGAAACCAAAGGTCTGGCCGCGATTTCCGCCGAGGTAAAATCCCTCGCAGAACGCGCCAAAAACAAAAAACTCAAACCGTCCGAATTTGAAGGCGGCACATTCGCTATTTCAAATCTCGGCATGTTCGGCATCAGCCATTTCACAGCGGTGATCAATCCGCCTCATGCCGCCATCCTTGCCGTCGGCGCAGGCACAGAACGGCCTGTCATCCATGATGGCAAAATCGAAATTGCCACGGTGATGACCGTCACCATGTCCTGCGACCACCGCGTGATCGACGGGGCCACCGGCGCGCGCTTCCTGCAAAGCTTCAAAACCTTCATCGAAGACCCCGCCTCCATGCTGCTCTAAGGGAGACAACAATGTCGGACAGTTTCGACCTCATCGTGATCGGATCTGGCCCCGGCGGTTATGTCTGCGCCATTCGCGCCGCTCAGCTAGGCCTTAAAACCGCGATCATAGAACGCGATGCATTGGGTGGCATCTGCCTCAATTGGGGCTGCATCCCCACCAAAGCCCTGCTGCGCTCCTCCGAAATTTATCACCTGCTGCACCGGCTCGAAGACTTCGGCATAAAGGCCGATACTATATCTTTCGACCTGCAAAAAATTGTTGCCCGTTCGCGCAGCGTCTCCGCCCAATTATCGAACGGCATCAGCTTCCTCATGAAGAAGCACAAAATTCAGGTCATTAAAGGCAGCGCGAAACTCGCGTCT
The DNA here is from genome assembly GCA_964580115.1 of uncultured Rhizobium sp. GTDB lineage: Bacteria > Pseudomonadota > Alphaproteobacteria > Micropepsales > Micropepsaceae > Rhizomicrobium. Next base: position 12,696 of record CAZOJG010000006.1, read on the forward strand.
AAAAATAGCATCATCGTCACATCCGGCGAGACCACGCAAAATTACAGCGCGAAAAACATCGTCCTCGCCACCGGCGCGCGCGCCCGCACCTTGCCGGGGCTGGAACCAGATGGAAAACTGATCTGGACCTATCAACATGCCATGCTGCCAGACAGTCAGCCCAAATCTCTGCTGGTCATCGGCTCGGGCGCCATAGGTATCGAATTCGCGAGCTTCTACCGCACATTGGGCAGCGATGTGACAGTGGTCGAAGTGCTGGATCGCATCCTCCCCGTGGAAGATACGGAAATTTCCGATCTTGCGGCCAAGGCCTTCACCAAACAGGGCATGGTGCTGAAAACCTCCACCACGGTCGAAAAACTGGAAAAGGGCGAAAACAGCGTCACCGCCACACTCAAAGATAAATCAGGTAAAATCGAAATACTGAATTTCGATCGCGCCATCCTCGCCATCGGCATTGTCGGCAATGTCGAAAATCTAGGCCTGGAAGAGCAGGGCGTTAAAATCGAAAAAAGCCATGTCGTCATTGGCCCAAACGGTGAAACCGGAATCCCCGGCCTCTATGCCATCGGCGATCTCACCGGCCCGCCATGGCTCGCCCATAAAGCCATGCATGAAGGCGTCCTGACCGCCGAACATATTGCGGGCCACAGCCATGCCCATCCGCTGGATGTCACCCGCATCCCCGGCTGTACTTATTCCATGCCGCAAATCGCCAGTGTGGGTTATACCGAAGCCCGCGCCAAAGAAGCGGGCCATAAGATCAAGATTGGCCGCTTCCCCTTTATGGGTAACGGCAAAGCCATCGCCATGGGCGAGGCCGAGGGCCTGATCAAAACCATTTTCGATAGCGAAACGGGTGAATTACTGGGTGCCCATATGATCGGCGCCGAAGTCACCGAACTGATCCATGGCTATACAATCGCAAGAACCATGGAAGCGACAGAAGCTGATCTGGCCTCCACCATTTTCCCGCATCCAACCCTGTCTGAAATGCTGCACGAGGCCGTCCTCGCTGCGGACGGCCAAGCGCTGCATATCTGAAATTCAGGAAGAGGCCGAACCGCCACCCATGGCGTTTTTAATCAGCCCTGCAATACCGGTCAGCACAATGCCGCCCACACCACCAGCCACGGCTTGCGTGGCCATAATGCCTGCATCGCCACCACCCATCGCGCCGGTCAGCGCGGGCATTAGCATAGGCAGCAATTGGCCAAGGCCGAGGCCGCCAATAGCCCCGACAATCGTATTTCCCATTGTACCGAGGCTGATATTTTTCGCCGCCGCGCCAGCCGCATTACCGCCAATCGCGCCGGTGATGAGCTGAATAATCAGATTAATGACCATGCCAGACATCTTCTCGTCCTCCCTTTGGCCAAATTTGGCCTTTTGCCACGGTCGGTACGAATCAGGCTGCACCACCGCAGACTCGTTGAGGTCTCAAGTCTAACAGGATTGTAAGAAATCGCCTATTGGTTCCCGGTCACAACCAGATAGCGCAATGTTTTCAACAGGCCAGCCTCGTCATCCGTATTCATGGTGACATAGCGCGCCCGGCCTTTCTGATCGAAAAAGAACACCGAATTGGAATGGGTCACTTCATATTCCCCTTCCGCATTGGAAGGGTTCACCCCATAGGCCACGCGATAGCGCCGGGCCAGTGAAACAATCTGATTGGGCGTTCCCCGTAATCCATGCACCTGCGCGCCAAATGCCAGCGCATAATCTTTCATCAGCGCCAGCGTGTCCCGGTCAGGATCCACCGTCACAAACAACACGCGCACATCTTGCGCATCATCACCCAACGCTTCCAGCGCATGACCCAGATTTGAAAGCGTGGTGGGGCAAATATCGGGGCAATGGGTAAAGCCAAAATATAAAACGCTGACCTTCCCGCGATACGCATCGCCATTCACCGCCATGCCATCATTGGCGCGCGTCATGCTGAAATGCAGCGCGGGCATAATGCCCTTGATATCGGTCATATCGGGATGCGGCGGCGCCACATCACCACAGGCCGCAAGGCCAAGTATCAGCCCAAGCGCCAGAAATTTGCCGTGGAACAACCGTGTCATCATCTCGGGCAAAGCATATGGAACCGGCCCCATTACGTCCTGTGACCAATCGCCCCCCGCCGCATGGCAGGCGAGGGCGCTATAGTTCCGCCCCATGACGCTCACCAGAACATTCTCCGCGCGCGATATGGGCCTATATGGCGGCGTGCTCCTTCTTGGAGCCGCATTACATGCCTATTCCCATTTCCTCCCGGCCGACATGCCGTTCTGGATGCCATGGGAATTCAACTGGTCCATCTATCTCGCCTGCGCCCTCAGCCTGGTCTGGTATGGTCGCGGCTGGCGCGCCATGCGCATGGAAGAACGTCCACCAGTCTGGCAGGCCGTCAGCTTTATCTTTGGCGTGCTGCTGATCTGGTTCTCGCTGCAATCAAGGGTCGATTACTTCGCCCAGCACATGTTCTTCATCCACCGGGCACAGCATTATGTGCTGCATCATCTCGGCCCACTGTTCATAGCGCTGGCCTTCTCAGGCCCGGTCCTGTGGCGCGGCATGCCCGCCATTCTGCAACCTTTAATTTTGTCCCGCCCCGTCAAAGCCTCGGTCGATTTCATCCAGCATCCTGTGGTCGCGCCGGTGATCTTTGTCGGCCTGATTTATTTCTGGCTGCTGCCTTCGCTGCATACGCAGGTCATGCTGGATAAAAATCTCTATGACCTGATGAACTGGACCATGACCGTCGACGGCATCTTCTTCTGGTGCCTGATCCTTGATCCCCGCCCGAATGGCATCGCGCGCCTGAAACCCGAATGGCGGATGCTGCTCATAGTGCTGGTCGAACCGTTGCAAATGGTGCTGGGGGCGATCCTCTCCTTTTCCATGACCGATTACTTCCCGGTCTATGAAATCTGTGGCCGCATCATGGATATGACCGCGCTCAACGACCAGCATTATGGCGGGCTGATCATATGGCTGCCCGGCACGCTGCAAAGCTTTGCCGCTTTTATTGTGGTGCTGGTCTATATGCGCAAAAACGAAGACGCCGCAGATCGCGCGGCGGGCCGCCCCGTCTATCAGCCGCCCTGGATCTAAGCCAGCCGCTAACTCAGCCCCTAACTTTGGCGTACATGACAGGAGGGCAGGCCGTTCTTCTCGAAATAGCGCTGATGATAGTCCTCCGCCGCCCAGAATGTCGGCGCCGGCTCGATCACCGTCACCACTTTGGTGCCCGCCGCGATCAGCGCCGCCTTTTTAGCTTCGGCCACCACCGCCTGATCATCGCCATAGGTGAAAATCACCGAACGATATTGCGACCCAATATCTGGCCCCTGCCGGTTGAATTGCGTCGGATCATGATTGGCGAAGAACACATCAACCAGATGCCCATAATCCACCCGCGCGGGGTCATAGGTCACCTCCACGACTTCGGCATGATTGGTCATCCCGCTACAGACCTGCCGGTAGGTGGGGTCATTCACATGCCCACCCGCATAGCCGCTGATGGCATCCTCCACGCCGGGAACCTGACGGAAAAAGTCTTCGACACCCCAAAAACATCCCGCCCCGAACAGTGCCTTCGCCATCACGCATCTCCTTTTGCCGATTTGAGGACTATAGATAAGCAGCGCTCTGAATTCACCCGGCAATGAACTTCCTTCTCAGGATGGCCTTTATGCCTTGCCCCTCAACCTGTTCCTGCTTTAAGCCCGAGCCATGAATATCATCATCATCGGCGCTGGCATTGCGGGCCTCAGCCTCGGCTGGCGGCTCCTGCAAAAAGGCGCTCAGGTTACTATCCTCGAGCGTGGTCAGGCCGGTCATGGCGCAAGCTGGGCCGCTGCCGGCATGATCGCCCCACAGGGTGAAATCGAATATGGTGCCGAAGCCATTTTTTCAAACAGGTCCAGTCTCTTATGGCCGTCCTTTGCAGCTGACCTTGAAACTGCCAGTGGCGCATCTGTCCATTACCGCCAAAACGGCGCCCTTCTCGTGGCGATGAATGATACTGATGCAAATATTCTATCCCAGCGCGCCCTGCAGGACAGCGAGCTAGAGCTGTTGAACGCGTCTCAGGCTCTGGAAAAAGTCCCTCATCTCTCCCCAACCATCTCCGGCGCGCTTTGGGCAGGCGGCGAGGCTCAGGTTAATAATCGCGCGCTTATCCAAATACTTATATCTCTCTTTGAACGCTATGGAGGAAGGTTGGAGCGCAATGAACCCGTCCAGCAATTCAACCTCCAGCACAATCGCATCACCTCGCTGCAAACCTCCCTGCGCACATGGCGCGCCGATGCCTATGTTATTGCGGCCGGCGCTTGGTCCTCTGCTATATCGGGTCTGCCGGAAAACAGCCTGCCCACTATTCAGCCGGTCAAAGGCGAAATCATCGCCATGGCGCCGCCTCAAGGCGAAGCCCTTCCCGAACATGTGATCTGGGGCAATGAAGTCTATCTGGTCCCCCGTCAGGATTATCTGATGATCGGCGCCACGGTCAGCGAAAGCGGTTTCGACACCCGCCCCAGCCCCGCCGCTCGCCAGCATCTCTACAGCCACGCTCAGGCGCTATATCCGTCGCTGAATGACTGGACCCTGCTCGACCATTGGGCCGGCTTGCGTCCGCGTTCTCAGGACGGCCTGCCGATCATCGGTCAAACCCGGATCGATGGCCTCTATTTCATGGGCGGCCAATATCGCAACGGCATCCTCTATGCCCCGGCATTGGCCGATGCCATGACCCAATGCCTGCTCGATGGCACATTGCCCCCCGATTGCCAGAGCTTCGACATCAAGCGCTTCCATGGCTGATTTCACGCTGCATCCTCAACTCAGCGTCGACACGGCGCATCTGCTGGATTGGCCCCTCAGCCGCGTGTTGCTGCTGAAGGATGCACGCTATCCATGGCTGGTTCTGGTCCCCCGCCAGCCCGGCCTGACCGAATGGCACGACCTGCCGCCCGCCGACCACGCCCAACTCAGCCAAGAAGTCCTCACGGCCAGCCGCAGCCTCAAAAGCCTGACCAATGCCGCCAAGATCAATATCGGTGCCTTGGGCAATCTGGTGCCCCAACTCCATATCCATATCATCGCCCGCAATCCCGGCGATCCGGCATGGCCCGGCCCGGTCTGGGGCCATGGCAAAGCCACCGATTATCCCCCCGACCTACTTCAATCCCGCCTCAGCACATGGCGCGAAAAACTTGGCATGGCACTTGCTCCCTAAGCGGTAGGAGAACCGCACATGCTGGCAGAAGCCTCAACCGCCGCCTCAGGCCCCAAGTCCCAGATCTTCAGCGCCTTGGAAAAAGCCGCTGCCGCTACGGGCACCGATTTCGACTATCTTCTGGCCGCCGCCAAACGGGAATCCGGCTTGAAAAGCCACGCGAAATCAGCCACTTCCAGCGCGACGGGGCTATTCCAGTTCGTCGAGCAAACCTGGCTCGGCCTGGTCAAGAAATATGGCGCCGAACATGGCCTGGCCTCCTGCGCCAATGCCATCAGCAAAGGTGCCAATGGCCGCTACCAGGTAGAAAATCCCGCCGATCGGCAGGCAATTCTTGCCCTGCGGAATAATCCGCAGGCCGCTGCTCTCATGGCCGGCAAATATACAGGCGAAGCCCGCGCCACGCTGAAAAGCGCGCTGGGCCGCGATGTCTGCAATGGCGAACTCTATGCCGCCCATTTCCTGGGTGCCGAAGGGGCCTCACGCCTGATCAAACTCACGGAAACAAAACCCGACATGTCGGCCGCCACAGCCTTCCCGCAAGCCGCCGCCGCCAATCGCAACGTTTTCTACAATAGCGATGGCAGCGCCAAATCGGTGGGCGATGTCTATGCCTGGGCCACCCGCAAAACAGACAGCAAGCCCCAACATTCTCAGGAAATCCGCCATACCGCCCAGCTCAATCTGCGCCAGACACAACGCGATCTGGATTCTGATACAGCGGCCAGCATGCCCTTTAGCCTGATGGACCAAACACGCGGCAGCCTCAGCAGCATCGCCAGCTTCGGCCAGCAATCCACCATGCCCAAAGCGCCCCTGTCACTCAGCTTGGATGTGCTGAATCTGATATCCTCACTGGACCGTGATCCCAAAGACCAAAGCCTGTTCAGCTAAACCTGTTGAACGGCCATATATCCGGCAGCACAATCGCCACGGCCCGCAATTCAATGGATTTTCTGATCAGCCGATCCATCACAGCCTCTGCGCGCAGGGTCCAACTTTCACAAAGACGCGCATCGGCGCACATGCTCTGCGCCATGTCCCGTGCCTCCGCCAGCAAAACATCCATATCCTGAATGGCGCGGCGCAACGGCGCTGTCATATCTTCAGGCAGATCATCTTCCAGCGCTGTTCCCTGCTGCATCACTGCGGCCGCATCGCCATTGCGCAAGGCATCACGCACCGCCCGCAAGCGGATTACACCTTGCTCCGCCGCCGCCTCGCCCGGCAGAATAAAAGCACCATGTGGCGTACTCAGCGTATTGAAAACATAGGCCCGCTTCGCATCCATATCCGATGTGAAATACCATGCCTGCGCATCATCATGCAGAAAGGCCCATATGTCATTGACGCGCGACTCCGCATCACGCTGCAAAAAACCGTCCGTGGGCAAGGCATATCGCAGCTGATGGCGCTGCCGGTCGAGACTGCGCTGATCCATCAGCGTCAGGGGGCGCGTAACCTGATCCAGCGGAATCCAGATATTCACGAGAAAAACCGGCGACCGCCTGTTCGCCCCATTCGGCGAGTCATGGCGAAACAACCACGGCCCAAATCCGCGCAAAATCTGGCGCACAGGCGTGCCATAAACATCCTGATCGCTATGCACAGCCTGTGACGCCACATGGCCATTCATATCACTCACCGCTTCATGCGGGTCAGCCGGGCTTCCATTCGGCCCCGCCTTGCGCAGGATCAATCCTTCCGGTGCGATCAATAGCAATCGCAAAATGCGGCCATCATTCAGCCGAAACGAGCGCCCCTTCAAACCCCGCCGAATGGCCAGGCCATCGTCCTCGGCGATGCGCCGATTTTGCCGGACACGTTCCAGAACGACCTGTAAATCAGTCAACTGATCAAGATGAATGCTATCAAATCCGCTCCCCGCCAGATCGCATGGCGCGCAGTCCGCCACCGCCCGATCCCGGATGGTGCAATCATGAACCGCGAAGTGTTCATCCCCATCTGCATCGAACATTTTCGCCTGCGCGCGCAGCATTCCGGGGCGCTCCTGATCCGCCGCCACATCGCCGGGCCGTGTAAAACACAGGCTGCCCCGCACGTCTGCGGCCCCATGGACGGTGTCCAGCAGCGTTATGCCCATCGTCGCGCCTCGCATGTCAGGATGCATGTAATATGGCTATGCAGCCGCGCAGCCTAAACTGCCCGGCGGCGCAAGTCATGTGCCGATCTATGGTCTCAGCCTGAGGTCTCAGCCTGACGCCGAAGGCATGGCCAGTTCAGCCACCCGCGCTTCAAGCTCGGTCACCAATGCCGTGGCCACCTGATCAGACTGTCCCTTGATCTGGTCGCGCATCACCACGCGGATCGCATCGACATGCGCATCCAGCAAGGGCAGGGGGATATCACGCATCGCCACCGCATCCAGCATGGTGCATAGCGATGCCGCAACCCGCGCCACAAAGGGAAAACCAAAAGTCAGGCCCTGTCCCTTAATATCATGGCTGGCACGCATCAAAGCGGCGCGGCTCTGCCCATCAGGTTGGGAAACAAAACCATCGCGCGCGCTTACCAGATGCGCCACATCCTCGCCAACCCAGTCCTCGAAATTCACCTTCAAGGATTGCATGGCTGTCTCAGCGCGCTTGATAGCTGCCGAATCCAGCACCACCACCGAACCACCCACTTTCGCCTTTAAAATATTAGGCGGCGTGATGATCTCTATCGGATATTGCCTGACCATGTTGATCCCCCATCAAACCTGATTGGCCAAAGACGCAGCCTCAACATTCACCTCTTCGTGATCACGCCGCTCCGGTCCGCGATATTCCTCACGCGCATGGCGTCTGCGGCTTGGTCCGAAATAATTCTTGGTCCGCACATAGGGGCGCGGATATTCAATCACGGAAATAAGCCGTGCCAGAATGGCTTTCACAGAAACAGGTTTGGCCAGAAATTCATTCACACCCGCATCGCGGGCCTGAATGACATGCTCCAATTGCGTATAGCCGGTCAGCATCACCACCGGCATGAAAGGATTTGGCGATTTGGGATCATTGCGGATATGGCGCACCAGCTCCAACCCGTTCATCCCCTCCATCATCCAATCCACAAACGCGACATCCGGATTAGCCTCGCGCAGGATTTTCAACGCCTGCTCGCCGCCTTCCGCCTCAAAAATCTGTACTACGCCAAAAGCCTGAAGAATGGTGACCACCAGCTTGCGCATATGCGCATTGTCATCCACAACCAGCACTCTCAGCCTGTCGAAACGATAGCCACTCATATGCCATGCCGTCCGATTTAGCCTTGTGCCGCCATCAGACCACCACAATGTTTAAATCTGGATAATTCACAGAGGGTACGGGGCCTAATCGGCAAACTGTTCCGATAAAATGCGCTCATTCAGGCTGCGCCCCTCGTCAAAGAGCAGGCTGACATAGACCGACCTGTCCTCGAAAACCTCCACCATGCTGACATGACGGACCTCAAGATCATCGGCCACGGCGCTCACGGGCCGTTTACCGGCCTCCAGAACCTCAAACCGGGTGCGGGCGCGGCGCGGCAGCAAGGCCCCCCGCCAGCGCCGCGGGCGAAAGGCGCTGATCGGTGTAAGCGCAAGTAAAGCCGCATCAATTGGCAAAATCGGCCCATGCGCCGAAAGATTATAAGCCGTGCTCCCCGCCGGCGTGGCCAGCAAGGCCCCGTCACAGATCAATTCCTCGATCCGGACTTTGTCATCGACCGTGATCCGCAATTTGGCCGCCTGCCGGGTCTGGCGCAGCAAGGACACTTCGTTAAAGGCCAATGCCTCCACCACTTTGCCATCACTATGGGCAAACATCCGCAGCGGATGCAGCTCGGCAGATTCCACATTCTGCAAACGCTCGATCAAGCCGTCTTCCCGATATTCATTCATCAGGAAACCGACCGAGCCACGATTCATCCCATAAACCGGGGTCTTCAAATCACGGAACTGATGCAGCGCCTGCAACATGAAGCCATCGCCGCCCAGCGCCACAATGATCGTGGCCGCTTCCCGCCCGGCATCGCCATAACGTGCACGCAAGGCGCGCATGGCGTTTTGGGCCTCCAGCATATCCGAAGCCACGAAATGCAGCGCCATGCTCAAAACCGGCCTCCCGCCTGTCGAACAATCAAATCCTGCAACCTGTGTAAAGATTTAGCGCAGCCGCGCCAATAGGGTAGACTGCGCCTCGATCCTGTCGAAACGGCTAAAAATGCCCTGCGCCGATTTCTGCTGCTCCAGGGTAAGCGTCCCCTGCATCCCCCGCGCCTGACGCGACAGGCTGTAAACTGTCGGAAACACCGCCCGGTCAATCCCTACAGCCCTGCACGCCAAAGCCACCCAGTCCGGCCCGTTTTCATAGAGCACACGGCGGGCTTTTTTCAGATCCATATTCAATAGGCGGGCAAAGGCCAGATCAAATAAATCCGCCTGTCCCTGATGCAGAACGCGCAACAGAAAACCCGGCTTCAACTGACCCGCGACGGACAATTTCTCGATCAGCTTCTGCGCCCCTTCTGTGGGCGATAGTTTCGGTTTCGATGGCACCTGTAAAAGCGAATGTTCCGCATCTTCCAACACATGCACGATGCGAGATTCATTGATATCGAAATTGCGCAGAATATGGGCTTTCAGCGCCTCCGAAACCCAGCCGCACATTTCAACCGCCAGCGACTGTGGCAGATCCTGCCGCTCGATCAGCGGGGCCTGTAAACGCATGAAATGCCGGGATTTCTCAACCAGCGTCACATAGCTCTGATCGCCGATCCGCGCGGTCGTATTGCGCAGCAAGGCTTCAAGCACCGTCTCCTGCTCCGAACGGGCCAGCACGTCCGTGACCTGTTCACCAATATGCGGGCGCTGCGCCAGCACTTCCTGATGCGCGATACTCGCCTCTGCAATCAGCCCTAAAACATCTTTGTCCGAAAGAAGCGCACTGCGCAGAATAATCGGGCGGGCCACTTCAATCCGGTCATCCGCCAGCAATAAAATCAGATCATGCGGCGCATTCAGATCATCGGCCAAACGCTCGGCCAGCGCGATACGAATGGCCATTTCAACATCGCGCGCCAGATGCTGCAAAATATCCAGCGTCAGCCCGCGTTCACGCGGCGTCAGTCGCGGCCCCTGCACCCGATAGAGCGATGCCACGGCGAGAAAAATCTCCTCCCGTGTCACCCCTTCAGGATTAGCCGCCAACTGTGCCAGCCGGCCCATATCACTCATGTCGCGCGCCGTTAAAGCCACGATGCAATGCCCTTCCTGCCGCAAAAATTTGCGTGCCCGTCCCATAAATAGCCATTACAGGATTAACAGCCTGTTAAGGTCGTTTTTCGAAGTAATTATCTACCTAGACTCTGCGCCTGTCGCATTATGATGCAGAAGAACGGGCTGTTTCCCCCGTCCCAGCTTTGGCCTAGCCTTGCTGCAACAAGGACGACATCCGCGCCATGCCCACCATTCTCGCCATAGACCAAGGCACCACATCCAGCCGCGCCCTGCTATTCGCCGATGGAAAGCTGCGCGCCAGCCATGCCATAGAATCCCGTACCACCTATCCCGCCAATGGCTGGGTAGAACAGAATGCCGAAGACATATGGCAGGCCACACTGGCCTGTTGCCGCGCCGTGCTGAAAACCGATCTCCGGCCACGCAGCATCGGCATCACCAATCAGCGCGAAACGTCAATCCTGTGGGATCGCCGCAGCGGCCAGGCACTCCACCCCGCTATCATCTGGCAGGATCGCCGAACCGCCGCCCGCTGCCGCCAATTGCAGCAACTGGGCAGGGAAGACCTGATCCGCAACAAGACCGGCCTTCTGCTCGATCCCTATTTTTCCGCCAGCAAGCTTGAATGGCTGCTCGATCATGTCCCGCTCGCGCGCCAACGCGCCGAACGCGGCGAACTGGCCTTCGGCACCATAGACAGTTGGCTGATCTACAAACTCACCAAGGGCCGGCATCACCTCACCGATGTCACCAACGCCTCCCGCACCAGCCTGATGAATCTCGCCACATCCGATTGGGACGACGCCCTTCTCGAACTCTTCAACATCCCCCGCGCGGTGCTGCCCAAAATTCAATCCAGCACCAGTCATTTCGGCGATACGGATAAATCCCTCTTCGGCGCAGAAATCCCGATCATGGGCGTGGCGGGTGATCAACAATCCGCCATGGTCGGCCAGGCCTGTTTCCAACCCGGCGATGTTAAATCCACCTATGGGACAGGCTGTTTCGCACTGGTCCATTGCGGCAATGAGCAACCTGTTTCGGAAAACAGCCTGCTCACCACCGCCGCCTGCACGATGGATGAAAGACCTAGCTATGCCATCGAAGGCAGCATCTTCGTCGCCGGCGCGGTTGTACAATGGCTGCGCGATGCCATGGGCCTGATCCGCAGCGCCAGCGAAATCGAAGCCCTGGCCCGCACCGCCAAAGACGCCGATGGCTTATATTTCGTCCCTGCCTTTACCGGCCTTGGCGCACCCTATTGGGATGCCGAAGCACGCGGCACCATCACCGGCATCACGCATTCTATGGGCGGCGCTGAAATCGCGCGCGCCGCGCTTGACGCCGTTTGTTATCAAACCCGCGATCTGCTGGATGCCATGACACGCGATATGAAAAAGGTCAGCTTGCCCGCCCCCAACGTCCTCAAAGTCGATGGCGGCATGGTGCGTAATGATTGGTTCTGCCAGCGCCTGTCCGATCTCACCGGCCTCATGGTCGAACGCCCATTGATCACGGAAACCACCGCTCTGGGGGCTTATTATCTAGCCGGACTGGGCGCGGGCCAGTTCCACAACAGTCAGGATATTGCGCAACACTGGGCGCTGGATCGCCGTTTCGCACCAGCTTTGCCTGCGATGCGGCGCGACACGCTCTATGATGGCTGGACCAGAGCGGTCCAACGCAGCCGGGGCGAAATCACGCCATCCACATAGCTGTCGCGCGGCCCATGATGTTGCGTTGACATCTTGTCAGTCGCATCCCGTACTGCGCCCATGGTCACTACCGAACTCACGCCTCAAGACGTCGATAAACGCAGCACCCGGCGTAAACCGGAAAGCTATGGCCGCCTGCAAGCTTCCGCCCGAAAATTATTCATCGCGCGCGGTTATCACGCCACCCGCCCGCAAGACATCACCCGTGATGCAGGCCTCGGCCATGGCACATTCTATCTGCACTTCCCGGATAAGCGCGCCTGCTTCCTCGCCTTTGTCGAAGATGCGCGCAGCGAACTCGATGCCTATATCCGCGCGCGTGTTGATCGCAGCTCATCTCTGGAAACCTTCATCGCCACGATGCTGCATACGATATACGAATATATCGAAGCCCATCCTGGCCTGTTGAATGCCGCCATGACCGATGAAGCGGTGATCGACACGAAAACCGATGATGGCGAAAAACCAAAATCACTGTTGCAACGCTGGGGTGATGATTGGGCCGAGATCGTGCGCAATGCCATGCGCGATGCGCAGGCCCATAATGATTATGATGCGAATATCATCGGTCAGGCCATCATAGGCGCACTTCATCAAACCGCCAGTGAAGGTGCCTCTGCGGGGCGCAGTCGCGAACTTGTCATAGATAATCTCACCCGTTTTCTGGTCCGCGCCTTGCGCCCCTAGCCGGCCTGATAATCACCTATTCCACTGCTGGAATTAATATAAAACCACTGCAACTTGCAGTTATTATTATTTTATTGCGCAACTAAGAAATCAAATTTAGTCTTCAGCAGTTAACTATATTTTTTTAAGTAAAAAGTCAGCTCAACAAATATTCGCGTTAAGAAGTGTCCTCAGGCGGGCATGGATACGCTTAATTATGGAGTGGATCATTGAAAGCGTTAGAAAGCGCATGGGGGTTTATTAATCAGGCTGTTTGCACAAATAGTGTGCGTGACTATCAAAATCTTTTCAGCCGTAGTGTAAGTCCATTATCTATTGATCGATTTTCCTTCATTCAGGCCACCGGCCCTGATCGTGCATTATGCGCGCCGAAACTTTTATTCGGCCAAGGCCATGAATCTTGGTACAAACATTATACAGCCAACAAATTTTATTTGGCCGATCCAGTCCTAAAACATCTGTTCGATAATCCTTCCAGCCTGCTCCTGTCCGAATTGCCAGAGCAAAATCTCACCCAGGCTGCAAAACGCGTCCGTTTAGCCGCGATGGAGGCTGGCGAGAAAAACGGTGTCATCGTCCCGGTCGAAGGCACAAAGGGCGAATTATTCCTTTGCCGTATGACCACGCCCCATGCCGAGATCACACCTCAATCCCGCGAAATATTGCAGGCGCTGGGCCTGCTTTATGCCGTGATCGGCGTGAACAAATTCACCAAAGGCAAAGACATATTGCGGCCCAAACCCCTCAGCCGCCGCGAAGCCGAATGCCTGGGTTGGGTCTCCGAAGGCAAATCCGATTGGGATATTTCCGAAATTCTCGGTATTTCAAAACACACGGTGCACGAACATCTGGAACGCGCCAAAGCCAAATTACAAGCGCGCACCCGCACACAAGCGGCGGTTCTGGCAACAAGCAATGGCTGGCTGGTCAATCCATCCGATAAGGGGACACGACCTCGCTGCTGAAGCTGCGAACATTCAAACATCCCTAAAAGAATGCGGGCATCAGTTGCCACGCATTACGGGATAAACAATATTTTGGGGGGTGGGGGTGAGTCCGAAAACAGATGTCTCACAACACGAAAGCTATGCGCCCTTCCTTTCCCATGGGTTTAGCATATTCCAGCCGCATAACGTCCCCACACTCCGGCCGCAGTCCATACAGCTAGCCCCCACACCAGATCCTGCCCTTTGCGATATCACGCAATTTTCGTCATATGCAGAACAGCTCTATTTGCCATGGCAATGCGGGCAGGGCAGGCTGGTCGTCGCCACCGCCGCGCCGTTCCAAAATTATTCAACCATTCGCGCGCAATTTTATGATCCCATCCATCTCCATCCCATATCGCAGGCAAAGCTGCTCCACGCCCTCACCACACATTTTCAGGATCGTCTTCTGTATGATGCGATCAACGGTCTGGCCGATGCCGAGCCTGCGCTTTCAGCGCAGATCACCTTCACCCAAACACAAAAAAATATCTTTCGCGTTCTCGCCATCACAGTTCTGACGACTTTGCTCTTCCTGCCCCGTATAGCATTGGCTCTTCTATCCGCCTTTCTTGTTCTGTCCTACCTCGCCAATATTTTCTTTCGCTTTCTGCTGGTCTGGCGTGGCACAGATCAAGTACGTCAAATCGCGTCAGGGCCTATAGCACCTATCCCGGATCACGAAGTTCCGCTCTACACGATTTTGGTCCCGCTCTATCAGGAAGCCGAAATTGTCCCGCAACTCGTATGCAATCTTCTGGCGCTCGATTATCCGCGCCATAAGCTCGATATAAAACTCATCATCGAAGAGGATGACAGCCTTACCTCTGAGGCCCTCAGTAAATTTAAACTCGATGCTTGTTTCGATATTATCCGCGTTCCTCCCTCCCATCCTCGTACAAAACCCAAAGCCTGTAATTATGCGCTACATTTCGCGCGCGGCGAATTTACCGTCATCTTCGATGCCGAAGATCGCCCTGAACCTGATCAGTTACGCAAAGCTGTCGCAAAATTCCGCGCAGTATCCCCCCAAACTGGCTGCCTGCAAGCCAGATTGAATTTCGACAATCGCAACGAAAACTGGCTCACCCGCCTGTTCACGCTGGATTACGCCCTGTGGTTCGATTTTCTGTTACCGGGTCTGGATGCGATGGGCGTGCCCATGCCGCTTGGTGGCACCTCCAACCATTTCCGTACAAGCGCCCTGCGCCAAATTCACGGATGGGACGCCTTCAATGTAACCGAAGATGCCGATCTCGGCATTCGTCTGGCGCGGCTTGGCTATCGCGCCACCACCTTGGATTCCACAACCTTTGAAGAAGCCACCAATTCGATCCCCGCATGGCTGGGCCAGCGCAGCCGCTGGCTCAAAGGCTATATGCAAACATGGCTGGTCCATATGCGCCATCCGGTTCAGCTCTGGCGCAATGCCGGGGCAGGGGGCTTTTTTGCGTTTCAACTTTTCATCGGCGGCACATTTCTCTGTGCTCTGGCAAATCCGCTGATGTGGCTTCTCGTCTGCCTCTGTCAGATTTCCAGCCTCAGCCTCTATACCGGCCCGCTGGATCAGGTCTTTTCCTATACGGCCTTATTCTGCCTGATCATCGGCAATGGGTTATTTATCTATCTCACCATGCTGGGTGCCGCCCGGCGTGGCTGGCTTGAACTCACACCTTTCGGCTTCGGCGCGCCCTTCTATTGGCTGCTGATGTCACTCGCCGCCTATCGTGCCTTCTGGCAATTGTTGCACCGCCCCTTCCATTGGGAAAAAACCCGCCACGGCGTCAGCCGTGCCATGCCTAAACCAATGGGGCCTGCTGCATGATCAGTAGACAGATGATCGGTAAACGGATGATCGGTGGAAATTGTCGCCGCACCAAATGCATGTTGGTCAGCCTCTCCGCCATCACTCTCGCTACATTTTTTAGTACCCAGCTTTTCCTCAGCCTCACCGCGCATTTCATGCTGATGATCTTGATCTTCCAAACACTCCGCAACGCGCAATTTTCCTCCACACAAAGCTACGCCCTGGTCTTTCTCACTTGGCTCCATGCGGGGCTGTTTCAATCACTCTTCGAGCAGAGCACCGATATCTGGCTGGCCGTGGCGATCTTCCTCACCGCCAGCAGCGCCGCCCGCTTCGCCCAATCCCCCGATCCTCGCAATGTGATGCTGCTCAGTCTCTCACTCTGCATCGCCCAATGGCTGCATCCGCTGGGCATCATGCTGACTATATTGTTGCTGCCTCTGTCCATCATCCTGCCTCGTCAGGAAGCCGCCCCCCATAAAGCAGGCCTGTTCACCCTGCTGCTTTTCCCGCCCGTCTTCACGGCACTGTTACTGGCCTATCTGGATCGCCACTATGGCCTCTCCCTTCACCAATTGCTGCAAACCGATACACCGACAAATTCCATTCCTTTATGGCTGCAACTCACCGCCGCCATCCTCACCACACCTGTTTTGTGGCTCTCCCTGCTGGTGCGCCGCCTCAAACAGGATGCCTCACTTATGGTGCTCTACACCGCCTTATCCATTTTGCTGGCAGGCGCCGTCGCGGGCCTGCTCGATCGCGGCCTCACGCTCATATCTTTGCTTAGCTGCATGGCCTGCCTCAGCACCTTATGCCTCAGCGTCTGGCGGCGGGCCTCTGCGCATATCGATCTGGCTCTCACAGCAACCGCACTTGGCACAATGCTGTCCTGGCTTTTGCTGGCCCTGCTGCAAATCCCTTACCTGTAAAAAGGATCGATGATGAAACTGGCAAAAGCCTGTCCCGCTCTGATCTGGTTTTTGCTGCCCTGCTGCGCTTATGCCGGCGCATGGACACAGGAACGCGACAAAGGCCAAACCATCACCACCATTACCCTCAGCCAGGCCAGCCAAAGCTTCGATGCCAAAAGCAATCCGAGCCAGAAAATCAGCTACAGCAAACAGCTCACCCAAACCCATATCGAATATGGCCTGCGTGACAGCCTGACCCTGTTCATCGATCCCGAATATGCCCGCGCAAAATCCGCCCGCCCGGATGAAGCCATGGAATATGCCAGCGCCTTCTCCTTCGGCGCAGGGATGCGGATCAGGCTCTGGAACGACAGCCACATCATCTCATTGGAAGGCAGCTATAAAACCGCGGGCGCCTTCAACACCTCCGTGTCGGTGGACCAGGAATCCGGCCGGCAATTCGAATTACGTGCGCTCTATGGTTATGCTTTTCCGGTCTTCGGCAAAAAAACCTTTATCGATATTTCAGCCGGTCACCGTTTCGTGGCGGGCAAGCGCCCGGGTGAATTTCCTATCGATCTGACATTGGGCCTGCATCTGACCTCGAAAACCATGCTGATGGCCCAAAGCTTCAATATCATCGCCCATGGCAATGCCCATTCGCCCTATAATTTTTACCGCAGCCACAAGCTCCAACTTTCGCTGGTCCAGCATGTCTGGCGCGATGTGACAGTGCAAATTTCCGGTTTTGTTTCCCCCATGGGCCAGAACGCCCTGAAGGAACAAGGCATTTCCATCGCCATCTGGCAGCCCTTTTCCCTATAAGCACAATTCGTGTTTCATTCGGGCGAAAATCTCAACGCCTCATTTACCAGCCTTAACAAAGCATTGTTCATTGCTTCCCGTCACAGTGATGCAACCTGCCGGGCTCAGATTCGGCGGGCGAACTATTGACGACGTGGGGGCATAAAAGTGGGTGCGGAGCAAAAACAGCTAGAACTTGATGACAGCGATGCGCGCGCAATCATCATCGCCTCCGCGCGCAGCATTATCGCGCATCAAGGCCTTGAAAAATTCACCTTCAGCGCCGTCTCCCGCGATACGTCCGTGCCGCGTAATCGTCTTTACGAACTCTACGCCACTCGCGAAGATCTCTTCCACGCCATCATCGCCGACGATCTGAGCCAGTTGGGCCGCATAATTTTTAAGTGCAAAGAACTTAAAGCCATGCGCGAAGTTCTGCCGCCACCCCAGGCATCCCATCGCGCAGCCCGCCCCGCACCAGTCCAGCTGGAAGATGTCGCGGCCCTGCTGCAAGTCCCCAACAGCGATCTGGGTGAAGGCTCGGCTTCAGCGGTACAAAGCATGCAGCGCCGCATGGGGGTGCTCGAACATGCCCTGGCCGATTTCGAAGGCCGATTCGACAAAATGGAAAAGCTCACCAAAGATAGTGTAAGCAGCTCCCATCAGAGCTACGGAACACTCGTGGAACGTCTTGAAGACACAGATAAAAAACTAACAGAAACCGCCAAAACCCTGCGCGGTGAATTGCTTAGTGCCTTCACCCATCTGCCGCCCCCCGCCGCAGCAACACTAGCAGACGAGGCGCCCACACAGCCTCGGCCAACCCTCACCCAAAGCCTTGCCGATAGCGATCTGCGCCGCACAGGCCAGCGCCCGCCCACCGCCAACCCGGTCCGCAAACGCAAAAAATCCAATCTCCTCAGCACCCAGCAATTACTGGGCATAGGTGCTGCCGCCATCGTGATCATCGTCGCCACAGGCGGCTTTGCCTTGAACGATGCCCTGCGCGCCCGGCTGGAAATCACATCCCGTTCACCACAGCGCCCCGCGCTCCCGATCGAACGTCAATCCCACCCCATCATCACGGCGGCACAGGCGGCCACACCACCCGATCCTATCCGCGCAGTGCAGGAAGAACCCGCCACCCCGCAACAGGCCATCCCACAACAGGCCATTCCGGCCAGCGCGCCGCAATCCCGGCTCGACCGCCTCACCCGTCTGGCCGAACTGGGCAATAGTAAAGCCGCGCTCCTCACCGCCACCCATTATCTCGAAGGGCAGGGCGCCCCCCGCAACGATATCCGCGCCGCGCTCTGGTTTCGCCGCGCCGCTGAAGCCGGTGAAGGCTTGGCGCAATATCGTCTGGCCACGCTGTATCAACGCGGATTGGGCGTCACGCAGGACGATGCCGAAGCCCTGCGCTGGTATCAGTCCGCCGCCGCGAAGGGTAATCGCAAAGCCATGCATAATTCCGGCGTCCTATATGCCGAAGGGCGGGGCGTCTTGCAGGATTATGAAAAAGCCGCCCATTGGTTTGAACAGGCGGCCCGTCACGGCTATGTCGATTCCCAGTTTGATCTGGGGGTTCTGCATGAACGCGGCGAAGGTGTCCCCCATAACATAGCGCAAGCCTATAAGTGGTATTCCATCGCCGCCAAATATGGCGATCAACCGGCACGGCAGCGCGCCGCTGTTCTGGAAAAACTGGTAGATCCGGCGCAGCGCAAAACCATCCAGGCAGAAGTTCAGGCCTTCGCGCCCAAAGTCCTCAATAAGGCGGCGAATTATCCACCCATATTGTGATCCATAAGATCAGGACCAGAAACGTATCCGGTCACGCTGCAATCGCGTGATCTTGCGCCATGCCTCCTGCAACACAAACGCCCCGGCACCGTCCGCCATATGGATAATCAAAGCCCGGCGTTTCTCCCCTGCCAGCCGATAAAGCTGATCCTGCATAGACGTGCCCTGATTATCCAGCAACACAGTCACATGCGGCGTCGGGGTAAACCAGACAGCCAGCATATGCCCCAAGCCCGTGCCAGTTGATTGCCGCCCCTCCAGATCAAACGGATATCCATCCGCCACCACGATCTGCCTTTTGCAGAGCCGGAATGTCACTTGCCCCAGATGGCGGCCCCATATCCCGACAATCATTCCCAATTGCACAAGGATACGCCGCACCACTGCAAACAAGGATGCAAAGAAACTAGGTGCCATCGGCTCTGTCAGCTCAAGCGCGTCGCTTTTATCCAGCAGCAAGACTTGCGCCTTGCGCTCCGGCGGCTCCAGTTTCACAAGCCGCAGCGGCACGCCAATCTGACCGGCCCGTGAAATGAAATCTTCAACAGCCCGCGCCCGCTCAGCACGATCCGCCCCGATAAAAACGATCAAAAGCCCCGGCCGCCAACCGCAAAAGGGCGCAAAGATACGGATCATCCGCAAGCGCAGCCGCCGCAACCAGGTCGGCAGATGACGTTGAAATATACTCAGCGCTTTGCGATGCAACGGCACCATGGCCCTTTGCGCATCTTCCGCCGTGAAACCCGCCGCCAATGCCGCCTTGAAAACGGCGCTCAATCCATGATGCGCCGTCAGCGCTTCCAGCTTGACCTGATCCAATCCCGCCGCGATACGCTGCGCCAGAACATCCCGGTAACGCTGACCCACCACGCTGCCTGTCATGACAGCGTCTAATACAGCATAAGCAACCCATGCTTCGGGCGTGGGTAACAAAAATCCCGATGCGCTCTGCCGCGCATCCTGCATCATGCTCGGACCATTCAAAAAGATGCGCGCCCCTTCAATCACCTGCCCATACAGCGTCACCCGCAACAGCACGCCATCTTCCAGCTTTACAAGGCGGCGCAGGAATGGATCAAACAACCCGCTATCCTGTAACTCCCAATGATGCCGCAACAGCCGGGCACAAGCTTCGTCCAGCCGTTCTTCCTGTATCAACAGATCAATCTGAGTAAGTTCGCCCAATCGCATAGGATCGTCCCGCAGCAAAAGAGCAGGCACGCCCGCCTCCAGCAAACGCTGCGCCACGGCCATAAAACACTCCGCACGCTGCGCATGCTGAAGTATTTCATCCGTTTCGATCATACGGGTCATAATTATCTTCCAGTGTTCAATGCGACCCTGGCATGGATGGGGTTAACTATGCGTAGGCGTTAAAGATGTTCCCGTGCGCAGTCCCGAAAACGGGCCTCTGGGCCACGGCGTAATAGTAGCTATTCCCCCTCACTTATGTGACTTTCTTCCCGAATTGGTTAGTTTTGGCCCGGTTGGTTAGTTTTAGAAGGTCAGGGAATGTATCTGTCCAATAATCGAACAGTCTGGCTAAACCTGCTGCTGATATGGGGCCTCCTCCCTCTGGCGCCTGCGCTCGCCGCTCCGGGGCAAAAACATCACCTTTCCGCCAAGGACCTGCCCGCCCCCAATAGCACCGCCCCCGGCGATATTGACGCGCGCTTCACCTCCACCCCCGCCGGGGCAAAGCCACAAGTGCCGGATGGTTTTTCCATGACGCCTTTTGCGCAAAAGCTGCGCCATCCCCGCGGCCTCACGGTCGCCCCCAATGGCGATGTGTTCGTCACCCTGCAGGGGCCGGGCCTGATTACGCGCCTGCGCGATCAGACTGGTGATGGCATAGCCGAGAGCGTGGTGGAATTTTCCAAGGGCTTCCATAATCCCTATGGCATCATTATCCGCGATGGTTTTCTCTATGTCGCCGATACACAGGCGGTCTGGCGCGCGCCATACCAAAATCATGACAGGGTTGAAAAGTCTGCCTTCACCCGTATCACCAGCGCCCCCAATCTGCGCCCGGATGGCTGGCACGGCGCACGTCAAATCAGCGTCGATAGTAAAGGCCGTCTCTATCTCGCCATCGGATCGCGCGATGATGTCTCCGAATTCCCATCACCAGATGCCACGGTGCAGCGCATAGCTCCGGATGGCAGCATGTCTCTCTTTGCCAGCGGTCTGCGCAATGCACAGGGCATGGCGTTCTATCCGGGTACGGATAATCTTTGGGTCACCGTGAACGAGCGCGATAAACTTGGCGCGCGTCTTCCACCGGATTTTCTGGCCCATGCAAGACAGGGCGATTTTTTCGGCTGGCCCTATGCCTATATCGGCAAACATCCCGATCCCGTCTTCGGCCATAAGCGTCCCGATCTGGTCGCCAAAAGCAAAATGCCTGATCTTCTATTCGATGCCCATTCCGCACCGCTGGGTATAGTGTTCTACACAGGCAAACAATTCCCCGCCGCGTATCAAAACAATGCCTTTGTCGCGCTGCATGGCTCCGGTCCCTATGATAAGCCTAATGGCTATAAGGTCGTGCATATTCCCTTCAAGAGCGGCAAGCCCGTCGGCGGTTATGAAGATTTCATCACGGGATTTTCCAACGCAGGTCTAGCCGAACTTTCTGTCTGGGGCACGCCCTCCAATCTGGCCATCGCCAAAGACGGCAGCCTGCTTCTGACCGATGATAAAGCTGGCATCGTCTGGCGCGTCAGCTACACAGGCAAATAACTTTAGTCAGTACATTTGCATGGGCAGTGTCCGATATTGATACGCTGAGCGCCCTTCAAATCACCTCGCCACAATCAATGGTGCGCAGCCCTGTTTAATGATAGGATTCCCCCTCATTCACGCTTGAGGGGGCGAGATGACTATACTTCGTATTCCTGGTACGCGCCGCATAGGTGCCAGCCTGATCCTGGCAAGTCTGGCCTCTCTGCCAGGGGGCTGCGCCACCAAATCTTCATGGCTGTTTTACGACGCGCAGCAGAATACCGCGCCATCCACTACATCCGAACTGGCCACGCCCCAGGAACAGCTCTGCGCCAAGGTCGCCGCCGAACGGGCCGACGATGCGGTCATGGCCAATTACGCCCGGCAAGGCTCCGCCGCCCAGCGCAATATCTACGAAGCCAGCTATCGCGATTGTATGAGCTGGTCCAGATCCTAGCCCGGCAGCCCCTTAAAAAAGGCAAGCTAAGCGGGCAGGGCGCATGACGGCGATAGCAACCCAACCCGCCTTGGCCTAAACTCATGCCTTCAACTTGGGGGGCAGTGATGGATTGGCAATGGTCTTACGTGATCCCGCTCTTATGGCTGGGTCCCTTTCAGGGCCTCATCGCCATTCTCTTCGCAGTCGCTGTCATCATTCTCATCATACTGATCCTGCGCCCAAAACGCGCAGCCCCGATAGCATACTCAATATCACCCCGCTCCCCGGCCTTAAGCTTGTTAGAAGAACGTTATGCCCGCGGCGAAATAGAACGTGAGGAATTTCTGCAAAAGAAGCAGGATCTCCTCTAACAGTCATCCCCCTTACAAACGACAAACGTAAAATGCGTACACCTCGGCAATTAGAAACTATCCTGTTATTGACGGGTAGTAAGACCGCACGCCTTACCAGATTACCCGATCAGCACCCCTCCACCCCGCAGCGCCTTTTGCAGTTAGGCTTTTCTGTTGTCAGCTATGTCCATGGCTTTTTCAAACAAGGCATGGTCATCAGCGGAGAGGGCGCGGTCTGGGGCAAAGGTGCGATCTCCATCCGGCCGCGCCTTGGCCCACTCACCTTACTGCGCGAAGTGCTGCATGGCCGCAGCGTGATCTTCATCCGCAATGACAGCCAATCCCCGTATGAACAACTCGCCCATCTCGTCGATTTCGACGACAAACAGGGCAGCATGACATCGCTCCTGAACGATAATAGCTGCCTCACCCTGTCCGGCGAGAAAAACGGCACCAAAATATTCGCCCATATAGGCCGCGGCCCAGCGGGCCAACGCACGATCCGCCGCCATGCCGAAGGCCTGTCCCATGCCCGCGCCGCCCTGATGGACAATGCGATCCTGCGCAGCATCGCCCAGCCACTGCAATCGCATGATGAACGCGAAATCTCGGTTCTCACACAAACCTGGCTCCCTGGCCGCCGGATTCATGCCCATCACCTGAACGACAAAACATTCGGCACGACCCTGAAATCCGCCTGCGCCCCCTTGGTCGAGATTCATAAAGCCACCGCCCAGGCCCAGCCCCTACCGGAACAGGATTATCTCCGGCAAATCCGCGATCACCTGCCTAGGATCGAAAACGAACCCGCCGCACAGGCTCTGGTCCAACACGTCCTGCAAGACATAGAAAGCTGGATACAAATCCGCCAGCCACAATCCGTCCTGGTGCATGGCGATTACGGCTTGCAAAATCTGCTCTTCAACGAAAACCCACAGGTCACCGCCATCGCTGATTGGGAATGGATCCGCGCCCAAGGCTGCGCCGGTTACGATGCGATCCACCTGATCATCCTTGCCTATGCCGATAAAGAAAAGCTCGACATCGCCGCCACGGCAGCCATGCTGTCCAGCTCAAATGATCTCCCACCCCAATTAGATATTATCCTCAAAGACATCCTTCCCGATTTCGGCCTCAGCCGGGAAGATGTGATCCCACTCGCCAAACTGGTCTGGCTCACCATCATCTTCCGCAGCGGCATCTGGACAGACATCGTCCATAATAACTGGCTGCAAAACACCATCGCGCCGATGCAGGCGATCTATAAAGAAGCCAAGCTCTAAAACCCGTACCTATTGAATTTGCTATACATTCTCCCAAACACGCAGCCCTCTGCTCAATTCGCAATAAAATTTTGCAAATAAACCACCCAACTTCGCCGCGCTCGATCATCCTCACTAGCAGATAGAACCCTGAACCTCTGACACCCCGCCCGCCGAAACCGGACCGGGGCCAGATGAGGAAGGTGGTGAGATGGACCCAACGCGTGACCAACCCGACGTCCGTAAGCTCGGCCCTGCCGTGAGCGCGACGGAATTAAACGCATGGTTTGTCCGCGAAGTGCTGCCGCTGGAGGCGATGCTGATGCAATTCCTGCGCTATGCGCGCCGAAATCAGGTGGATGCGGAAGACCTCTGCCAGGAAGTCTATGTTCAGGTCTATGAGGCCGCGAAAAAAGAACTTCCCCAAACGGTTAAACCCTATCTCTTCGCCGTGGCGCGCAATCTCCTCGCCGCCCGCGCCCGGCGTGACCAGATCATTTCCATCCAGTCCATGGCCGACCCGGATGAGCTCGGCATCGCCCTCGATGAACCCCTGCCGGATCGCACCGTCATGGCCCGTCAGGAACTAAGCCGTCTGGAAGCCGCATTGGAAGAATTACCCCCCCCGCTATCGTGATGCCGTGCGCCTCAGCCGTATCGAAGGCCTCTCACGTCCTGAAATCGCCCTACGCATGGGCATCACCGAATCCACCGTCTCCAACTATCTGGCCGACGGTCTGGTAGACCTCGCAGATGTCCTCCTCCACGGCAGGAAACTCCCATGAGCGCGAAACAAACACAGCGCAGCGCTGCGAAGTGGCTGGAACATCGCCAATCCCCCTATTGGACCACAGCAGACGAAGCAGACTTCCAAAACTGGCTATCAGACTCCAACCATATGGTGGCCTATCTGCGCCTCGAAGCCGTCTGGCATCGCACAGATCGCCTCAGCGTCCTGCGCCAACCCATGCGCGCCCCGAAACCCAATAATACCAGCAATATATGGACTATTGCCCGCAGGTCCGCCGCGGCGCTGATCGTCGCCGCGCTGACAGCCGCCATCGCCTATCAGCAATGGACAACCCCAACCGAAGCCACCTATGTCACCGCCATTGGCGAACATAAAGCCATCACCTTCAAAGATGGCACCCGCGTCGAACTGAACACCGATACGGTGCTGCGCATTTCGCTCAATAGCAGCGAACGCAAAGCCTGGCTCGACAAGGGCGAAGCCTATTTCGAGGTCGAACACGATACAGCACGTCCCTTCATCGTTATCGCCAATGGCCGCAAAGTCACCGATCTGGGCACCAAATTCCTGGTGCGTCAGGACACAGACAAATTGCATGTCACCGTCATCGAAGGCTTGGTAGATGTCGAAGCCAAGGGCAAAAAAGACCGCGCCCTGCTAAAGCCCGGCGACATTCTCACCGCCACCTCTGCCGCACAATCCATCCAGCAGAAATCCATGCGGTCCATCCTCTCCAGCCTCAACTGGAAAAACGGCAAACTCTTCCTTGATTACGCCACGCTGGCCGAAGCCGCAGCCGAATTCAATCGATACAATACGCAAAAACTGATCATCAAAGATCAGGCAACGGCCAAACACATCATCGTCGGAACATTTCAAACCACAGACATCGCCGCCTTCACAAAAACCGCAAAAGAAATCTTCGGCCTCAAAGCCGAAACCAAAAGCGACCAGATCATTCTCTCACAATGAAATAAGCACCGCAAAACCGGCACACACATTTTTTAGAACAAGAAATTTCTAAGTTCAGGGGGATTATATGAACAGATTAAAAGCCATTCTCGCCGTCAGCGCTTGCGCGCTCGCATTGGCAAGCACCGCCGCATCAGCAGAAAGCTTCAACATCCCGGCCGGCGACCTCAAAATGGCGCTCGATCTCTATGCCAGCCAAAGCGGCACCCAACTCGCCATCTCCGGCGACGCGGTGAAAGGCACCCAAACACAAGGCGTAAAAGGAAACCTCTCCGCCAATGATGCCCTGACCCGCATACTGGCAGGCACGGGCTTCATAGCCCGCGATCTAGGCGGCTCCCTCGCCATCATCCGCAACAAACAATCCCATTTAGAAATCCAACCATTACATTTGGCACAAGCCAGTCCCAACACAGGCCGCATCGAGGAAGTCCTGGTCACGGCCCGCCGCCGTGAAGAAGCGGTTGAGAATATTCCGATCTCGATTACCGCGCTCACCTCCGAGGACCTGAAGAATTTCGGTGTGCGCAACATCGCCGATCTGGAAGGCGTGGTGCCAGGCCTCAATCTAGGCGGCGGCGGCAATGGCGTAAAGAAGGACATGAACCCCTTCATCCGTGGTGTCGGACAACGCGAAACCAAAGTGACACTCGACCCGGCTGTGGCAACTTATATCGACGGCATCTATATCGGCCGCGCCGCGGGCGCGATGATGGATGTGGTTGATGTCGATAACATTCAGGTGCTTCGCGGTCCGCAGGGCACGCTGTTCGGCCGCAACGCCACGGGTGGGGCGCTCTCCGTGACGCTGAAGAAACCCAACAACAGTTGGGAAGCGCAGGTCAGCGCCAATATTGGAAATTACGGTCGCCGTGATCTGATGGGCTCCATCAATATTCCCTTCGTGGAAGACTTGGTGATGGGCCGCTTCATGATCTCCAGCGTCAACAGCAACGGCTATTTCACCAATGTGGTCGACAATTCCAAATGGGGCGGCGACAATCGCGTCACAGGTATTGCGCAGCTGCGTATTATGCCCACCAACAATATCACCGTCGATCTGCTAGGCGAGCGCACCCGCATCCGCGAAACGCCGCGCCCGCAGAAATGCACCTATGTGAAGGAACGGCATGTAGGTGATATGGAAGCAAATCTTGGGGGATATATAAGTAGCGGATTTGCAACACTGCAAACTGTATTCTTGGATATGGGCTATGCCCAGACTCTTGGAAAAACTATCATGCATGCCTGCGATGAAAACAATGCCTTGCCGCAAAGCCAGTTCGCGAGCGATATGGCTATAGGCAATGATCTTATGCCCAAGGCCAGATATTGGGTGGATACGAGCACGGCGGGCGGCACAGTCAATTGGGATGTCGGGGATGTCGGCCCAGTTTCAGGCCTCGCTGTGAAAAGCATTTCCGCCTGGCGACAAACCAAACAGATCGCCGATGAAGATTTGGATGCAGTTGCCCTGCCGGTTATTTTGCGTTTGCAGCCTCACCAGGACACGGTAACCCAGATTTCACAGGAGCTTCAGCTCTCCGGCCGTACTTTAAATGATCGTCTTTTCTTCAGCACCGGCCTCTATTATTTCCACGAGGAAACACCAGACAATGTTCTGCTGCTGTCAGGCGGTGTTGCCCGAACGGAATATATCGAGACATTCCAGTTCACCTGTAACTACATTCCAGCCCCTGCGCCCTGCTCAATGGGCCAGACACTGGGCTTCGAACCCGTGCGCGAAAAGCTTGAAACCAATAACAAATCACTCGCTTGGTATGGTCAGGTCGATTTTGACATCACGTCCGAATTTCAAATTTCAGGCGGATTGCGCTGGACACAGGAAAAACGCTGGTCCCGTTATTCCAAGGGCGGGATCGACCCGATAAGCCTGATGGCCGGCCCGTATTATGACGTGCGGTCCAGCCAGCTATTGGGCACGATGAATGTCTATCACCCTATAACGACACCTATCAGCCCGATGCTCAATTGGGAGTTCTTCCCCTATATAGGCGATGAATTGAGCAAAACCGACGCGGCTTGGACTCCTATGGTCAGCCTGAAATACAAGGCGGGTGAGAGAACGCTGCAAGCATTGGCTCTCGATCAGGCAATGGTCTATGCGACCTATAGCGTCGGTTTCCATTCCGGTGGCGTCACGGCGGGCGCCTTCGACGTGAATGCAAACGGAACCGCCGATCCACAGATATTCCGGCCGGAGAAAGTCAAGAATTATGAAATCGGCGCCAAGCTCACGGGCTTTGACCGTCGTGTTCAGGCCAATCTTGCTGCCTTTTATATGGATTACACAGATATGCAGGTGACGGCTGTCGCCTCGAAGCTTGGTATCCCCATTCCCTATATCGATAATGTGGGCGGTTCTGTTATCCAGGGCGTAGAAGCTGAGCTTGTGGTGATGCCGACCGAGGATTGGCGGATTGTCTTTAATGGCTCCTATACGGATGCGGATATCAAGGAATGGCAGGCACGTATCACGCCGCTGCCGTTGTTTGGTGGCCCGCCGCCGCCAAACAGTTTCACTATACTTGACCGTAGTGATGAACCGCTCCCCCGCGTCCCGCGTTGGCAATTCTTCGCGGCCACGGATTACACCTTCCGTCTACCGGAAGGTGATACGATCACGCCGCTCATCGCAGCGCGTTACACGTCCAAGATTTTCCATGGTTTCGACCGAGGCAGTTTCATCGATGGGCTTGATGCTGTTACCGGAAAATCGGTCACTTTCCTTGATGGCCGTATCACCTGGGTATCAGGGGATGGGAAAATGGAGGCAGCCTTATGGGGCAAGAACCTCACCAATGTGGATGACTACCTCGTCGGCGGGATTCCACTGGCGGATGTGATTGGTGGGGTTGGGCAGGTCTACAATAATCCCCGCACCTTCGGCCTCACCTTTACCTATCATTTCGGTGAATAAACATAAAACACACAGCTCAAGCGGGCGGCGACAACGCCGCCCGCTTTTTAATGTAAAACACGCATGGTTGAGCGTATGGCAGCCGCCTGCCTTCGAATAATGCGGCCCCGTATCAATGTCATCCGAAAGGCACGCCAGGCGATAAAATCAGATCCCCTCTTGAAGACGGGGCGACGCAGTATCAACCGCCTTCTTGCAAATGGATGTTCCAATCCGACAACGGTTACATGGTAACCAATTGTTTCTTATGCGTTAATTGAAGTCTTAAGGCGAGCGCTTATAATTCCATAATCATTCTGAACAATATTTACTCACGCTGAATCCAGACTGACCAAAAATCAGAGCACTGAAAAAATTGTATTGTTCCTGAATTTGAAAGATGCCTACACTCAGCCTGTAAGCTTATCGATGCAGGGGCGTGTGGGGATTAAGGCGTTAGCTGATCCTAAGAGTAGTAAAGTCTTACTAGGTGGTTCGAGCACGAAATCGGCCGGCCCTGTTTTTTTAAATGCCGCCATTCTCGCCACTATCGTTCTGGCCTGCTCCCTAAGCGGGATATTGCTCCGCCCTCTTGGTTTTTTAAGCGCCTTCTGGATCGCCAATGCGGTCATGTTAGGCATGATCGTTTTACGCCCATCTCTGGCACCCCCCTTTTGCTGGATCGCAGCAACAGCCGCCTTCATCACCGCGGATATCATAACCGGCAGCCCCCTGCCCAAAAGCATTCTACTGACTGCGGGTAATCTGGTTGGAATTTTCGTCGGCTATCAGCTTCTGCGGCGGCTTGATAAAGAAGACCTCCATCTCGAACGCTCTTACTCAACCGTTATGCTGATGCTGATCGCCTCCGCCGCCTCCGCGGCCTCAGGTCTCGTCGGCGCAGTGATAAATCCCTATCTATTCAATGGCAGCCCGACCGAAGGTTTTCTGTTGTGGTTCATCTCAGAATTCACCAATTACATCGCCATTCTGCCCGTCCTCTTTACGGCATCACGCCTTCCCCCACTCGCCGTTCTAAGCAGCAGATTTAAAGAGTATATCCGCCGTATAAGCGCCGATTGCACCAGCATCATAAAAGACAGCATCATAAAAGACAGCGCCCCCATTATTGCGTTCGGCCTGGGCATCGTCGCTCAATTTGGCTTTGTAAGCTCCAGCACATTGGTCTTTCCGCTGCCCGGCCTTTTATGGTGTGCCATTGCCTATGGCCCCGCCGCCACCGCCATTCTGACCTTCTGCTTCGCCCTCTGGACATTGGTCATCATCTCGATGGGCTGGGCCAATATCGGCATAGAATTGGTCACCCAGCATGACCTGATGGGCTTCCGTCTCGGCGTAACCCTCGTAGCCCTGGGCCCCCTCACCGTGGCCAGTGTAATGGCCGCCCGCAACACAATGCTGCATGAAGCCGCCGCCGCTAGAAGCGCCGCCCAGGAAGCCATGTCCTCCCGCACATTACTTCTCGCCACCATGGCCCATGAACTGCGCTCCCCCTTAAGCGCCATCATAGGATTGGCGGGCTTCCTGGCGCGCGAAAGAGCAGGCCCCCTGGGCAACGCCAAATATGTGGACTTCGCGAAATCCATCACCGAAGCAGGCCAACATCTGAGCGCGCTGGTAACCGACCTGCTGGACACAGCCAAAGTCGAAGCTGGCAAGATCGAGCTTTATCTACAACCCACCGCCAGCGAAGCGATCATCGTCCAAACGCATCATCTGGTGCGCGGCCTCGCGATGGATGCGCGGGTGAACCTCAACATCACCCCCACCCAATGGCCAGTGGTCATGGCCGATTCACGCGCCATCAAACAGGTGCTGATCAATCTCATCTCGAATGCGATCAAATTCTCCCCGCGAGAATCCACAGTCACCCTCTCCGGCGAAGTGATAGACCAGCGGCTCATCATCCGCGTCAGAGACCAAGGCCCCGGCATTCAACCCGCCGACCTCGCCCTATTGGGCCATGCCTATACCCAGCTCGGCCACCCCGTCGCCGGCAAATCCGGAACGGGCCTCGGCCTCACCCTCTCCATGCAACTCATCGCGGATCACGGCGGGGCCTTACGCCTGGAATCCCAACCCGGCACCGGCACCACCGCCTTTTTCGATCTCCCCCTGTCCGATGACCAATCCCTCTGCGAAACCCCGTATCAGGAAAAATTCACCTGATAGAGCAAAGGCTTTCGCCAGCTTCCCAGGCGCGCAATAAAATTTTCGAAAAAACCATTAAGTCCCGCGCCCTTCATACGCTCTAACTAACAGATACTAACTCAATCCTCACGGGGCCTCATGGGAGCCCTCGGCGCAGGAGGCTGAGATTACGGACACACCGCGTGACACCACCGAAACATACGAGCCCGGCCTCGCCGTGAGCGCGTCGGATGTGAACGCGTGGTTCATTCGGGAAGTGCTGCCTTTGGAGGCCGCCTTGATGCATTTTCTGCGCATGTCGCGCCACAGACAAGGCGATGTCGAAGACCTGTGTCAGGAAATCTATGTCCATGTCTATCTGGCGGCGCAGAAGAAAATCCCCAACCCGGTAAAGCCCTTTCTCTTCACTATCGCCCGAAATCGCATCATCGATCACGCCCGGCGCGAACAGGTCATCCCCATTCAATCCATGGCCGATCCCGATGAGCTGGGCATCGCGGTCGACGAGCCACCGCCAGACCGCACCATCATGGCCCGACAGGAACTTGCACGTCTCGATGGCGCGCTCGATCAATTGCCTCCGCGCTATCGCGAAGCCGTCAAACTCAGCCGTATCGATGGCCTGACACGCAGCGAAATCGCAACACGAATGGGCATCAGTGAAGCCAGCGTCTCCGTCTATCTGGCCGACGGCATGTCGAAACTGGCGGATATTTTCTTTGATGGCGGTAAATCAACATGAACGCGAAAGAAACGCGCCTCACCGCAGGCCGATGGTCAGAACGCAGCAAATGCCCCGATTGGACCGAGGCAGATCAAGCCGCCCTCAACACATGGCTAATCGACCCCGCCCATATGGTGGCATTCTTGCGCGTGGAAGCCATGTGGCAAAACACAGATCGCCTGAAAGCCCTGCGCCGCCCTGCGCCCATGCGCGCCCAAAAAATCAGCACTGCAAACAAACTATGGCCCATACTCCGTAAAACCGCGGCTTCTCTCATAGGTGCCGCCATTGTCGCCGCAATCGCATGGCAACAATTCAATGCGCCCTCAGAAACCACATATGCCACCGCCATAGGTGAACATAAAACCATCACCTTCACAGATGGCACGCATGTCGAGCTGAACACAAACTCAGTACTGCGTGTTTCAAAAAAGAACGAACGCAAAGTCTGGCTGGATAAAGGTGAAGCCTATTTCAAAATCGTCCATAACGCGGCCAATCCCTTCATTGTCATTAGCGATGGCCGCAAAGTCACCGACCTGGGCACCAAATTCGCTGTGCGTCAGGATAAGGATAGTCTGCGCGTAAGCGTCGTTGAAGGTCTGGTAGATGTAGAGGCGAAAGACAAAAATCCGCAATCCTTATTGAAACCCGGCGAAATCCTCACCGCCACGAAACAAAATCAATCCATCACACGCAAACCGCTGCAAACCATCATCGCCAGTCTCGATTGGAAACACGGAAAACTGTTCTTCGATTACGCCACACTGGCCGAAGCAGCGGCAGAATTTAATCGCTACAATTCAACAAAATTAGTCATCAAAGATCCCGACGTCGCGCGCATGACCATCGTCGGAACCTACAACACCAAAAATATCGGCAAATTCATAAATGCCACAACAGAACTTTTCGGCCTCAAAGCCGAAACATCTGAAAGCCAGATCATTTTATCACGCTGAAAATAATCGCTGAAAATTTGGCGGACCATAAATAGTAATCATTGGGGGAATTTTTATGAGCAGATTAAAATCATTTCTAACCACAAGCGCCTGCGCATTGGCTCTGGCAACCAGCGCCAATGCCGGCAGCTTCGACATCCCGGCCGGCGATCTTAAAACCGCACTGGATATTTACGCCCGCCAAAGCGGCGCAGAACTCGCCATCTCCGGCGAAGCCGTGCGCGGTGCCCGCACCAAAGGCGTAAAGGGAAATCTGCCAGCAGATGAAGCCCTGACCCGTATCCTCTCCGGCACAGGTTTTAAAGCGCGCGATATTGACGGCTCCCTGATTATCGTTCCCAACAAACAATCCAATATCGAAATCCAATCTTTGCAACTCGCACAGGCCAACCCAAGCTCAGGCCGCATCGAGGAAGTGCTGGTCACCGCCCGCAAACGTGAAGAAGCGGTAGAAAATATTCCGATCTCAATCACCGCCCTCAGCGCTGCCGATCTAAAAACCTTTGGCGTGCGTAACTTCGCGGATTTAGAAGGCGTCGTCCCCGGCCTCAATCTCGGCGGCGGCGGCAACGGCGTGAAGCGCGACAGCTCCCCCTTCATCCGCGGCGTCGGCCAACGCGAAACCAAGGTGACGCTGGATTCAGCGGTCGCCACCTATATCGACGGCGTCTATATCGGCCGCGCCGCGGGTGCGATGTTGGATGTTGTCGATGTCGAGAATATACAGGTCCTGCGCGGCCCCCAGGGCACGCTGTTCGGCCGCAACGCCACAGGCGGCGCATTGGCCGTCACACTGAAAAAGCCCAACAACAATTGGGAAGGCAATGTATCCGCCAATGTCGGCAATTATGGCCGCCGCGACATTTCCGGCACGATCAATGTGCCCTTCATCGAAGACATGCTGATGGGCCGCCTCACCATCTCCAGCGCCAACAGCAATGGCTTTTTCACCAATGTGGTGGACAACACCAAATGGGGCGGCGACAACCGCATCACGGGCATCGCCCAACTGCGCTACCTCCCAACCGATCGCATTACCATCGACATACTGGGCGAACGCACCCGCATCCGCGAAACCCCACGCCCGCAACGCTGCGCCTATGTACGCCCGGCTGGTACATTTACGACAATCCATTTGACTGTGATAAATGGAGGGCCTGCAAACAATGTAGATGGCTTTCCCCGCTACGAAGGCTTGTGCAAGCGATCCGAAGCTTTGAAGCCGAGCCAGTTTGCCAGCGACCAGTCTGTAAGCCCTGACGCAGTCATGGGGCCGGGTCGCTACTGGGTCGATACCACAACGGGGGCCGTCACCGCCAATTGGGATATGGGCAACCTTGCCTTTCTGTCCGACCTTAACCTCAAAAGCATCAGTGCCTACCGCAAAACAAAACAGATCGCGGATGAAGATCTGGATGCCGTATCAGCCCCCTACATTATCCGCGTTCAGGATGGCTTTGACGAAACCACCCAATGGTCACAGGAACTGACCCTGTCGGGAAAAGCCTTCCATGACCGGCTGTTCTTCAACACAGGGTTTTATTACTTCAAGGAAAAAACCCCAAAAAACGATCTGGTCATATCGGCGGGTATCAGCCCGTCTATCTTCAACAGCATCACCAATGAATACTCCACTACCTTCGCCGAAGCGGCGAAGGAACGTCTGGAAACCGATAACTATTCCTGGGCCTGGTATGGCCAGGCGGATTTTGACGTGACGCCTGAAGTGCAGCTGACTGCCGGCGTCCGCTACACCAAGGAAGTCCGCTGGAGTCGCTATTCCAAGGTCTATGCAGATTGGAACAGCATGACCAACGGCACACTTGTCGATGCTGCAGACCTATCTGGATTGAAATTGCTCAGATCCACGCAGCCCGGCGCCACGCCAGTCACAAGTTGGACCTATTCTGGCAAGCGTTGGTTCATGTTGGATCCAGCTGGCGTTTGGCCATCTCCGATTGATTACGAACTTGTTCCGGGTCTATTTAACGGCGATGAAATGAGCTTCTCCAATCAGGCTTGGACACCGATGGCAAGCCTGAAATACAAAGCGAATGAGCGGCTGTTGCAGAAGCTGCGGCTCGACCAAGCCATGCTTTACGCCACTTACAGTGTTGGCTTCCATTCAGGCGGTGTGACATCCGGCGCGATTGATTATGGTGCCCCTGTAGGAGCCAAAGACGCCTCTGGCCTCTCTCTGCCATTTAACAATCCCGCTGTAACAGGAATTCCGTGCCCAGTGAACTATGGTCTTGGTACTACGACTTGCCCAAGAATAAATGCCCTTCCCGCTCCAGGATTTGGCACCAGTGATCCCATCCCTTACTATCCGGAAAAACTCACCAATTATGAAGTCGGTTTCAAACTGACCGGGCTGGACAGGCGGATTCAGGCCAATCTCTCGGCGTTTTATATGCAATACACCGATATGCAGACAACGGCAGTCGGCACCCGCTTCGGCATTCCCGTGCCTTATATCGAGAATGTCGGAAAATCGGTAATTAAGGGGTTTGAAGCTGAGGTCACTGCCATGCCCACGCCGCAATGGCGTATAGTCATGAACGGCTCTTACACAGATGCCGACATCAAGGAATGGCTGTCTCTGGTAACGCCTCTACTTTCCGACGCAACGCAGGATTTAACTAGGCCTACCTATCTCATGGATCGCAGCGACGAACGTATGCCGCGAGTACCGCGTTGGCAACTCTTCGGTTCTACGGAGTACAACTTCAATCTGGGGAGTGGCGGCACGTTAACCCCGTCGGTCGGCGTCCGCTTCACCTCCTCGATCTATCACGGCTTTGATCGCGGTAGTTGGATCTATTCTTATGGGGGCAACTACTACAATCATAATGGAGATGTCCCACCAACACGTATCCCCAGCGCGAGCTTCTGTACACGGGCGGTACCGCATGCCACGTGCAATTGGAACGGCGGCCCAACTGCTGATCCATTGATCACACCCAACGCCAATGCCAAATGGAAAACCACTTCACGGCCTACAGCCTTCTTCGATGCCCGTGTGAACTGGAATTCCGAAGACGGCAGACTGGAAGCCGCACTCTGGGGCAAAAACCTCTTCAACAAGGACGACTACCTTGTCGGCGGTATCCCGCTGGCCGACGTTCTGGGCGCGGTGGGCCAAGTCTACGCCAACCCCCGCACCTTCGGCCTGACCTTCACCTATCACTTCGGCGAATAACGCAATCCAAACCCTAACTTAAAAAGGGCGGCAGCAATGCCGCCCTTTTATTTTCGCCCGAGCTATCGAACACCTCCAAACCGCCCCTATACTCCACCCCATGAAATATGAATTCTGCCATCTGGAGCGCGAAGGCCCGCTCACCATCATCACGCTCAACCGGCCAGAGGTGCTGAACGCCCTCCATCCGGCGGCCAATGATGAACTCGCGCATGTCTTCGATAATTTCGCGCAAGACCCCGATCAATGGGTCGCGATCATAACCGGCGCAGGCCGTGCCTTCTGTACGGGCAGCGATCTCACCTACCAGGCCGCCGGAAACACAATGCGCTGGCCCCCCAGCGGCTTCGCAGGCCTCACCAGCCGCTTCGACCTCGACAAGCCCCTCATCGCCGCCGTCAACGGCCCCGCCATGGGCGGCGGCTTCGAAACCGCGCTGGCCTGCGATCTGATAATCGCGTCAGATAAAGCACAATTCGCCTTGCCCGAACCCAAAGTAGGTCTGGCCGCAAGGGCAGGGGGTCTCCACCGCTTGCCCCAACAAATCGGCCTGAAACACGCGCTGGGCATCATCCTCACCGGACGCACAGTCTCCGCCGAAGAAGCCAAAACTCTAGGCCTCGTCAACGATGTCGTGACCCATGATCAGTTGATGAAAGCCGCCCGCGACTGGGCCAATCGCATCCTCGCCCTAAGCCCCATGGCCGTCCGCGCCGCGAAGCAAACCCTATATCGCGGCCAAACCGAACCCAGCCTGGCCGCAGCATTATCCAACCAGCACACCTATCCCGCCCTGAAAGCAATGTACGAAAGCGAAGATTGCATAGAAGGCCCCCGCGCCTTCGCCGAAAAACGCCCACCCCATTGGAAAGGAAAATAAAACCCAGCAATATCTGCCGCGGAATACACCGCATTTTCCACCCTGATTACAAACACTTGGGCCTATCTCAACGCCCGATGAAACAATCCGTCGCCATTTCACAACGACAGGATTGAAGCACTATGCCTCGTCTCATCGCATAGACAATTCTGAATGGAGAACAGCGTGGCGGATAAATCCTATTTCCCGAATGAAGGCGTCGCCGTAGTGATCGGCGGCAGCGGCGGCATTGGCGCAGTCATCTGCCAAACACTCGCCGCGCAAGGATGCGATATCGCGCTCACCTATAACAGCAACCGCGAAAAAGCCGAAGCCTGCGCCAAAGCCATAACCACACTCGGCCGCAAAGCCGACATCGCCCCGCTCAAACTCGAAGATACGGACGCCGTAAAAACCTATATCGACAGCGTGGCCCAAAAATGGGGCAGCATCCACACAGTCGTCTTCGCATCCGGCCCCTATGTGCCGATGATCTACATCTCACAAATGAACCCGCCCGACGTAAAACGCTATCTGGAAATGGATGCCTTCGGTTACTTCAACCTGATGCATGCCAGCCTTCCACATTTGCGCAAATCCAAAGGCTCCATCGTCGCCTGCACAACCATAGGCCTGCAACGCTGGCCCAATCAGGATGGCATGTCCGTCATCCCCAAAGCCGCGGTTGAAGCCATGGTCAAAGGCGTCGCGCGCGAAGAAGGCCGCTTCGGCATCCGCTCCAATGCAGTAGAAATCGGCGTCATCGAAGCCGGCATGTTCCTCGCGTCCAAAGAAAAAGGCGTGATGGACGAAAAATGGTTCGAAGCAGCCAAACAACCCGGCTATGTCGCGCTGCGCCGTAATGGCCAGGCAGAAGACGTCGCCGAAGCCGTGGCCTTCCTCGCCTCCAGCCGCGCCAAATTCACCACCGGCCAGGTCCTCAAAGTCGATGGAGGCTACGCGATCTAATCCATGACCCCGCAACCATTCCGTATCGCCATTCCAGACAGTGCGATCAAAGATCTTCACACAAGGCTGGACAACACTCGCCTGCCGTCTTTTATCGAGAGGGCAGGCTGGTCCTATGGAGTAGAACCGACCTATCTCAAATCGCTTCTCCATAGCTGGCGACACGAATTTGATTGGCGCGCAGAAGAAGCCAATCTCAATCAATGGCCGCACTTCAAACTACAGATCGACGGCATAAATATTCACTACATCCATGTGCGCGGCAAAGGTCCAAACCCTTTGCCGCTCATTCTCACCCATGGCTGGCCATCCAGCTTTGTCGAACTCACGCCCCTCATCGGCCCACTCACCGATCCCATAAATCATGGCGGCAAAGCGGAAGACGCGTTCGACGTCATCATCCCCTCCATGCCCGGCTACGGATTTTCTGACATCAGCACCACACCCGGCATGTCGCCCTATCGCGTGCATGACCTATGGGCAAAACTCATGTCGGCTCTGGGCTACACAAAATGGGGCGCACATGGCTGCGATATCGGCGCCCATGTCACGGCCCTCATGGGCCTCGCCGCGCCGCCGGGATTAATCGGCATCCATATGGGCTATGTCCCCATCCCGCCCAACCCACGCCGCGCAAATACCGATCAAACCGAACAGGAAAAAAACTATCTCGCCCATCTCAATGCATGGCGCGAAAAAGAAATAGGTTATGTCGAAATCCAGCGCACCAAGCCCCACACCTTATCAGTGGGCCTGGCAGATTCCCCAGCCGGCCTCGCCGCATGGATCGCCGAAAAATGGCGCAGCTGGAGCATCTGCGACGACACACCGGAAAAAGCCATCCCCCGAAACCTGCTGCTGACCAACATCGCGCTCTACTGGTTCACCAACACAATTGGAAGCTCCGTCCGCTATTACTACGAAACATTTTCCCAACCACGCGGCTTCGAACCAGACCAACGCATAACCCTGCCATGCGGCTTTTTCCTGGAAGCCACCGGCGCAGGCGCCAACCCCAAAACCGGCCGCTTAGGCCGCCCCGGCCCGCCATCCCGCAGCCTTGTAGAACAGTCTTACAATGTAAATCGCTGGTTCGAGACGCCTGATGTTGGCCACTTCCCAGCTCCAGAAGCTTCAGTCTTGCTGGCTTCCGAGTTACGCAGGTTCTTCGGGAATTTACATTAACTAGCGAAGTTTTAGGGCACACGAAATCATTTGTGTCCCACCATCGGCGACTGCAGGCTACCCCTACTATCTAGCTATTGACTTAACCTGCAATAAACATCTGATATTCCGGGCCTCGATTTCCATCCTCACCAATTATTCTCATGTCGTCTAAGCTGTGTTTTAGCCTAACGGAATATTGGGGTAACCATGATGAATTCGCCCTGCGCCAAATTAATTTCAGCGAAACCGGCTGAAGATTTTCGCCATCCCAAACATTGATAAGTGGGAGTGTGCACCTTTCTCCCGCTCGAATAAAGCAAGATACGGTGCGTCCTCTGACAGCGCGTAAAATGTCTTCAGTGGAGGTGGACTTGGCTGCAGCCGTTTTATTAGCTTTTATATCCCGTATATCCCGCACTAAAATGTCCCCGCGAGAGATATTCTCAATTTGGACTGAATATTGTGGCTTTCCAGCTAATATTTCGGCAGTTATTTTGACCAATGGCCTCTTGCTCATAAAGCGGTCTAAAATAGTAAACACGAATATGATTAGACCAGCAAAAGATCCTGCTGATTGCAGCGCCTCTAAATAAGCCATTCCTATGCCTTTTGTAGAAATTAGATCTCTTTTAAGTCCAAGCTAAACAAAAGCTGAACCTTTAATTTTGATCAACGAAGCTAAGAAATTGCTATTCCCACTGCTCTAGCTATCGCAGCAAACTTAATGGTCAGTACGCCGGCGGCAACGCCTTCAACTATATTGCGAAGAGAATTTAATGCTTCACGTATGATTGAGCCGCTGGGAGAAGTCTTATTAATCTGTATCATAATAGTGTTTGCGTCGGCCTCAGCGTCATTTTTCAAACTCTCTTGAATATTTTGACTATTCAATGTGGTCAAAAAATCATCTAGCGCTGATTTAATCTCCCCTGGATTAAATGCCACTGGTGCAATTTGTATTGACCCTTCTCCGGCCTGTTGGATAGCGCCAACGGTTGAACCTTGGATATTAAGTGTGTTGTTTGTAACAGACGCAGCTAATGTGTTAGCGCGATTGCGCCACAAGCCGGCTTTGAATTCGTTAAAGTCGGTTTCAAGATTTTGATAAATTTGAGCGATAGATTCATTAATCGCGTTAATGGTCCTATCCATCGGGGGAGATAAAACTGTATACTCAGCCTCTTTTAGAAATCCGGTTAGTTGTTGATAAAGAAATTCCGCGTGAAACACCCGATTAATGTCTGGCTGCCCTTTAAGGAATTTTACTTCTTCGAAGCATTTATCCGTCAGCGTTTGCATGCAACTTTTTAGTGCTTTTACTCGAAGCTTTAAATGATTGCCGCTGTGAAGGTAACCATTCGCAGACATTTCATTGGTGAGACCTTTTATTTTGTCTCGAAATTCTAGCAAAGTTTCTTGCACGATACGTACGATCTTTTTTTTAAACAATGTAGCTACGTCTGGTTGCGACATGTTTAAATCTCCTAAGTAAAAAACTATTCGACTAGGTTTAGCTACGCTAAATTCATCACCTATAGTCGTTAAATTTTCGGGGGACTAATACAAATCTTATATTCCCTAGACATTTTCCTTTTCCGCAATAGTACGGAATGAGTTTTTATATGAGGGTTGAGCCACAAATATAAGAGTGAATGTTTTGGACTTGAGACTGCTAGAAGATAATTCTTATAGCGGCATGCTAATTGGGAGAACGAAGCTTAAGTCATACTCGCATTGTTTGAGAACAGGTAGGCTTGGAAGCCTAGTACAGGGCGCCGACGATTTAATTCGCAGGTTTTGAATCTAGTGAAGTCAAATGTGCGGAATTACATCCAGTTGCTTGAATGGTGCCGGCTGCAGGAGTCGAACCCGCGACCCCCTGATTACAAATAGGAATAAATACCCAGGAATATGATCTAACGAAAGGAAATATTGGTTCGCGAACAGCCACTTACGCGGCAACGTAGGTCAACGTGCGCTGATCGAAAGCGGCCTCCGCACGGTGCTCCACACGGTGTTTGCGAAGGCAATAATCAAATGGCTGTCCTTAATCTAACAGAGTCCCGCATCAGGGACATGGAATTCGGCTCGGGCATCTGGCGCGACGCGCAGGTGAAGGGCCTTCTCGTCATCTGTCACGCCGCCACCAAGACCTACGCCGTGCAAGGCGACGTGCGCAGGAACGGTCGGCACATCCGCACCGTGCGGGTGAAGATCGACCGCGTGGACCGTATCGGCCTGCGCGAAGCCCGCAACCGCGCGCGGGCGATCATGTCGCAAATCCAGAGCGGCGTCGATCCGACCGCGAAGGCGCGGGAGACCGGCATCACGTTGCTTGAAGCGCTGGAGGAGCACCTCAAGGAGAAGCCGCTCCGCGACGCGACGGTCGAGAGCTACAGATACAACATCGAGCACTATCTCGGCCGCTACAAGAACCGGGCCGTGGCTGATCTGTCGCGCTCGGAGGTGCGGGACATCTATCAGCACCTGCGCGAGTCGAAGGGCCAGCCGACCGCGACCGGCGTGATGCGGACCTTGCGGGCGGTCGTCAACACGGCTTTGCGCATCGACGAGACGCTCACCACCAATCCCGTGGCCTTCATCCGTCTGCCGACGCCGAGGAGCCGGGTTGTGGACGAGCTCGACATCGCCGCGTGGTGGGATGTGACGGAGGAGCTGTCGCCGATCCGGCGCGACCTGCACCGGGCCATGCTGCTCACCGGCGCGCGGCGCTCCTCCATCCTGAACGTGCGCCGCAAGGACGTGGACCTTGAGCGGAACGTGCTGATCTTCAACCATATGAAGACCGGCGGCCGGATGCTGTTTCCGATGGGGACTTTCCTGCGCGAGATGATCGAGACGCGGCTTGAGGACGACTTGCCCTTCAACAGCCCGTGGCTCTGGCCGTCGTCGTCGAGCGGCAAGGGCTGCACCACCGAGCCGAAGGAGCGCAAGCGCGGCCTGCCGAGCCCGCACGAGTACCGGCACCATGCCCGCACCCTCTACATCGCGGCCGGCGTCCCTTACGCGGAGAGCGCGCTGCTTCTCGGCCAGCGGCTCCCCGGCGCATCCGGCGGTTATGTCCACGCCGAGCATCTCGTCGAGCACCTGCGGCCCTATGCGCAGGCGTTGGAGAACAGGATCGTCGGCAAGCGCAAGCCGCCGGCCCGCCTGACGGCGCCTTCGGAGACGCGCGATGCCGCGTGAGAAGAAGCACTCGCCGGTCCCAGTCCAGAGGCCGCGGCCGGCGCGCAAGCAAGGTCACGTCACCGTCGAGGACGTGGAAGCGATCGTCAGGTGGTGCCTAGAGACGTATCGCTACACGCCCTGGTTCGACACGGAGGCGGCGGCAGCGTATCTCCGCAAGGAGCCCGGCACGTTGAAGAGTTGGCGGTCGAGGGGCTGCGGCCCGCGCTTCCATGTCGTGAACGAACAGACGATCCGCTATCACCTCGACGACCTCGACAGCTTCATCCGCGGCGGCAAGCGCACGAAGCGCCTGCCCAAGCGGCTCAAGGCCTGGGCCGTCACGCAGGCGGCAAAGCAGGCTGCAAGTGGTGATTGACGTAAGAGAGAAATTCCGCATTTGATTTCGTGCGCGCGACGGGGATGCCCTGACTGGGCTTCGCGCATCGGCAGGTGATCGGGCCGACCCCATCCAGTGAGCAAGCAAGCGAGAGAGCCGGTCACACTTTCCCATCAATCTCGCCGGCGCCCTTGCGCGCCGATGCTTACTGGAGGTGTGTCCCATGAAGGACATCACGATCGACGACATCGAGGATGCGCTGCGCCGCGTGCTCGATACCCATCACCGTTCGCCCTGGTTCGATACCGAAGCGGCGGCTGTCTATCTCTCGTCGACGCCTGGAACCTTGCGGGTCTGGCGCTCGCTCGGCACCGGGCCGCGCTATCGCTCGGTCGGCAACAAGCTTGTTCGCTATCACGTCGATGACCTCGATGCCTTCGTGCGTGGGGAGGCCAACCGATGAGTGAGCTTATCGAAAACGAGAACGGGCGCATCGGGGAGATCGATGCGCCCGCAGGTGCTCGGGAGAAAGCTGCCGGCTTCGAAGCCGACGTTGTTGAGAATGCCGAAGCCGGCACTTCCGAAACGCCGTCGTTCCAGGATGCGAGCTATCTCGACGAGTACGGGCGGGCTGGTCACGGCGACAAGCTGATCCGGCTTCGCGGCAAGCTCCCCGTTGGCGCATGGCGCGACTTGCCCTCGATCGGCGTTGCCGGTGGCAAGCGATGGATGGCGAAGGGCGGCAATGTCGGCCTTAGGATGGCTGAAACGGACCTTGTGATCGACATCGATCCGCGGAACTTTCCCGAAGGTGATGACGTGCTCGCGCGCTTCCTGGGGGACTTCGATCTGCCGGCGTATCCGTTCGTGCTGACGGGCGGCGGCGGACGGCACCTGTACTTCAGGAAGCCGGCCGATCTTCCTATCCGCCACGAGCATGACAACTACCCCGGCATCGAGTTCGCGAGTTTTGGGCGCTACGTGGTGGCGGCGGGATCGATCCATCCGAATACGGGCAAGCTCTATCGCTTCGATGACGATCCGTTGCGTCTGTGGTTGTCGGATGCGCCGATGGCGCCCGATACGCTCCTGGACGCGATCAGGAAGCCGACCGTGGACGTATCGAGCGACGAGTCCGGCGAGATTACGCCCGAGCAGTTGGAGGAGCTTCTGACCGGGCTGGACGTTCTCGAATATAACTGCCGCTACGATGACTGGCTCAAGATCATGATGTCGGCACACTTCGGCACCGACGGCGAAGGCGTGGACGAGTTCGCGGCGTGGTCGCTCGGCGATCCCGACTATGCCGATGACGAGGCGGTGATCCGCGACAAGTGGCATTCACTTCATGCCAGGCCGAATGGCGTGAAGCTCGGCACCTTGCTCAAGGCGCTTTCCGATGCAGGCCAGGGCACCCTCATCGAGAAGGTCTTGCGTTCGCCTGCCGAGGAGGATTTCCCCGACACGCCGGAGATGCCGCTGTCCCCGGCCGACATTGCGCTTGCCGAGGTCAACCGCGGCCATTTCACGGTCTTGCACGGCGGCAAGTACCTGGTCGGCCGCGAGCGGCGCCATCCGACGCTCGGCCACACTGAGGTCGAGTGGTTCTCGGACCATGCCGTCAGAAGCCATCTCGACAGCCGTATCGTGACTCTCGACGATGGCAGCGTGCGTCCGCTCGGCTCGTGGTGGGTCAAGCATCCGCTGCGGCGCCAGTACGACGGCGTCGTGTTCG
Source organism: uncultured Rhizobium sp. (assembly GCA_964580115.1). GTDB lineage: Bacteria > Pseudomonadota > Alphaproteobacteria > Micropepsales > Micropepsaceae > Rhizomicrobium. The sequence continues at coordinate 56,600 of CAZOJG010000006.1, forward strand.
ATCCCGCGCCCAACCGCAGACACGACATGCGCTACTATAACCTCTGGCGCGGCTGGGCCGTGAAGCCGAAGGCCGGCGGCTGGTCGCTGATGAAGCAGATGGTCAAGGACGTGCTCTGCGGCGGCGATGAGGCGTCGTTCGATTATGTCATCAGGTGGGCCGCGTTCATGGTCCAGAAGCCGCATGTGCCGGCCGAGGTCGCGCTCGTGTTCAAGGGTGCGAAGGGCGTCGGCAAGGGCACGTTCGCCCGCGCGCTGCGCGACATCGCCGGTCTGCACGGCAAGCAGGTGGCCCAGCCCGAGCATTTCGTCGGACGCTTCAACGAACACCTGATGGATTGTATCCTGCTGGTGGTCGATGAGGGCTTTTGGGCCGGCGACAAGAAGGCGGAAGGCGCGCTCAAGAACCTTATCACCGAGCCGATCCTGAGCTTCGAGCCGAAGGGCCGACCGATCGTGTCGGGACCGAACATGCTGCACCCGATCATCCTCTCGAACGAGGACTGGATCGTGCCGGCGTCCGCCGACGAGCGGCGCTTCGCGGCGTTTGAGGCCAGCAGCGCGGCGCGGCGCGCTCTGCCCGATGGGTTCTTCGACGAACTGAATGCGGAGACGCGAAACGGCGGCCTGAGCGCGATGCTGCACGACCTCATGGCGATCGATCTTCACGGCTGGCATCCGCGCTCGCACATTCCGAGGACTTCGGCGCTTACCGATCAGAAGGTCCAGGCGTTCCGGCGCGATCCCATGTCGTTCTGGTGGTATCGGACGCTTGAAGCCGGTGAGATCGGATTGAACCACTCCGAGGATCGCTGGCGGGACGGCCATGTGGATATTGGCAGCCACGACAAGGAGGATGAACTCGCGCGCCTCGAAGCGATGGCCAAAAGCATGGGTCGGCATGGTCCTTTCACCACGACGGCGATGGCGCGTTTCCTGCGAACGGTTGGCGTCGATGTCCAGGCCAGAGACCGGCGCGGCGAGCGCGTCTGGCGCGTACCGAGGCTTGATGACGCTAGGCTTGCCTTCGAGCTGCATGTCGGCGGCAAGCTCGATTGGGACGGCGCGTGAAGCACCGAGGCGACCAGGACCGGCGCAAGCCGGTCCTGACGCTTTTGACACTGTCGCTTCGCGTTCGGTTGCCGCTGCGCTTCGCGCTCGTGAAACCATGCGCCTGCGCCGATGCCTTGAAGCCAAGGATATTCTTTATCGTTTTCTGATCTGTCAAAACTGTCAAAAACGACAAAAGACAATCGGATCAGCAGATTGCTCTTGGCGCTTCATGGACGGTTCCGACACTTGGAGGATAGTGCCACACGGCACGCGTGCTCCGTGGACCTCGCGCGCGTGCGCGTGGCAGCCAATCAAGCATAGCGAAAGGAAGGGATCGGCAGGAGGCCGGGACGGCAGAGCATTGAAGCAGCGATTGGATGCTCTGTGTTCCAAACGTGAGTCCGATCAAGGGCATGATCGGCGGCAGCCTTGAAAGCACCGGACCAGGCACCGGGTTTGCACCTTTGAGACTTGCCGTCTCCCGGCAGACCTGGAGGCGGCGGATAACTCACTTCCCGTATCAAGGCGGCCGGCGTCTTGTGCTCGCCGCCGGCACAGCGGTCTCCCTTTTTGAAACCGTGCCGGCAGTCACCGGACTGGAAAAATATGCGCGGCCACACGCATGGTCCCGCAAGCTCCGCGAACTGCATCGTCGTCACAGCGCGGTCGCCGCGATTTCGTAGGCCATACCCTTGGACGGGCAGACTCTCGGATCGCCTGACAGCGTCACGCCGTAGACGTAGTAGTCGAAGCCCCACGTCTCCGTGACTTGCCAGATTTCGACGCCGCCGTTCCTGTAAATCAGTGTCATGCCGGTCATCCCCAACGATGACGATGTTGGCGCGGGATCGCGGCGCCACCACGGCGAACACCCGTCGCCGGGAAAATGTGCGAGGCAATCGCTGGCGTCCCGCGAACTCCGCAAGCCGCATTCTCTTGCGTGAGAGACGCGAGGCAATGAGTCATGACCAGTCAATCCGTCGGCCGTACAATCGACAAGCGTGAGGTGCGCCGTCCTTCGATGGATCGCAAGTGGTCGCCGCAAGTCGCGGAGCGCGTGCTCGATGTCGTCGCGAAGACCGGATCGCCGAAGCTCGCCGCGAAGGCGACCGGTGTGTCGGCGGCGACGATCTTCGACCACAGGCGACGCGATCCCGACTTCGGCGTCCGATACTCCGAGGCGATGGAGTGCGCCTTCAACGTGGTGCTGGGCCATGCATTCGAACGATCGCTGGATACCGAGGCGCCGAGCGACCGGCTGACCGAGGTCTTGCTGAAATTCCGGTTCGTCGATCGTGCGCCGGCTTTCGATCCGACCGCGCCTGACCGGCCGCACACCGATGGGCCGCTCGGGCTCGACGCACGGGTGATCGCACGCATGGCTCCGCAGGAGCGGGCCGCGCTCGTCTCCGCGCTGGGCTCCTACATCGCCTGCGAGACCGATCTGCGGGCCGACGATGCGCTCCTCGTCATCCGATAGCGTCGCGCGCCAAATGCTGCGCGACCTGCTTGCGGTGGACTCGCTGGCGCTGAGGCTGGTAGAGACCGCGCCGAAGGCGGTCGAGGCGTCAGGCGGCGCCGCGACTCTGGTCGCGCTCTACGGTGCGCCGACCGGCGCGCTGTTCTGGTCGCTTCGGCCGATGCCGGTGGACCTCTGGTGTGCGATGGCCGACGAGCATCAGGCGCCGCATCGCGCCAACATGGGCGAGTGACAGAAGTCAATCATCGTTTGGCGCCGCAAAATTCGTTTATCCATTCTCGCTTGCATTTCTGGTTTCTCCTGTTTGTCGAACCCGCGGCTGTTCGCGGCCGACGCAACACAGGAGAAGGAAGCCATGCATACCGAGAAGCATTATGAGGTTCGTTTGAAGATGGTTGGCGAGGTCGTGCTCGTCGATGGTCATGACGACGACGACGAGATGAAGGTGGGCGCGATCACGTTTGACCTCGGCAAGTTCGCGAGCGTCGACTACAACTCGTCGCAGTTGCGGGCTCAGAAGTGGCTGCCGCCGAAGATCATGTCCAACTTTGGCGAGTTCACGATGCATGGCCTCACCAGGATGCTGTACCTGGCGCTCGATCTTGATGAGGGCAAGTTCAAGGGCAATCGTTTGGCGGAGGCTGTCAGTAGCGGGACTCTGTCTGGCAGCAGGCTTCTTGGCGATGTCGATGCAGAGATGGCTGGCAAGCTCGATGCGATGGGGCTTCGCGCGATCGTGCCCTTGATCGACAGGAAGAAGGTGAACTGAACCGCTGGCTCGAAGAACCGGCTAAAAATCGCACTGTCATCGCGTTAGAGCCGATAGTGATCGGTTCGAACCGCGATGGCGGTGACGACGATGCGGCTGTGCCGCGCCTGTTCGCTCATGGACCTTCGCGTGATGCGAGGCGAAAGGAGAGAGACATGGCGGTCAAGAAAGCGGCCCTTGCAAGCACCTGGTTGTCCGTGACGGACGTGATCCAGCGGCTCGGCCGGGCCCGAGAAAATCGCGATCAGCACGCCAAATTGCTGAATACCCTTGAAGGCCAGGTGACGCAGCGGCGCATCGACGTCGAGCGTAGCCTGGCTGACCTTCCTGCAAACGAGCGATCCAAGGTCGTGACCCGCGCCGTCAATGGGCACCGCGGCGAGTTGAAGCGCAAGTCCGCCGACGCCCGCATCGCTCATGTGAAAGAGGCTGGGCGAGTCCGCGACGAGGTCAGCGCCGTCCGCATCCATTTCGGTTCGCCGGTGCAGATGCTCATGCGCGAGAGCCTTGGCAGCGAGCGCCGCAGTCGACTCTTGAGTCAGATCGCTCATTCCGGTCCGACCGAACTGGCATCGCTCGCCGCCTTTGCCGCCGCGACCGGCGACAAGGAATTGGGCGCGGCGCTCTGCACCCGCGCCTCGTCGATGCCGGCCAACGAGCGGCCGTTCTCGTCGCAGGATTTGGCTGACGCCTTGGTGGGCGAGACCTACCGCAACGTGACCCGCGCCATCATGGAGGTCGATCGCATCGCGGCCGAGACGGTCGGCGCCGACACCGCGTTCGAGACCGGCCGGACGAACCTGACCCGCAACCTTCAATCGACCTTCATGCGTCACGACGAGGAAGCTGTCGGAGGCGACCTCTCCGACCTCGATGCGCTCACCGCAACCAAAGAGGAGTAATGACCATGGCCACCTACTGCGTATTCGCCGACGCGGAGAACAAGCGCCGCGCCGACAGGTGCAACACGATCATCGTGACCGCCGCTGATGCGGATGCGGCTCGCGCCGCCGCCGAGGTGCACATCGGGGCGAACCCCGGCGACCTTGCCGGCTTCGCCGTCGTGGACCTCACATCGGCGCCGCCTTGCGTGGTGCGTGGTCATCCGCCGCTCGGCGGTGCCGGTCAGACGGTCTGGCCGAACACCATCCATTCGTTGTGAGGGCGGACTATGAGTGTGGATGCCGAAGTCCTCGGCCTGCTGCCGCTTCCCAATAGCGCCGGGCCTTTGCACTCGGATGCTTGGCCTGACGAGATGCGTCCCGGCAAGAAGTTCTCGGGCTTCTGCATGGCGCGTCTCGCCGGCAAGGCCAAGGTCGGCGTGTTCGAGGCGTACAAGCTGCTCGTCATGCCGCAGCACTTGTTCGAAGCCTATTCGAGTTGCCGAGTCCGCGACAAGGAGATGCCCGATTTCCAGGAGGCTTACGCCTTCACCAACGACGCCGAGTGGGAGACCGTGGGACTCCTCATCATCCTCGGCTATCGACCGATGCCTGATGGGAGCTATGGCCGAAGCTGCATATGGAAGGAAGACCTCGACGCGCTCAGCCGGATCAGTCCGGCGGCGTGAGCAGCTTGCCGGGCGTCGTTTTTAGCCGCTTGGCCAACTTCACGATCAGGTCGAGCGACGGGTTGCGCTTCGCCCTCTCGATACCGGAGATGTAGGTCCGGTCTATGTCCGTCTCCAAGGCAAGCGCCTCTTGGGACAGGAGTAGTTCAATCCGCCTCGCCCTCACATTCGCCGCTAGGATTTTTGCGTAATCCGCCATTCCCGCATGGCGTCGGAATGTGGACTGATCGTCCACGGACTCATCGTCACATTTCCAGTTCGCAAGCTCGAATGTAGACGATAATCTACAGGCGAAAACCGAGCCGGTGGACGCCCTTGGACTTCATTTCCGTCGCCATGACCTGGATTTATATGGGCATCGCCACCTGGTATGGGGCGGCGATCCTCGGGGGCGTGCTCATCCTGATTGCAGAGAGGTTCGACCACAGGCGCGAGCCGTCTAACGCCGACGTTAGACGGGCCGCTACCCGCTATCGCCAGCACTACGGCGAGCACGCCTTCCATGTGATCGGCGACCACATGCTGGCGGCGGGCTTCGCGCCCGACGGCCGGCACAGGCGATTCCTCAAGCGGGTATCCGCCGAGCTGCTGGCAACCGGCGTCTCTGACGAGGATCGCACCCACGCCATCGAGCCTTGACGATTTTTCTCTCTGGCCCGGCTCGCGGATGCCCCCATCCACGACAGCATGATCCCGCGGCATCCCGCCGCTGGGAGACAGGACCATGAAGAAGCTGAGCGCGAGGGAGTTGCCGCTGGTGAAGCGGCGCATCGCGGCGCTGCTGGTCAAGACCGAGGCGAATGGCTGCACGCCGGGCGAGGCAGCCGCCGCCTTCGAGAAGGCCGAGGAGCTCATCGCCAAGTACGGACTCGACCCAGGCTCGTTCCGGTGGCCGCCGAGGCCTTCGACGCCGTTCGGCTCGGCAAGGTCAGGGCTGAGCGCATCGAAGCAGCCACGGGCCGCTGCATCGAGCCGTGGGAAGGGCATCGGCAAGCTCGCCGAGCGGCTGATCGTCGAGCACCCGGACTGGACCTACAGAGGCATCGCCGAGGAGGTCAACGGCCGGATCGAGGGGGCCAAGGCGAGTGAGAAGTCCGTCCGATGGTACGCGAGCAAGATGCGCAAGCAGGGCGAGGAGGTGTCGCGCCGAGCCAATAACAAGCGGGAGTAGCCGCACCTGGCTAATCGGCGGCTTCTTTCATCAATAGAGGGATGAGTTCTTGCGACCCGCCTGTTTCGATTACGGTGATAGGAACGCCAAGCGTGTGAGCGGTTGATCGTGCGACCGCAAGCGATTGCTCTTGCTGACGGTGAATTTCCTCGATGGTCCGTTCGGGGCGTTTCCTTCGACAATCCAAAGTTCGGCGCATGGAGATGATCTCAGGCAATGCTGTCAGAACAACAAAATGACGGACTTCAATGGCACCGAATACTTCAGCGCCAATCTCTGCGATTCCGGTTGGAGTATCGATGAGAGTATGTCCGTCCAGCACCACGAGGCCAGATGCAGGTGCGTTTCGATGAAACGATGCGACGAGGAGTGCCTGATTGGCATCAATGGGGGCCTCTCGCAGCGTATCCTGTAGGATTAATACTTGCCGTCTGTGCAGCAACTCGCCTTTGATTAACGTGCTCGCTTGGAGGCTGGTGAACGGTACGGCTTTTGCGACCGATGCAAGCAGGGTTGACTTTCCTACCCCTGATAGGCCGACCAAAGCTATGACGCGCCTGTTGTTCATGGCGTGAAGCCAAGACCGATGCTCCGCAATAGCTGTCGTAGCGGCATCGGCGCGATACGGAAGATCGACTGCGGCGGATGGGAGCCGAAAACCGTCATCTTCTTGAGTTGGGCGATTGAGACTGCCGGCTCGGTGTAGGCGGCCAAGAGATAGTTGATTACTTTGACAGGGCGTTCCGGTGTCGCTTGCCAATCTTCCAAGTCTTTCTCGCTGTATACAGAACGACCGCCGGTCATCAGCAAAAGGTCGCGCGTTGACTCAGCGAGCCGCATATCCTCCAAGACGCCAATGGCCGTGATCGCCTGTGACGGTTGAAGGACCGATTTCCCCTTGTAGAACATCAACAATGCACCTGGATTTCCCAGATTGGACGGAGCGCGGCAGAGATATACTTTGCGGATCGTATTACCAGGCCGCTTTGGGCCGCTTCCTTTCCCTTGAGGGTCAAAGAGGTCAAATTGCACGGGCTGCCGCAGGTCCGGATAAAGGACATCGTGATAGTCCTCTCGAATCGGTATTCCAAAGGCCTCGGTATCGTCAGCGACAACAAAACGTGGATAGTTCTGACGATGAGTGTCAAAACGGCTTTGACCAGGGACAGGCGAAAGCGCGGCAGACGACAGCGCTCTTTCGTAAATCCGCTCGCCGTCGTCCTTGGTTGCTGTGTGATGGAAACCAAAATATTCGAGGAGGTCGATCAGCGTATCTTGGGTTTCGAAAGTCGTGACATAGATGAGGTCGTAGCGATTTCGCTGAACAAACCAGAATGCTTTTTTAAGCAAGAGCTCGCCTATTTTGAGGCCTCGCTTTTCCGGTCGTACCTTGAATGTGCAGATTTTGAGAATCTTGGTCACTTTCTGGGTAGCATCCGTGTCAGAAGCAGTTTCGTCTTTCCGAACGAGGATGCCAGCCACTCCGTCGTCATCGACAATCCAGCAAGAACGATGCTGCTTGACGCATTTTTCAGTCCACCAAGTGTCAAACCCGGCATAGTCCTCTCGTAAACTGTCGAAAATGGTGTCGTTGAGTGGGATGGTATGAGCGGACACCTCCTCAACGTACCGAACGGGAGCTTCGATAGGCTCGAAGGTTGTTCGCAACAGTTGGACAGCATCCGCCACATAGAGAACGCGTCGCCCAAGTTCAGCCGAATGACGGCGCGCTCGCTCGTGGAGTCCGCGATCTTGAGTGACAAGAAAGTCTGCGGCTCTGATATTTAATGCGTGTAACAGCGTTGCATCAACAACGTCGTTATGGCGCGCCAGTGAGCCAAATTCGGTCTGAAGTTGCTCGGTGGTAAGGCCTCTGACTTTGGCCAGTGTCTGAAATTTTTCGAGCTTGCTGAAGGAAATGCTGCGGCGCGCGAGGTCGGTATCGCGACTGATGTCGTCGCGCGCGGCTTCATGCACAAAGATGTCTACCTTGTGCTTCGCAGCAAGACTGGTGAAGGCCGAGAAGGCGGGCTCAACCGTTCTGTTATCTTCAAGATGAATAATGACGTTAGTGTCAATGAGATAAGTTTGACGGCTCATTTTGGAGCGCTCGTTGAAGGCTTGGCTTTGCGTACAAATATGATTGCGGCGCTTTGAACCCAAAGCGCTCCTTCAATTCTGCCAGGTCGAGTGGCCTCAAAAATGAACGTGGCCGGGCCATAAGTAGCGCATAGCCTTCGTCCAGTCCCTGAAAATACGTCTCAAAATCCGTCTTGCCGATGGATGCCGATTTTCCGTGACGACGCCAAAGTGTAGAGATAGGCAACCGCTCGACATCTTGGATTTCCGCGGCCCCCACAAGAGCGCGGATCGGCGAGGTCGAATAGATATAAGCGACCGCTCCTTTACCGGCGGCCAGCGGAAATCTGCGTCGTAGTTCGACGGTCTTTGCTCCGACCAATATCTTGTCAGAATATTCCGGTTTGATGCTTAGGATGAGGTCGCGACGCACCTCGGGAGGTTGGTCGAAGATCGGTAATACATACTGGTTCCGGTCGTCTTGGTATCCTCCCAGACCATCTCCTATGGCCTCGGGTATAGCCTCGCGGCTCGGGAAAGCAGCCTCAATGCGTAGGCGGGCACCTAGAGCCTCGACATATCGTTGAAGTGATGAAATCTGAACATCGCCCCGCTGTTCGATTTTCGAGATGGCTGCCTGACCTACGTCGAGCCGCTGCGCAAGCTCCAACTGCGTGAGGCCAAGGCCCTGCCGCAAGGTCTTGAGCGATCCGCCCACCACGCGGCCAGCTTCGCCGTTGCCGATGCGGACAGCGTCAACGAACGTGCCATCTTCGGATGCTATTTTGTCTTTGTGATTCTTCATGTCTTTAAGATAGCAAGAATATTCCCTATAGGGAATATTCTTCGGACGCTATTGTCAGTGGTGTCGTGCGGGGCTTCCGGCCAATGGTGATAGCCGACGTGAGAGGCCTAGACGGTCTGGACTTGGCGCGACCACTTCCAACTCATAGGGTGATCCCTGCCGTTGAGTCGGCAGAGAATGGATTACCCATGGCGCTAAACGATACCGTACAGAAATTGCGCGAGGCACGCATTAAGGCAGGCAAGCCTGCCGCGCCTTCATCTTTGCAGGGGGTGACAAAAGGCCGCGTTCGAGCGATTTTAGATCGTCTCGACCTAGGAGCGAACAACGACCTAGTGGATGGAGTATTCGCGCTACTCGACAACGAGACGCCCAGTTGGTTTTCTAAAGCACCAGACAGATCGAGTTTTTCTGACGGCGCATCAACCGCGCACTTAGCTTGCCACATTGGCATATTGCAGCGCGGACTGACGAAGCTTGACCGCGAAGGACGCGATTATTGGATTAAACCGTTGAGGGAGCTTGGCGGGATCGAGGCCGTCACTCTTTACGAAGGAGCTTTCATCGCCGGTCATGTGATCGCGAAATCGCCAAACTCTGCATACCGGTTGTCGGAAGACTTCGGGGCGATTCTCAAGGCTGCCGACGCTGAATGGCCAAAATTGCTGAGCGCCTGGGCCGAGCAGGATGCAGCAAGAAAACGGCGTGAGTTTCAGGCCAACATGGCAGAGGCTTCTCGTCAGCTGGTAGATACCGGACATTCCTACCTGATCCAGGCCAGCATCGATTATTATGCAGGTCAATTTCTTCCAGATTTCAAAGTTGTCTATGTGGATGACGGAGACGGTGACCGGATCACGAATGAGGACCGCGCGAAATTTGCGGAGGCTGGAATCGAATTAAAGCTAGGCGATGCGATGCCTGATGTGCTGCTCTGGAATCCGAAAACAGATCGCCTCTGGGTAATCGAAGCCGTTACAAGCGATGGAGAGGTTGACCTTCATAAGGTCAAGCAACTGGAATCGCTTGCAGCCCGATCCGGTAAGAAAGGCATTGATTTCACGACGACTTACCGAACGTGGAAGGATGTGGCCACCCGTCAGGCAGCTCACCAGAACATCGCGGTCAAAACATACATCTGGATACAAGCCGACCCGGCAAAACATTTTCACGTTGAGTCCTTCGCCTAGAACAGATCGTTCACTAGGCTGTCTATCTCGCTCTGGTTTGGTGTCATGTGTCCGACATGGGCACCCATGGCGATGAGTTGCCCGACAGAGGGGTAATGAAGATTTCGGAGGTCAGTCGCGTTGACCTGTGTATGCCCGCTAAATTGTCGAAAAAATTGATCTACGACTGACGAATTCAGAAAGGTTGACAATCCTGCTGCCAAGTCCCTTGGGAGGCCGGCCCCGTTGATGTGGAAATAATTAAGGTGATTTTCAAAACCAATCTGATCGGCATCAAACCGCTCAGAGTCGTATATGCAGGCGACGATCCGGCGACGCTCCTCTTTCGCAGTAAATCTCTTGGTAAGCACGTAAGTGCCGCGCGGTACAAATAGGTCTTTTGTGTTTTCGTTGAGGGCTATCGCGTTTGGCTTGCGGCTATCTGCCTTGGGCCATGCAACGAAACCGTCTTTGAAATGGGTGGCGTAGATGAGAGGAGCCGTATCAGGGGCCGGATCTTGCCGCAGGTGCTCTTTTGCTCTGAAATCTACGACCCTGCCGGTCGAAACAGTAAGGCCAAGATCTTTAAGCAAAGAAGGGAGGGACCGAATGCGTACTGCGAGACACCCCTCTTCGTTGGTGGTTGGTAGGCGTATAAAACGATGCTTGTCGGTTGGAATAACAATCTCGGCAAATGGAACGCGCCGCTTAACAACTTCCGATGATGCTGGGCCTTCGCTGGACGAGACGACTAGTTCCGTTGTTTGCTCGTCACTGCGAGAAACGCGGAAAATTATGTTTTCCTGAAGGACATCGTCATCTCTGAATGCCTTCTTGCGAGATTCGTAAACGTGAACGTGCTCCAACGTTGCCAGTTCGAGCATGTACCGACGAAAGGGTTCAAAGTACGATCCATTGCAGAAACTTCTAGGGGTGATGGCGACAAGCTGCCCACCCATCTTAAGCTGTTTCAGAGCGACGGCTATGAATGCCGTATAGAGGTTACTCGTTTCAATGGACGAGCGCCTCAGCGCTCTGCGCCAGGCCGAACTGTTGCTAATCTTGGCGTAAGGGGGATTAAGGATCACGCAATCATAAAATGTCGCGGCGGCATGGGTGCCGATTAGCGGTTCGGTGGCATGTAGGATGAAGTCGTCTCTAACGACGCGCGACGTAAAACTGATTCCCGCTCGAGCGCACTCTGTGCTGCATTCGGCTAGGGTGATTTCGAGTTGCTCTGCGAGCATTGGATCTAGCTCGAACGCTGTCACGTCGACGACGGCTGGACGTTTTTCCCTTGAAGTCAGTTCTTGGACGAACGCCGCTGTAAGCGCTCCCATGCCCGCGCCAGCATCTAGTAGTCGAACATGCGTGGGGAGTTCGCCAAACATCGACGCCATGAAAGAAGCTATGGGAGCGGGCGTCATATATTGTCCGAGCTTGCTCCGATTGAGGGGATCAAGCTTTGACGTAAGTGCGATCCGAGATTGGTCAGCTAACGCTAAGGCAGGCATTTTTCCCAATACGTGTTTTCCTGTGCAATCAAGGCGTGGTCACTGAAGCATCCAATCGCGACCAATCCTCGACAGCGAATCAAAACTCTACGAAGACAACTCCCCTATGACCATAACACTGGCATCGGGTCTTGGCGGGCATTGTTGCTGGGATAGACCGTACTGGGGAGGAATGGTGCCGGCAGAGAGGATTGAACTCCCGACCTTCGGTTTACAAAACCGCTGCTCTACCGCTGAGCTATGCCGGCCCCTGGAACACCGAAATCCGGTGCCTATTCGGTACTCGACCGGACCGCGCCGACCCTAAGCGCATGATCCGACTCGCCTTCTCGCCTCAAGGCCCTCCGATTACAAATCAGGTGCTCTACCAACTGAGCTAAGCCGGCCCTAACGAATATGCGCCCGCAAATACGACGCCTTGGCGCAACTTGCAATCAGCCAAAGTCGCCCCCCGGCAATTTATCGCCCCCGCTATCGAACAGTCCTAAAATGCCCCCATACTCACGCCTCCCCCCGCCTTCGCAGGTCACTTAAGGCATTAAGGGGGGAGGGGGAGGTGATAGAAATGAGGTTCAATTGGGCATTAAAGTAATATATAATAATATCAATACCTTAATGCGAATATCGCAATCATCCGCTTCAGCGCAGCCAATCACCTTGCGCGGGGGCATTTCCGCTTCAGCGTCAATCGTGTAAGTCCGCCGCTATGACACGAATCCTCATCACCTCCGCACTTCCGTACATCAATGGGGTCAAGCATCTGGGCACGCTGGCCGGGTCCATGCTCTCGGCCGATATTTTCGCCCGCTTCAAGCGCGCGCAGGGCCATGAAACCCTGTTCATCTGCGCCACCGATGAACACGGCACCCCCACCGAACTTGCCGCCCTCGAAGCAGGCAAGGATGTCCGCACCTTCTGCGATGAACAGCATCTGATCCAGAAACGCGCCTGCGAATCCTTCGATCTCAGCTTCGATCACTTTGGCCGTTCCTCATCCAGCCAAAACCACGAACTGACCCAGCACTTCGCCCGCCAGCTTTGGAACAACGGCTTCCTCGATGTCCGCACCACAAAGCAGGTCTATTCCCACGCCGATGGCCGCTTCCTGCCCGATCGCTATGTCATCGGCACCTGTCCCCATTGCGGCTATGAAAAAGCCCGCGGCGACCAATGCGAAAACTGCACCCGCGTCCTCGATCCGGTCGATCTCATCGCCCCGCGCTCGGCCGTGTCCGGCTCCTCCGACATCGAAATCCGCGATTCCAGCCATCTCTTTCTGAAACAGTCGCATTTCGTGCCGCAATTACGCACATGGATCGACGCGCATAAATCCGAATGGCCTTCGCTGGTCTGGTCCATCGCCAATAAATGGCTGGAAGAAGGGCTGAATGATCGCGGCATCACCCGCGATGTCGAATGGGGCGTCCCCGTGCCCGATGACATCGCCGAAGGCGCGCTCAAAGGCAAAGTTTTCTATGTCTGGTTCGATGCCCCCATCGAATATATCGGCGCCACAAAAGAATGGGCCGATGCCAATGGCAAAGGCGATGCCTGGCGAAGCTGGTGGTATGATGCGCAGGACGTCACCTATTACGAATTTATGGGCAAAGATAATGTGCCCTTCCACACGGTCGGCTTCCCCGTCACCATCATGGGCTCAGGTGAACCGTGGAAACTGGTGGATAGGCTGAAAGGCTTTAATTGGCTGAATTATTACGGCGGAAAATTCTCCACCAGCGAACATCGCGGCGTCTTCATGGACAATGCAATCGAATTGCTGCCTGCCGATTACTGGCGCTACTATCTCATGTCCAATGCGCCCGAAAGCGCAGATGCCTCTTTCACTTTCGAACATTTTGCCAGCGTCGTGAACAAAGATCTGGCCGATGTGCTGGGTAATTTCGTCAACCGCATCGCCAAATTCTGCGCCGCCCGTTTCGATGCGCAAGTCCCGGGCGAAGGCGACTATGGCGAAGAAGAAAAGCGCCTCATCGCCGAACTGGATATGCGCGTCAAAGCCTATACGGAATATTTTGAAGCACTTGAATATAGAAAAGCTCTCGCCGAACTACGCGCCATCTGGGTCGCGGGCAATGAATATCTCACCCGCGCCGCCCCCTGGACCGCCATCAAAACAGATCGCCCCCGCGCCGCCGCGGGCGTTCGCATGGGCCTCAATGTCGTGCATCTCTTCGCCCATCTCTGCGCCCCCATCATCCCGCGCACAGCCGCCAAAATTCATGCTGTGCTGGAACCCGCGCCCGCGATCATTCCATGGGTGAATGAGCCGATGGAAATTTTCCTCAATCGCCAACCCGTGGGCCGCGCAGTGAACGTGCCGGATGTGCTCTTCGCAAAAATCAGCGACGAACAGATTGCGGAATGGAAGGAAAAATTTGGCGGCGAATAGGGGCTAAATACGGGTCCAGCCATCGGGGCCCAAGGCTTCCAGCGGGCGAAAGCGGGATTTGTAATCCATCTTCTCGCTGCCCTGCACCCAGTAACCCAGATAAACATAAGGCAGCCCCCGCCGTTTGGCTTCGCGCACATGATCCAAAATCATATGCGTCCCCAAACTGCGGGCTTCCTCACCCGGGTGATAAAAACTGTAAACCATCGAAAGCCCGTCACGCAGAACATCGCTCAAGGCACAGCCGATCAAATCCCCCTTCGGCCCACCACGGCGAAACTCCACAATATGCGTCTCCACCGGCGTCTCTTCCACCATGGCCACATAATCGAACAATCCCATATCCGACATGCCGCCGCCCGAATGGCGTGAATCCAGATAAGTCCGCAACAGCGCAAACTGCTCGCGCGTCGCCTCAGCCACCACTTCCTCGCGCCAGACATCTTCATTCCGCCGCGCCACCCGCCTCTGCGTGCGCGACTCCACAAACGCATCCACCACAATCCGCACCGAGACACAGGCCGAGCAATTCTCACAGGCAGGCCGATAGGCAATCATCTGGCTACGGCGAAACCCGGAATGCGTCAGCGCCTCATTAAGTGGCTGCGCCAAAGATCCATTCAGCCGCGCAAATACCTTACGTTCCACCCGCCCCGGCAAATAAGGGCATGGCCCTCCCGGAGTCAGAAAAAATTGCGGAACCCGCGTATGTCTCTGGTCTGTCAATCTACCCACCCAATTGGGGCAATAATGCAAAGTAAGTCAGACTTGCGCCAGTGGGGTTGTGTGAATCTGGTTTACAGTGCGGCATAGGGCGGGGCAGGCGGTGCCTCCCGCATCAGAAGAATACTTAATCGACGATTAGCACTGGCCTTAGGGTCTTCCGGCAGCAGAGGATCTGACCCCGCCTTGCCCACGACTTCATAAATTCGGTCGCTTTCCAGCCCCCCAGCCATCAGCAAGGCCCGCGCAGCATTGGCTCGGCTAGCGGAAAGGTCCCAATTGGTCATGCCGCTGGCGGTAGCAAAGGGGGCCCCATCCGTATGGCCACTGATGGAAAGCCTGTTTGGCAGGCGGTTCACCACTTTGGCAACGGCCCCCAGCAATTTCCTGGCAGCTGGCGTGGGCTCCGAGGTGCCGGTTTTAAACATAGGCCTGCCCTCCTGATCCACCAGTTGGATGCGCAGTCCCTCAGGTGTCGGGTCCAACATAACCTGTTTGGACAATTCCGTCAGTTCAGGATTATCTCGCATAGCTTGCCGGATAGTCTCAGCCGCACTCTCGAAATCGCCATGCTGGGCCGAAGGTACAGCCCGTTCCAGATGATCAGCGCTTTGAACCTGCGAACTGGGGTCACTGCCTTCGGCGGCGGTCGCCCCCCCGCGCTCCTGAGCTTTATCTTTGGACTTTCTGCTATCCGCAGGGGCAGGCGGGCTGGGCTGCTGAACTACAGATACTTCACCCCCTGCCTTGGAACTGTCTTCGCCCATCACGGTGCCACCCAGAACCCCGCCCGAGCCAGAAAAGGTCTGAGAAATGCTCTGAGCCGCGAAATAGTCTGCAATCCCCCGTTTTTGCTCGGGCGTGGTCGTATTAATGAGCCACATCAACAGGAAGAAGGCCATCATGGCCGTCACAAAGTCCGCATAGGCGACCTTCCACGCGCCGCCGTGATGGCCGCCGTGGCCGCCCTTTTTTATGCGTTTAATGATGACGCCATTCGCGCCAGCCATCTAAAACCCCACATCCGCGACCCAAAAGAGGCTGGTATGGTTCTTAAAGCCGCCATAGCCTCTCTTTATAGCGCCAACCATGCCATTCACCTTCTTAAACAAGCGTTAGCCCCCATATTGGGGAATTCAAACTGGACTGGGATATTAGAGAATGATTATTGATTCCGACACTTTTGACACTAAAGCCTTTCGTTCCGCTTTGGGCAGTTTCCCTACTGGGGTGGCCGTGGTCACTACCTGCGGTGATGCTGCGAATATCGGCATTACCGTGAACTCTTTCACCTCTGTCTCGCTGGATCCACCACTGGTCATGTGGTGCATCGACAAACGGTCCGACAGATATACGGCCTTCACCCAATGCGCTAATTTCACGATCAGTGTGCTGGGCACCAAACATCAGGACGTCTCCACGCGTCTGTCCCGTTCCGGCGAACATCAACTTACCGATTTCGCCCTTATGGAAACCAAACTTGGTCCGCCAGCACTGGAAGAAGCTTTAGCCGTGTTCGAATGCGAAAGATTCGCCCAGCACGATGCTGGCGATCACGCGATTCTAGTGGGCAAGGTCGTGCGCTTCTATCGCCATGAAGCTGGTGACCCGCTGGTTTTCTTCCGTGGGAAATATGGTGCTTTAGCCGCAGCTGAATAAAAAAGACGCCGCTATTAAATGGCGGCGTCTTCGTTTTATTTAAGCCTGTTTAAAACCCAAACTGCATCCGCGCGTAAATTGCATTGAAGTTCGAGCCGATATTGGCCTTCTTGGCGTGTACATTTTGCCAACCCCACATAAATTTCACGTTCTCAGTGGGATAGAAGTTTACGCCAAGGGAAATGACATCCTGCGTTCCGCCATTTACCCGATCGGCGACGACGATAGAATTAGTATTATAATCCAGATTGGCGCGGCTAAACCGGGCTGCAACTTCCCAAGCGCCCCATTCACCCTCGGCAGGATTAAAATTAGCCGCCGGGGTTGGTCCACCAAAAGACGCGGAGGACATGCTATAAGCCCGTGGCTCACCTGTCAGCACATAGCTACCTTCAACATACCAGGCGTTAAAACCCGGGTTGGTGACGCCGACAGCCGGATTCCTGCGGCTCATGCCATACCAGAAGTACTCACCTTGCAGTAGGAAGTTCTCATAGCTGACACCAGCTTCCAGACCTGCCGTATAAGCGGAGTCCGAGCTTATGCTCCCCGTATTGATCAGGCGCATATCCGTCACCCGTAATTCCGGGCGATCCGAAAAGGATATGTTCTGCGCCTTAGCCGCTAAATTCGCGCCTGTGGATTGGGTCTTAAATACATAACTCAAATTACCCCCCAAATGCAGCGCAAAATTACTGTCTTTTTCTTGAATTGGCGCCACCGCAAAGCGGGTCACAACGCTTCCTTGTCCATCAAGTGCGCCCTTACCCACGCTATCACCCGTCAAGAAGGCTGAGAGATTCCAGATCTCTCCATTACCAAAGAACCCAACGCCATAACGTCCATCATCTGCTGCTAAGCCGCGCGACAGCGTGGCGCCAGTGGGGCGCTCAAGGAATAAGGAAACACTGGATGATGTGGCATCAGACAAGTTTGCGGGCCATGGCGCGGCACCTATCTTAAAGGTGAAGGGATCAAGAAAACCCTTATAGGTAATGAAGGCTTCTTTGATGCGGGCTGCAGAGGCAATTTCCTGACCGCCATTCCCCCCAAATTCGTACATCAGCTTATAGCCCCAATCTCCGGCAAACTTGCCCTCTACACCCAGTTGAGCCCGCCTAAATGTAAAGCCGTTGCGCAAGGGCTGGAGATTATTTGCAGCCGGACCCGGAAATGCCTGTGAAGCAACAGAAGATCGATCATAAAATGCAAAGTCCCCCATCGCCTCCGCTCGTAAAGCAAGGGTGTTTTTCCCGTCAGATGACGAAATGGTTGGGCGCCCCTTCTTTACTGTAACCGTTGCAGCAGAGCGTGCGGCTGCCTGTTGTTCATACATTTGGTTTTGAAGAGCGTCGAACTGTGCGCTGCTTACCTCAGGTTTTTCAGCCAGTTGGGACCGAAGACTCTGAAGCTCTTGCTCCATATTCTGAAGCCGCATTTCTATATCTGGGGGGGAGTTGCCTCCGGTCGCGTAAGCACTCGGCGAAGCTAATACACAAACTCCAACCCCCACCAGCAAAAATGATTTCAATCTCATTTTGGTCCCACTCGAAAACCGCATAACGGTGCGGCGCCACGAGTCGCCATGCTCGGCGCTCACATCCTCCTAACGAGCGATTTTTTCGTTTGGGAGACATTGACGTGATGAAATTATGACAGTGACTTAGTGAGCGCTGAAAATCTAAAAACAATAATTTATCATTACTATCAATGAATTATGCGGAAATTCCAATCGGGAGTTATTCGTCAAAGACCATATTGTGACTTATCATAACTAGGCTTATAATTTTTAAAAATTCGGACATGTGCCATGTCGTTTTCTCTTGATCGTGATTTACTGACATTGCTAAGTGATGTAGCGCGCCTGACGCGCACGCGCTTCGATCGCCTTGCTCGTGAGCATGGGGCTACTCGCGCCCAATGGGTTATTCTCGCTCGTTTAGAGCGAACACCCGGATTGTCACAAAATGAACTTGCTGCACTTTGCGAAGTTGAGCCAATTACCATCGCAAGGTTAGTGGACAAGCTTGAAGCCCGTGCATTGTTAGAGCGCCGTGCTGACCCAACAGATAGGCGTATATGGCGGCTTCATAACTTACCTGCTGCAAAATCAATCATCGAAAAAATAAGGCGCTATAAAACATCAGTGAATTCTCAATTGCTGGATGGAGTTAGTCCAGACATACAAGAAATTCTAATTGATGCCTTGTTGGGTATGAAAGCGAATCTCACTTCTGCAGACACGGAATCTCTTGTTTCTCCAGAAAAAATCAGATGAATGCCATGGATAAAGAACCAGACCTTCGTGAGATACCATCTAACCTGGATGATGGGAATATAGCATTACTTAAAGACAAGTCCCGTCTTCGCCGTGTTCTAATGATCACCGGGATTGTATTGGTGTGCGTTGTTTCTCTGGCCTTTTATCTAACAGGTGGGCGATATGTCAGCTCGGATAATTCTTATATCCGCGCAGCCCAATTGATGGTGTCTACTGATGTATCGGGCATTGTCTCAGAAGTTAATGTGCGTGAAGGGCAGCGTGTAAAAGCAGGAACGGTGCTTTTCAGGCTTGATAAAAGACCGTTTGAGATCGCATTACAAAATGCCAAAGCCTCATTAGCGGCTTCTATTCAGGAGCTAGAATCTTTAAAGGCAAATTATCGCCGAGATATCGAGCAGATCGAAGCCCAGTCAGCCAATACATATGTGGCGCGCACAACGTTAGATAGATATGGAAATCTTATTAAAGAAAACGCGATTTCCAAAACGTTATATGATCAGGCACGTGCGGAATATCTATCGTCCCAAGCCATTTTAGCTTCTCTTAAACAGTCGGCTCAGGTTGAATTAGCCAAATTAAGCGGCAATCCTCAATTGCCGGCGGATCAATCAACAGGATACATACAGGCAAAAGCCCGCGTTGACGAAATTGAACGCCAATTAGAGCAGTCTGTAGTGAAGGCTCCATTTGATGGAATCGTTGCGAAGGTGGATTCATTGCAGCCGGGCATTTTAGTCGTTTCGGGCTTATCCGCTTTTAGTACAACAAGTGCTGTAGGTCTTATTTCTGAGAAAAATCTTTGGATTGAAAGCAACCTAAAAGAAACGGACCTTACCTATATACATGAAGGCCAGCCTGTATCAGTTACGGTAGACGCATACCCAGGTTGCACGTGGAAAGGTAATTTACAGTCAATTTCCGCTGCGAGCGGCGCATCTTTCTCAGTTCTACCATCTCAGAATGCGTCAGGAAATTGGGTAAAAGTTGTTCAGCGTATTCCGGTGCGAGTGGAGCTGACGAAGGGCGATTGTGATGTCGTTCTCCGTGCGGGTATGAGCACTGTAATCTCGATTGATACTGGCCATCGTCGCTGGTATCGCCTGCTAAATAGTTGATCGCGCGTGAGATCAACCGCCGAACCTGCTGCTCAACTATACGAGAATAAGTTCGAGCTTCGTGTTGTGCTGGTCTGTTCTATGGCCGGCATGTTTATGCAAACGCTTGATCAAACGATTGCAAATGTGACTTTGCCACATATGCAGGGAAGCTTGTCGGCATCGCATGACCAGATAATGTGGGTGCTAACATCTTATATCGTCGCCTCGGCAATAATGACGACACCCATTGGTTGGTTGGCGTCGCGCTTCGGTAAAAAGAATGTTGCAATTGTAAGTATCACAGGCTTCACGATTGCATCAGCCCTATGTGGCGCTGCACAGAACTTAGAACAGATAATTTTCTTTCGTATACTGCAAGGTGCCTTTGGGGCTGCTCTCAGTCCGCTTTCACAGGCGATTATGATTGACCTTTATCCCGCACATAAGCGGGGCTCTGTAATGGCAATCTGGGGG
The DNA here is from genome assembly GCA_964580115.1 of uncultured Rhizobium sp. Lineage (GTDB taxonomy): Bacteria > Pseudomonadota > Alphaproteobacteria > Micropepsales > Micropepsaceae > Rhizomicrobium. Next base: position 76,856 of record CAZOJG010000006.1, read on the forward strand.
ATGGGGGTGTTGCTGGGTCCGATCATGGGACCAACACTTGGTGGCTGGATCACCGATTACGCCAATTGGAGATGGGTATTTTACATCAATGTTCCATTTGGTATCGCTTCTGTCCTCGGCATTATGCTGTTTTTTAAAGATTCAAACCGTGACGAAACCATGCGTTTCGATTGGACTGGTTTTGGCTTATTAGCAGTCTCAATTGGTGCATTGCAGATAATGCTGGACCGCGGAACCGGTGAAGGCTGGTTTGAGTCAAATGAAATCATAATAGAGGCCATTGTTGCCGGGCTGGCATTTTATTTGTTCCTTACATATTTCCTTACAAGCAAGACTTCTTTTCTACCTAAAGAAATATTTCGCGATAAAAACTTTCTTATTTCAGCATCTTTGATGTTCATTACTGCGTCTATGTTGGTCGCAACATCTTCTATCTTGCCAATTTACATGCAAAAACTTGGCGGATATTCAGTCACAGAAGCTGGCCTGATAATGTCTCCGCGTGGGATAGGCACTATGATCGCTATGATTATAGCTGGCAGAATGGTGAACTATATCGATTCCAGAATTTTCATAGCCGTTGGAACATGTATGATCCTTGGTACGACTTGGGATATGTCGACATGGACGCCCGGCGTCTCAGCTTCGACAATGGTTGTTATGGGAACATTGCAAGGCGCGGGAATGGGCTTGATATTTCCAGTCATAAATTTGATTGCGTTCGCGACGATTCCACAAAGTCTCCGAACGGATGCTGCATCTATGATGAACCTTATGCGTAACATCGGTGCTGCTATTGGAATTTCAGTTACAACAACTGTGCTGACAAGCAGTATTCAAATTAATCATGCACAGATCTCGGAAGCGGTAACTCCTTTCAATCGAAATTTGAACGTCAATTCTCCAAGTATATTTTGGAATACACAAACACCTTCTGGCATCAATCAGTTGAATCAGATCGTTGATTGGAATGCGCAGGTAATCGCCTATTCTAATGATTTTATTCTTATGTTCTTTATGTGTTTGCCAGCTCTCTTGTTAGTCTTTCTGATTAAAAGGCCAAATCTCGGGCTAAGTAAGCCAAATGATGTGAGTGTGATGGAATGATCCGTTTGGCTTTCATAGGTTTAGGTGTCATGGGCTATCCCATGGCAGGCCACTTAAAAAGAAGGGGGTATGATGTAACTGTTTTCAATCGTACTCACTCACGCGCTCAAAAATGGGTAAGTGAATTTAATGGGAAACTAGCTGAAACGCCTGCGAATGCCGCTGAAGATTGCGATATAATTTTCTCCTGTGTCGGGCGGGATGATGATTTACGCGAAGTTGCATTAAGCAAAAATGGTATTTTCAACGCGCTCAAGCCAGGCAGTGTTTTTGTAGATCACACAACCGTATCCGCGTCTATCTCACGCGAATTGAGCACGCGCGCAATGCAGCACGGTGCCTATTTCATTGATGCGCCGGTATCAGGTGGCGAACAGGGGGCAAAAACTGGCCAGCTCACCATCATGTGCGGAGGAGATCCCGATGCCTATGCGCGCATAGAGCCAGTTATAAAATCATATGCAAAACAGTCCCGGCTTATGGGACCATCTGGGTCGGGCCAGCTAACAAAAATGGTCAACCAAATCTGCATAGCAGGTCTAGTTGAAGGTTTATCAGAAGGTTTAAGTTTTGCCCGCGCCGTTGGGCTTAATCCTGCATCCGTGGTTGATGTGATTTCAAAAGGTGCTGCACAATCGTGGCAAATGGAAAATCGTTATCAAACTATGTTGGCAGGTTTTTATGAACATGGTTTCGCTGTCGAATGGATGCGCAAGGACCTTGCGCTCTGTTTTGAAGAGGCTGCACGCAACGACGTGCAATTGCCCGTGACGAAACTGGTCGATGAGTTTTATTCAGAGGTGGAAGCAATGGGTGGGCAACGCTGGGACACGTCAAGTCTCTTAAAACGTCTTGAAATGTTACGGGGGAGGGCGTGATGGATACAGAAACAAGGCGATATCATCACGGCAATCTTCGTAATGCTCTGCTGGATTCAGCAAGGAGCATATTAGAAGAAGGAGCCGCAGAGCTAAGTTTGCGTGCAGTGGCACGTCGCGCAGGGGTCAGTCATGCGGCGCCCTACCGACATTTTTCAAATCATGAAGCTCTATTGGTTGAATTAGCGCGGGAAGGTTTCGAAGAGCTCCGCGCTGAAATTGTGGCAGCTGCACCCCCAAATGTTAGCGAATCTGACCGAATTGCCAGCATAGGCGCTGCCTATATGCGTTTTGTGGCACGTCGACCTGCGCTGGCGCGACTTATGTTTGGGCCACAACTTCCGAACAGAGATAATTTTCTAGAACTTACAGCGGCCGCTGACGCGATCGGCACTGAAATTGGCATAGCATTAAATGATGCACCGCTTGGCCTGTCCGTTTGGGCCGCGGTTCATGGTCTAGCTATGCTGATTTTGGAAAATGTAATTGATTTAGGACAGAGAAAATCGGGGCTTCATGTATTACCGTCCCGCGCAGAAATTTTGCTACGAAGCCTATTTTCTGTTCAGCGCGACTGAAGCAGCCGGGCGGCATCTTTGGCGAAATATGTCAGAATGCCGCTTGCGCCAGCCCGCTTGAAGGCCAGCAAGCTTTCAAGAATGGCACTATCTCTATCCAGCCAGCCTCGTTCCATGGCTGCGCTCAGCATCGAATATTCGCCGGATACTTGATAAGAAAATGTAGGAATCCCAAATTCCTCTCGAATTCTGTATATAAGATCAAGGTAAGGCATCCCAGGCTTCACCATCACCATATCTGCCCCCTCTGCGATATCGAGCCCTACTTCCCGTAAAGCTTCGGAAGCATTGGCCGGGTCCATTTGATAGCCGCGCTTATCGCCGGTAAGTGCTTTCGCCGATCCTACCGCATCACGAAATGGTCCGTAAAAAGCGCTGGCATATTTTGCGGCATAGGACATGATTAAGGTGTTCTTGAAGCCATTAGCCTCCAGTGCGGAGCGAATAGCTCTCACCCGGCCATCCATCATGTCTGATGGCGCAATGATGTCGCACCCGGCTTCAGCCTGAACCAAGGCTTGGCGGACAAGCAAATCAACCGTCTCATCATTTGAGACATAGTTTTCACTGTCCAAAACGCCATCATGGCCGTGCGTGGTGAATGGGTCGAGAGCCACATCGCAAAGAACCCCGATTTCGGGGACCTCCTGCTTCAATTGGCGGACGGCACGGCAAACCAGATTGTCTGAATTGCCAGCTTCCCGCCCATCCGGGCTTTTCAACGCAGGATTCGTTTGGGGAAATAAAGCGATAACAGGAATACCAAGGGTCGCGGCGTCCTTGGCCTCGTCAACGACCTGATCAATGGATAGGCGATCTACGCCAGGCATTGAAGGCACCGCTTCCCGCCGCTTATGCCCCTCAGTGACAAAAACGGGCCATATCAGGTCTGACGACGTTAAGTTATTTTCACTGACCAATCGGCGCGTCCAATCAAACCGCCTAAGGCGGCGCATACGTATGGAGGGAAATGAAGCCTGACCAGTCATTTATGCTCAATGAAGCGCAGCGGCAGCCTTGTCAATCTAATCCCTTTGAGTGCTATGTTGCGTAAAGATATTAGATATAAAATACGCAAATTGTAATGGGGGCGGGAAGGCATGGACTTTGAATTAACTGAGGACCAGCGGGCGATACAGGCGGCTGCGAGACGCTTCGCTCAGGAGCGCCTGCTCCCCTATGCTTCTGAATGGGACGAAAAAGAGATTTTTCCCATTGAAACCCTTCGTGCTGCGGCAGCTCTGGGCTTTGCAGGCATTTATGTGCGTGAAGATGTCGGGGGCTCGGCGATGGGCCGTTTGGATGCCGCTATCATTTTCGAAGAATTAGCGGCTGGCTGCACATCCACCGCTGCCTTCATCTCCATCCATAATATGTCATCTTGGATGATCGATTGCTTTGGCTCTGAAGAGCAGCGCCAGCGATTTCTTCCTCATCTCACCACAATGGAGAACATTGCCAGCTATTGCCTCACAGAACCAAATTCTGGCTCAGATGCTGCTAGCCTCAAAAGCCGCGCCGTGCGCGATGGTGATCATTATATCCTGAATGGATCAAAAGCATTTATATCGGGCGGCGGCGTTTCAGATATATATGTCTGTATGGTTCGTACCGGAGAAGATGGCCCGGGCGGCATCAGCTGCCTAGTCATAGAAAAAGATTCTCCCGGTCTTTCCTTCGGTAAAAAAGAAAGAAAGATGGGCTGGAATAGCCAGCCAACTGCGCAGTTAATATTTGATGATTGCCGCATACCTATCAGAAATCGCATAGGCGTGGAAGGTGATGGCTTTCGCATAGCCATGCGCGGATTGGATGGCGGTAGGGTCAATATTGGTGCCTGTTCCGTAGGTACTGCCTCATCTGCCTTGGAAGAAGCCGTAACATATACTCAAGCGCGTAAACAGTTTGGCAAAGCCATCGCTGATTTTCAGGCAACGCAATTCAAATTGGCTGACATGGCCACAGATTTGGAAGCCGCTAGGTTGATGATCAGAAGCGCGGCAGCGGCCCTAGATCGCAAGGATAAAAATGCCACAAAGCTTTGCGCCATGGCTAAAAGATTTTCTACTGATATAGGCTCTCAGATCGCGAATGATGCTCTACAGCTCCATGGCGGCTATGGCTATTTAAAAGACTTCCCTGCCGAGCGACATGTGCGCGATTTACGGGTACACCAAATTCTCGAAGGTTCTAACGAAATTATGCGTGTTATTATCGCACGCGAATTGTTACGTCAGTAAAGGCAATGATTATGTCAGACGCTAGTGAAATTATATTTGAAAAAAATGGCGCTGCAGGAATCATCACCTTAAATCGCCCCAAAGCTTTAAATGCGCTAACGCATAATATGTGCGTGCAAATGAAGCATTTTCTGGATCTATGGAAAGATGATCCGGCGATTAAAGCGGTGATTGTTAAAGGCGCAGGTGACAAGGCATTTTGTGCGGGCGGAGATATTCGTGCCCTTTATGAATCAGGCCTCTCGCGCACTCCTTACGCAATGAATTTTTATCACGATGAGTATGTTTTAAACGCAGCTATTAAACGCTTCCCAAAGCCCTATATCGCATTGATGAAAGGTATAGTTATGGGCGGTGGAGTAGGCGTCTCCGTTCATGGTAGTCATCGCATTGCGGAAGACACAACTTTATTCGCTATGCCTGAAACAGGCATTGGCTTATTCCCTGATGTTGGGGGTAGTTTTTTTCTTCCTCGATGTCCGGGGCAGATAGGTATGTATCTGGCCCTCACGGGTGCGCGGTTAAGAACGGCTGACACACTCTATGCAAATATAGCCACGCATTACATACCATCCACTAAATGGGATGATTTGATATTGCGCGTGGCGAATGGCGAACAAGCCGATGATGTAATAGCCGATTTATGCGAAGCATCTTTTAGTTCGCCTCTGGCAGAAAATCACCAAATTATTGATCTGGCATTTTCAGAGAAAAGCGTGGAAGATATTATTCAACGCTTGAAAACAGCCAGCTCTGAATGGGCATTTGAAGTCGCAAAAACACTGCTTTCAAAATCTCCTACCAGTCTCAAGGTAACGTTTCAGCAGATAAGACTGGGCGCTAACCTTGATTTTGAAGATTGCATGCGCATGGAATATCGCATGGCGCATAAAATTATGCTCGGCAAAGACCTATACGAAGGTATTAGGGCAACAATTATTGATAAAACCGGAGCCCCCCAATGGAGCCCCGCACATTTGCATGAGGTGAGCGATGACGCTGTCAATGCTCATTTTAAACCTCTAGGAGATAAGGAGCTTTCTTTATGACAACTATTGCATTTATCGGTGTCGGTAATATGGGCGGCCCGATGGCCTGCAATTTATTAAATGCGGGCCATGGATTACGCGCTTTCGACCTCAGCCCTGATGCCTTGAAACCTATAATTTCCGCAGGTGGTGTACCGACTAATAGTGCAAATGAAGCCGTGGCTGAAGCTGATGTTATTATCTCTATGCTGCCTGCCGGGCATCATGTGCGTGCAATTTATCTGGAAAATGGTGTGCTGACGCACGCCCGCAAAGATGCATTGTTAATTGACTGTTCTACGATCGATATTGAATCGGCACGTGCAGTACATGCCGAGGCCGGTAAACAAGGTTTTGATTTTCTGGATGCCCCAGTTTCCGGCGGGGTGAGTGGAGCTCAGGCAGGTAGCTTGGCCTTTATGTGTGGTGGCAGCGAAAATGCCTTCAATCGCGCACTTCCCATTCTTGAACATATGGGAAAAAGGATAGTTCTGGCCGGAACAGGCGGAGCAGGTCAGGCCGCTAAAATTTGTAATAATATGCTTCTTGCTATTTCCATGATTGGAACTTGCGAAGCTTTTGTCTTGGGTGAGAAGCTGGGCTTAGACCCACAAAAGCTGTTTGATATTATGTCCGTGGCATCTGGTCAGTCCTGGTCTTTAACAAGCTATTGCCCGGTTCCCGGCCCGGTCCCCGCTGCCCCTGCTAATCGCGATTATAGCGGCGGCTTTGCAACTGCACTTATGCTAAAAGATTTGAAACTCGCACAAAGCGCCGCTCAAAATGCGAATGCTGCTACACCTTTAGGCGCGGAGGCCATGCAACTATACACGCTGTTTGCAGCCAAAGGTCATGGTAGCGTTGACTTTTCAGGGATCATTAAAATGCTAAGGGGTTCGCTTTAAGCAGTTTTTACGACCTTTTAACAAGTCCCTACTATCCTTTGATAAAACAAGGGTGGCCTGCACAATGGCAGGGGATGACAATGACAGCTTTGGCTAAAGCCTTACCGGGTACACCGTTGGAAGACGGGCAATCAGTTCGGCACCTCTATCTGGAAACTTTAAGCCTTATAGAACGGCTACACAGGCAACTGCTTGATGTGATCAAGGATGAACTTGATCGCCGCGATGAACGTGAGATCAACAGTGTGCAAGCACTGCTTTTGTTCAATGTGGGAGATCAGGAATTGACGGCGGGCGAGCTACGCACGCGCGGTCACTATCTGGGTTCTAACGTTTCTTACAATCTCAAAAAGCTGGTGGACTCAGGTTACATCCATCATGAACGCTCCTCCTTGGATCGGCGCTCCGTATTGGTGCGCCTAACAGACAAAGGCGAGGCTGTTCGTATTATGCTGGGCGAATTATTTGAACGGCATCTACTGTCGCTTAAAGCCGTCGGCAATGTTGAAGCCGGAGACCTGGATGAAATCAACACGTCGCTGCGGCGGCTGGAACGTTTCTGGATAGATCAGGTGCGTTTTCGGCTTTAGACTATTTTGTGTCCTGATCTTACCGATGAGCACATCCATGCCTTGGACCTTTGCTGCATGGCTGCCTCCCATTTCCCTTTTGATCTGAGTACAATTGCTCACATTCATTCAAATTCGGTATGGTCGTAATAATAATTATATAGCAAATACAATATCTTAGAAATATAAATGCTTTCGCATTACGCCTGCGGCGGAAGCGTGATGTGACAATTCGCTTTGAGGTTTGCCTAGGCGGGTTATCATAAATAGATCAGAGGGTAAGAGCAGCCAGACTCGGCGGCGGATAGGCTATGGCGTTTCCTTACGAAGCGAAATTTCGCACTGCGCTTGCCGGCCTTCGGCGTGAAGGCCGCTATCGCGTTTTTGCAGATATTGTCCGCCAGCGTGGCGATTTCCCCAATGCTGAGTTCCATGTTGCTGGGGTTACAAAGCCCATCACGGTCTGGTGCAGCAATGATTATCTCTGCATGGGCCAGCATCCCATAGTGATTGCGGCCATGCATGAGGCTCTGGAGCGGACAGGCGCAGGTTCTGGTGGCACCCGTAATATCTCGGGCACTACCCATTATCATGTCCAATTAGAACAGGAACTTGCCGATCTTCACGGCAAGGAGGCCGCGCTTATCTTCACATCCGGTTTTGTGTCTAATGACACTACCTTAGCCACATTGGCCAAGTTACTTCCGGGCGTGATTGTTTTCTCAGATGAATTGAATCATGCCTCCATGATCGAAGGCATGCGCCATGGCGGCATGGAAAAGCGCGTTTTTCGCCATAATGACATGGCCCATCTTGGGGAATTATTGGCACAGGCAGATCCCGAGGCTCCCAAGATTATTGCCTTTGAATCCGTTTATTCAATGGATGGCGACTTCGGTCCCGTTACCGAAATTTGTGATCTTGCCGAAAAATATGGCGCCATGACCTATCTGGATGAGGTTCATGGTGTGGGCCTCTATGGAGCCAGGGGGGCGGGTGTTGCAGCACGCGATGGTGCGATGGACCGCATTACAATCGTAGAAGGCACGTTTGCCAAAGCATTTGGCGTGATGGGCGGGTATATTACTGGTTCGCGTGAACTGATTGACTGCATTCGTTCTTTTGCGCCAGGCTTCATCTTTACCACATCACTGTCGCCCGTTCTGACAGCCGGTGTTTTGGCCAGTGTACGCCATTTGAAATCAAGTGAGGCCGAACGTGATTTACTGCATGAGCGGGCGGCTACATTAAAGCGCCTGCTGGCCGAAGCCGGCCTTCCGGTGATGCCCTCTCCCAGCCACATCGTACCGCTATTCGTCGGGGACGCCGTACTTTGCAAAGCCGTATCAGATGAATTGCTGCGGGATCATGGCATTTATGTCCAACCAATAAATTACCCGACGGTGCCTCGGGGGACTGAGCGATTACGCTTTACCCCATCACCTAAGCATACAGACGAAATGATGTTAGCTTTGGTGAAAGCTTTGGATCAGGTCTGGACAGCGCATCACATCAGTCGCGCCGCATAATGGTCTCTCCGACAAATCGTTCGGAAGTTTATTTTGAATTCGTCATTTTAGGCAGCACTGTAAAAGTTACAGCTATTGATCCAGTCACAGGCATAGAGGCCGCCGTCATAGGCCCCTCACAAGAGAGCGCACGCTCTGCTTTACGTGTGGCTGCCTTGCGGAAGCTGGATTATCTCATCAATAAAAAATTCTAACGACGGCGCCCTCGCGTCGGGGCGGCATGGCGACCAAGGCCGATCTTTTTAGCGAATTCGCTGCGCTTGGCGGCATAATTCGGTGCAACCATAGGATAATCGGCAGGTAAATCCCATTTGCTCCGGTATTCGTCCGGCGTCATATCATAATTGGAACGCAGGTAGCGCTTCAGCATCTTCAGCTTTTTACCGTCTTCCAAGCACACAATATATTCGGGTGTGATGGATTTTTTCACTGGTATGGCTGGCTTCTGGCCATTGGGCATCGTCTCTGACGAACCTTCGCCGGAAAGCCCACCCAAGGTGGCATGAATGCTTCGGATCATTGAAGGGAGCTCAGCAGCTGGCACCGAGTTATTACTCACATAGGCCGACACGATATCAGAGACCAGCTTCAACAAATCTTCCTGCTGTCTGCCATTATCCGGTTGGGATGCCATCGTACTACCCTCAATAAGAACAGTTTATATTGTCGCGATATGAGCTTTTTACCAAGAAAAAGCAAGATTTCTACAATCTACAATCTTTTGCAGAATGTTTTTACTGAAAGCGACATTGGCTATTTTTGACGAATTTGATTCGACTGTATCATTTTGAATAAATTTTCTGTGTTTTGGCCGAAGTATATTTGTATCTCTTTGGGATCTGTATTTGAAGAAAAATCTATTAGAAATCAAAGTATAACATTGGTTATGACCATATGCTTTCTGTGGGTGAGCGAGGCAAAGTGCCCTGCGAGACGTTCCCGCATCTGGCGCAATATCTGGTAAAGCGCTAGGGGTAGGCCCCCGATGGTAGGGGGCGGCACAAGCAGCAATGGTGGCAAGGGTGAGTCAGACGCAGAATCGTGATTCCAGCTTTTTCTCTCAAAATTTGGCTTCGGCAGACCCAGAAATTGCCAGCGCCATACAGGACGAGTTGAAACGACAAAAAGACAAGATCGAGCTGATTGCTTCGGAAAATATTGTTTCCGCCGCGGTGTTGGAGGCTCAAGGCTCTGTCCTCACGAATAAATATGCCGAAGGCTATCCTGGCCGTCGCTATTATGGCGGCTGCGAATATGTAGATATTGCCGAGGATCTGGCTATCAGCCGCGCCTGCCATCTGTTTGGAGCAAGTTTCGCCAATGTGCAGCCCCATTCCGGCGCACAAGCAAATCAGGCGGTGTTTTTCAGTCTGCTGAAGCCTGGTGACAGTTTCATGGGGCTCGATCTGGCGGCGGGGGGGCATCTCACCCACGGTTCGCCAGTCAATCAGTCCGGCAAATGGTTTAATCCAGTCTCCTATACAGTGCGTCGTCAGGATCACCGGATTGATATGGATGAAGTCGAGGCGCTTGCAAAACAGCATAAGCCCAAGCTCATTATCGCGGGCGGTTCGGCCTATGCCCGTATCATAGATTTCAAACGCTTTCGTGAGATCGCAGATTCCGTGGGTGCCTTTTTTATGGTCGACATGGCCCATTTCGCGGGTTTGGTGGCGGGTGGGGTTCATCCCAGTCCGCTGGATCATGCGCATGTGGTCACAACCACGACACATAAAACCCTGCGCGGTCCGCGTGGTGGGATGATCCTGTCGCGTGATGCGGATCTGGGTAAGAAAATCAATTCGGCAGTCTTCCCCGGCTTGCAGGGCGGGCCATTGATGCATGTGATTGCTGCCAAGGCGGTGGCTTTTGGCGAAGCGTTGAAACCTGAATTCAAAACCTATGCGCAAAACGTCGTGGCCAATGCGAAAGCGCTGGCTGAAACAGTGCATAGCGAGGGGCTCGACATCGTGTCGGGCGGTACGGACACGCATCTGATGCTTGTCGATCTGCGGCCGAAAAAGGCCACGGGTCGGGCTGTGGAGCGGGCGCTGGACCGGGCCGGCATTACCACGAACAAGAACGCCATTCCCTTTGACACTGAAAAGCCAGCCATCACGTCGGGCGTACGTCTGGGTACGCCCGCGGGTACGACGCGTGGTTTTGGTCCTGCCGAATTTAAGGAAATCGGCAAGCTGATTGTCGAAGTCGTCGATGCCGTCGCTCGTACGGGCGAGGAGGGCGATGCCGCCGTCGAAGCCAGTGTGGCGGGGCGGGTGAGTGCGTTGTGTCAACGTTTTCCGATCTACCGATAGGTCAAAGATATGCGCTGCCCGTTTTGCGGACATGATGATACGCAGGTGAAAGACAGCCGTCCGAGTGAGGACAATTCGGCGATACGGCGCAGGCGGCACTGCCCGGCTTGTGGCGGGCGGTTTACGACGTTTGAGCGGGTGCAATTGCGCGAGCTCGTGGTCGTGAAAAAGACCAATCGCCGCGAACCGTTTGAACGCGACAAGCTGGAGAGGTCTTTGGCCCATGCGCTGCGCAAACGCCCGGTCGAAGCCGAGCGGGTGGACCGGATGATTACCGGGATTGTCCGTCGTCTTGAGAGCATGGGTGAGAATGAAGTGCCGTCCACCGTGATCGGCGAGCTGGTTATGCAGGCCTTGGCCAGTCTCGATAAGGTGGCTTATGTGCGCTTTGCCTCGGTCTATAAGAATTTCCGTGAAACCAAGGATTTCGAGGCCTTGATCGTGGAAATGGTCGGCGACGACCGGGACTGACGCAATCGGGATGTCACATTGTCGGCTTCTCTCTTAAGGGGGGAGCAGTATCGCCGCTTTTCAGAGGTGTTCGATAGCTCGGCCTTTAATTTAGCCGCGACAATTATTTTGTTTGTTTCATGGAAATGCCGTGCAAGTCATACCGACATGACGCGCTTTCGCCACGCCGCCATTCATCTTGTGCTGGCAGCCCTGATTCTGCGGGCTTTTCTGCCCGCGGGCTGGATGCCTGCCATGGCGGCGGGTACGGGCGAGGGGATGCTCGTCCTCTGCACGATGGATGGCCCGGTCCGCATCGATAGCGAGGGCAATCGTCACGCGATGGATGAGGGCAGGGATGGGGCCAAAACACCTTGCCCCTTTGGTCTGACCGGACCCGGTGATCTGCCTGCCCATATTGTCGTTCTGGCTGGCCCGGCGCCAACGCTGCTTGAACAGGCACAGGCTAAACCAAGTCTGACGGTCAGCCCCCAAGCTTTTTATCGTCCCCAAGCCCCGCGCGCCCCACCCGGACACGTCTGAGCCTGACCTTTGCCGCGCGGAGCATCTCTCCGCGCTTGTCAACTCATCCGTTGTCCGGAAACATATCATGACTTTTGTTACACGCCTGCGCGCGAGCGTATCGCCGCTTGCCTTGTCTGCTCTTTTACTTCCCGTATTACCTGCCATGGCGCTGGGCGATACGGTCGAGACCGTTATCGTCACGGCCAAGCGCAGTTCGGAAGATGCTCCTGTTGTTGCTGATGCGCGCGAGCGCCTGTCCCGCACGCCTGGTGCGGTGGCAGTAGTGGCTGCTGAATCCTATGAAACGCGGCTGGTGGTCGGTTTTTCAGACCTGTTGCGGGATGTGCCGGGTGTATTGGCGCAAAAACGCTATGGCGAGGAATCGCGCCTTTCCATTCGCGGTTCGGGCATTGATCAATCCTACCATCAGCGCGGTGTATTGCTGGCGCAGGATGGCGTACCTTTCGCCGATGCCGATGGTTTTTCCGATTTCCAGAAAGTCGACGCTTTGGGCGCGCGCTATATCGAAGTCTATAAAGGCGGCAATGCGCTGCGCTTTGGAGGGGCGCAATTGGGCGGCGCGATCAATCTGATCACCCCGACCGGCAGGACCGCGGAGAGTGAAAATCTGCTGCGGCTGGAAGGCGGCTCTTTCGGTACGATCCGTGGCCGGGCTGCCGTGGCGCGGGAGATCGGAGCGTGGGATTTTTATATTGCTGGCGGCGCCATGCAGTCGGACGGTTTCAGGGTACATAGCGGATTGAAGCAGGTCCGTGGCACCGCCAATATTGGCTATAGTTTCGGTGAAGAGCAGGAAATCCGCCTGATCATCACCGGCGCGGATATCAAACAGGATGTGCCGGGTGCGGTGTCACTTGCCACGGCGCTATCCGCGCCGCGCACCCCCAACGCGTCTGTTGTGGCCAATCAATGGGCGCGCGATCAGGCCGTGGGCCGTGTCACACTGCAAAGCCATTGGCGCCTGCAGGACGGACTGACATTCGATGGTGGCGTCTATGTGACGATGATGGATCTGCATCATCCCATTTCCATTGTTATCGACCAGCGATCCCTGAATTATGGCGCATTCGCGCGGCTGGATTGGCAGGGAGACGTGGCCGGGATGGCGGCTGATATGTTTATGGGCATTTCCCATCGCCGAGGCCGGGTACAGGGTAAGCTATATAATAATGTCGGCGGCGCATCGGGCTTTCAGTTTGGCAATAATCTGCAACAAGCAACGGGCACGGACATTTTCGCCGAAGGGCGTCTGTTCGTGACCGATGAACTGGCGGTAGTGGCCGGTGCATCCTATGGCATCGCAACCCGTGATTATGCCGATTATAACAATCCCCCGAATAACAGCGACAAGCAGTTCGACTGGTTGTCGCCGCGGTTCGGCTTGTTATGGCAGAATGACAGCGGTGTGCAGGTCTATGCCAATATAACGCGTTCGGTAGAGTCGCCGCATTATGGCGCGTTGGTGCAATCGCCCTATCCGGGTTTTGTGCCGGTGGAGGCACAGCGGGCCTGGACCGGTGAAATCGGTACACGTGGGACCGAAGGCGAACTGACCTGGGACGTGACTTATTTTCGATCATGGATAAAGGGGGAGTTGTTGAGCTTTCAGGCCTCGGCCGGTTTGCCCGCGACCTTCTTCAATTCAGATAAGACGGTGCATCAGGGCATTGAAGCGGCACTCGACTGGCGTATCGCAGAACAGATTCTTGGCGGGTCGCTAAATCTGCGTCAAAGCTATACATGGTCGGATTTCCGCTTTGACAATGATCCGATCTACGGCAATGGGCGACTGCCAGTGGTGCCGGAACATGTCTGGCGAATGGAAGCCAAGTATAATTTCGCCGACAGCTTCTTTATCGCCCCCTCACTGGAATGGCGTATGTCCGATGTCATGGTGGATTATCGCAATATGATGCGCGCCCCGTCCTATGCGATTTTCAACCTGAATGCGGGATGGGCTATTTCGGATAGTCTGAGCCTGTTCTTCGATATGCGGAATCTGACCGATAAGAAATATGCGCCGGAATTTGCCGCGATTACGGACGCATCCGATCCTCTGACCAATAAGCAGGTCTTCTATCCAGGGGAAGGACGGTCTTTCTCTGCCGGTGTGACTTTGAGGTTTTAAGTAGCTGCGAGGGCGGGGCTGCGCATCTGCATATGCCCCGCTACTTCAGCAAGGTCATTTCATATCATCCATAGGTAGGAAATAGGATGCCTATTCGTGTTTCGACGGCGCCCTTGGTCGCATTGCTGTTTTTATCCCTGACCTGTCTTGCATCTTGCGAGAAGCCTGACAGGGCTGTGGCCGAGATCGAGTTAATCATTCATAAAAACTGGGACCGACCGGACAACGCCGTGCTTGTCGGGCCGATTGCCGTGGCGGAGAGCCATGCTGTGGCTGACTGGACGCAGGGAGACAGAGGTGGTCGTGCCCTGGCGAAAAAGGACAGGGATGGTTTATGGGCGATCATTCTATGCGGTGGTGATGCTTTGCGGGGGGCAAGCAGTCTTCAGGCGCTTGGCGTATCCGTAAGGGACAGCCATGCCATCGCGGCAAAATTGCGTGAACAGGAGGCATCCATTGCGCCGCAGCGGTTGAAAGCCATGGCAAGCTTTGAAGGCATTGTCAGGATGTAATAGGCTCGGGTGCTTAGCATAGAATCCGAGATGGAGATCCTGCATTTCACTTGATCTGACTGACTCAAACGATTTTTGGCATATGCGCCATGCCTTGTTGCTGGCCCGGCGTGCTCTGGGCCGTGTCGCGCCCAATCCGGCAGTGGGCTGTGTTCTCGTGAAAAATGGTCATGTGATCGGACGGGGATGGACCCAGCCGGGTGGCCGCCCCCATGCCGAGGCCATGGCTTTGGCGATGGCGCGAAGCATTGCAGGCAATGCGGCATGTGGGGCCACGGCCTATGTCACGCTGGAGCCATGCGCCCATCACGGTGTGACCCCGCCCTGTGCAGAAGCTTTGATTACAGCAGGTGTGACGCGGGTTGTCGCGGCGATGGACGACCCGGACAGTCGTGTTTCAGGGCGCGGTTTCGCGTTGTTACGTAAAGCCGGGATAGAGGTGGAAGAAAATCTGCTGCGGGATGAAGCGGCGTTTCTGAATGAGGGATTTTTTGCGCGGCTATTGCAGCGGCGGCCATTGGTCAGTTTGAAACTGGCTTTGAGTGTGGATGGCTTTATGGCGCGTCAGCCGGGCGGGGAGCAATGGATCACCGGGCCCGAGGCACGGCGCTATGGCCATTTTCTGCGGGCTGAGCATGACGCGATATTGGTGGGGAGCGGCACGGTTATGACCGATGATCCCGATCTGACTTGCCGGATTGAAGGGCTGGAACAATTTTCCCCCCTACGGGTGATTTTGGATGGAAGTTTGCGATTGCCCGTGACGGCCCGCTTGTTTGATGCGGTGGAGCGGGTGCCCTTGCTGGTTTTCACCCATGCAGCGCAGGGCGGTGATGCGTTACGGGCCAAGGGCGCGGAGATTATTCTCGTGCCATCAAATGGGCCGGGTGCGCTGGCTTCAGTGAATCTGGGTGCTGCGCTGAATGCGTTGGCGGAGCGGGGGATTACCCGGTTGCTGGTGGAAGGCGGGGCCGCGATAGGGCAGGCTTTTCTGGCGGCCGGGCTGGTGGACCGGCTGGAGCTTTTTCGGGCAAGCATGGAATTGGGGGCGGGATTGCCTGCACCAGCCGCGCTTGCGGACGCCATGCCGCGCTTCGCGCTGACACAGCAACGGCTATTGGGGGGCGATCATTGGGAACGCTGGGGCCGCTGCCAGCCTTTGATCTGATTGATATATTGCCGATCTGGCCAGGTTTTACCGGGCTTTGGGTTTAAGTATCAGAAGCGGATACCACTTTTGCGGACCTTGCTCTAAAACACGCCCATGTTTACCGGAATCGTGACAGATGTCGGCCTGGTCCGACGAATCGAAAAACGTGGCGATACCCATATCGCGATCACGACACAGTATGACGTGTCGCAGATTGATATAGGGGCCTCCATTGCCTGTTCGGGTGCCTGTATGACGGTGACTGAAAAGGGGGATGCGGCGGATCGCTGGTTCGCCTTCTCGGCTTCGGCTGAATCTCTGGCGCATACCAATATGGCTGGCTGGACGGTAGGGCAGGCGATCAATCTCGAACGTGCGCTGAAGCTGGGCGATGAGATGGGCGGTCATATAGTAACCGGTCATGTCGATGGCGTGGCGGAAATTCTGGAGATGATCCCTGAAGGGGAATCTCTGCGGGTGCGCTTTGAAGTGCCTGCCGCGCTGGCCGGATTTATCGCGCCCAAGGGTTCGGTGGCGCTGGATGGTGTTTCGCTGACGGTGAATGCGGTGGAGGATAGGCGTTTCGGCGTGAATATCATCCCGCATACATCGAAGGTGACGGCGCTGAATGCATGGACTGTGGGCGGGCGCGTTAATCTGGAAGTGGATTTGATGGCGCGCTATGTGGCCCGTTTGGTGAATTCCCAATTGGTGAGCAAATGACGGTTTCTGTGTTTCACGATTATATATCAAATATCGAAGACGTGATTGAAGACGCGCGTAACGGCAAGATGTTTATTCTGGCCGATGCGGAAGATCGTGAGAACGAAGGCGATCTGGTGATCCCGGCGCAGATGTGCACACCGCAGGCCGTTAATTTCATGGCCAAATATGGTCGTGGCTTGATCTGTCTTTGTGTGACACAGGATCGGGCGGCAGCGTTGGAATTGCCGATGATGACCCAATTCAATGGGTCGGCGCATCAGACCGCGTTCACGGTGTCGATCGAAGCGCGTGAAGGTGTTTCGACCGGGATTTCGGCGCATGACCGCGCGCATACGATTGCGGTGGCGATTGATCCGACCAAGGGGCCGCAGGATATTGTGATGCCGGGCCATGTCTTCCCGCTGGTGGCGCGCCATGGCGGCACACTGGTGCGGGCGGGGCATACGGAAGCGGCGGTGGATATTCCGCGGCTGGCCGGGCTTTATCCGGCCGGCGTGATCTGTGAGATCATGAATGATGATGGCTCGATGGCGCGGATGCCCGATCTGGTGCAGTTCGCACAGCTACATGGGCTGAAAATCGGTACGATTGCCGATCTGATCGCCTATCGCCGGAAATATGATCATCTGATCGCCCGCACGGTGGAGACGGATTTCGAGAGCCATAATGGCGGCGCGTGGAAGATGGTGGTCTATACGAACACCATCGAATATGCCGAGCATATTGCGCTGGTGAAGGGTGATATAGCCGGGCCAGAGCCCGTGCTGGTGCGGATGCATGCGATCAATATTTTCTCGGACATGCTGCGCTATCGGGAATATGAGCAGGATGTGCTGGGTGAATCCATGCGCATTATCGCAGAACATGGACGTGGTGTCGTGGTGATCCTGCGGCAGACGCGGCCTACCTTTGTCACCGATGTGGTGATGAAGCGGATGCCCGAAGATGTCGATCGGCGGCGGGTGAAGGAATATGGCGTGGGGGCGCAGATTTTGCTCGATCTCGGGGTGCAGAATATGGTGCTGCTGACCGATACACCCGAGAAAAAGGCGGTGGCGTTGGATGGCTATGGGCTGAATATTGTGGGCACGCATCCTATTCGTAACAAAGCCTGATTGTGAGTAAGGTAATCTGATGACGTCGGTTCTGATTGTTGAGGCGCGGTTTTACGACCATATCGCCGATATGTTGCTTGAGGGTGCGACGCGCGCGCTTCAAGCGGCGGGCGTGGAGATTGAGCGCATCACGCTGCCGGGGGCTTTGGAGATTCCGCCTGCGATAGCTGTCGCCGCCAAGGGCGCGGAGGGCGCTGGCAAGGCATATGATGGCTATGTCGCGCTGGGCTGTGTGATCAGGGGTGAGACCTATCATTTCGAGATTGTGGCGGGGGAATCTGCGCGCGGGATCATGAATTTGGGTGTGGAGCATGGGCTTTGCATCGGTAATGGAATTTTGACGGTCGAGGATGAAGCGCAGGCTTTGGCACGGGCGCAGCTTGATCAAGGTGATAAAGGCGGGGATGCAGCGCGGGCTTGTCTGGCGCTGATCGAGGCGCGGCATCGGCTTGGCGTGTCACGATGAGCGCGGCAGCAGAGGTTCCGCATCAGGCGCGCCGGGCGGCCCGGTTGGGCGCGGTGCAGGCTGTGTATCAGATGGAATTGACCGCCCTTATGGCCGAGGATGTGGTTCAGGAATTTCTGGAACATCGTTTTGGTCAGGATGAGTTGCAGGATCTGGGTGAGCCGGACGCTGATTTCTTTGGCGATCTGGTGCGGGGCGTGCCGCTGCACCAGATTGAGATCGATAAGGCGATAGCGCAGAGCCTGACCGAGAATTGGAAGCTCAATCGGGTGGATTCCATTTTGCGGGCGATTTTGCGGGTGGCGGCGTGCGAATTGATTACGCGGCGCGATGTGCCTGCTAAAGTGGTGATCGACCAATATGTCGATATCGCCCATGCTTTCTTTGAAGGGGATGAACCGTCTTTCGTGAATGCCTCGCTGGATAAGGTGGCGCGGCGTAAACGGGCGGTGGAATTTGGCGAAAGCCCGCCGGATGACGAACTCCAGTTCTGAGCACCCTTCGGAATTCTCTTTGATCGCGGATTTATTCGCGCCTTTGGCCACATCTGGTGGGGCGTTTGGTCTGTTGGATGATGCTGCAGTGCTGGATGTGCCTGAGGGGCAGCAGCTTGTCGTCACCACGGATGCGCTGGTGGCGGGCGTGCATTTCTTTCCTGATGATCCGCCCGATCTCATCGCCCGCAAAGCTTTGCGCTGCAATCTTTCCGATTTGGCGGCCAAGGGGGCGGTGCCGTTATCCTATCAATTGGCGCTGTGCTTGCCTGCGGCTTGCGACATGGATTTTCTGCGGGGCTTTGCAGGCGGGCTGGCTTTGGATCAGCGAGAATTTTCTGTTTCGCTCTCCGGTGGCGATACAGTATCGACGTCGGGTCCACTGACATTGGCCATCACGGCATTTGGTTTGGTGCCCACTGGACAGATGATCCAACGCGCCCATGCGCAGATAGGTGATCTTGTTTTTGTTTCTGGCACGCTGGGCGATGCCGAGGCCGGGCTTGTATTGCGGCAGGAAAATATAGCAACAGAGACATCAACCGTGACATCTGCCGTGCGGGATTATCTGGTGCATCGCTATCATCTGCCTGTGCCCCGGCTGGGTTTGGGCAGAGCTTTGCGCGGCACGGCCCATGCGGCGCTCGATATTTCTGATGGCTTGATCGCCGATCTCGGTCACATTGCGCGCGCCTCAGAAAAGCGGATCGAGGTGGACGCAGACTGCATACCGCTGTCCAATGCGTTGATGGCATTGCGCGGCGAGAGGCTGGAGACACGCATCGCGGCTGCGATTGCAGGCGATGATTACGAACTGGCCTTCACCGCCCCGCCGCAGCTGGAACAGGCTGTTCTTGCTCTGGCCACGGATTACGCGCCGGTGCAGCGGATTGGGCGGGTGATGGCGGGCGAGGGTATTGTTCTGCTGGACGGGAAGGGACAAGCGCTCCCTCTTCATCAAAACGGCTATACGCATTTTTGAACTTTTAAGCAGCACGCCGTAACCGGATTTTAGCTGGCTTGGGTCATGCTTCGGCCCCATGGGAAAACGAATCACTTTATGGACATTGCTCGTCGGGCTGGTTTTTTGGCCGGGCGGGGCGGTTTTGGCGGCTGAAGTAGGGCTGCCAAAGGGGCAGCCGGGCACGTCGGTCGAGATGCCCCCAATTATCGCGCCCATGCTGAATGCCCAGGGCAAGCTGCATGGCTATGCCTATATTTCCACCACCCTTCGGGCAGCCTCGCCTGAGAGCGCCATGTATATCCGAAATAAAACGCCATTCATTCAGGACTGCTTCGTCCGAGAGGTAAATGCCCGGAATATAGGCATTTTCGGCGAGCCAGAGGCTGTGGATAAGTCAGCCCTGGCATCCCGTTTTCTGGCCGGGGCCAAGAAAATCGCCGGGGAAAAGCGGGTTATCGGCTTGGAAATTACCCAAATTCAGCATGCCCCTTTGCGCCCCAAAGCAGGCACTTAACCCCCCAGCGGCAATAGGCCATCAGGGCTAAAGGCAAATTCCCTTCATTTACTGTTAGACCAAGCGTTGCCTATGGCGGTCGCATTTGGCATGTTCGCGCGCTTTTTCAAGCTGGGTCACCGGCTTACGGGGCAGGGGCGCTTTTGGGGCACTAAGCCGATGCACCCATGCCGCAGATAGGTTTTCAGAGGGAAGTCAAATGAGCTTGGAGCTTCAACTAATCTTGGTGTGCGGCGTGCTGGCGCTGCTCTATGGCGGATTTACAGTCCGCTCTGTTTTCGCCCAGAGCGCCGGTAATGAACGTATGCAGGAAATTGCATCCGCGATTCAGGAAGGTGCCGCCGCCTATCTAAATCGGCAATACACCACCATCGCTTTCGCGGGCGTGGCGATCTTTATTCTCGCCTTCTTGCTGTTCAGCTGGCACGTGGCTGTTGGCTTCCTGATCGGCGCGGTGTTCTCCGGTCTTGCTGGCTATATCGGCATGAATGTGTCGGTGCGCGCCAATGTGCGTACCACCGAAGCTTCGCGTCAGGGTCTGGCGCAGGGTCTTTCAGTTGCGTTCCGCTCGGGCGCAGTGACCGGCATGCTGGTTGCCGGTCTGGGCCTGTTGGCCGTGGCTGGTTACTACGCGTTCCTGACCGCAGGTCTGGCCTTGAATGTTGAAGATGAAATTGGTGGCCGCATCATCGTGAATGCGCTGGTTGCCCTTGGCTTCGGTGCGTCGCTGATTTCGATCTTCGCGCGTCTGGGTGGCGGTATCTTCACCAAAGGCGCCGACGTTGGCGGCGACATGGTGGGCAAGGTTGAAGCCGGTATTCCTGAAGATGACCCACGCAACCCCGCCACCATCGCGGACAATGTCGGTGACAATGTCGGTGACTGCGCTGGTATGGCGGCTGACCTGTTTGAAACCTATGCGGTGACCACGGTTGCCACCATGGTTCTGGCCTCGATCTATTTCGTGGGTGCGGAAAAAATCGCGCTCATGTTGTATCCGCTGGCCATTGCCGGTGTCTGCATCATCACCTCGATCATCGGTACGTTCTTTGTGCGTTTGGGCAAGTCCAACAATATCATGGGCGCGCTTTATAAAGGCATCATCGCCACCGGCGTGCTGTCGCTGATCGCATTATGGCCGCTGACCGATTGGATCATTGGTCTGGATACGGTTCTCACCACATCGGGCGGTCTGTCCTATACGGGTCAAGACCTGTTCTATTGCGGCGTGATCGGCATGATCGTGACCGGCCTGATCATCTGGATCACTGAATATTACACGGGCACCAATTATCGCCCAGTGAAAGTGATCGCCAAAGCCTCTGAAACGGGCCATGGCACCAATGTCATTCAGGGTCTTGCCGTGTCGATGGAATCGACCGCGCTGCCGGCTCTGGTGATCTGCGGTGGTATCGTCGGCACCTATCTTCTGGCAGGCCTGTTCGGCATCGCGGTTGCGGTGTCCACCATGCTGGCGCTGGCTGGTATGGTTGTCGCGCTCGATGCGTTCGGTCCTGTCACCGACAATGCCGGTGGTATTGCCGAAATGGCCGGCCTTGAAGGCGATGTCCGCAAAACAACCGACGCGCTGGACGCGGTGGGTAACACCACCAAAGCCGTGACCAAAGGCTATGCCATCGGTTCGGCTGGTCTGGGTGCGCTGGTTCTGTTCGCGGCCTATACGGAAGACCTGAAATATTTCGTCGAACGCTCAGACATCTATCCCTATTTCCAGGGCATGGAGATGCCGACATTCAGTCTGGCTGATCCTTGGGTTGTCGTGGGTCTGTTCATCGGTGGTCTGCTGCCTTACCTGTTTGGCGGTATGGCGATGACGGCGGTGGGCCGTGCGGCCGGTGCGGTCGTGGAAGAAGTGCGCAAGCAGTTCCGCGAAATGCCGGGCATCATGCAGGGCACGCAGAAGCCGAATTACGGTCGTGCGGTGGACATGCTCACCAAAGCGGCGATCCGTGAAATGGTGATCCCGTCCTTGCTGCCGGTGCTCTCGCCGATCGTGCTGTTCTTCGCGGTTGACGCCATTGCCGGTAAGACAGCGGCGTTCAATGCGATGGGCGCGATGCTGCTGGGCGTGATTGTGACTGGTCTGTTCGTTGCTATCTCGATGACCTCGGGCGGGGGCGCATGGGACAATGCGAAGAAATATATCGAAGACGGCCATCATGGTGGCAAAGGCTCCGACGCTCATAAAGCGGCAGTGACCGGCGACACAGTTGGAGATCCCTACAAGGACACCGCTGGCCCGGCCGTCAATCCGATGATCAAGATCACCAATATCGTCGCCTTGCTGCTGCTGGCAGTGTTGGCGCACTAATCCGGTGTGACCTTAAAAACAAAGGGCGCGGTGCGAACCGCGCCCTTTTTTATGTGTAATGGGCAGCTATTCGTTTGGACAAAGCTAGCTATCCCCTGTCTGGCAGCCCGCCTGTGGTCTTTACTGAATCAAGCCCGATGGTCCATTCCGCGCGGCTGTCGAAGCATATATGTGCGGTGGGGCGTATATTGATCTGGCTATCCAGTGAGCCCGCTGGCACCACCAGCAAAGCGCCATGCATCTGGAGGCCGGGCAGGGCAGAGCCGCAGGTCTTGCAGAACGTTTTGGAATGTCGTGTTTCTGGAAGTTGATAGGTCTGGATATTTTCCCCACCCGCCAGCCATCTCAGCTCAGCCTTAGAGGAAAACAGGTTTGCCGCATGGGCTGACCCCGTATCTTTTCGACATCTTGAGCAATGGCAGAGAAAGAAGCTCTCAAATGCACCAGAGATCTGAAACCTGACAGCACCACATAAACAGCTTCCGGACGCGACGTGTTCCACGGGGGCTCTCTTTCAAAGCATGATACCGAGCAAAGCTGTGAACGCGTTTAAGCCTTAGTTCGGGGGGCCACCGCCGCCGCCGGGATTTTGCTCATTGCCACGGCCCATGGGAACGCCGGGTGTGGCATTGAACAGGCTTTGCAGGAAGGTCATCTCGCGGCCGCGGGTCGGCGTTTCGCGGGTTTCGAAATCGACCACATTGCCGTCTTTCAGCGTGTAGCGCTTGATGTCGGTGACCTTGCTATCTTTGTCGAAATAGACGGCCATGATGTTCCGGCTGCGGACCGACGGATTGAAGAAGGCGACCTGGCTTTCAATGCTGGAAATATAATACCAGGCATCGCCACCATAGGCGGCCCGGGTCGAGGGGTGGCCAAGGCGGGATTGTACCGTGGTTTGAGTATCGACCCCCGGCTTGATGGCGTTTTCATTGGCGGGGTCAGCCAAATAGCCGCGTTGGCTCACCACCGGGGTGCAGCCCGCCGTAAGGACAGGGCTGGCAAAAGCAGCTAAAAGAAGCAGGGCACGAATGCGCATATAGTATGATCCTTTGCCTCACGGCCAAAAGCCTGAGGGATGTGCTAGCCTTCGTAAGGTCAGCTTGCAAGCCGGATAGGACGTTTACCCGATGCCCTTTGCCTTTAAACGAAGTTCAAAAGCCGCAACGCCCCATAATCGGGAATTGGCGGAACGCCTTCATGCGGCGATTATCCAGCGCGCGCGTGCACCGGAATTCTACACGCGATTCGGCGTTCCCGATACGATTGACGGCCGTTTCGATCTTGTCGCCCTGCATGCCTGGATGGCGCTGGGGCGGCTCAGTGATCCTGCCCTGAGATCGGTTTCGCAGCAGCTTACGAATATTTTATTCAGCAGTTTCGATGAGGGGCTGCGGGAACTGGGCGTCAGCGATATGGGCATGGGGCGGCGTATGAAGAAGATCGCCAATGCTTTCTATGGCCGCTGTCAGGCGTATGACGCGGCGGGAGACGAGGCTGGGCTGGCCGAGGCGGTGTTGCGCAATCTTTATCGGGGTGACGCTGGCCAGGCTGAGGCGGCATCTGCGGTGGCGTGCTATATCCCCACGGCCAAGGCGGCGCTGGAGGGGGCAGATGTTTTGGCCGGGCATCTGGAATTTGGCCCTCTGCCGCAATAGATCAGCGCCATGACACAGAGCAGCTTGCCTTTTGAACATTTCACCGATCTGACCAACCTTTCAGAGGCGGGCCAGGAAATCGCGCTTGCGCCGGATGAGGCGGCGCGTTCCGCCATCGCCCATTGGGCAGAGCTTGAGGCTTTGCCCGGCTTCAAGGCACAGATTCGCATTAAGCGGGTTTCGCCCAACCGATTTGCCTATCAGGCGGAATTTGAGGCCGAGGTGGTGCAACTTTGCGTGGTGACGATGGAACCTGTTACCTCCAGGCTGCGCGGCAATTTCTCCCGCGATCTGCATCTGATCCGGGCGACTCGTCAGAAACAGCTTCCGGAACTTGCTGAATTGGCGCTGGGCGTGGGCGAGGATGAGGCACCGGAGGAGATTGAAAGCCCCCATTTTGACCTCGCAGGGCCTGTTTTAGAGGAATTTTCGCTCTCTTTGGACCCATATCCCCGTAAGCAGGGGGCGAATTTCGTAGTGCCGGAGGAGGAAAAGCCTGTCAGTCCCTTCGCGGTGCTGCGGCAGCTTAAGCCGGACGCCTGATTGGCTGGGTAATGGAAGCTTTAGCTCTTGAAACCTCGGGGGTTTCGGGCTACGTCCCGCCTTCGTTTGCCCGCCGGATTCACAAAGGCAGCGCGCCCGTCCGGGCGGCATGTCTGATGGATTCGGCCTTAATGGAGTAGTCCGCGATGGCGGTGCCTAAGCGAAAAACCTCGGTGTCGAAGCGCAATATGCGTCGGTCGCATCATGCCTTGAAGCCGGTCGGCCATGTTGAATGCTCGAATTGCGGTGAACCCAAGCGTCCGCATCATGTTTGCGGGTCTTGCGGGAATTATGGCGATCGTGAAGTCGCCAAAGCCAAGGCCTGATTATAACAGGCCGACTTCCCAGGTGGCTACAGCCTTATGAGACGCCATGTCCCGATTAAATAGAATCGGCGCAGGGCTAATCTTCTCAGAAGGCCGTGTTGTCCGGGGCTGGGCTTGTTGCGCTTTGCCTTTTTGCGCTTCGAGGATCGGCCGTGAGTGAGACAGAATCAACTGCAACCGGAACAAGGGTGGCTGTGGCAGCTCACAGTTTAACCGTGTCAATCGATGCGATGGGCGGCGATGCTGGCCCGGAGATTGTTGTCGCGGCCCTTAAGCGGTCAATTCAGCGTCATCCCAATGTGCGTTTTTTACTCTATGGCGATGAGACCCAGCTAAAAGCTTTGCTGGATCGGCATAGCAAAATCGCTGCCGCCGCCGAGATTCGTCATTGCCCCGAACGTGTGCGGATGGAGGATAAGCCCTCTACGGCGTTGCGGCGGGGGCGTAATACCAGCATGTGGCACGCGATCAGTGCCGTGGCCAGTAAAGAGGCGGAGGTTGTTATCTCTGCCGGTAATACGGGCGCGCTGATGGCTATGTCGATGATGCAGCTTGGTGTCATCGAGGGGATTGAGCGGCCTGCGATTGCGGCGCTCTGGCCGACCAAAACGTCTCAGTCTGTTGTTCTGGATGTGGGTGCCAATATTGGTACGAGTGCGGAGCAATTGGTGGATTTCGCCGTCATGGGCGCGGCTTATGCGCGCGCGATTCTCAACCTGGAGCGGCCGAAGGTCGGCTTGCTCAATGTCGGTTCGGAAGACGTGAAGGGCAATGATGCCTTACGCGGCGCGTCGCAGACTTTGCGCAGTGTCAATCTGCCGATCGACTATGTCGGATTTGTTGAAGGCGATGATATTTC
Source organism: uncultured Rhizobium sp. (assembly GCA_964580115.1). Taxonomy (GTDB): domain Bacteria; phylum Pseudomonadota; class Alphaproteobacteria; order Micropepsales; family Micropepsaceae; genus Rhizomicrobium. Next base: position 102,788 of record CAZOJG010000006.1, read on the forward strand.
CGAAGGTGAAGTGAATGTCATTGTAACCGATGGCTTCACCGGCAATGTGGCATTGAAAACGGCAGAGGGGACGGCCAAGCTCGTGGTGGGCTATTTGCGGGCATCTTTATCACGCAGTCTTATGGGCAAGATAGGGGCGGTGATCGCCAGCGGTGCCTTGAAAAGCCTGAAACGCAAGCTGGATCCTCGCACCACCAGTGGTGGCATTTTTCTGGGTTTGAATGGTGTCGTCGTGAAAAGCCATGGTGGGACAGATGCGCTGGGCTTTGCCAGCGCTTTGGACATGGCGATTGATCTGGCGAGATCTGGCATCATTACGCGCATCAGCGCAGACAGGGCTGGCATGGTAATCCAGGCGCCCCTTCCAACCAATGAGGCTGCGACTGTGACGGTTGCTTCGTGACGATGATCCGCTCTCGCATTCTTGGCTGTGGCGCCTTTTTGCCTGAAGGCGTGCTGACCAATGCCGATCTGGCCAAACGGGTTGACACGTCGGATGAATGGATTGTCGAGCGCACCGGTATCCGCCAGCGCCACATTGCTGGTGAGGGTGAGAAGACATCCGACCTGGCTTTGAAGGCCGGGGAAGCTGCGCTGAAAGATGCCGGTATCACGGCGGATGAACTGGATCTGGTCATCGTCGCGACCACCACGCCTGATGAGACCTTTCCCGCTGTGGCCACCATGGTGCAGGCGCGGCTGGGTATGGTTCGTGGTGCAGGCTTTGATGTGCAGGCGGTCTGTTCCGGATTTATTTTCGCGCTGGCGACGGCTGATAATTTCATCAAGGCCGGGCAGGCTAAAACGGTTCTGGTGATCGGGGCGGAGACCATGTCTCGGCTAATGGACTGGACGGATCGTGGCACCTGCGTCTTGTTCGGCGACGGGGCGGGGGCCGTGGTGCTGCGGGCCGGTGAAGGGCAGGGTACCAATGAAGATCAGGGTATCCTGAACACCAAACTCTTTTCGGACGGCCGCTTACACGATCTTCTTTATGTGGATGGCGGGCCATCGACCACGGGCACCACGGGCTATCTGCGGATGCAAGGCCGGGATGTGTTCAAACATGCCGTCACCAATATTTCAGCCGCGGTGCAAGCATCGGCCGACGCGGCAGGCATTGCTGTGTCGGAGGTGGACTGGTTCGTGCCGCATCAGGCCAATCAACGTATTCTTGACGGGACGGGTCGTAAGCTGGGCCTGAAGCCCGAGCGCGTGGTCTCGACCGTGGCGCAACATGGCAATACATCGGCCGCATCGGTACCTCTGGCGCTTTCCGCAGCGGTGCAGGATGGCCGTATTAAACGCGGTGACCTGGTGCTGCTGGAAGCCATGGGCGGCGGCTTGACCTGGGGTTCGGCGCTGCTGCGCTGGTAACCATTCCAGAGATCATTTGCCGCCTTAAGGGTGGCAGCTATCCCTTTGTCATTGACGGATAAATCCTTGACGCCTAACCTTTGCATGTGGGGTAGGGAGTCGCAGCACGTGACATCAAATACATTAACCAGAGCGGATCTGACGGAAGCCGTGTTTCAGGCTGTCGGGCTGTCGCGCAATGACTCGGCGCAAATGGTCGAGGACATGCTGGAAGAAGTCTGTGCCGCGCTGTCGCGCGGGGAGACTGTAAAACTCTCGTCTTTTGGCACATTTGCTGTGCGTCAGAAGTCGCAACGTATGGGCCGTAACCCCAAAACCGGTGATGAAGTGCCCATCGCACCACGCCGTGTTCTGGTCTTCCGTCCCAGCCATGTTCTGAAAGCCGTGATCAACGGGCAGACACCGTCTCCTGAGGCGGACTAGTCAGGTAGCTGGCTGTGTAGTCGGCACCTTAAGGCCAGTTGGTTCTTTAAAATGAACTGGTATTTTAATTAAGGTAGAGCGCATGTTGCACACAGCTATCGAGACAAGCGCAAAATCAGCGGAAGCATTTCGTACAATCAGCGAAGTGGCCACTGCTCTTGATGTGCCGCAGCATGTGCTGCGTTTCTGGGAAAGCAAATTCAGCCAGATTCGCCCGGTGAAACGTGCTGGTGGCCGACGTTACTACCGACCTGAAGATGTCGATCTTTTAAGGGGGATTCGCTCGCTGCTGTATGGCGACGGGCTGACCATCAAAGGTGCGCAGAAAATTCTGCGGGATCAGGGCCTGCGCTATGTCGCCGGGATTGGTCGCGGTGAAATGACCCTGGTCGAGCCGCGCAAGGGCAAACATATGGCGCCGCCGCCCACCCCGGCACCGCCCCCGCCAGCGCCTGAACCAGAAGTTCTGGCGGCGGCCAACAAGCCCAAGCGCAGCCGTAAAGCCGCTAAACAGGCGACCAGTGATCAGCCCGATTTACTGAGCCTGCCGCAAATGAAATTCGAATTTCTTGGTCTCACCTTGCCTGAAGGCGCGGCTGATGCGGAGGCGCCAGTTGAAGCTGACGCGCCAGAGGATACGCCAATCGCCATGGAGGCAGTCTCTATACCGGTGGGAGAACCCGAATCTTATGAACCTGCTTTGGGGCCTGAAAGCAGGGCGCGGTTAGAAATAAGATTGGCCGAACTTCTGAGTTTGAAAGAAAATCTGGCCGCCATACGGGCCCGTTTGGCCTAGAGCGAAGGTTTTAGCCTGTCCCCGTGATATTCAAATGCGGGGCGGGCGGCATTGTCGCGGGAACAAGGCGTTGCCGGGCTTCAAGCCCCCGCCTATAGTCCGCGCCCTTCACGGATTTACCGCCCTGATTTGGTAACCGTGATTTGGTATCGGAGCGTGGCGCAGCCTGGTTAGCGCACCAGTCTGGGGGACTGGGGGTCGTGGGTTCGAATCCCGCCGCTCCGACCATTATTCTCAATGAGTTAGCTATGCCGTTTTTCACGTCCCCTAATACGTTAGGGGATTTTGTAAGGGCATATCCTGCACAGCCGGAGAGCGGCTCTGGCTAGAGCGCGGCGATGATTTCCTGAGTGGAAATAAACAACGTTCTCTGATCCGCGGGAGTGGCTGAAAACCGAAGCGGCGATAGAAGACTGTAGCTTCGTCATCTATGGCATGGACCAGCACGGCGCGCGCCACCCTCTGCCCTTATGGCTTTCGTCAACCGCGAGGCGGCCCATTATCATGACCGGGGTAAGTTGGCGCATTACGGCTTAGTTTCTTGGGTGCGCAAGCCCGTGACAATGGTATGCCGTGATCCGTATTTAATGCAGCAAATATGCGCCGGGATCACGTGGGTTGGTTGGGAAATGCGGGCCTTCATGGCGGCGGTCGGGCATAGCAAGATCGGCTGATAAAAACGCCTCGGCCAGTTGCTGCAATGGCTCAAAGGCCATGCGCATCGCCGAGGGATGCAGCCAGTCCAGCAAAATTTCCTGCAAGGGGCGCATCTGTTTTTGCTGCGCGGCCACGATCAGCTGGAACAGGCGGCTTTCGTCAAAGCCTAGCTTAGGACAGGTGAGGTGGCGCACATCCAGGCTGCGGCGCTGGGCGATGCAGATGATGCTGAACAGCGTGTGGAAGGCGGGGACCGCTTTGGACGCAATGCCGGCGGCTCTGAAACCCGCCTGCCAATCCAGCCTCGGGTCGGCTTGGGGGCCGAGGGCGAAAAGGCGGGCTGTGGTCAGGAGCAGCAGTTCGGGGGAGGACAACTCGCAGACCGGGGTTTCAGAGCCAAAGGGTGCAGATTGAGCGGACATGAAAGGGCTTTCTCTGTGACTCGGACAGGATAGAACTAAAGTTATTGCAATTGCAAGTCAGTCTCATTTACATAATCGGGCAATCATCGTGATGGGATGGGATGACCTATACGGCAACCCCTTCAGTCCTAAATCTAGGGCTTCATGCGACTGAACATTTGCTGCTCTGGACCATGCGTGTCTGGGTAGCGGGGCGCGATAATTGTCCGCTGCTCGCAGAGGAATTTTCCTATCACGGAGGTTCAGCGGGGGAAGAGCTGCTGGAGGAATTTCTTGCCTTGCTGAAAATATTAGGCCGGGCGGGCAGGCGGCGTTTTCGTATCGCACAGCCAGATTGTTCGTCTTTGACGGGAGATGAGAAGCAATTGCTGGCTCTCATCGCGGCAGCGCAAGCGGAAAAACAATATGTGATGGCCGCACATCTGCACTGGCTGGTGCGGAGCGAGCAACAATCTGTTGCGGTAGAAGCTTTAATGGAGTTCGGCGCTCTGTTGAAGAAACAGGGGTTGCTGCTGGTGCCTGCGGCTGAGACTATCCCATCGCTGGAATATCGCTCACTGCGGGCTGTACCTTAGGGGCTGCCGTTCAATAAACATCGCGGTGGCGCCATGATCTGCATTTTCCTTTCTGCCGAATAAGTTACCCGCCATGAACGAATGGAGCGGGCTGAACTTGCATTTTTTGAAGATGGGGCGGTGGCATAGGCTTTCCTCAAAAGAGCGAGGACGCGATGTCACCCATCACCGAAGTGGATTTGCGTTTTGATGTAACGGCCGTGGTGCCATTGAAGGGCACGCATCAGATTGCGGCCTCGTTGTTTCTGCCGCCACCGGGCCTGATCAAAGGGCGACCAAAAATATTGTTCTGTCTGCATGGCGGGTCATACAGCAAGACCTATTACAATATGCAGATTGAAGGATATGAGAGTTACAGTTTCGCAGAATATATGGCGCGCCTTGGATTTTTAGTGGTCACCGTGGATGATCTTGGTGTCGGCCAAAGTAGCAAGCCCGAAGACGAATTGAATCTCACCATGGATCTGGTAGCGGCTGCGAATGCCGAAGTTGTGCGGCTTTGCGTAAAAGGGATGGAAAGAGGGTTGTTGACTGCACTGCTGCCGCAGCAGCCCAAGCCTTATGTGATTGGGCTGGGACATTCCATGGGTGGCATGCTCACCATCTATCAGCAGGCTAAATGGAAAAGTTTTGATGCGATCGGCATATTGGGCTTCAGCCCGTTTGGTTGGGGAAATACCTCCCTGGAGCTGACGTCCCCATTCGCAGGTGCCGCATCATGGAGCGATGAAGAATTATTGCTGCGCTTGCAGCAGCAGCATTTGCGGGCGGGCTATTTGGGGTATCAAAAAATCCAGTCGAGCAAGATGCGCTTTTATCATCATTGGGAGGATGTGCCCGAAGCGATAATGGCGGCGGAAGATGCGGTGGCGGATTGCCTGCCCGGTATAGCCGGGGTGACAGGGCAGGTGCCTGGGCTGGTCAATGCCATGGCAGGGGAGATTACCTGCCCGGTCTATATTCATTGGGGGGAGCGGGAGCCATTTGTCTTTGATCCGCATCGAGATGTGACGCTGTTCAAATCTTCCTGGGATGTGACCATGTTCGTCCAACCGCATTCAGGCCATTCGCATAATCTGGCCAGTACGCGGAAAATCTTCTGGGATCGGCTAAATCGGTGGGTGGCCTGCGTTCTGCCCGAAAATTGATTCAGGGATGCCCATAGGGCCGCCTTTTGGGCGGTCTGTTGAAGGGGGGTATGGGCTGGTGATAAAGGGCCGGTGACAAATGGCAGGAGGGCGCGTTATGGTCGCGCCCTTCAGGATGATCCGCATAGAAAATAAAGGGAAAAATGATGTCCGATGATTCCGGTAAGCGTTCATTTCTAACCCGCCCGGCTGGTATTGCCAGCATAGTGATTGCGGTGTTGGCGCTTGCAGGGGGCGGTTATTACGCCTTCACACAAGGCCTATTCAGTAAAAATGAGGCCGATTCAGCCGCTTCGCAGGTTGTGGCCAGCGGTACATGCGGCGTGGCGTTGTCCCGGGTTAAAGACTATGGCGTGGTGCCGAGCGAGAGCGAATTGTCCGGGTCGAAAAACGGCACCAGCGCCGATGGCCGTATCGCCTGTGATGTGAGCGCCAATGAGACGCGCTACGCAGTTCTGGTCAATAAGGTTTGCGATAATCTGGCGGAAACCAATTGTCTCGAAATTTACAGCGTGACTCAGGATGGCGGTGAAGTGCTGTTCCAGCAGCGCGCCTATGCCTATTAATTTGTCTGCATAATATCTGAACAGTCCCCGCCCGGTTCATCTGTGGCGGGGATTTTCTTTGCCGGTGCGGAACACCTGGCTGTCCCCCGGTGTTTAGATGGTTTCTGTGTTTGACTGGATGATGGGCAGTTGTTTTGCAGGGAGTAAAGATTATGAACGCTGTGAATCTTTACGCAGTTCGGGTTTGCGCTGTTATCGCGCTGTGGCCCGCTATGGCGGTTGCGCAAGCTGTTGAGACGCCGCCACCCCCGCCGCAAATGAGTTGTGATGATCTTATGATCAATGCCCAGCTCAAACTGCAAACCGTGATCGATTACGAGATAAAGACCGCGGCGCATAAATATCTGGAAGCCGCGAAAGATGCGATCAGTCGCAACGATCCGGTCAGTTGTAAGGTACAGGTCGATCAGGCAATGCGGGTTATGCGCTGAAGCATGCTTCAGCTCACCGAATAGCCGCCATCCACGATAATGCAATCGCCTGAGTGATAGGCCGAGGCATCGCTGGCCAGATAGACCGCAAGTCCGCCAAGATCCGCCGGCTTGCCCCAGCGCTGCAATGGAATACGCGGACGCAAATAATCCGCAAAAGCGGGGCGGCTCAGAACATCGCCCACCATGTCGGTTTCCATCCAGCCGGGTGCTATCGCATTCGCGCGTATGCCGTAGCGGCCATATTCCGCCGCCAGACTTTGCATCAGAGATTTTACGGCAGCTTTGGATGCGCCATAGGCTTCATTGCGGGGTGCGCCGCGCATCGCCCCCACGCTGGACAGGCCAATCAAAGAACCACCGGGATCACCGGCCTTGGCACGGCTCACCATATGGCGGGCAGCCTCACGCATGGTCAGGAAAGCGCCTTCCTGATTAATGGATAGAAGGTTGCGCCATGTCTCCAACGTGATCTGGTCAAAACTTTTTGCCTCGCCGCCCGTGGCCATATGGGCGATACCGGCATTGGCGATCACGCAGTCCAGCCTGCCCATCAGCGTGATAGCGGCCTCCATGCCTTCGATCACCTCCGATTCCTTGCTGACATCGACCTGTCGGGAGGCAACGCGCTTGCCATATTTGGCCAGAGTCTTGCCGGCTTCGATGAGCTGTTCGGAGTGGGTTCCCCAAATCACCAGATCGGCCCCCGCCTGTGCCAGCGCCTGCGCCATGCCCAACCCCAAACCCCGATTGCCGCCGGTCACCAAGGCCACTTTGCCTGTTAAATCGAATAATCCTGTCACGGCGGACCCTCTGTTTCAGCCGGCTCACGCTAGAATCTATGCCTGTCCCCGGCAACGGCGGCTTACCTTTGAAATGTCTGTTATAGCCAGCCCGAATTTCGCCTAGAATTCGCCATGGATTTAAGATGTGCTATGGGGCTTGGGACTGATTTGGTGGCGTCTGGGGCGGCCCTGTCGTGCTTTCATAATAAACAGGCAAAAATAAACGGTTCAGGGCATAATTTTGATGATCTGGGTTACGGTTAGCTTGCCGCTTGCGGCACATTCTTCTGGAGTTTGATCTATGGCGCGCATGACCGGTTTTGCGGCGGGGTTTATCCTTGCCCTCATGGCCCCGTTGACGATGGCTCCGTTAACATTGGCGCAGGCGGCTGATGCAGCCTTGAATAGCAGCAACAACGCCACCTATCTGGCTAATAATGCGCGTAAGCCGGGTGTCGTGGTGCGACCCAGCGGGCTGCAATACAAGATCATTCGCAGCGGCTATGGCGCCCGTCCGCTCAGCGGGGATTCCGTTTCCGTCTATTACAAAGGCGCGTTGATCAATGGCAGCGTTTTTGATGCGACCGAGCCCGGCTTCCCGGCCCGGTTCACGGTCAACAAGCTGATCCCCGGCTGGACCGAAGCATTGGAACTGATGCGTGAAGGTGATCGCTGGGAATTGGTGATCCCGTCTGATCTCGGCTATGGCGCGCGCGGCGCGGGGGAAGGCATCCCGCCGGGCCAGACCTTGGTATTTGATTTACAGTTGATCTCTGTCACGCCTGCCCCCCCGCCGCGTCCCAAAGAGAAAGAGGGACCGGGCGGTAGCGGCGCGTACTGATCCTTATGAGCCGCGTCTGGCAACGCATTCTAACTGGTGGCGCATGGCGTATTGCCGTGGCGCTGGTTCTTGTTGTGGGGGCGAGCGCGCTGTTCTGGGCCAGCCGCGATTACGCAGTCGTGGCGCCGGACTGGGATGGGCAGGTAAGGGGTATCTCCTATAGCCCCAGCCATCTGTTCAACGACAAAGACCGTGAATGGGTCAGCCCTGAACATATTGATCGGGACATGGCGCAGTTGGCGCAGCTCACGGGGCGTGTGCGCACCTATACGATATCAGGCGGGCTTGAGCGTTTGCCGGAAATCGCCCGCCGCCATGGGCTGACGGTCTCGGTCGGTCTTTGGATCGGCGCCGATATGGAGCTGAACGAAAAAGAAATCGAAACCGGGATCAAGGTCGCGCTGGCTAACCGGCGCACCGTGGACCGTGTCATCGTAGGCAATGAAGCCATTCTGCGCGGGGATGTCACTGTCGAGCAGATGAATGGCTATGTGAAGCGCGTGCGCGCCGCCTTGCCCTATCGCATCAAGGTGACGACCGCCGAACCCTGGTCGACATGGCTATTGAACCCTGAACTGGGTGACGAACTTGACCTGATCATGATTCACCTTCTGCCCTATTGGGAAGGTGTATCGGCTCGCGATTCCATGCTCTTCCTGCAGCGGGCCTATCAGCATGTGGCCGAGCAATTTCCCGGCAAGCCGATTGTGATCGGGGAAGCCGGTTGGCCTTCGGAAGGGCGCACGCGCAAAGCGGCCGAAGCCTCGCTCGCCAATCAGGCCTATTTCATTCGCGCTTTTGTAAAACAATCCATGGAGCTGGGGTGGGATTATTATCTGATTGAAGCCTATGACCAGCCCTGGAAGGGCGGCAATGAAGGCGCGGTGGGTGCTTATTGGGGCATGTTCGATGCGACCAGTGTCCCGAAATTCCCCTTCATGGGCATGCTGCGTACTTTCCCTGAATGGCGCACCTATGCCGCCATAGCGGCGCTGATGACATTGGGGCTTGGGCTATTGGTTCTGGGTCGGATGCCACGTGTGCGCCAGCCGGGTTACATCGTGATGGGTGCATTGGTGGCCGGTGTGACCACCGGGGTTATGGTGCTGATCGATGCGACCGCGCTGGCCTATATAGCGGCGGGCGATATTGTGATGATCGCCGCCATGGCGCCGCTGGTTCTGCTGGCCGCGATTGTTATTCTGACGGAAGGGATCGAACTGGCCTCCAGCCTGTGGCGTGTGGAGCGGCGGCGTATGCTGGCGGCGATACCGGAAACCTCGCCGCGTATTTCGATCCATGTGCCGTGTTACAACGAACCGCCGGATATGGTGATCGAAACGCTGCGGACCTTGGCGCAGATCGATTACGATAATTACGAAGTGATCGTGCTGGATAATAATACGCCCGATCCAGCCACATGGCAGCCGGTGGAAGCATTCTGCGCAACGCTAGGCCCGCATTTCCGGTTTTTCCATCGGGACAATGTGCAGGGCTTTAAAGCCGGGGCTTTGAACATCGCGCTTGAGCTGACTGATCCGGATGCCAGCTATATCGCCGTGATCGACAGTGATTATCAGGTGGAGCCGTTCTGGCTGCGCCGGGTATTGCCCTATTTTGCATCGCCGCGCATTGCGCTGGTGCAAGGGCCGCAGGATTACCGCGATGGCCATGAGACCATCTTCAAATCCATGGCGTTTGAGGAATATCGTGGCTTCTTCCATATCGGCATGGTGGAGCGGAATGAGCATGACGCCATCATTCAGCATGGCACGATGACCATTGTGCGTAAGCATGCGCTGGAGGAAGTGGGCGGCTGGAGCACCTGGTCCATCACCGAAGATACGGAACTGGGACTGAAGCTGTTTGAGGCGGGCTACAGCGCCGCCTATATCAATGACAGTATGGGCAAGGGGCTTATTCCCGATACGCTCAGTGCCTTCATGACCCAGCGCTATCGCTGGGTCTATGGCGCGATGCAGATCATGAAGCGCCATGCGCGCCCCATTTTCTTAGGCGGCAAACAATTGTCGTGGGGGCAGCGTTATCAGTTCCTCTCTGGCTGGCTGCCTTGGTTGTCCGACGGATTGGGCATGATGGTGACCTTTGCCGCACTGCTCTGGACTGTGTTGATGACTGTGGCCCCGCGTTATTTCGATGTGCCGATGTCGGCACTTTCGGCTGCGGCTTTGGCCTTGTTCTTCGCCAAGACGATGAAAACCTTGTTGCTCTATCCCAATAAAGTTGGCTCGGGCATTAGCGGGGCCTTGGTGGCGTCTGTGGCGGGGCTTTCGCTGACGCATACGGTGGCCAAGGCTGTGCTTGCCGGATTGTTCACATCGAAAAAGCCGTTCCTGCGTACGCCGAAACTGGAAGACCCGGCCAAGATTTCGCAGGCGCTGCGTCTGGTCTGGCAGGAAACCACTTTGCTGGCGCTGGGTGTGCTGGCTTTGCTGGCGATGCTGTTCGTCAATTCCGGGCTTGAAGACCCGGCAGCGATGTTATGGATGGCGATGCTGACCGTTCAGACCTTGCCTTATGCGGCAACCGTTCTGACCGCGGCCTTGAGTGCGCTGTCCTATGGCAATCCGCGGCCGGTGGCGCATATGCCCGCGCCGCAAACAAAAGATAGTTTGCGCAAGGCGGCCTGATCAGAGATCGGGCAGTAATTTGCCCGGGTTCAGAATATTGTTGGGGTCGAACAGGCGTTTCAGGCCGCGCATGGTTTCGATCTCTACGGCGCTTTTATAGCGCGCGATTTCGTTATTTTTCAGCACGCCTAGACCATGTTCGGCGCTGATAGAGCCGCCGAAGTCATGCACAATGTCATGCACGCATTGAGAGATGTCTGCCCAGCGCGCCAGAAAATCCGCATTATTCGCGCCTTTCGGGACCGTGATATTGAAATGGATATTGCCATCCCCCAGATGACCAAAGGGCACGGGGCGCGCGCCGGGGATTTTATTCAGAACCGCTGCACTGGCTTTTTCCAGAAAGGCGGGCAGGGCGGCAACCGGCACGGATATATCGTGTTTGATCGAGCCGCCTTCATATTTTTGTGCTTCGGACATGGCATCGCGTAACCGCCAGAGGGCCGCTGATTGCTGCCGCGATTGAGCCAGCACCGCATCATCGGCAGCGGCAAGCAATGCCTTTTGCACCTGATCCGTCAGGCTGCTGTCCGGGCCGGTGGCTTCGATCAGCACATACCAGGGCGACACCGCTTGGAGAGGCGAGCTGGTCTGCGGGATATGGCGCAGGACGAAATCCAGCCCGATATGCGGCATAAGCTCGAAGGCCGAGATCTGACCACCGGTGGCGCTTTGCAGACTGGCCAGCAGTTTGACCGCATGGGCGGGATCAGGGATTGCGGCGAAGGCTGTGACGCGGTGCGCGGGTTTTACGAAAAGCTTCAGCGCCGCCGCGGTCACGATGCCCAGCGTGCCTTCGGCCCCGATGAAAAGCTGTTTCAGATCGTAGCCGGTATTGTCCTTGCGCAAGGTGCGGAGGAGATTCAGAACCTCGCCATTGGGTAGAACAACTTCGAGGCCAAGCACAAGATCGCGCGCCGGGCCGTAACGCAGCACATCCACGCCGCCGGCATTGGTTGAGATATTGCCGCCGATTGTGCAGCTACCTTCTGAGGCCAGGCTCAAGGGGAACAGGCGATCCGCATCATCGGCCGCGCTTTGTATGGATGCGAGTGTGACACCTGGCTCGGCGATCAGGCTCATGCCATCGGCATCCACACTGCGGATTTTGTTCAGGCGGGACAGGCTGAGTATGACTTCGCCATGAAACGGGATCTGTCCGCCGACAAGGCCTGTATTGCCGCCCTGAGCTACGATGGGAATATGATGGTTGTTGCAATGGGCCAGCAGCGCCGCGATTTCAGCTACATTGGCAGGCTTTAGAAGCAGGCTGGAACGGCCGTGAAATTTACCGCGCCATTCTTCCAGATGGGGCGCGATGTCAGCCGGGTCTTCGCTGAAGCCCCGTGGCCCGACAATCGCTTTAAGCGGGGCATAATCCGTCATATGCGGGGCGCTGCGGCGCGGCGCAGGCGATCATTGATGGCTTCGCCCAATCCTTCATCTGGAATGGGCATCACGGCAATGGTTTTGGCGCCGCTATTATCCAATTTGCGTAGCATGGCAAACAGATTGGCGGCAGCTTCGCGTGTGCTGCCACTGGGGCTGAGGGTCAATATATCGGGCGGTGCAGGGCCAAAGGCGAGAAAGGCTTCACCAGCTTCTGGCCGCTCGGCATTCAGGCGCAAATGCGCTTGCGGCGCATAATGGCTTTCCATCATACCGGGTGCGGAAACGCGCCCCTGTTTCGGGGCTTTCAATGCGCCGGTAATGGGCTCCAATTCGCTTCGGGCGATTGCGCCTGACCGCAATAGAACCGCGCTGTCGCCAGTGAAACCGACAATGGTGGATTCAATGCCAACCGGGCAGGCCCCTCCGTCCAGAATGAAATCAATTTCGCCGTTTAGACCCGCGAAAACATCCTGCGCCGTGGTGGCGCTGAGTTTGCCGGACGGGTTGGCGCTGGGCGCGGCAATGGCAAGCCCGCATGATTGTAAAAGCTGCTGCGCGATCGGGTGAGAGGGCGCACGCAGAGCAATCGTATCCAGGCCTGCGCTGACCAATAGAGAGAGCTCACAATCCTCGCTGCGCGGCACGACCAAGGTTAAAGGCCCGGGCCAGAAAGCCGCCGCCAGATCACGCGCTAAGGTGGGGAACTGACCGAAGCTGCTGGCATGTTCATAGTCGCGGACATGGACGATCAGCGGGTTGAAGGTCGGACGGCCCTTGGCAGCGAAAATGCCTGCCACGGCGGCATCGTCACAGGCATTCGCCCCGAGGCCATAAACGGTCTCGGTTGGCAGGGCGACAAGCCCGCCATTGTGCAAAATTTCGCCCGCGATACGGATGGAGTCCGTATCCGCTGGCGCCATTATGGTTTTCACCGTCGTCATGGGTAAATTACTGGGCTTTTGTCGCCGTAATGTCCATGGACACGGTGACCTCATGCGCCACAGGTTGTGGTGCTGCCCATTGCCCCATACCAATCTTGAATTCAGTACGGATCAAGCGGGTGCTGCCTGTCATCTGGGCTGTATTGCCATTGACCTTCAAGGTGAAGGGCAGGGTAAGGGCGCGGGTAATACCATGCAGATTGAGTACGCCGCGCGCCTCATATTTATCTTTGCCTATGCTGCGGAACCATGTGGTTTCAAATGTGGCTTTGGCAAAATTCCCAACATCAAATCCCTGATTGCTTTTCAAGGCATCATCCATTTCCGTGTCGCCAGTTTGGATGCTGCCAATGTCGATGGTGACATTGGCTTTTGCCTTGTCCAGAGCTGCGGGATCAAAGGTGATCTTGGCATCCCAGTTTTTAAACGTTCCCCGAAACGGGCGATCCTGCCAATCCACTGAAAAGGATAAATGGCTTTTGGCTTTAACCACAGTCCATTCCGCCGCCTGAGCCGGCAGAGCTGTACAGATAAAAAGAGCCAATAAGGCTAAGGTGGAGCGTGTCATTGTCTCTCCCATGTCAGCCGGGTCCAGGGCAGTATCCGGCGCAGAGTGGCATCTTTCAAGATAATGTGATGGTAGATCGCCGCCAGGCCATGCAACACAACCAGCGCCAAAGCCCCATAGGCCAGCGTGGCATGGACCGAATAAATATTCCGCCCGGCTATTTTCTTTTCCTCGAAAGGCAGTTCGGCAAGGAAGGGAATATGCGGCCATTCAAACAGGCCGAACCACATGGTCGGCAGACCATAGGTTGATGCCGAAACCAAAGCCCAACCAGAAAGCGGGATAAGGATAATCAACGCATAAAGCAAAATATGCGTGAAATGGGCGACGAATTTCAGAAAAGGGCTGATCGTATTTGGCAGCGGCGGTGCGGGATGCAATATCCGCCAGATCAGGCGAAACATGCTAAGCACCAATATCGAAAGACCGATGGATTTATGTAACTGCACCAGCGGAAAAGACGTGGGATCAGAAAATTTCAGCGTCGTTAAATAATAGCCGAAGCCGATCATAAAAAGGATAAGGCCCGCGATCAGCCAATGCAGCACGATCGCAACCATGTTGTACCGAACAGTCGAAGCGCGGGCCATGTCCATTAGTTCTTTTTCCCAAGTTCCGTTTCGATCAGCAAGGTCACCTCGTCGCCGACAAAGCCAGACCATGATGTGCCGGTCAAACCAAAATCAGACCGTTTGATAGTGCCCTTTGCGTCGAAGCCAATCATATATGGTCTGCCGGGCATGGGGGATTCGCGCCCGCCATTGAATGTGACATCCAGGGTGACGGGTTTGGTCACATCCTTGATCGTGAGATCGCCCGTTACCGTGCCGCTATTGTCGCCCGTTTTCGTGATGGCGGTTGATTTGAATGTCGCGGCGGGAAATTTTTCGGCCTCAAAGAACCCGGTTTTCAATTCATCCGTCAGCTTCGGCACCAGCGTGTTGACACTGCCTGTGCCTATGGTGAGTTCGAGTTTGCTTTGCGTCGGGTCGGCATGATCGAAATGCAGTTCGCCTTTAACGTCGCTGATCCGGCCATAGAAGGTGCTGATGCCCATATGTTTGATGCCGAAAATCACCTGCGTATGGTTTGGATCAATCTCATAGGCCCCTTTGGGCGGATCTGCCGCGATGGCTGGCAGGGCGGTAAAGCAGATAAGGCTTGTGAGAGCCAGGATACGAGCGCGCATGGTTTTCTCCCTTTGAGGCATGAAACTTTAGCGTGACTTGACGGTTCGTCCAGCCATTACCCATATAGAGGCTATTATTCTGGCCATATGGGCGATTAATCAGTGCAACCCGGCAGCGGGCAGGACGGTTTGTGTGAGTGCGCCGCAAGATTCCAGCCAAGATGTCAGCGCAAAGCCCGATTTTACGAGGCCGGGCCGGACTCTGGATTATCCATGCGATCAGCGGCCTGAACCGGGCCAGACAGTGGAACTTGCCCCTGGTATTCATTGGATTCGTATGCGCCTGCCCATGCAGCTCAACCATATAAATTTATGGCTGCTGGAGGAGGATGACGGCTGGACCATTGTAGATACGGGCCTGAAAGATCAGCCGACCAAAGACGCCTGGGAACAGCTTTTCCAGAATGTGATGCGTGGCAAGCCGGTTAAGCGCGTGATCGTAACCCATCTTCATCCAGATCATATCGGCCTTGCGGGCTGGCTGGTGCGGCTTTTCGATGTAGATTTATGGATGACCCGCACAGATTATCTGCTGTGCCGCATTCTGGTGGCCGATACAGGCCAAGAAGCGCCGGCAGAAGGCATAAAATTCTATCGGGCGGCTGGTTATCCGGAAGAGATGATCGAAGCCTATAAGACCCGCTTTGGTATGTTTGGCCATGGTGTTTACCGCTTGCCAAATGCCTATCGCCGGATTGTGGATGGCGAGAAGATCACCATTGGCGGGCGGATCTGGACCGTGATTGTCGGCACAGGGCATGCGCCGGAACATGCTTGTCTATATTGCGAATCCTTGAACATATTTATTTCAGGCGATCAATTGCTGCCGCGCATTTCTTCGAATGTATCGGTTCACCCGACACAACCCGAAGCAAACCCCTTACAGGATTGGCTGGATTCCTGTCACAAGCTTAAAACGCATCTGGCAGAGGATTGTCTTGTTTTGCCATCGCATAATGAGCCATTTCGGGGGGCGCATAAGCGGCTGGATGAGCTGATACAAGAGCATGAGAGTTCTATGGCCAAGCTGTTAGAACTTTGTCATATCCCGATGCGGGCGGTAGATTGTTTTCCTGCTTTGTTTAGAAGTCGTATCACCTCGGGAAATTATGGTATGGCGACGGGTGAAAGTATTGCACATTTAAATTGTTTGCGCGCGCGCGGTCATATTTTGCGCGAAACGGATGCTCAGGGCGTCCACTGGTATAGGACAAAATGATGTTAAAAAATAAAACGCTTTTCATTTCTGGGGCCAGCCGCGGAATTGGTCTGGCCATTGCGTTACGTGCCGCGCGGGACGGGGCGAATATTGCGGTTGCCGCAAAAACCGGCGAGCCGCATCATAAATTGCCCGGTACGATCTATAGTGCGGCCGAGGAAATTGAGAATGCCGGTGGCAAAGCTTTGCCACTGCTCTGCGATATTCGGGATGAAGCTCAAGTGCTGGCCGCGGTCGATAAATGTGTCGAAACCTTCGGCGGGATTGATGTTTGTGTCAATAATGCCAGCGCGATCAGCCTGACCGGCACATTGCAAACCGATATGAAGAAATATGATCTGATGCATCAGATCAATGCGCGTGGCACCTATCTGGTCTCGCGTACCTGTATTCCGCATTTGCGCAATTCTTCCAATCCGCATGTCCTCACCATGTCGCCACCGCTGGATATGAAGGCGAAATGGTTTCAAGGATCGACGGCGTATTCCATGGCGAAATTTGGCATGAGCATGTGCATGCTGGGCATGGCGGCGGAATTTGAAGACGAAGGTATCGCCTTTAACGCATTGTGGCCGCGCACGGCCATTGCGACGGCGGCAATCAAATATGCAGTAGGCGGCGATGAAGCGATGCGCCATTGCCGGACGCCGGAAATTCTGGCGGATGCCGCTTATTTAATTCTGACGAAACCGGCGCGTAGCTTCACCGGCAATTTTGTGATCGACGATACATTTCTGGCTGAAAACGGGGTTACTGATTTTGAACATTACAGGGTTGATCCCAGTGTTGGCTTGATCGGTGATTTCTTCGTCCCGGATGAAATTCCGCCGCCGCCCGGTGTGTCGCTGGCCCCGATGAAAGTCTGATTCATACAAAAGTCTTATGCATCGTCTGGTGGCAGGGGCGTGGTGGATTGGATACCCGACCTTGCCAGTGAAACAGTCTTGTTTGCGGCGATGTTGCGGAACAGGGTCACAAGAAGCTGATCCTTTACCGCGCCATTATCCTGCCGGGTGGTGAAGGCTGTGACCATGATATGGATTCCACTCTGATCCATGGCTGAAATGGTCGCAGTAGGGGCGGGGGATGTTAGGATGCGTTTATCTTCGCTCATACTGTTCAGGATCAGCTCCTGCGCTTTTACAATATCAGATGCGTGATCCAGAATAATCGGTATGCGCAGCCGTCTGCGATTTTCGCGCGATTCATTGGTGATCACAGCCCCGAAAATAGTTGAATTGGGGACTGAAAGATAAAGCAGGTCATCGGTCACGATCACGGTGCGGAATAATTCGATCTCGCGCACGGTGCCAATGGCTTCCCCTGCGCGAATTTTATCGCCGACTCGAAAAGGGCGGATCAGCAACAACATCACCCCCGCCGCCACATTGGACAGCGTATTCTGCAAAGCCAGACCGATAGCGATGCCGGCAGCGCCGACAATGGCGATGATGCTGGTGGTTTGAATGCCGAATCTTTGCAGCACCGCAATCAGTGTGAAGCCGATAATTGCGTAGCGAATTGTCGAGCCGAGCAAGGGCGGCAAGGTGGGATCAAAATGGGGCAGCCTGCCCAAGCCCCGCTTGGACCAGCGTCCTGCGAAGCGGGCCAAGGTCCAGCCGATGATAAGGATCAGCAGCGCGGCAATGATATTAATGCCGTGGGTAAGAAGGAATTGGCGAATATCTGGGGGTAGAGACAGAATATCGTTCATCATCACCTCAATGCCGACGCGGCAATTATGTTTCATGTTAAATACTGCGCCGCGACCTATCCCGCGATGGAAAAATGCGGACCATCATTTCCGGATGGTTAGGATTGCTAGTGTGCACATTGGCATTGCCCGCTTTGGCAGTGGAATTTCCTGCTTGCGCCGGGCAGCCCCTTCAGACGGTCCATGTCGAGCGCCTGTCAGATGACGGTGTTTTACAATTGCGCGGGGGGGCTGTGCTGACCCTCGGCGGGATCAGGCTGCCGGATCGCCGTGACAAGGTTTTTCAGGCTCATGTGAGGGCAGAGCTTGCGCGGCGGCTCAGCGGCAAGTCGATAGAGGTCTGGGGGCCACAAGGCGTCGTGGATCGCCATGGCCGCCTGCAGGGGCAGATTGTGCTGGGGGGCTATGGCTGCAGGGCGATCTGCTGAAGCAGGGATTGGCCCAGGCCTATTTCTCGCCGTCGCGTCCTGATTGTGCCGCGCTGCTGCTGAAGCAGGAAGCGCAGGCGCGGGACGCTCAGCGTGGGCTATGGGCCAGGCCCGATTATGCGCTGCGCAAAGCCGATCAATTGCAGTCCGATCTGGGGACATTTCAGATTGTCGAAGGTCTGGTGCAGGCCATGGCCATCAAATCGCGCCGGGCCTTTTTGAATTTCGGGCCTGACTGGCAGCGCGATTTCACGATCACGGTCGCCCCGGATGACATGAAATTATTTCGCCAGCGAAAATTACGGTTGAATAACCTTGCCGGAAAACGGGTGCGCGTCAGGGGCATTATCGGGGATTATCGCGGGCCACAAATAGAACTGGCCGTGCCTGAACATCTGGAAGTGCTGGACCCCGATCCGCCCAAGCTGAAGAAGGCAAAGAAAGCCACAAAGGCTAAAAAGAAAGCAGCCAAAAAGAAAAAGGCCCGGAAAGTTCCGGGCCCTTCGCAAATCTAGCTGGTTTGGCTTTAAGCCGCTTTTTTGAGCAGCACGCCTTCGACGCGTTTGACGGCATCGGTTTCATCGATCCGTTCAATGGCGGCGACTTCGCGGGCCATACGGGCAAGGGCGGCTTCATAAAGCTGGCGTTCAGAATAGCTCTGTTCCGGCTGGCCACCTGCGCGGTGCAGGTCCCGCACAACTTCAGCGATAGAGACGAGATCGCCGGAATTGATCTTCGCTTCATATTCCTGCGCCCGGCGCGACCACATGGTGCGTTTGATCCTGGCCCGGCCTTTCAGTGTGTTCAGCGCTGTTGCCACCACATCGGGGGTGGAGAGTTTGCGCATGCCCACGGCTTTGGCTTTGGCGGTCGGAACACGCAGGGTCATCTTTTCCTTTTCAAAGGTGATGACATAAAGTTCGAGCTTGTGGCCCGCCACTTCCTGTTCTTCGACGCCCATGATCCGGCCAACCCCGTGGGTCGGATAGACAACATGGTCATTGGCTTTGAAGTCGTGTTTTTTATTCGTGTTAGCGGGGGACTTCTTCTTAGCTGCCGTCGCCGTCATATCAATATCCATTTATCCTCACACGCCCGCTTGCCCCAAGGCGGATGCCTTAGTTGGTATTATGGTCTGACAACCTTTTCAGGCTTTGTTGCGGCGCAATGCGCCCGCCATATGATAGGCAGCGTTAAGGGCACCGATATGTCCTCAACCTAACACAAGTTGCCGCAAAAGGGAAGGAAAAACGGGCAAATGATTGAAATTGTGTAATTTATTGCACAACTTCAGGACCGTGCTGCGCGGCAATAAATCAGGAGCCCGTACCCGGATTTGGGGTAAAAAATTTCTCGAATTTGTTTTCGACGCCATCAAATTCCTTGGCATCGGCCGGGGCTTCGCCCTTTTGGCTGATATTCGGCCAGGTTTTGGCATATTCAGAATTCAGCTCCAGCCACTGTTCCAAACCTGACTCTGTGTCAGGTTTGATGGCCATCGGAGGGCATTCCGGTTCACAAACGCCGCAATCGATGCATTCTTCAGGGTGGATCACGAGCATATTCTCACCCTCGTAGAAACAGTCTACGGGGCAGACCTCCACGCAATCCATGAACTTGCACTTAATGCAGGCTTCTGTGACGACGTAGGTCATGCTCAGCTCTCAGTAAATTCGCCCGTCACATAAGGCGCGGCGGCCCGTTGTTCAAGCGCTGTATCCTCAATGATTTCATACAGACTGCGTGCTTGGGCGGCGGCGTCTCGCCGCAGCGCCTCTGCGCAAACGCGTAAAACGATCACCTTCCCACCTATGGGAAGGGTCAAAACATCGCCTTGTTTGACCATATTACAGGCTTTTTCAACCCGTCGGCCATTTAAACGGATACGCCCAGATCCCGCCGCCGACTGCGCCAAAACCCGGGTTCGGTAGAACCGCGCATGCCACAGCCATTTGTCAATTCTGGTGCTCATTTTTTCGTTTTGATACTCATGAGCGCAGATATGGGCGGGATTATTTGCTGATCAAGGCCGCAAGCCCCGCAAATGGCGAATCAGTTGGTGGCGGGGCTGGGGCTTTTTCTTGCTTCCGTTGGGCCGGCTTGTGACCCTTCTTGAAAGCCGGGCGCGGGGCGCGCCGTAAGACGGTTTTAGGGGGCTCGCCCTCAAGTACAGCCTTTTGCCAACCCATGCTGGTGAGTATCCGGTCCAGGCTTTCCCGATCGCAGCCCAGCAGTGAAAGCACCTTCAACTGCGCCTCCTCAAAGGGCAGGTCTTCTTTGGCGGCTTTGTCCAGTTCGTCCTCGATCCGCTCCAGCATGTCGAGACGGATGGCCCGGCCAGCCTTGATTTTAAAACCCGCGATCTCCAGCAGCGCGCGATTATGGCTGGCATCCGTGGCAAAGGAGGTAAGACCCGGTTGCGGGGGCGCCGGTATATGATCCATCCGCGCAAAAACGCCCTGAAGCAAAAACAGCATACGGGCGGGTTCGGGTTTGAGCAGGGTCGGAATGTAGATTGTGCGACGACCGAACCAGACCCCAAAGGGGCGCAATTCGCGGATCAGCTGGCGAATATCGCCGCTGCTATCACGCCGCTCCAGCGTGCCCAGATTTTCGCACAGCCGATAGGTGACACCCCGCACCGGCGCGCTGAGGGCTTGTGCCGTGCCGGCTTTGGCCTCGATCGCGCGCTGTAACAGCAACAGGGGCTGTAGGCGCGCTTCAATCCGCCCAGCCAGCCATTCTTCCAGCTTGGCCTGCACCGCCTGGCGTTCTGCACCGCCCAATTGTTCATCGGCCAGCAAGGTGATGATAGGGCTCAGGGCGGTAGGGCCTGCGGAGAGTTGTGCTACAATCGCGCCATCCCACCACAAGCGCCCATGTTCGCTGAGACTGATCTCATTTTCCTGTGCCGCGCAGAGCCGCGTGGCGCGGCTACGGAATTCATTTTCCAGCCCACGCAGCGCCGCAGCGCGCAAGGTACGACCATGCACGCCTTCGGCGCGCGGATCAGGGGCGAAGCGAAAGCCTTCCAGCTTGCCCATCATTTCCCCGGCCAGCATCACGCTTCCAGAGTCATCAAGTTGCAGGTCGTCCAGATCGTCCTCACGTAACTTTTTCAAGAGGATCGAAGTTCGCCTGTCGATGAAGCGTTGCGTGAGTTTTTCATGCAGCGCATCGGACAGCCTGCCTTCGACCCCGCGCGTTTTCTCCTGCCAGTAGCCAGCTCTTTCGATCCAGCCCGGGCGATGGGCGGCATAGGTCCAAGTGCGGATTTGTGCAAGCCGCCCGGACAAAGTGGCTACATCGCCCTCGCTCATGTCAAGTCGGTCGATCTGACGGGCCAGCCAGTCTTCTGGCAGCGTACCGGGATCGCGCATCAGATGGCGATAGATCGTATCAACCAGCTTTGCATGTTCCTCGACACTCAGTTTTCTAAAATCCGGTAATTGGCAGACATCCCATAAAAGCCGAAGCCCGATCTTGTGGCGGGCCATATCCCGAATATCCTCGGCGGCGGAAACCAGCCGGAGGGACAGAACATCACTTGCCGGGCGGCCCTTGCTCAGCCCCTTGAGCGGTGGCGCGGCGTCCAGACTGGCCAGCAAGCCGTTCAAAGAATTGAAATCCAGATGCGGATTGCGCCATTGCAATTGGCGCACCGGATCATAACGGTGGGATTCAATGCGGGCCACAAGATCGGCGTCAAAAGGCTCGGCCTCTGCCGTGGTGCCAAAGGTGCCGTCATTCATGTATCTCCCGGCACGCCCGGCTATTTGCCCGGCCTCATGCGGGGCAAGGCTGCGGGTCGTGTAACCGTCGAATTTTTCCCGCGCGGCAAAGGCTACATGGTCAACATCCATGTTCAGGCCCAAACCGATGGCATCGGTTGCCACTAGAAAATCGACTTCGCCTGATTGATACAGCGCCACCTGCGCATTGCGCGTGCGGGGTGACAGGGCGCCCAGCACCACCGCCGCGCCGCCGCGTTGACGGCGGATCAGTTCAGCGATGCTATAAACATCCTCTGCCGTGAAGGCGACGACCGCCGAACGCCGGGGCAGGCGGGTGAGCTTTTTGCTGCCCGTATAGGCAAGATCGGAAAAGCGTTCGCGGGTGATAAACCATGCGCGCGGGATAAATTTTTGAATCGCGCCGCGCATCGTGTCGGCACCTAAAAATATGGTTTCTTCCTCACCGCGGGCCAAGAGCAAACGTTCTGTGAAAATATGACCACGCTCAGGATCGGCACAGAGCTGGATTTCGTCGATCACGAGACAGGCGGTGCGAATATCCAGCGGCATCGCCTCGACTGTGCAGACATAATAGCGGGCATTTGGCGGGACAATTTTTTCCTCGCCTGTGATCAGCGCCACCGCGGGCGCGCCTTTTAAGCGGACGATCTTTTCATACACTTCCCGCGCCAGCAGCCGCAGGGGCAGGCCGATCATGCCGGACTTGTGGGCGAGCATCCGTTCAATGGCAAAATGGGTTTTGCCCGTATTGGTCGGCCCAAGAATGGCGGTGACGCGGCCCTGAATGGGCAGATGCGATGAAGCTGGCAGAGCGCGTGACATGATAGGGGGAAAGTGGTGGTTTGCCGTCGCTCCTGCAAGCGAGGCTGGCGCAGCTAGATGGGGGCGCAATCAGAGACTGTGGATAGGTTTTGAGACATAGGAACGTGATAGGTACGAATCACGTCCGAATCAGTAACCGAATCAATATCATCCTTTGTTCTCATACTATGGGTCGTTTGTCAATTATACAGCCACGCTAAATCTTGTGGGCGAACGAATTGATAGTGTGTCTGAGCGATTGATCGGTCGTATTTTCCGTAGGCGGAACAAATAACGGTATTTGTTCCCATATCTTAACGCGAGGCTTGCCTCGGGTTTCGCACCTGCAATAGTGATGCGCAAATTTGAGAGGGTAGCATGAGCGGCGAAAACTGGCGGGACGCGAATAAGGATTTGGCGGAATGGGCAAAGCTGGCCCAGAAGGAATTACGCGACCGTCCGTTGGACAGCCTGACCTGGGCCTCGCCAGAAGGGATCGCGATCAAACCGCTTTATACGGCGGCTGATCTGGACGGTATCGCGGCGTCCGACACGCTTCCCGGTTTGATGCCATTTATGCGCGGCGTGCGCGGCACCATGTATGCCGGGCGGCCATGGACCATTCGTCAATATGCGGGTTTTTCCACCGCAGAAGCATCCAATGCTTTTTACCGCAAGAATCTGGCCGCCGGTCAGATGGGGCTTTCGGTGGCGTTCGATCTGGCAACCCATCGTGGTTACGACAGTGATCATCCGCGTGTGGCGGGCGATGTCGGCAAGGCGGGCGTGGCGATTGATTCCGTCGAGGATATGAAAATTCTGTTCGATGGTATTCCGCTCGACAAGATGAGCGTCTCGATGACCATGAACGGCGCGGTCATTCCCATTCTCGCCAATTTCATTGTTGCGGGCGAGGAGCAGGGCGTATCCCCGGAAAAACTGTCTGGCACCATTCAGAATGACATTCTGAAAGAGTTCATGGTGCGCAATACCTATATTTATCCGCCTGCACCTTCGATGCGGATCATTGCGGATATTATTGAATTCACGGCGCAGAAAATGCCGAAATTCAATTCGATCTCGATCTCTGGCTATCACATGCATGAAGCCGGTGCGACTGCGGTGCAGGAGCTGGCCTATACGCTGGCCGATGGTAAGGAATATGTCCGCGCCGCACTGGGCAAGGGCTTGCAGGTCGATGCATTCGCCCCGCGCCTGTCGTTCTTCTTTGGTATCGGCATGAATTTCTTCATGGAGATCGCCAAGCTCCGGGCCGCGCGCTTGCTCTGGTCTGAAATCATGTCGGAGTTCAATCCGAAAAAAGCTGACAGTCTGATGCTGCGCACCCATTGCCAGACATCCGGTGTTTCGCTCACGGAACAAGACCCATATAATAACGTTGTGCGCACGGCCTTTGAAGCGCTGGCATCTGTATTGGGGGGCACACAATCGCTGCATACCAATTCTCTGGATGAAGCGATTGCCCTGCCGACAGAGTTTTCGGCCCGCATCGCCCGCAATACACAGCTGATCCTGCAGAACGAAACCCATGTCACCAAAGTGGTCGATCCGCTGGGCGGCTCTTATTATGTTGAAGCTTTGACCCACTCCCTGGTCACGGCAGCCCGCGATATTATTCAGGATGTCGAGAAGATGGGCGGCATGACCAAAGCGGTCGAAGCGGGTATTCCGAAACTGCGCATCGAAGAAGCGGCGGCGAAGAAGCAGGCGCGCATCGACAGCGGCCAGGACGTCATCATCGGCGTCAACAAATACCGGCCGCAGGCGGGCGGCAATCCCGAGATCGAGGTGCTCGAGGTCGACAACACGGCCGTGCGCAAGTCGCAGATCGAGCGGAACTTCCAGGCCGCCCTCGGGGAGTTGAAAA
>CAZOJG010000007.1:0-103622 GCA_964580115.1 uncultured Rhizobium sp.
AATTGGCGGCTTCGATATTGGCGTCGATTTGTTCGGGTTTGGTTGCGCCGGCAATTGGCAGATAAGCCCGGCCCAGCTTGATGCATTGAGAAAGATTACGGCCTGAATTTATCCTGCGGCAGCGGGGCGGGGCTGGTTACGCCACTGGGAAACACGTTTCCCCAGACGGTCGAGATAAATATAGATCACCGGCGTAATATATAGCGTCAGCAATTGGGACAACATTAAGCCGCCGACAACGGCAATGCCCAATGGCTGGCGCGATTCCGCCCCCTCACCATGGCCAATGGCAATTGGCAATATGCCCATAAGCGCCGCCATGGTTGTCATCATAATGGGCCGAAACCGAATAAGCGCCGCTTCCAAAATCGCGTCTTCAGGTTTGACACCTTGCTGCCGCTCACGCTCCAAAGAAAAGTCGATCATCATGATCGCGTTCTTCTTCACAATTCCGATCAGCATGATGATGCCAACAAACGCATAAAGGCTCAGCGGCATGCCAAACAACATCAAGGTCAACAGCGCCCCCACGGCCGCCGATGGCAGTCCTGAAAGTATGGTCAGCGGGTGAATGAAGCTTTCATACAAAATGCCCAGCACGATATAGATAACCACAATCGCGATGACGAGCAGGAACAGAAGGCTGGCTGTCGACTCCTGAAAAGCTTGCGCCGTCCCTTGAAAACTCGTCTGAATTGTCGCCGGCAGATTAAGTTGCGCTTTCGCCTGCTCAATGGCGCCCACCGCATCCGACAGCGCCATATCCGGCGTCAGGCTGAATGAAACCGTAACAGCGGGTAACTGCCCCAGATGATTGATGGTCAAAGGCATATGGCCTGGACCAATCGTCGTCACCGCAGTCAGCGGAACAAGCGCGCCATTCTGCGCTGTCACATATAACCTCGATAACGCCGATTCATGCGTCCTATAGTGCGGCAGAAGTTCAAGAATAACCTGGTATGTATCAATGTCCGTATAGATGCGCGAAATTTGCTGGCCGCCATAGGCCGCGCCCAGCGCCGCTTCAATTTGGGCAGGTGTCACCCCCAATGCCGCCGCACGATCCCGATTAATAGCCACTTTCACCGCGGGCGTGGAGAAGTCCATGTCATTGCCCACATCGGCAAATCCTGGCATGTCACGCAAGGCCGTGGTCAGCTTGGTCGCGGCTTCCTGAAGCTGGTCCTGATCGAGATCCTGCAACGTATATTGATATTGCGATTTGGATTGCATGCCACCAATGCGCAGCGCGGGCGGATTCTGTAAATAGACACGCAGTCCGGGAATATGCGAAAGCTTGGGCCTCAAGCCTTGAATGATAGCTTCCGGCGACCTGCGTTCGCCCGATGGCTTGAGATTGATAAAAAGCCGCCCCGTATTTGTAGAGCCGCGATTTGGCCCGCCTCCGATCGACGACATCACACTGCGCACATTCGGGTCTTTCAATGCAATGGCCGCTGCTTCGCGCTGATAAATAACCATCTGTTCATAAGATGTGCCGGTGGAAGCTTCGGTTATGCCTATGATTTGTCCGCTATCGCCGCTGGGCAAAAAATCCATTCTCATAGAGCTGAGCATCACCCCCGTCGCGACCACGCTTGCGATAAAGGTCATGAAAATAAAACGGTGATGCCGCAGGCCCCAGCGCAGTGAGCGCTCATATAGGCCCTGCAATCGCTCAAAGCTGCGTTCACACCAGTGTTGAAAAGCATTCTGCTGCGCATGCTGGTTACGTTTCATCATGCGGCTTAGCATCATGGGCGTCAGGGTCACTGAAACAATGCCGGAAACCACAATGGCGATCACTATAGTAACCGCAAATTCATGCAGCAGTCGCCCCACAATGCCGCCCATGAAAAGAACCGGAATAAACACTGCCGCCAGTGAAATGGTCATGGATAAGATCGTGAATCCGATCTCGCGCGACCCCACTAGCGCCGCCTCCATCGGCTCTTCTCCCTTCTCCGTATGGCGGACAATATTTTCCAGCATGACGATCGCGTCGTCGACCACAAACCCCACCGAAAGGGTCAGCGCCATCAGCGATAGATTGTTCAGGCTATAGCCAAAATAAGCCATACCAGCGAATGTGCCGATAATGGCAATGGGCAGGGCAAGCGATGCCACAAATGTTGCTGATATAGTGCGCAGAAACAAAAATATCACGGCGACAACCAGAACAGCGGAAATCAGCAAAGTGATCTGCACATCGCTCACCGATGCGCGGATATTGATGCTCCGGTCATAAGATGTTTCAAGTGAAATGCTGGCAGGAAGCTGCTCCATGAAGCGGGGCAATACGTCTTGAATGCCATCCACCACCGCAATCGTATTGGCTCCTGGCTGGCGCAGGATCGCCAGCACAATCGCCCGCTCGCCATTGAACCAGCCGCCCTGCTTATCATTGGCGACACTGTCAAAAACGCGGCCAATCTCACCCAGCCGCACAGGCGCGCCATCGCGATAGGTGATTATTTGCCGCGCAAATTGCTTCGCATCCGTCAGCTGGCCCGTAGATTGTATGATGGCCGATTGTGATGGCCCGCTCAGCGATCCCGTCGCGCTATTGGAATTGCTGGCATCCACGGCTGCCGCAATCTGGTCAATTCCAATCCCGCGGGCTGCTAAGGCAATCGGGTCTGCCTGAATCCGCACCGCATATTGTTGGCCGCCAAACACATTGACTTTCGCCACGCCCGAAATAGTCGATAATTGCCGCGCCAATAAGGTCTCGGCATATTTATTCACCTCATGCATCGGCAAGGTGGGCGAGCGCATGACCAGAAACAGGATGGGGCTATCCGCCGGGTTTTCTTTGCGCATGGTCGGTGGCGATGGCATATTGGGTGGCAAATGGCGCACGGCCGCCGCAATGGCCGATTGCACATCTTGCGCCGCGCCATCAATGCTGCGGTCCAGCTCAAATTGAATCGTGATGCTGGTTTGGCCCTGCGCGCTGGTCGATGTCATCGAGGATATGCCCGCGATGGTCGAAAACTCTGCCTCCAGCGGCGTCGCCACAGCCGAAGCCATGGTTTCGGGATTGGCCCCCGGCAGAGACGCCGAAACGCTGATCGTGGGAAAGTCCACATTTGGCAATTCACTGACCGGCAGTGAACTATAGCCAAAGGCGCCAAAGATCAGCATCGCCGCCATCACCAAAATGGTCATGACAGGGCGGCGGATGAACGGCGCAGAAATGTTCATGGCGTGTTCTGCGCAGGATGGATGCTGACTTTCACCCCGGGCACAAGCCGCAGCTGCCCCTGAATAACTACTTTATCCCGCGGCTTAAGATCGCCCTGAACCGCGGCAATCTCGCCATCATCATAGAGCAGGGTTACTTTGCGCAATTCCACACTGTCCTGCTCATTCACGAAATAGACAAAGCGGAAATCTGGCCCCGTATTCAAACTTTTCTGCGGTACAACCAGAGCATTCTCCAATTGCCCTAGCGCCACGCGCACATCCATCAATTGTCCCGGCACCAGACTATTGGCGGCATTATCGAATGTTGCCCGTAATTCTATCGTGCCGCTGCGTTCATCCACCTGATTGCTGATGAAATCCACGGGCGCACGCATCTGTGTGTGTGAACTATCTTGCAAAGTCAGGCTGACGAATAAAGTGCCGGCTTTCATCTGGCTCTGAATGCGCGGCATAAGATGTTGCGGCAGCGCGAAGGAAATCTTTATCGGCTGGGTCTGGGTTATCGTCACCAGCGGCGTCGTGCCATTGGCGGGCACAATATTGCCCGGTTGCAGTGTAATCGCGCCGGTTTTCCCATCCACGGGCGAAATGATTTTTGCATAGGAAATATCCAGCCGTGCCGCTTCAACATTGGCCTGATCTGCCGCGACACTCGCTGCTAAAGCTTTCGCATTGGCAGCAAATTGCTCTGCAAGGCTGCGGGAAACCGCACCTTCTTGCACCAGTGCGGCATAACGGGCTGCATCTTGTTGCGCTGCATTGGCTTGAGCCCGGTTCTTATCACGTATGGCTGTCGCCTGTGCTAAAGCTGCCTGGAACGGACGCGGGTCTAGTTGAAACAACACATCGCCCTTGCGCACCATGTCCCCTTCTTTGAAGGCGGCGGACAGCAATTGGCCTTGCACACGGGCGGTTACCTGAACACTTGCCGTGGCCACCACTTTGCCAAGCGTGTTCTCAAACATCGTCACGGGCCGCTGCTCAACCAGCCCCACCACCACAGGCGCCGGCGGTGTCTGGCGGGGTTGCGGACCAGGGCCACCCCAGATCCACCAGGTCCCAAGCCCCAGAAGCAAAGCCGCCCCCGCCCAAATCACAGGCCGTCGCCCCAGCCGGTTCAACCCGGTACGGCGAGAGGCGCGGCTTATATCTTCAGAAAGGCTCATATTACCCATAATCGTCCATTGCATTGACTGCGCGGCAAATTCCACACGTAAGGAGCTGTAAGAAATAACCTTCCCACTTGGCCATTTCCTATCATCCGCCAATGTGTGCTGGCGAAGTATCTTCATTATTTAGCGCATAGTATGGCCCCTGGTGCTTTGCAAAAAGCCTTAAATTGCAAAGACTTCATGAAATGTTCCCGTGGCCCGGGGCGCTGTCTGCCAATCGCCCTTCTGACCTGTCAAGAAAAATGCAGCGGGTAAATTGCTACATGGCGACCATGTGTTTATAAGCCCGCCCTTCTCAAAGCGGTGGCTCAAGCACATTCCATGGAAATTCGTAATATCGCTATCATTGCCCATGTTGATCACGGCAAAACAACGTTGGTCGATCAACTTCTGAAGCAGGCCGGGGCTGTCCGCGAAAATCAACAGATGCAAGACCGCGTGATGGACTCCAACGATCTGGAGCGTGAACGCGGCATTACCATCCTCGCCAAATGCACCAGCGTGGAATGGCAAGGCACCCGCATCAATATCGTCGATACACCTGGTCACGCCGATTTTGGCGGCGAGGTGGAGCGTATTCTCTCGATGGTCGATGGCGTGGTGCTACTGGTAGATGCCGCCGAATCCGTCATGCCCCAAACCAAATTCGTGCTCTCCAAAGCGTTGAAGCTGGGTTTGAAGCCGATTGTGGTGATCAATAAAATCGATCGTCATGACGCCCAGCCTAAAGAAACGCTGGAAAGCATTTTCGATCTTTTCCTGGCTCTGGAAGCCAATGACGATCAGCTGGATTTCCATCATCTCTACGCCTCTGGCCGCAATGGCTGGGCCGTGCGCGATCTGGAAGCGGATGACCGCAAAGATCTCACCCCGCTATTCGACCTCGTCATCAAAGACGTGCCGCCGCCGAAACCGGCCGCCAAAGCGGGCGACGATCACCCCTTCACCATGTTGGTCACGACCCTGGAATCCGACCCTTATCTGGGCCGCATTCTGACGGGCCGCATCGAATCCGGCTCCATCACCGTGAACCGCGTGATCAAGTCGCTGGATCGCAATGGCAAGGAAGTCGAACGCGCGCGCGCCACCAAATTGCTGGCCTTCCGTGGTTTGGGCCGCGTCCCTGAAGCCCGCGCCGAAGCTGGTGACATCATCGCCATCGCTGGCCTGCAAAATGCCAACGTCGCCGATACGCTCTGCGATATAGGGGTGGAACAACCCATCGCCGCGACCCCGATTGATCCGCCGACACTGGCGATCACGCTGGCCGTCAATGACTCGCCACTCGCCGGCCGCGAAGGTGATAAGGTGCAAAGCCGCGTTATCCGCGAGAGATTGTTGCGCGAAGCCGAAGGCAATGTCGCCATCCGCCTCAATGAAACCGGCGAAGGTAATTTCGAAGTAGCCGGACGCGGTGAATTGCAATTGGGCGTGCTGATTGAAACCATGCGCCGCGAAGGCTTTGAACTGTCCATTTCGCGGCCGCGCGTGCTGTTTCAAACCGATGATGACGGCCAGCGGATCGAGCCGATTGAAGAAGTTACGATCGATGTCGATGACCCCTATACCGGTGTGGTGATCGAAAAAATCTCCATGCGTAAGGGCGAGATGCAGGATATGCGTCAAACCGGTGCGGATAAGACACGGCTGGTGTTTTTGGCGCCATCTCGTGGCCTGATCGGCTATCACGGCGAATTCCTGACCGATACGCGCGGCACAGGCGTGATGAACCGTATGTTCCATTCCTATGCGCCGCATAAGGGCCCGATCGAAGGCCGCCGCAATGGCGCCCTGATCTCTACGGGCGATGGCGAGGCCGTGGCCTATGGGCTGTGGTATCTCGAAGAACGCGGCAAGCTGTTCGTCGAGCCGGGTACAAAAGTCTATCAGGGCATGATCATTGGCGAGAACGCCAAAGATAATGACCTCGATGTGAACCCGCTCAAAGCCAAGCAGCTCACGAATATTCGTACCACCAGCAAGGACGAAGCGGTGCGTCTGACACCGATTTCGCCCCCGACGCTGGAGCAATCCATCGCCTATATCGGTGATGACGAATTGGTCGAAGTGACGCCGCTGTCGATCCGTCTGCGCAAAAAGGAATTACTCCCTCATATGCGCAAGCGGGCTAAATCCGCTAGCTAGCGCGACCTAGTAATGGAGCTTGGTTCAGCCCTAACCTTGCTGCAATCAGCTTGTCGACCTGGCGCTTAGGCAGGACTGCAAGCATGAGTCCTGTGAGCAGCGAGGGCCGGATTGTATAGGTAAGGCGTGGTTTGGGATGCGTGAGCGCGGCCTCGACCAGCCTCGCCACCCGTTCGGGCGGCAGACCGTTCTTGCCTTCGCTTGTCATGGTCTCACGGATTTTTTCGAGATAGGGGCCATAGGGCGTCTGCGCGAAGGCGGCGAGCGCGCCTTCGGCGGCTTTATCCCAGATCGGTGTCGCGATCGCGCCGGGTCGGATCAGGATCACGGGAATATCAAAGAGCAGCAATTCCCGCCGCAGCGCCTCTGACATTCCCTCTAATGCGAATTTGCTCGCCGCATAAGCGCCGATAAATGGAAAAGCATTTTTCCCGCTGACCGAGGACATCATCACAATGCGGCCCTGCGCACCGCTGCTGCGCGGTAGTCCTGCGCCCAGCAGCGGCGCGAAACATTGCGTCACCCCCAATTGGGCAATCAGATTGACCTCCATCTGTCGGCGCAGATCATCCAATGGCAAATGTAACAAGGGGCCGGGCATGGCGATCCCGGCATTGTTCACCAGTCCGAAAAGCGTTTGGCCTTTTAACTGCGCCGCCATGTCATGCGCTGCTGCGGCCACGGCGGCTTGGTCGGTAATGTCCAGCTCCAGCGGCAGCAGATTTTCTCCGCACAGGGCCTTCAGCCTTGCGCCATCTTCCGGGCGGCGGATCGTGGCATAAACGCGATACCCTTTGCGGCACAGATGCAGCGCCGTGGCAAAGCCGATACCGGTGGAGGCACCGGTGATCACGACCTGTTTCATCCTGTCATTCCCCTGTTGCGCCGAGCTGCTATATGAAACAGCCTTCTCGGATTGGGTAATCCGCCCCGGCTTTGTGTTAGGACCAAATCATGCCGCTTGAGACTGAGACAATTGCTTTTGCCAATCGCCTGGCGGACCGGGCGGGCGAGGTCATTCGCCCCTATTTCCGCCAAAGGCTGAATATTGACGACAAAGGCAGTTTCGGCGGCAAGGCGATGTTCGATCCGGTAACCGCGGCGGATCGCGGGGCCGAGGAAGCCATTCGCGCCATCATCGCGGCGGAACGGCCGGATGACGCCATTCTGGGCGAAGAATTTGGCGCAAAGCGCGGCACATCCGGGCGGTGCTGGGTGCTGGACCCGGTGGATGGGACGCGGGCCTTTATCACGGGGCGCCATATGTGGGGCACGCTGATCGCGCTGGAAGAACAGGGCGAGCGCGTATTGGGCATTATTGATCAGCCGGTCACCCGCGAACGGTTCATCGGCTATGATGGACAGAGCTATCTGATAACGCCTGAGGGCCAATCCAAGCTGAAGGTTCGGCCTTGCCCTGGTCTGAGTGCGGCGGTGATTTCCACCACCCATCCCTGGGCCTTTTTTGATCAGAAAGACCGGCAGGCCTTTCGCAGCCTCTGCGCCCAAGCGCAGATGAGCTATTTCGGGGGCGATTGCTATGCCTATGCGCTGCTGGCCATGGGCTTTATCGACATCATTGTAGAGAGCCTGCTGAAGCCGTGGGATGTCGCAGCCCTGATCCCGGTCATCGAGAATGCCGGCGGCATCTGCACCGATTGGCAGGGCAATCCGGTCTCGGCCGAAGGTGGCAATATGCTGGCCGTGGGCGACAGGCGGGTCCATGACGAGGCGCTGAAAATTCTCAACGCCTGAGCCGGGCCTGTCTGTTTCTATGGTTCTGGACGGTTGGTCATATCGCATGCCGCCATTCTAAGGCCGTTCGCGGACTGTTCTATAGCCCGCAAGCCTCTGATGGGCCTAGTTCTTTTTTCAGGAAGCCATCCACGGCTTTCCAAAATCTGGCGCGCACCAGATCATTTTCCATGGCCAGCTCATGCTCTGATTCGGGGATTTCGAAATAGCTGCCATGGGGCAGGCGGGCGGCAAAGCTGCGGCTGGCGCTGACCTGCACAATCCGGTCACGTCCCGCGCCTACCAGTAAAATGGGGGTGGTGATCCGGGCCGCGAAACCGGGCTGCATCACCCGGCCTATGGAGTCATAGGCGGCAGACAGCCATTGCCAGCTTGGCCCCGCCACGCGTAGCTCTGGCTGGTGGGCGATAAAATCCTGTGCCCGCGCAAAGCGCATCCGGTCCGATGTCACAAGCTGCGTGGAAAAATCCAGCAGAAGCGGATCACGCTCCTCCATCCCCCAGACAAATTTCTGCCCCTGCCCCAAACGCAGCAGCCATCTGGCCAATCTTGGCACCAGCCATTCGGGCTTGCCGCGGGTGGAAATGCGCAACATCGGAGCGCTTAAAATCGCCGCTTTAAAATGATCGGGATGGTCATGCAGATAACGCAATAAAATATGGCCACCCATGGAATGGGCGAAGACAATCGGCAACAGACTTCCCGTTTCTGCAAGAAGCGGGCGGACGATCAGGCGCATGAAAGCCCGCAGATCTTCGTCATATTGCGCGAAATCCGCGATATGGGCGATCAGCGGGTTGTCCACCCCGCGCTGTGATCCGCCCTGTCCGCGCCAGTCAAATGCGGCCACGCAAAAGCCGCGCTGGCGCAGATCGTGAATCACTTCCTCATATTTTTCGAGATATTCAGTCTGGCCCTGCAACAGAACACAAACGCCGCGAAAGGCTATGCCCTCCGCGGCGTTCCAAATAGCAGTGCGCAGGCGCACACTATCTGATGTCGTGATCAGCCGGGCCTGAAATTGATGCGCATCGAGCGTGTCGAATGCCGCCATCTGTTCGCATCCCGAAAGATATAATGGAGCCGGGCCGAATGAAATTCAGGCCGGGCGAACTTTGGCGAGGATCGGGCCAAGCTTCATGGCCAGACCCATATCGCCCGAAACGCGCAGCTTGCCCTGCATAAAGGCGGAGGTGCCGTCCAATTCGCCCTTGGCGAGCTTTTCGAAATTTTCCATCGAGACGGTGATGGTGCAATCAGCATTCTTGCCGTCGCCATCTTCGACTTTGTTCGGAACGGACTTGCCATCCAGATAGATGCTGCCCGGTTCGCCAAGATCGAATTTCAGCGTACCGCCAAGGCCCGTATTCTCACCAAGCGCCGCGCTCATATTGGAGATAATTTTCTGTACGGCTTCTGAGCTCATTGAAGATTCCTTCCCATGTTGTGATTTTACGTGTGAACCCTCACGGCGCGGACCGTAGAGAGCAGCAGCTCCTCATCATGCTCTGCTTGCCGCATCTGTCAAAGGCTGATGCCTGTAAAAGCAGTCGCCCGGAGACATGCCCCAGCAGATAAACAAGCAGACCGAGCCTAAAAACAGTCTCATCGCACAGGATGATGACAGTCTTATGGGCCAGGCGGGCGAATATGACCATTTGTCAGCGCGCTGCACAACTGTGTCGAAACTTCGCGCTTATGAAATCCTGTCGCCTGATCAGGCGACAATACTTACGCAGTCTTCTTTGGATTGAAAAAGTTTCATGCCCGGATCAGGCTGTTCAGGCTTTTGGGTTGAAGAGGCTGGCGTGACGCATCTGATCCGCCGAGACGCGCTGAGCTGGGTCTGTCTTGTGCTGCACCTGCTCATTGTCCTGTACAGCCTGACCGGTTGGCTGGTGGCCTCGCCTCTTTGGTTGGGTATCTGGCTTTTATTCATTCCGCTGATGGCGCTGCATTGGCAATTCAATGCGGGCGCCTGTGTGCTGAACAATCTGGAAAGCCTGATCCGCTTTGGCGTCTGGCGGGCGCCGGCCAATCAGGACGAAGGCGCCTGTATGCGCAACTGGATATATGAATGGCTGGGCTATAATCTCTCCAGCATGGCTGTGACCCGGTTAAGTTATTGTATTCTTGTAATAATATGGCCTGTTGGGTTTTTTCGCTGGGCCAGCATGTGGGGGGCTTGAAGCAAGGCGGCGCGATGCCCATCTCCTTCCTTGTCGGTGTCGGCCCAAGCGGGAGGCACCTATTCCACAAGGCTCATAGGAGGTTGTGACATGAGACTGGATTTTGCACCCTTATTCCGTTCGACCGTTGGCTATGATCGTTTACTCGATCTGTTAGATGCAGCATCAGACAGTGCCACGGGCGCGGTCCCCCATAATCAGGGCTATCCGCCCTATAATATCGAACGTACCGATGAAAACCGCTATCGCATCAGCATTGCGGTGGCTGGTTTCAGCGAAAACGATCTTCAGGCCGAATTGCGCGATGGCGTCCTGACCGTCAGCGGCAAGCGTGAAGACACCGGCCAAGCGACCTATCTTCACCATGGTATTGCCGGGCGCGCCTTTGAGCGGCGCTTCCAGCTTGCCGATCATGTCGAAGTCACCGGCGCGGCTCTGCAAAA
The DNA here is from genome assembly GCA_964580115.1 of uncultured Rhizobium sp. Taxonomy (GTDB): domain Bacteria; phylum Pseudomonadota; class Alphaproteobacteria; order Micropepsales; family Micropepsaceae; genus Rhizomicrobium. The sequence continues at coordinate 10,915 of CAZOJG010000007.1, forward strand.
CGGGCTTTTGCATCTGGAGCTGGAACGGCGCGTGCCCGAGGAAAAGAAGCCCCGGCGCATTCATATCTCGGCAAAGGCTGAAACACGGCCTGTTGCTGGGCCGCAAGATCACGCACCGGATCACACACCGGCCAAAGCCGCCTGACGCCGCATACAAGCGCCACCGCATATAAGCGTGAAATAATCTTAAGGGCGTATCCCGCAAGGGATGCGCCCTTTCGGTCTTGTGGAAACTTGCATCCTCTCTGGCGTTGCATCATGGGTTTATCAAGCCAGATACGGCTATTAGACTAGAGTTGGCGATTACTGGGGGTGGTTGCCCATGGTTTTCGCAAAGAGGGTTTCATGGTGCTGTTTACACGCGGGCGTGCTCCACGATTTGGTCCCCAGACCAGCATCGCGGATTTGCGCGCGGTCTATCAGTCTATGTTTGCGCGCTTCATGGAATGCCCCGATGGCGTCACCTATGAGCCTGCCCAACTCGGCCTGATCAAAGGCGAATGGGTGCGGGCCGAAAATGCCAGTCAGGGCCGCCTGATCCTCTATTTTCATGGCGGTGGTTTTATTGCCGGCTCGCCCGAAACCCATCGCCCTTTGGTGGGACGCTTATGTCAGGCGGCGGAAGCCAATGCGCTCAGTATCGATTACCGCCTGGCGCCGGAATATCCCTTCCCCTCACCGGTGCGCGACGGGGTGGATATTTATCGCAATCTGATCCGCGGTGGGGTTCTGCCCGATTCCATCGTGCTGGCTGGTGATGGGGCGGGCGGCGGCCTGGCCTTTGCCACGGCGCTGGCCATTCGCAATGGCAATCTGCCCATGCCCGCCGCCATCGCGGCGATGTCGCCCTGGGCCGATCTCTCGCTGTCAGGCATGTCCGTCATGAGCAATGCGGATGAGGATGCACAACATAGCTGGGATTTCTTATTTCTATGCGCCCGCAACTATCTCAAAAAACTCAATCCCAACGATCCTTATGCCTCACCCGCTTTCGCCAATTTCAAGGATTTTCCGCCCATCATGGTGCATGCCGGTTCGCGCGAAATCCTGCGTGACGATGCCAGTAAAATCGGTGACCGCGCCGCCGAAGCCGGGGCGCGGGTGAGCATCGAAATTTATGATGGCATGCAGCATCTGTTTCAGATGGATAGGTCTTTGCGGGAATCACGGAATTCGCTGGATCGTTTGGGGAAATTCATCAATGCCCGCACCCGCATTCCCTTCAGCGAGCCCCAAAGGGCGGCTGAACATTAATCCGAATTCTTCAGGCCGCGAATTTGGTGCCGATCTGGCGGCATTGGTCAAGGTCGGCCTCCCGCAGATTCGCGCCGCACAGATTGGCATAGGATAAATCCGCCTGATCCAATTGGGCGCGGCTTAAATCGCTGCCGCGCATATCGGCATAGCGCAATTCTGCCTTGTCCAGCTTGGCATGCATCAAACGCTGTGTGTCGATCTGCAAAGGCCCGAATTTCGTATCGCGCAAATCAGCATAAGACAGACGCGCCCCTTGCAGATTGGCGCCGCGTAAATCCGCGCCATTCAGTTTCGCAGAACGCAAATCCGCACCAGCCAGATTGCTGCCCTGTAAGGACGCATAGCTCAGTGTCATGCCGTAAAAAATGGCGCCCGGGGCGATCAGTGCCGTCAGCGGCAGCAAGGAGAGGTCTTTTAAGCGGCGCATATCCAGCCCGCTGAAATTACCGGGCTGGCCGCTTTGCGTATTGCTTTTGGTCCAGCGGCAATGGGCCTCGATCATGGCCGCCAGATTTTGGTCTGGCGCTTGGCCGATGGCGTTTTCAGTCAGAACATTGCTCAGATTGGTCTGCCGCAGATTGGCCTGATCCAGCTTTGTGCCGATCAGGACTGCCCCGCTCAGATCGGCCCCGCTCAGATCACAGCCCGTCAGATCCGCATTTTCCAGATTGGCCCCGGAAAGTTTGGCCTGACGCAGATTGGCTTTGACCAGCTTGCAGCCACGCATCATCGCATCGGTGAAATCGGCCTGCATCGCGGTGAGGCCGCTGAGTTTGGCGCGTTCCAGATTGGCGTGATGGAGCAGGGCGTCCGGCATATCGGCCGGGCCTGGCGCATGTTGCAGCAGGCGCAGATTGCCGTCGCGTTCCTGCCGGGCGATGGAGCCTTCGCGCAGATCGGCCTCATAGAGATCTGCCCCGATCAGATTGGCCCCTTTGAGCGAAGCCCCGCGCAGATCGCAGCGCCGCAGGCTTGCCCCCACGCAATGGGTGCGTCTGAGATCGGCCCCGTAAAAGCTCGCCGCATCCAGCCTTGCGCCCGACAGGTCGGCCTCTTCCAGAACAGCGCCTGTGAAATCGGCATCGCAGAGGCTGCGGCCCGACAGATCGAGGCCGGACAGATCATGAAAGGCAAATACAGCCCGCGCCCCGCCCAAGCGCCCGGATGCAAGCATTTCATGGCGGATGATGGCGGCATCCAACTGGGCCTGGGTGAGGCGAATCAGGATGTGAGAGCTATTCATGAGGGCTGTTCATCTTGACCAGACTTTGCCGGACGCTTCTTTTGGTCTGGTCAATCTTCTGGTATGGGCTCCTGATATTTCCGAATGCGGCATTCTGGCGGGGACCGGCTAACTTCTGATTAAAAACGGAAAATCGCGAATCTGGCGGGAAGTAACCGCTAGGTAGCAGGCGCGAAACTGGCTAAGGTGCGCGCCGCCGCGCTGCGTATTATTGCGTCGGTGCTGTTTCGATGTTCAGTAATTATCCTGTACTGGCCTCTACAGGCCTGTTTCGACTAAATAATTTTGTTCTCTGACGACAGATAAAAAAGACGAGAGGCCCAGGTGACGCGTCAAACTTTCAAACTCAATTTGCTGCTCTCCGCCGCCTCTGTGGCGCTTCTAACCGCTGGCAGTCTGCAATCTGCCCTTGCGGATAATCTGATTATCAATTCCGCCACCACAACGGCGGTCAAAACTTCGACGGCGGCGGGATCGCCGGCCAGCCCGGGCGACATCACCATCAATACGGGCGGCAGCATCACGATCAAAGCCGCCAATGCGGCGGTCACCGTCGATTCTGGCAATAATTTCACGATGAATGCGGGCACGCTGTCGAATATTGACACGGCGAATGCCCGCGGCATCACGATCGATACGGGCAGCAGCACTCCCCCCGCCACCCCCTTGCTGGGCAATGTCACGATTGCCGCGGGCAATATTGATCTGGGCGGTTCGGGCACGGGCAAAGGGGGCATTGTCCTCAGCGGCACCGGCACACTGGAAGGTGATATCAGCCTGAACAATACGGTGATGAATATTAACGGCGATGGCTCTACAGCCATCGGTATCACCAGTTCTGCCACGCTGGACGGCAATCTCGACATCAAGAGAAGCTCGTTCAACCTGACGCCCTCGACCACCAATGGCACTACGCCGACGGGGCTGAGCATCCTCAGCCTGGCGGGCAAAATAACGGGCGATGTCTCGATCGATGGCGCCACCACCATGATCGGCTATGGCCAATCCACCCGCGGTGTCGTTACCAGCGGCGAGATCGGTGGCAGTTTCAGCAATAAGGGCATCATCAATGTCCAGGGCTTCCAGCAGACGGTGAATGAATCCACCGGCATGGCCAATCTGCCCAAAGGTGTGAATGATCCGGCGGCAGGCCCGGCGGTGAGCATCGGCGGCTCGATTCTGGGCGGCTTCCACAATGGCGGTGATGCCACATCATCGGGCACGCTGCCGACCTTGGCCATGACAGGCGGGGCCGCCAATGCGCTGCCCGCGACCGTGACCTTCGCGCCGGCTGGCACCACACCCATCATCATCGGTGTCTATACGGGCGATGCCGAAGCCGGTTTCAGCTTTTATAACCGCGGCAATATCCATGCCTCGACCATCAATGCCAATCTGAATGTCGCGGCCATGTCGGTCACGGGCTTCAGCAGCACGGCCAGCGTCTCCTTCGAAGGGCTGGGCATATTCAACAGCGGCAATCTACTGGCGCAGGTGTCGTCGAATGATAGCGGCAATGCTGCCCCGACAGCGGGCGGCCTCATCATCGATGGCTATGCCGCGATTGGCGATGTCAGCTTGGCCAATTCTGGTCTTAAAAATAGCGGCGTGATTTCGGCCAGTGCCTCGGGCACGCGTGGCGGTCAGGCCTTTGCCCTGAGCATCGGCACCAATGCATCGCTCAATAGCATCACCAATTCCGGCACGATTTCAGCCGCGACAGTGACCAGCAATCCGGACAGCGTCACGGTGCAGACCGCCTATGCCATCCGCGATCTGTCGGGCACGCTCTCGGCGATCAATAATACGGGCATCATCTCCGCCACGACCACGGCCATCGCCGGCGCCACACCCGTCAGAGTGGCCGCCGATCTGCATTTCAACACAACCGGTATCAGCTTCAGCAATACGGCAGGCGGTACGGTCATGGGCGATATTCTGTTCGGCTCGGGCGCAGATACGCTCACGGTCACGGGCGGCGGCTCTTCCTCCATCTCAACCGTCACCGGCAATATTGATTTTGGTAGTAATGCTACAGGCGGTGGCGGGATCGATTCCCTTGACATCGGCTCTTTTGGCCGGGTCACAGGTCAGATCACCCAACATTCTACAGGCACATTGGACATCACCATCGTCAACACCGGCGAATTGAATGTGATGAATAATCAGGTCGCCCAATCGCTGAAAGTGAATACGCTGGACGTTTCAAGCGGCGCCAATCTGAATGTCGCTGTGTCCAATGCCCTGCCCAATAATATTTCCATCGATGCCAGCGGCGCGGGCGGGATGATCAGCCTGGCCAGCGGCGCCAATCTGGGCGTGATCTATAGTAGCTTCATTCCCGAATCCGGGCGCTTTGTGTTGTTGAATGCGCAAAGCGGCAATCTCAACATCGGTAATCCCACACAGGTCATCTCGGCGCTCGAAAGCAATATTCCCTATCTCTTCACCGGTTCAGCCAGTCAGGTGAATGATGCGGGGCTCAGCCAGCTCGTGCTCGATCTGGCGCCGAAAACCTCGGGCGAACTGGGCCTCTCCGGCTATGCCGCGCAGGTCTTCGCCTATGCCAATGCGGCGCTGCGGATGGATGATCCGCTGGGCGCGGCCATGATCAGCGGCGTCACAGACACGGCCTCGGCGCAAGCGGCCTATTCGCAATTCGCGCCCGATGCCAGCGGCGGCACACGCGCCATCGCGGTCTCGCTCACCGACCATGCCACCGGCCCTGTCGCGGCGCGCCAGCGCGCTTTGCGGCTCTATGCCACTCAGCAAGGTGAAACCACGCTTTGGGGTCAGGAATTTGCCCAGCAGATTTCCGACAAGGGAAATAGCGGACTTCCCGGCTTCAAGGATTCGGGCTTTGGCTTCAGTGTCGGCGCTGATGCCGGCAGCCCTGAAAATGGCTGGTATGGCGGCGCGCTCACATTCTATTCAGGCAATGTCGATCAACGCCTGCCCTCCAGCAGCCGCAACAATACGCAGTGGTATATGTTGTCCGGCTATACGACATGGCGCGGAAAAGGCCTGTTCCTCGATACGCAAATCTCCGCGGGCTATGGCGATCTCTCCAGTCATCGCTTTATCAATCTGGGGCCGGTGTCCCGCACCACCACCGCCAAACGCACAGCGATCATGGGTGCTGCCGGTTTCTCGACCGGCGTAAATTACATCTATGGCAGCACAACCCTGACGCCGATTTTAGCGCTGAACGGTCTGACCATGCGCGAGGAAGGCTATACGGAAACAGGCGGCGGCGCGGGCTTCAATCTGAAGGTCGATTCCAGCATCATGAGTTCGCTTCGCGGTTTCCTTGGCGCCAATCTGCGTCACGACATCAATCTCAGCAGTTTCTTCCTGCAACCTGAATTGCGGGTCGGCTATCGGTATGATGCGCTGGCCAGCCGCGTAAAGCTCGATGCCTCTTTCCCCGGTGTTACCGGCACGGGCGCTGGCACAGGCGCCTTCTCGATCTTCGGGCCTTCGCCGACGCGTGGTCATTTGCTGGCGGGTGCCAGCATCGCCGCCACGACCGAAGCATGGTCCCTGGGGTTGAATTACGATCTCCTGAGCGGCAGCAATGGCAGCATGACTCAGGTCGGCGTGATCAGCCTGATCGGCCGCATCTAAAACGCGCCGTTACAAGCTCAGTACAAGCCGTCTCAGGCCGGTCGCATGATCTGGTCTGAGAGGGCTTTTTTGCAGATTTTTCGGCAGGTAAATTTAAATATTTATCGTCCGTCAACCAGACGGTAAGGCTGGCTGATATGGCCGCGCAACGCATTCAGCTTGCCACTGGCGCGAAACATCCGCGCGATGGCCTGCATCCGCCGCGATGGCAGCGCCGCTTCCGGCAGCGCGCAATAGGCGGCAATGATTTTGACGATCTCGCCAGCAATCCCTTTGCGATATTTCAGCGCCAGGCGCATATCGGCATTGCCGATAGAATAGGCCCGGCCCAGCAGCCAGCCCCGATCCAGCCGCGATGCTGGCACAGTCTCCCGCAGCACGGCCTCATCGCACCAGGCGAAGTGACTGCCTGTTTGGCGCAGGCGGCGAAACAGATCAGCATAGTCCCCGCCCGGCAGGCTGAATTGCGGATCGAAAATCGGGCGTGGCTGCGCGCTTAAAGCAGCCCGCGCAAACAGCACATTGCCCGTGCTGCCGGTTAGCTTATGCACATGGCCACTTTTATGGCGCAGCGCCTTCACCCCATCCAGATGCAACGCCCAAAGCGGCGGCGGCTCATCAAATTCGCGCAGCACCGTGCCGCCCACCACATCGGCCTTGGTGGCTTGCTGCATTCGGATCAGCGCATCCAGCCATTGCGGTTCGGGATATTCGTCGTCCTCCAGCATGGCGATGTAATCAATCTGCGGCAGCGCTAGAGCCCGCTCCACGATCGCATTCCGGGTAGAGGCAAGCCCCCGCTGCGCCACCGCAAAGGTGATCAGCGGCCAGCGATAATCGGCAGCTTTAAAGCGGGCGCACAGTTCCTGCGCCTCTGCCTGTACGGGGTCGTTATCCCCGACAATGATGGTGAGCTGATGGCTGGTCTCCAGCCGCGCCAAGGCTTTCAACAGGCGGCACAGGCCCTGGGGTCGGCGAAAAGATGGGATGGTGATCGCAATTTGAAACATCTGCTCACTGAAAGATCCGCTTCATCAGTCTGGGTTGCAGGATCGGGACCAGTTTCGGCAGGTCATTTGTGCCGAAGCGAAACGGCTCAGCGCAGTTCGGCCTGCCAGCGCCGCAACCTGTAATTGGCGCCGCGCAGCATGGGGATGATGGCGGCCAGATGGGTCTCGCTGCGGCCTATGCCATAGCGGGGCAAAAGAAAGCGATTGGTGCTGGCATCCAATGTGCCCGGATGTGTGGTGAAGGCGCAGTCATAGCCCGCATCCCGGACCGCCCGCCAGGCCTGGCGGCTGATATCGCCAATCGTCCCGAACGGATATGAGAACGTAGTGCAGGCACCCACTTCAGAGGCGATGCGCTGACGCGGCAGTGCGGCCTGTTCCGCCAGATGTTCAAAGGGCTGATGCGTGTTCATCGGCCAATGCCAATGGGCATGGGCTCCGATCGTGACACCGCGCGCCGCCAGATTGCGGACATCCTCCCAACGGAGAAAGGAGTCCGATGGAAATAAATCCGCCAGATCACGCAAACCTGCCGCGCCCAGCGCCTGGTCCATGGCCGTCAGAACATCGGCCGCGCATTTGGTCTCCAGCAGTTTGAGCGCGGCTATGACACGCCGCTCTTCGTCTTCGCGGCTCTGTTCCAGCAAATCCACCTTGCCCAGATGCGGCAGCAAATACTGATCCGCCGGCGCATAGCGCATGAATAGCCGGGTGCGGAACATCGGATTGCGTTCGCGCGTATCGATATGATGCGTGCTGATGAACAAGGTCCATGGCAGCGCAAATTCTTCCAGCAGATCCGCTGTCTGAGACATATTTGCATAGCCATCATCGGCCATCAGAAAAACCGCGCTTTTATGTTTTTGCGGGTCTTTCAGCACATCATTCAGCGCGCTGAGCGGCAGCACATCATAGCGCGCCTTCAAGGCTCGAATGATGCTGATAAATGTATCGCGCAGATGATGCCTGTTTTGCAGCTGGGCATCGTCGATGCTGGTCTCGGTGCCATGGAAAAATACCGCTGATGGCCGGCTGAAAGGCTGCACCGCACGCTCTGGCAAAAGGCGCGCGGCCTCGCGCAATGCGCGCCGGGGCAGGCTGCTGGCAGAGTGCGCGCTCATGTGGCGCGCCTGAAGCTGCGACGGGCGAATGCGTGATGGGGCGGGGTGGTGTGGCTGAACATGCGTCCAGCCTCTGCCTCTAACTTTGTAAATTGATTAATGGCGGCGTGATTATATTGGGGATGAAATACTGTGCCTGCTGCGGCAATCGCGGCGCGCGATCTCTACCAGCTGCCGCTATTAAGCATGGATGCCCAGGGCTCTTGCGGTGCTTTGGCCGGGCCGTCCTGCAAGAGTTCAATCGATATGCCCTCGGGCGAGCGGATAAAGGCCATGCGGCCGTCGCGCGGCGGCCGATTTATGGTGACGCCCGCCTGCACAAGTCTTTCGCAGGTTGCGTAAATATCATTCACGCCAAAGGCGATATGCCCAAAATTTCGCCCGCCCATATATGTTTCCGGGTCCCAATTATATGTCAGCTCGATCATCGGAGCAGTATCTGCGCCGCTACGGGCAATGTCTTGCTCTGTGGCGAGGAACACCAGCGTGAAGCGCCCCGCCTGATTTTCTATGCGCTTAATCTCGCTCAGGCCCAAAGCCTGCACATAAAAGTTCAGGGCCGTATCAAGGTCGCCGACGCGTAACATTGTGTGCAGATAATGCATTTTATTGTTCCCGAATTACTGAACGACTTTAGCAAAAATTGCGCACGCAATTATCCCTTCAACGCAATTTTGCCATTTTGTTGCCGCAGCATTCTTATCGTCAGCGGCGCGTGTTCATTCGGTGCGGGCAATAGACGCATAACGCCTGTGAGTAGTAGTCCAATTTATTGGTTATACGATTTACAGCCCGTCACAGACCTCGGATACCGGGGCGGACGATAGCCAGGCAAACGAATCTGGCAGGCATAATCGGGTCAAGGAAAAGGGGAGCCACCTCAGAGGTGGTATAACGTATATATGGTCCCATCGGTTAAGTCCCTGAATCTGCGTATCGGTACCGTGGCTGTCAGCCCGGCCTGCCGCGGCAGATTGACTGTTCCGTTAAATTTTCTTGCCTGTGGCATTCTGTAGAGTAATCGGGAGGTTGAATGGATATTCATTCCGTGATTACGATAGCTGCAAATAACAATAAGCGTGTCCCGAATCGGGCCGCATGGGGAGGTAGGCGCGTGGACTTTCACCAGTGTAATCGCGCACCCGGCGCAATCTCGCCGGGTTTCATTTTGTCCGGGTCACGTTGAAACATGCAAAAACCTGAGCATATCACGCAAGTAGCCTTACGCCCGCAACAGACCACGCGTAAGCGTGTCGTATCTGTCGCCATCGTGGGTGGCTTACATCTCTTTGTCCTTTGGGCGCTTGCGTCCGGTCTGGCTGGTAAGGTCACGGGTCATCTGATCCAGGACGTGAAGGTCGCGGTCGTTAAAGAAACCCCGCCGGATGTAAAACCCCCGCCGCCGCCGCCGCCGGATTTCAAAATTCCGCCGCCAGATTTCGTGCCGCCGCCGGAAATTAATATTTCCATGGATGCGCCGGCCAATGCCATTTCGCAGGTGCAGAATAAAGTTGCACCCGTCGCGCCACCGCCGCCGCGCACCACGCAGGTCACACCGCCGCGTGCCGCTGGTCGTGGGCATGAATGCGAATCGCAATATCCGCCTCTCTCGCGTCGTTTGAGTGAACAGGGCGTTGTGCGGGTAAGATTCACTGTCACGGCAGAAGGTACTGTATCTGGTCCGACGGTGGTGAAATCGAGTGGCTATCAGCGCCTTGATGACGCGGCCATTCAGTGCACCGGGCGTTGGCGGTATCATCCCGCCCAACGTGATGGCACGCCGGTTGCAGTCGCAACCGAAGCCAATATTCGGTATCAGTTGAGATAGAGACAAAGCCCGCAGCAAAACGGGCAAATCATCCCACTATTTGATGGAGTAGACGCGATATGATCTCGAAAAAGCTGGCGATTGCTGCCGCATTCGTCTTTATGGCTGGTTTTGGTGCTGCCCCTGTGGTCGCGCAAACAGCTGCCCCCGCCGCGGTTGACACAGCCCCTGCACCTGCTTCTTCGGAAGCCCCTGCGCTCGATCCGGCGGCTGAAGCTGCTGCTCCGGCTGAAGCCGCGGCCCCGGTTGAAGCCGCTGCTGAAGCTGCCCCGGCTGCACCTGCGCATAACCCCTACGGTCTGGACGCGCTCTGGGAACAAGGTGACCTGGTTGCCAGAAGCACCATCGTGCTGATGGCCATCATGTCGATCGGCACCTGGTACATCTTCTTCATGAAATATTGGGAACAGGCCCGCATCCTCGGCCATGCCAAAATCGTCGAGAAGAAATTCTGGGCCTCGGCCAATCTGAACGATGGCATCGAAACGCTGCCGAAAAATTCGGTCTTCCGCGCTGTGGCTGAAAGCGGTGTCGCCGCTTCCTCCGGTCAGGGATCGGGTCTTGTCGGACTCAATGATTGGATCGGCATGACGCTGACCCGTCAGGTTGAAGACATCAATGCCCGTCTTCAGGGCGGCATCGTGTTCCTCGCCTCGGTGGGTTCGACTGCGCCGTTTATCGGTCTGTTCGGTACGGTGTGGGGTATCTATCACGCCCTTATCGCCATCGGCATGGCCGGCCAGGCCTCGATCGACAAGGTCGCCGGTCCGGTTGGTGAAGCGTTGATCATGACCGCCATCGGTCTGGCCGTCGCCGTTCCCGCCGTGCTGCTGTACAACTATCTGGTCCGCCGCAATCGCGTCATCCTCGAAAAGGTGCGCAACTTTGCGGGTGATCTGCAGACCTATCTTATCACGCGCGCGAAATAAGGCGTGACGGGCGGATTACGGAGACTGTCGAATGACAACCAAAGACGTAATGGCTATTGGGCACGAGGAAGCCGCCCTCAACACGGAAATCAACACAACGCCGTTGGTGGACGTGATGCTGGTGATGCTCATCATCTTCCTCATCACCGTTCCGGTGGTGATCAAGACGGTGAACCTCGAACTGCCCAAGGTCTCCAATATTCCTACGCAGACAAAGCCGGAAAATATCGTCATCGCTGTGGATGAGGACGAGAATATCTATTGGAACAATGCGCAGCTTTCGGGCACCGCCGATCTGGTCGCCCGTCTCAAGGAAAAAGCTGTGCTCAAGCCGCAGCCAGAAGTTCACATCCGCGGAGATCAGGATGTGCGCTTCGAGGCTGTGGGCCGGGTTGTTCTAAGCTGCCAGCGGGCGGGTATTCTCAAGGTCGGCTTCATCACCGAGCCTGATCAAGTCGGCACCAGGCTCTGATATTTCGTTCTTTTATTGAGGTAATTTCTCATGGCAATGAGTGTTGGTTCAGCATCGGGTGAAGGTGAACCGATGATGGAAATGAATACGACGCCGCTTATCGACGTCATGCTCGTTCTCATCGTTATGCTCATCATTACCATTCCGATTCAAACCCATGCCGTCAAACTGGACATGCCGGTCGGCACACCGCCGCCGCAATCTCTGGTTCAGCCCGTAGTGATTGAACTCGGGGTGGATTTTGACGGCACGCCGACATGGAACGGCAATCCGGTTCCCTCGCGCGCTCTGCTGAACCAATATTTGCAGATCGCCGCCAATACGGAACCGCAGCCGGAAATCCATCTTCGCCCAAATCGTCTGGCGAAATATAGCGCGGTTGCCCGCGTTTTGGGGGATGCTCAAAGAATTGGTGTCACCAAGATTGGTTTTGTGGGCCAAGAACAATATATGGACTAAAGGGGTATCACGAAGATCGGCATAGCGGCCCAGGCCGCACGAGGCCGTGCTTTGTATGGAATGAGGTCTCGTATGATTTCGGGTAAATTACGCGCTCTATCTGTCGCGCTTGCGCTTGGTACTGCATCACTCAGCGGCATCGTCGCCATGACGGGTACCGCGCAGGCCCAGGCCAGTGTACGCGCCACGATTGGAAAACCTTTACAGCAGGCGCAGGCGCTTGCCGCCAAAGGTGATTACAAAGGCGCGATGGCCGAAGTGAACAAGGCGGAAGCCGTGGGCGATAAAACCGCGGCCGAAACCAAGGTCATCGGCCAGATGCGGGATTATATCTCGTCCAAATCCGGCAATGCCTCGGTCTATGAGCAGCAGATCGCGTCCGGTAAAGGCAATGCCGCCGTCGCGCGCAATCTCATCCGCTCCTATTATATGCAGCGCGATTACGCCAAGGTGATCCGCAATGCCGATACGGCCCGCCGCTTTGGCGCGACCGATTCTGGCACCCAGACCCTGATCGCCCAGGCCTATTATCTTTCGGGTGATTATGCGGGCACGATCCGCTTTCTGAAGGGGCGCACCGATCTGGACAGCGTCAAGCTGACCTATAGCGCCGCTTTCAAGCTTAAAGATATGCCAGCCATTCAGACCTCGCTGGGGCAGCTCATTGCCGCCACGGGTGACGCGCAATATTGGCGCGGTGGTATTGAAATCGCTGAGGGTCAACGTCCGCTCTCCGATCATCAATCACTGAATCTGCTACGCCTTCGCAATCTCACCGATACGATGCGCCCTTCGACGGGCGGCGATGACGACTATTCGCTGACCGCGCAAATCGCGATCCAGCTGGGCTTCCCCGGCGAAGCGCAAGCCATCCTGCAAAAGGGTATGGATGCCAAGATCGTGACGGGCGAACGCGCCAAACGGCTGATGAATATGGCCAAGACACAGGCTGCCGCAAAGAAGGCAAGTCTGGCCGCGGAGGAAGCCAAAGCCAAAACCGGTGATGAGCTGGTCAAGCTGGGCGAGACCTATTGGGGCTTTGGCGAGTATAAAAAAGCTCAAAGTCTGATCGAGGCGGGCATCAAGAAAGGCGTCTCCAAGCCTGTTGATGCGCAGATCGTTCTGGGCCTTACCATGTTGTCCCAAGGGCAGCGCGATCAGGCGACGCGTGCATTTGCGGCTGCTCCGAAAGAGGATGCGAAAGCCAGTGTGATCTCGAACCTCTTCCATATCTATGCGCGCAGCAATGGCGGCAAAAAGAAGAGCTGATCTCTTTTTCGTGACAGGTCCTAACTGATCAACCCGCCAATGTGACATTGGCGGGTTTTTCATGCGTAAATTTAGAGAGCATATGTTCAGTGTGTCGGCGGATCACGAAAAACTAAGCGCTGCGACAGGCTGAAATTGAAAGCCAGCCCCACCGCCGTACCCAGCACCAAAGCCAGATAGGGGTGGTTAAAAGGCGTGGGCGCAAAACGCACCAGCATTGCGAACATGGTGTAATTGGCCAGGCCGCCTATGCCATTCACACCGACAAAGGCCAGCCATTCCCGAAACATTGCGGGCATACCCGTGGCCGCGCGATCATTAAAAGTGAGGTTGCGATTGCCCCACCAACTATAGGTGAGGGCGCAGGAGATAGAGATGGCGCGCGCGAGATAGATATTCACCGCGCCCATATCGTGGGCGAGAAAGAAAATCCCGCTATCAACGACAAAGCCGCCTGCACCTACAATGCAAAAGCGTAAAAACCGCGATTGCTGTAAAGCCTGCAAGCCGGCCTTGATCATAAAGGTTTCACAATCAGATAAGATCTCTTCACGATAGGCCCAAACCGTGCGGCCCCGAAATGGCAAGATATGCCATGCGCTTGTTCTCCCAGCGCCCTTGAGTCACCGTGTCCAGAATAACGCCGCAAATCAGCGCCAGAAATCCCAGCAACATCAAGCTTGTGGCCAGCACCGCGCTGGGTAGGCGCGGAACAAGCCCGGTTTCAAAATATTCGGTAATGACAGGAATGCCGAAAAACAATGAAATCGCCGCCAGCACCGCAAAAATGCTGGAGAAGAAAATCATCGGCCGCTCTTCCCGCACCAGTCCGCCAATCGTCATCAAAATACGAAACCCATCGCGCCATGTATTCAGCTTGCTGACGGATCCCAGCGGCCGCTCCTTATAGCGTGTATCCACTTCTGCGAAGGGCATCATCAAACGCACGGCATGCACCGATAATTCGGTCTCAATGCCAAAGCCTTCTGCGGTGAAGGGAAATGATTTCACGAAGCGCCGCGACATCACCCGATAGCCGGTCAGCAGATCCAGCAATTTCACGCGGAACATCGTGGCGGTAAGGCCGGTGAGCAATTTGTTGCCCAGAACATGGCCGCGCCGATAGGCATCTTCCGCCGTGGCGACGCGCCGGCCCGATACAATGTCCAATCCTTCCTCAATCAGCTTTTTAGCAAGGGCGGGCGCCGCGCTGGCGTCATAGGTATCGTCGCCATCGACCAGAATATAAATATCCGCTTCGATATCGGCGAACATACGGCGCACCACATTACCTTTGCCCTGGCGTTCCTCCCGCCGCACAATGGCGCCTGCTTCCTGCGCGCGGGCCATGGTCGCATCCTGCGAATTGTTATCGTAGACGTAAATATCGCTTTGCGGCAGATGGGTGCGGAAATCGCGCACCACCGATGTGATGGCTGCTTCCTCATTGTAACACGGGATGAGCACAGCAATGCGCGCAGGTCTCACTGTTGTCATTTGAGATGCCGTCATTTGAGTGGCCCCTTTGGTGGCTTGGCACTAAGCGGACAAAGCCTGTAAACGCCCGTCATATTGGATTCAAAAACTACGCAGTCCAGCCAGCGAATGGCAAGGTTATATTCGGCCAGAGCATCGCGGGCGCGGCCCATATCATTACCATCGGCCAGCACAAAAATCTCGCCACGTTTTCTCTGCATGGCTTCGACCTGCTTACGCATGGCCTGTGTCAACCGTGTGCCGTCCTTTGGCTGAAGCATCCAGCCATCGATACGTAGCAATGGTATGGTTGGCGGAATAAGCGGTGCCAGATAACCCATCGGTGTTGTGCCGGTCATCAGGATCAATGTTTTCTTGGGCTGCGCAAAGCTCGGCATATTGGCCTGCACATAAGGGTCACCCAAAGGCGCCCGCTCCATGAAATCCGATCTTGTATAGATCAGCATGCATAAAAAAGCCGTACCCAGAATAATAAGTCGCCGCCGCCTATCCAGCGGCAGCAACCCCACCGCTGCACAGGTCAGAAGCGGCGCGAGCATTTCCAAGCCGACAATATACCGATAGATCGCAAAAATGCTGATCCAGGCAAGATAACCGGAAATCGCGAAGATAAACAAAACCCGCATCGCCGATGGGCTGACAAAGGGCTCATCCGCCCGCCTGCGCAGCGCAAAACAGATGGCGGCAATGCCCATGCCGATATAGGCGCAAAGAATCCGCATATCCCGAAAGGGCAGATCGTCCGAGACCGACCAGTTCAGCGTGAAATGCAGCGGCAGAAGCAGCGCCGCCCAAAACCCTTCCGGCAGAAAACGCGTATCGCGATAAGAGCTGGCCAGCGCCAGCGGCGATTCAAAAATCTCGTTGAAATAGGGAAAGAGCGGATTGCCGGAAAAGGCATGCATCGTCTCCATCCAGAAACCGGCGCATAGCAAAAAGCCGAACACCCCGCCCACTGCGCCTGCCGCAATCCTGACAAGACTAACGCTCCACGCGCCGCCCATCAGCAGCACGCTTACGCCGAAAGCAAAGGCAAATGGCGCTGCCGGTAATTTCAACCCCATCGCGCTGCCTGCCAATGCGCCCGCGATAAAGCTGATCACTGCGCAATTGATCAGCGGCCCTTGCCGCAAATCGTGGCGATAGAGAACCAGCAGGCAAAGGCTGCTAAGCCAGAAAATGCTCAGCACATTGTCATAATAGCTGGTGCCAAGCAGGCTCAGGCTGAGCCCGCCGGTAATACCCAATATGGTCAGCAGCATCGCGCCCAGCCTGCGCTCCGGCAGACGCAAACTTTGACGCGCCATGACATAGAGCGGCACCGCGTTCAACCCCTGTACCGCGCCCAGTACAGCCAGCGCGAACCAGGATGTGGTGTTCTTGGCGAGCAGATAAAAGGGAATATCGATCAGCGGATTATAATAGCTGGCATGATGCGCCACCGCGACATCCAGCAATAGGCGGTCATTCAACAGCGCATAGGGATTATACCAATGATAATTCCGAAAATCCCAGGATGTGTCCTTGCCCAGCAGCACCACAAACAGCGCCGCGCCAAAAATACATAGACTGAGAAAAACCGCATCCTGCCATGACAGATGTAAGGCTGGGGCGCCCGCATCTGTCTTGCCCTTATGCGGCAGAGGCGCGTCAGAAGCGCGGATCATATATCTCCATATGCAGAACCAGCCATCAGAGGCCGCAAGACAGATTTTTCGAGCGCCAGACCATTGCCTTGCTGCCCCATAGGGTCAAGGGGTGGGTTCGGGTCGCGTCGCGCCGTCTTCGGATGAAAGCGCCAGGTGATAGTCCAGAAATTGCTGCGCCACGCTTTGCCATGCCTGTGATTTGGCAAAAGCCCGTGCCGCACCGCGATCCAGCCGCAAAGCCTGCAGACAGGCTTTGCCTAAATCCTCGTCCAGCACCCCCACGGGCGGCTGCGCCTGCCCGATCACATCCAGCGGGCCCTGCACCGGATAGGTGGCCACAGGCGTGCCACAGGCCAAGGCCTCCAGCAGCACAAGGCCGAATGTGTCGGTACGGCTGGGAAAGACAAAAACATCCGCCGCGCTATAGGCCGATACCAGATCCGCCCCGTCCAGAAGCCCCATAAAACGGGCTGCGGGATAGGCCTTTTCCAGCGCGGCCCGATGCGGCCCATCACCCACCACTACTTTGGTGCCGGGCAGATCGAGCCGCAGAAAGGCCTCCAGATTTTTTTCCACCGCCACACGCCCGACATTCAGCCAGATGGGTCTGGCAAAGGGCAGGCTGGCACCCGGCTGGGGCCTGAAATGCGCACTGTCCACGCCGCGCGACCAAAGCTGCATCGAGCGCATCCCCCAGCCCTCCAACTCCCGCATCAAAGACCGGGTGGGGACCAGAACCGCATGGGCCGGGTCATGAAACCAGCGCAGCAACCGGTAAAGCCAGGACAGGGGCATCCAGGGCAGACGCAGACGCACATAGTCGGCAAAGCGGGTATGGAAGGCCGTGGTAAAGCTGCGTCCCTGCCGCAAGCAGATGGCCCGCGCCGATAGGCCCATCGTCCCCTCGGTCGCGATATGGATGGCATCGGGTGCAAAGTCCCGAATCAGGCGCTCCAATCCCCGGCGGGGGAACAGGGTCAGTCGAATATCCGGATAAGTCGGCAAGGCCATGCTGGCCCGCCCCTCTGGGCTGGCAATCCGGACCTCATGGCCAAGTGCCTGCAGCGCCGCGCGCAGGCTCTCCAGCGTTCGCACCACACCATTGACTTGAGGATGCCACGCATCGGTCACAATCAGCAGTTTCAGGGCTGTCCTATCCTTCTATCTGCCACAGGCCTTGTCCAGCCGCACCGAAAGGGATGATTATTTTGCAGTGCAGCATTGCAGTCAGCGCGGGATAGACCATGTTTTCGATAATGAAACATTAGAAATAAAGCGCTTTTCTGCTGCGTTGGGTCGCAGCTCCCCATGTTAGCACCCCTTGATTCCGCAAATGCGTTCTGATTTATTGTTGCAGCGCGGCATTGCGGAGTTCCTCTGCATCGCCGCCGCCCTTCCTGGGCGTTTCCTCCCTGAACTTGGCCGCTCCGCCCCCGGAGCGGCCTTTTTTCTTGAGAGTAGCCTGAACTTGGCCGCTCCGCTTCCGGAGTGGCCTTTTTTCTTGAGAGTAGAATGTAGCTGCGCTTCTTACTCCGCCGCCATCTGACCCGGCGCCCTATTCTGATCAATGCCATGGGTCTCCAGATCGGCCCAGATCACATCGCGCAAAAAATCAGCCAGCCGCACCCGCAGCGGGCCAAAGCCGGGACTGGGCAATAGGCGCTCTTCATGCAGATATAATCCGCGATTGATCTCGATCTGTATGGCCTGGACAGGCCCTGTCCTGAGGCCATGCAAGAAAGTTGTATAGCCCCCGGCATAGGGCGTGTTGCGCACCACCGAAAAACGATGTTTCACCGCCATCGCTTCCAGCAATTGGCTCAGTTCGGCGGAAGCCGAAATCCCTTGCCGGTCGCCCAGCACCATATCGGGAATGGCGGCGACCGATGGCATGGAATGACAATCTATCAAAATCGCATAGCCAAAGCGCGCCTGGGTTTGCGCCAGCAATTGCGCCAGCGCCGCATGATAGGGGCGATACAGGCCGGATAAGCGTCTCTCGGCTTCCTGGGGCGATAATTTCTGCTGATAGATTTCGGCCCCATCGCGCACGATGCGCGGAATAACGCCCAAACCTGCATTCACCCGCGGGCTGGCGCCATCCACCGCGAAGGGCAGCGGGCTTTCAAACATGCTGGCATCACATTCCGATGGCGCACGATTGGCGTCCACATAAGCGCGCGGAAAGCGCGCTGCGATCAGGGGCGCGCCCAACGGCACGACAGAGGCAAATAATTCCTCGACAAAGGCATCTTCGGAGCGGCGTAAAGCCAGCGCCGATAGGCGGCTGCGGGCGATGAAACTGGTGGGATAAAACCGCCCTGAATGGGGCGAGGCAAAAACAAAGGGGCGTGTCTGCAGCGCGGGCCGCAGCACCGTGAACGGCGCGGCATAGAGTGCGGCCAGTTCGGGGTCCTCGCCGGGGGCGGCTATTGTGTCGCTCATGCCTGCATGCTGGATTTCAACCATCCCATAAACATCACTCTATAGGCTCCGCTGCTGCGGACAACGCCTAAAGCCCGGATTTCAGGCCGCGCCCGGCCTTCAGGGCCACCTGTCCCAACCACGCGGCCAACCAGGCGGCCAAGTTCCGCCGTTAAGATTTACGATGCCAACAAGGATTGATTGCCGAGGGAACCCACTTGTCCTAAAGCCCAGAGCCTGCAGAGCTGGGCGGGCCCCCACGACGTATAATGGTGGGCGGGGCGCCCAAGGGGGAATAAGCCATGGCGAATATCTTATTGGCCGAAGATGACGAAGGGTTGCGGCGCTTTCTTGCCGCGGCGCTGGTCAAGGCCGGCCATATCGTGGCCGATTTCGGCGACGGCGAAACCGCCCATGATTGCCTGCGCGCCCATCATTTCGACCTGCTGCTGACCGATATTGTGATGCCGGGCATGGATGGCATCGAACTGGCCAAGCGGGCTTCCGAAGTCGATCCCCGGCTCAAGATCATGTTCATCACGGGCTTTGCCGCCGTGGCGCTGCACCCCACCAATGAAGCCCCGCGCGACGCCAAAATCCTCTCCAAACCTTTCCACTTGCGGGAAATCGTGGCCGAGGTGGAACGTATGATCGCAGCATGAATGGATGCTTGTAACAGGTCTGACAGGCAGTTATAGGACTGCCCGTTGGACTGACCGACAGGTCGGGCGCGTAGCTCAGCGGGAGAGCACTACCTTGACATGGTAGGGGTCACAGGTTCGATCCCTGTCGCGCCCACCACTTTTTCTTATGACTTGCGCATTGTCGTAGCTTACGCGGCGCATAGCCGGATCAGCGTTCAGGTCTGATCCCATAAGCCCGCATATAGTCGCCGAAAGCCTCGTCTATAGCTGCTTCATCCAGCCCATATTGCGCAAGCATATGATGCCCCTTGGGCGGGCGATTGGCCGGGTCTGCCAGCCAGCTTTGCATCGCACCTCTAGCCTGATCCGTGAAGTTCAGGCCGATCTTTTCATAGATGGTGTGCACCGCAGCCACGGGATCGGCGATGAAGTCGGTGAAATGCAGATCAATGAAGCGCGCATTCAAAGCCGGGTCACGGCGCAGCGCCATGGTTTTCTCCACGCCAAGTTTCGACGCTTTGAGATTGATCATGGCAATTTTTTCGTGGTTCTGCGGCGCGTCACTCGAACAGCGGCGCATCGCAACCAATAAAGCGCTCAAAGACGGAATGACTTTTGCCGGATCACGATGGGTCTGCACAAAGAGCGCATCGGGATAAATCTCCAGCAACTCTTCCAGATGAAAAAGGTGGCCGGGGCTTTTCAAAACCACCTGCTTGCCGGGATGACGTGCCACCAGATTCTGCATCACAATATGGTGAAAGCGTAAGGCCATCACCGTATCTTCCGCCGGGCGGCGTATGCGATTGACCGCAGGTAGGGACCAGCAGCCCGTACTATTTCCGCTGGGCAGCATCAGATCCATGATCCACTGACATTCATCCACTTTCAGCGCGCCCGATGGATGCAGGCCCTGCACCTCCGGCCCAGCCAGACCGATCGTGTCAAAAATCTCCAGCGTTTTGAGAATGCGCGGATCTTGTGGCGGCGTGTCCGCTTCGGGCGGCGGTCCGGGATAGAGCATTTCCCAGGTCTGCGGCATGCGATTTTGCGCATCCTGCGCCATGAGAAATTGCAATGTGGTGCTGCCGGTGCGCGCCAGACCCATAATGAAAATCGGCCGCGCGATCCGGATTGTGCTCAGGGCCGGTTCGCGCTTTCGACTCTCCACCAGATGCAGGCGGGCCTCCAGAATACTGCGCAACCGCAATTCCGCACCGCGCCGCCCGCGCGCATGCAATTGAGATTCTTGATTCAACGCATGGGCAAAGGCCTTGAAGAATTCAAAGAAGCGCGGCGCAAAATAGGCATCGTCACCCCAATCGCTCAGCCTTGTGTCACGTTCGGCCTCTGCAATCAGACTGGCGGCGTCCAATGTCATATCAATGTCCTTGCCGCCGTCATGTGCCGTAATGGCGTTGTGGACAGAAACATCTGCCGCATGGTTTCTGCATCATCAAGATATTGCTTCCAGGCCTCTCCCAGACTCATGATCACCCCCGATGCGTATTTTTCTTTTCAAAGGCTAGGGGCTGAACCATGCCGGACCAAGGCCAATCCGCCCCTGCGCATGATTCATCGTGCCCCTGATAGGGCCTGAAAATTTTGCGTAAAATTGTCGGTTGAAGGCAGCGCGCAAATATACGGCTCTTGTATAATGACGAGAACGTCACTCTGCCTGCCACCCATATCCGCCTGCATCCGGATCAACTATCCTCCTCGCGCCTTAAACCCGACATCTGACTTTGCAGCATCGGGGCCGACCAGGCCCAAAAAGATTTAGAAGCCTAGGAGATAGAGATGACCGAAGAAAAAGCCTCGCAGAAAATGCCTGAATTTCCGACCATGCCGCCCGTCAAAGGCGGTGTCGTCGCCTATCTGCAATTGGATGGGGCCATGAAAGCCGCGGAATTTTATCAGCGCGCCTTGGGGGCGGAACTCGCCTTTGCCATGCCGCCGGATGATCAGGGCCGCACCATGCATGTCCATCTCTATATCAATGGAAGCTCGGTGATGCTGTGCGATCCCTTCCCCGAACATGGTCATGCACATGAGGTAGCCCAAGGCTACAGCCTGAATCTACCTGTTCATGACATTGCCTTTTGGTGGGAACGCGCCATCGCCGCGGGTGTCACCGTGGAGCTGGAACCGCAAGATATGTTCTGGGGCGATCGCTATGGCGCCTTCCGCGATCCATTCGGGGTACACTGGTCCTTTACGCAGCCCATCAAGAAATAAGGTTCTCTCAATGCAAACAATCACACCTTGCCTGTGGTGCACAGGCAAGGCCGCTGACGCTTGTTCCAGGATCCCAATCCCGCAAAAGCCAATGCTGCCATTCAAGCCATGATGGACTTGGTGAAACTGAAGCCACCGATCAGTTGGAAATGCTCTGCGCTACAGGGCGCGCTACATAAAAGCGGCCATTGTCAGTCTCATGATGCAGGCGGTAATGGCTCTTGATCGCCTGCATGATCCCGGGCAGCGGGGCAAAGCGGCTCTTATGCTCAAGCTGGATCGCCGCAAAATCCTGTTGTTGTATTTTTCCAATTAAATCCTGCTGCGCCCGCGCGCCGGTCAGATAGGCCTCGGCCATATTAAACGCATCGACCTCGGCTTTTTTCCCGGCCCAGTAACAATAGGCCAGAATTTCGCAAAGCACCGGCCCGTTCTGCTGTTTCAGAAATTGCACATCCATAATACTATGATGCTGCGTCATGGCATCGACCCTATGCCATTGCGCCGTCGTGGTGGCCACCTGCACCAAAAGCGGGATCAGGCAGGCCAGAAGAAACACAATCCGCCAGCGCCCGCCGCCAATACGCTCCAGCATCATGCCGGCGCATAGACCAGATGCAATCGCCGCATCGAACATGGCATTACGCCCGACACCCGCCCCGCCATCGAACGCCGTGCCGCAAATCACGGCGACCACCAGATACAGCCCCGCCAGTTTCGCAAAGCGATCCGCCCGTGTGATCAGATAAAGCCCCGCCAGAATCGGCGCAAAACTCACCAGAATGAGATCACGCAGCGATTGCCAGGCCCAATAGATATCATAGCGCCGGGCGGTCTGAATCACGTCCAAAAGATCGAGACCGTAAAGAAACCGGCAGAACAAATAGGCAGCCAGCGCCATCCCGGCACCGCAAAGCGCAAAACGCGCAGCATGGCGCCTGTCCGTCCAAAGCAACCAGAGCAAAGTCGCAAATGGCAGCACCAGCAGCATATGTTTGACCAGCGCGCCTGCGCCCATCAGCAAGGCCGCAAAAAAGATGGCCGCCCCGCCGCTCTTCGCCCTCAGCAACAGCACAAGGCCCATCATGCCCAGCGCATGACCAAATAATTGCGGATCGTTCAGCCCGACATAGCTGCTGGTCGCCAATATTTTGGCCAGACACAGCCCCGCCGCAAAAATCGCCGCGGCCCGGCCCAACAGCATCTGCCGTGCCGCGATAAAGACGCAAAGCCCGATCACCATCGTGCTGATCAGCGAGAGCCAGCGTCCGGCGAGAATAAGATCAAGCCCCCATGGCTCTAGCCACGGCTGCAAAACATAGGCCTGTATCAAAAAGGAAAGCGGCGGATAATTATTCACCAGCAGCGCGGGCGGGGCGGGATAAAGCGGCGCTCCCTGTAGCAGGGCAAGACTATGATAGGCATTCCAGCCTTCATTATAGCCGCGCGCCACAAGCAGATTTATATCAAGGCCAATCAGCACCAGCCCCGTCACGACGGCCAGACATAAAAGCCCTATAAGGCCAATCAGGATGCGTCCGCGTAAGGCAGGGCTGGAAGATGATATCAAGATGCTAAAGTCCCGTTTGCGGGAATCGTTCTCTATATTGCCGCTTATGAAGCTTTAGGAAAGCCGCATGTCCCGCGCCCTGACCATCATCACCGCTGCCGATGAGGCCTATGGGCGCTGCCTCTATCAATTTCTGCGCAGCGCCAAACGGCTGAACATCCCGGCCGGGGCGCAGATTATGGTCTATGATATGGGCTTGGCGGCGCAAAGCCGGGCGCGCCTGATGCGCCAGTTTCCCTTCGCGCAGTGGCGCAATTTCGACTTCGCCCAATATCCCTCCCATATAGGCCTGGCGTCCCGCACCTATGGCTGGAAACCCCTGCTGATCTGGGAAGCCGCGCAAGGCTGCAAGGGCGATCTGCTCTGGCTCGATTGCGCCGCCCTGTTCAAAACACGCGATCTGTCGGAATTGCGCCAGAGCCTGCGCCGCGATGGAGTCTATGCGTTGAAAGGGGCCTCCGCCCTTGCGCTGCGCTGTAACCGTTTCACACTGGATGCGCTGGATGTGCCCGTGGCCGAACGCGCCCGCCCCGAACGCGTCGCCACGGTGATCGGTTTCGATCTGGACCATCCAGCCATACAAGACCTGTTGGAAGATTGGCGGCGGCATGCCCTGATCCCGGCCCATATCGCCCCGCGCACCCCGCATCATAATCCCGAACAGGCGCTGCTCTCGATCCTGCTCTTCCGCTATCAGCGCCAGGGCAGGCTGGGTCTGGGTGAGGGCGAGATCGATATTTCCTCCCCCCGCCCCTTTCGCTGGCTCAGCACCCGTAACAAAGTCGCAGCCTGGGTCCCCGAATGGGCCGATCCGATATGCCGCTTCTATTATTTCGCCTATAAGACGGGCGATCAGGCCTGGCTGCGACTCCAGCAGTGGCGCGCGCTCAGGCAAATGCGAACAAAACGCCCCATCGATAAAGGTAGCCCCGCCGCATGACCCAATGGCGCTCCCATCATCTTCTGCCTGCCATTTTTCTTGTCCTGAGCAGCGCGCCCGCGCTGGCCGATATAGGCGCGGTCGGCCAGATCCAGCCCGCAGGCGGTATTATCGATCTGGGCGGCAATTCGGGTTCGGTCATCACCTCGGTACAGGTCAAGCTGGGCGATCAGGTCAAACAAGGCCAATTGCTCATGACCATCGACGATCCCAATCTGTCCGCAGGCCATAAACAGGCCGCCAGCCAATTGGAACGCGCCAGAAAAAGCGCCGCCGAACAGGTGGCGGCGCAGCGCCTGTCGGTGAAACTTGCGGAACAGCACGCGGCGCAGGCCCGCCGCGAATATGCGGCGTATAAGGCGCTGGGGGCGCATTCCACCTCCGCCAGGGAAATGGGCCGGATGAAAGATGCTGCGGCTCAGGCCGAGCTGACTTTGCAGATGGAGAAAACAAAGCTGAATGTCAGCGAAGCCAATGCCGCCAATGATATTGCCGGTGCCGAACGGCGCGCCAAACTCTCTGCCGCGGGCGAAGAAATCCGTGCGCCCCTCGCGGGCACTATTCTCTCGGTCGATCGGCGCGTCGGTGGCAAATTATCCGGCAGCCCCGCCGTAAGAATGGGCGATCTTACGCGCATGGTGGTGGTCTGTCAGGTCTATGAGGGTGATCTGCTGAAACTCAATCCCGGCATGAAGGCGGTGATCAAAAGCACCTCTCTGCCGCAAGCCATGCGCGGCACTGTCGAGTCTGTGGGGCGCATGATAGATACGCGCGCCAAGCTGGGCGAAGTGCGCATTTCACTCGCACAGGCCTATCCCGCCAGCAAGCTGGTCGGGATGGAGGTTGAGGTCACTATTGCCCAATAAGCGTCAGCTCCATCCTGAGCGTGAGGCCTTTTTGGCCCTCAGCAGGCAGGGGCTGCGGCTGGCCATGGCCAATCTGCTTCAGCATCGTCGCCGCTTATATGTCGCCATGGCCGGTATTGGTGTCGCCATTCTCTTGCTGCTCTTGCAACTGGCTTTTCTGCAGGGCGTGCGCATACAGGCCACGCGTCTGTTCGATGCATTCCAGTTCGATCTCGCCGTGGTGCCAGCGACCTATCAATTTCTCTATTCCGGCGGCAGCTTTGAACGCGTGCGCCTCACACAGGCCATGGCCGACAAAGCTGTGACAGGACAGTTCCATCTCAATATCGGCGTCAGCCGCTGGAGCGACGAAGACAGCAAACAACGTTCCTCCATTTTGCTGATCGGACTTGATCAATCAGCCCGGTTCATCAGCGATCGTCGCTTGCGCGAAAATCTTCTCGCCTTGCAAGGTGGTCGCGCTGTTCTGGTGGATCGCTTTTCCGCCGCAAGTTATGGCCCGCTTGAACTGGGGCGGCAGGCGCGTATTTCCGGCCAGCCCGTGCATGTGGCCGGTTTGTTCGAGCTCGGCTTGTTCTTCTATGCCGATGGCAGCGCCATGTTGCGCAATCCAGATTTCGCCCGTCTCTCCGGGGCAAACAGTCAGCAGACCAGCATCGGCCTGCTGCAAATCGCGCCCTCTGCGCGCCCCGACGCGGTGGCGCAGCGCCTCAATCAGATCCTCCCCCCCGATGTGCGGATCATGACCAAAGCCGATCTCATCGCACAGGAGCGCGCCTATTTTGTCGGCACCAAACCGATTGGCGTCATGCTGCATGTCAGCATGTTGATCGCCTTTCTGGTGGGGGCCACAATTTTGTTTCAGGTTCTGAGTGCAGAAATTCTGCAACGCGCCCGCGAATTTGCCGTGCTCAAAGCCATGGGCTTCGCGCCAGCCTTTGTGTTCGGTGTCGGCGTCGCAGAAATTCTGCTGCTGGCCTTCGCGGCCTTTGTTCCGGCGCTGCTCATTGCCGGGGCCATTCTGGGCATCATTGAAGCGGCAATCCATCTGCCCACCGGCCTCAGCCCGGCCATCGCTTTTGAAACCTTGATCATCGTGCTGCTGATGGCCGTCTGCGCCGGCATCAGCACCTTACGCCGCATCGCCCAGGCTGATCCGGCGGCATTGTTCAAATGAAGCTCTGGGGTCAAATGAAGCTCTGGGTTCAAATGAATCTCTGGCAAACTTACATCGGCGGTGATCGCGGTCTGGGTTTGCGTTTTCTCACGCATAATCCGTGGCGTTTCGCGGGCGCGCTGGTCGGTGTGGCAGTGGCGGTCACTATCATGTTCGTGGAGCTTGGCCTGTTGCTCGGCGTGCTGGAATCCCAGGCGCTGGTGGCGCGGCGGATCACGGGCGATCTCGTAGTGATGGATCAGGCCCGGATAGACCTGCATAAATGGACCGATATACGTGACATCCGTCTTAAACAGATCGCCGCTCAGCCCGGCGTGGCCGAGGTGATCCCGATCTATCAAGGCACGATGGGCTTGCGTAATCCGCCTGATCGGCGTGTCACACGCATCGCGGTCTTCGCCTTCGCGCCGGATCGGGTGCCCTTCGATATTGGCGACCCCGCGCGTATTTCCGAATTGCTGCGTCGCCCCGGCACGGTGCTGTTCGATAAGCTCTCCCGCCCGATCTATGGTGACATCCGCACCGGCCAGTCGGTCGAACTGGATGAACAGCTCTATCGGGTGATGGGTAAAATCGGTATGGGGGCCGATGTGGTCCATGATGGCGCGGTGATTATGGGCGAGGGCGATTGGCTTTCCCGAAACCCGCATGACGCCCCGATCATGGGCTCCATCCATCTCGAAAAAGGCGCCAATGTGGCGCGCGTCCAAAAGGCCATTCTCGCCCAATTGCCGCCGGATATAACGGTGCTGACCCCGGCGGAATTACGGCTGCGTGAATTTGCGTTCACCCTTCGCGCTGCCCCGATCGGTATTCTCTTTGGCATCGGTATGCTGGCGGGGCTCGTGATCGGGGCCGTGACCTGTTATCAGATATTATTCAACGAGATCGTCGATAGGCTGAAGCAATATGCTACATTACGGGCTATGGGTTTCCCCGATCATGTCTTTCGGCGGATCATGATGGAACAGGCTGCTGTGCTGACATTGGGCGGATTCATACTGGGCTGCATCATTGCGGCGCTGGCCTATGCCTATCTCGCCCATGCCACATCGCTGGCTATCGGCTTCGATCTCTCGGCCCTTGCGCTCATCTTTGTTTTGACACTCGGCATGACCATGCTTGCAGGTCTTCTCGCTTTAAAACCGGTGGCGCATGCCGACCCCGCCGCCCTTTACTGATCTGCACGAGGCCGGGCGGCCCACCGCGCAGGCCCCATCTCAGGATGCGGCGGTGGCGATCCATGATGTCACCTATCGTTTCGCGCAATCGCAATGGCCGGTGCTCAAAGGCGTCAATCTCACATTGGCGCGCGGTGAATTCGTTATTCTCACCGGCCCTTCCGGCGCGGGTAAAACCACGCTGATGACCTTGGTGGGGGCGCTGCGCCGTTTGCAGAATGGCCATATCACGGTGCTGGGCCAGCAATTATCCGGCCTCGATGCGCAAAGCCAATTATCGGTTCGCCGCCGTATCGGATTTATCTTTCAGGACCATAATCTGTTCGATGCGCTCAGCGCGTTTGAAACGCTGTGGCTGGCAATGAGCCTTGAAACCGTCAAGCCAGATCGGGCACAAGCCCTGCACCGGGCCGAAGCCGCCTTGGCTGAATTGGGGTTGGCCGACAAGTTACACAGCAAGCCCGGCGCGCTCTCCACCGGTCAAAAGCAACGCGTGGCGATCGCGCGGGCTTTAATCCATCAGCCGCCGCTCATATTGGCGGATGAGCCCACCGCGTCTCTGGATCATGCCTCTGCCCATCGGGTGATCGATCTGCTGAAAAGCCGTGTGGCCCATGGCGCAAGCATTCTCATGGTCACGCATGACAATCGCATTTTTGCCGAGGCGGATCGTGTCGTGCATATGGTCGATGGTCGTATAGATCATGTGGATTAGTCCCGACATGAGCACCGCGCCCAAATTATCCTCTCTGCTTCTCTGCGGCGCGCTGCTGTGTTCCGCGCCCGCTCTGGCGGATGAGGGCGTGACGTTGGAACAGGCCTTGTCGCAAACCCTGCTCCATAGCCCGGTCCTGCAACAAGGTGAGGCCAAGGTGAAACAAGTCGCAGGCCAGATGAAACAGGCCGCCGCCGCCTTTGACTGGACCATTGCCGGCAAAGCGGGTTGGGAGCGGCTCTATATGCCGCGTATCCGCAATGGCGTATTGACCGATGAACTTGAAACATCCAGCGCGCTCAAAGCCGAAGCCGGGATCAGCAAAACATTTCCCAATGGCATCACCGTGCAGCCGGGTTTTGTCTTCTATGCCAATACGAGTGCCAGCGAGGCGCAAACTTTTGGTCTCACCAAGCCGCGCCCGCATATCAATGTGAATATCCCGCTCTGGCAGGGCTCGGGGCAAAATAATCTAGCCCGCACAACGCAAAAAGCCGCCGAACAAAATCTGGAAGCATCGCGTTCCGAAAATCAGTTCCTGCGCGCCCGCGCCCTGCATGATGTGGCGCAGGTCTATTGGCGCTGCCTTGCCCTCAAAGGCCAGTTCGATGCCGCCCGCCAGAGCGAAGAGGAAAGTCTGGATTATGATGCGCTACTCAAGCGCCAGGCTGAAACCGGCCAATTAGAGCCGGTCGAACTGGATCGGGCCATGGCGCAACAGGCGGTGCGCCATGTCGATGTCAGCAAGCTGCGCCTCACCTTGCAGGCCTGTTTGCGCGAATTGGCCCAGTCCATGGGCGGCTCAGAAACCGGGGCGAATCTCCCGGCCCGTCTCGATGGCCGCTTCCCTGATCTGGCGCTGATGGGCGCGGCGGTTCAGGCGCTGGATCAGGCGCGCCTCACAGAATTGGCGCTTGAGCGCCGTCTGGATTTGCAGGCCCTGTCACAACAGGTCGGTGCGGCAGACACAAAGCTGCGCGGCGCCCGAAACGGGCTTGGCCCCAAAGTTGATTTGTCACTCGATACAGATGGCGTCTTTTTGAACCTGTCCAAAAGTTTAGAAGGCAATCTGGAAAACGGTCTTCTGGAAGAAGCCCAAGGGGCCCAAAGTCAGGCCCGTCTTGCCCTGAAACTGGCGCAGGATCAGGCGAGGCGCGATATTGGCGATCAGGTCCAGGCGCTCAAAGCCGGTTTGCAGGATTGGCGGGCGCTTTCCCGTTCTGTCCATTTGCTGGAAGGGGTGATGGACAGCACACGCAAACGTGTCCAGGCCGGGGTGCTTACCCGCCAGTCTCAAATCGACACGGCTAATAATCTTGCTGAAACAAGGCAGGCCATGATCGATGCGCAATGGCGCTTTGTCTCCGCACTGGCCGCGCTACGTCTGGTCACAGGTACGCTCAGCGTCCCCGCAGATGCGCAAGCCGAAGCAATGGCTGGTCTTTTCCGCGTCGTACCGGGCGCGGCAGATGAGCACGGCTAAGGAATGGGATTGACCTTACACGATGAATTGACGCGAATGAGGGCCGATTTCATGCCTTCTGCTTCGCAAAGACGCTTGGCTGCTTGGGGAAGCCGTCTCAGGAATGCCCATCATGGATAAAACAGCCTTGGACGATGTCATGCCCCTCAGCCCTGCTGAAGCGGCAGGCGAAGATGCGGGAAGTTTCATAGATGACTTCGCGGGCTATCGGGCGCTGAAACGGCGTTTCGCCGATGTCGCGCGTCATGGCATTACCGTGCCCTTTTTTGAACCACGCGATGGCGTGAGTGGCAGCACGATCAGCTGGCATGGCCGTGAAGTGATCAATTATTCCGGCTATAATTATCTGGGCCTTTCGGGCGATCCGCGTGTCAGTCAGGCCGCCAAGGATGCGATCGATCAATATGGCACTTCGGCCTCGGCCAGCCGCATCGTCTCCGGTCAGATCGGCCTGCATGGCGAATTGGAAAAACGTCTCGCCAGCTTTCTGGGCGCCGAAGATGCCATCATCTTTGTCAGCGGCTATCTCACCAATGTCACGGTGATCAGCCACCTGGTCAGCAAAGCCGATGCCGTGATCTATGATTCCGGCGCGCATAATTCGATCATGACCGGCGCACAGCTTTCGCAAGGCCGCCAATATAGTTTCCCCGTCGGCCAATGGGACAAGCTCGACACGCTGATGGACGAAAAACGCAGCACCTTCCGCCGCGGTCTGATGGTCGTCGAAGGTGTCTATTCGATGGATGGCACCATTCTCGATGCCCGCCGCGCGGTCGAAGCCAAACAACGCAATGATCTGTTGCTGATGGTGGACGAAGCGCATTCGCTGGGCACGATCGGCGATACCGGCCGCGGTGTCTGCGAAGCTGCCGGTATTTCGTCTCGGCTGGTCGATGTGCAAATGGGCACGCTCAGCAAAACGCTGGCCGGGCAGGGCGGTTATATTGCGGGCAGCCGTGGCCTCATCGAATATATGCGCTATCTCGCGCCGGGCTTTATTTTCAGCGTCGGTCTCTCCCCGCCCGATACGGCGGCCTCTCTCGCCGCTTTGGATATTCTGGAACAAGAACCCAGTCGTGGCCGCGAAGTGCGTCAGGCCGCCGTGATGTTCCGCAGCATCGCCCGCGAAGTCGGCCTCACCATCGGCGGCGATCTGGAATCGCCCGTCGCCTCGCTGCTGGTGGGCGATGACAAGGCGGGCTTTGCCCTCTCCAATCGTCTGTTGGAACTGGGCATCCATGTTCAGCCCATCGTGCCGCCTGCCGTACCGCCGGGCGGAACGCGGCTGCGCTTCTTTATCACCCGCAATCACACCGAAGAACAATTCCGCTTCACGCTGCCCGCCATTGCACGGGAGATGGAGCAAATGGGCCTTATGGGCTGATGCGACAGGCGCTGCCAGCCAGCCCCGGTCATGCACTCATCTCAGGTGGCTCCAGCGGCATTGGCCTGGCGCTGGCCCGTCGGCTCGTGCAGCAGAGCTGGCATGTCAGCCTGATCGCCCGTGATCAGGCCCGCCTCAGCGCGGCGCAGGCCCAGCTCGGCGCCTTGCGCCAAAATCCCGCGCAAAAGATCAACATTTTCTCTGCCGATGTCGCCGATGAAGCGGCCACCCATCACGCCGCGGAACAGGCCGTGGACGCCAGTGGTCCGCCCCGGCTTGTTATCGCCAGTGCCGGCATGGTCATCCCCGGCCTGCTCGAAGATCAAACCAGCGCCGATTTTCGCCGCTCGATGGAGGTGAATTATTTCGGGGCGCTGAATCTGGTGCGCGCCTGTCTGCCGCATTTAAGGGCGCAAAATGAGGGCCGCATCGTGCTGATCTCGTCGGGCGCGGGCCTGATCGGGCTCTATGGCTATACATCCTACGCCCCTACCAAATTCGCCTTGCGTGGTTTTGGTGAAGCCCTGCGCAGCGAATTGGTTGGCAGCCCGATCGGTGTCAGTGTGGTCTATCCGCCCGATACAGATACGCCGCAATTACAGGCCGAATTGAAAACCCGCCCCGCCATCACCTCGGCGCTGGTCGGCAAAGCTGGTGTGAAAAGCGCCGATTCCATCGCCACCTCTATCTTAAAAGGCGTGGCGCGCGGGCGTTTCACCATCGCGCCCGGTCTTGAAATGACCATGCTGGCGCGGTTTGGCAGTATGGTGCCTTTGGTCAATAAGTTTTCCTTCGATCCGATGATCAAACGCCTGTTGCGGAAATAATCACCATGCCGTTGCAGCTCACTGATCTGGGTCAGGCCGGCTCGCTTTTCCTGATGATTGCCGCCTCTGCCTTTGTCGCGAGCGCAGCTCTGCTCGCGCTCGCCGGGCTGCATCCCAAATTGCGCGCTACGGCGCATGCATTATGGCCCGCCTATCGCAGCGAATTCATCATTGTTGGGGCCTGTCTTATTCCGGCGGCACTGGGCGGCTGGGTTTTTCTGAGCGTGCTTCTTCTGGCCTGTTGGCGCGGCCAATGGGAAATGTTCCGCCTGTTTGATCAAAGCACCTTCCAGCCGTTGCAACTGTGCTGTTATGCGGGCGGTGTTGGTCTTCTGCTCGCCAGCGCGTTCGGTTTCTTCGCCCCCACACAGCTCTTTGCACTGGCCCTGATCTTCGGCCTTTTTGCAGCGCTGCTGCGCCGCCAAACGCCCCTGCTCGCAGCCCTGCTGGGTTTGATCTTTCCGGTCTTATGCCTCTGCCTGATCTGGCAGCTGCGCGCCGATTATGGTTTCGGCTGGCTCATTCTGATCTATGCCATAGTCGAAATGAACGATGCTTTCGCCTATATCGGCGGAAAATTATTTGGTCGTACAAAAATCCTGCCGCGCCTCAGCCCCAAAAAAACACTCGAAGGTCTGTTCAGCGGTCTGTTCATTGGTGGTG
The DNA here is from genome assembly GCA_964580115.1 of uncultured Rhizobium sp. GTDB lineage: Bacteria > Pseudomonadota > Alphaproteobacteria > Micropepsales > Micropepsaceae > Rhizomicrobium. The sequence goes on from CAZOJG010000007.1 coordinate 43,391, forward strand.
TAACCGGGCTTCTCATTGGCCTCTATGCGCTGGATCTCTCTGTAACGCTGGCCCTCAGCCTGTCCTTGCTCGGGCTGGTCATGGGCCTGCTGGGTGATGTGCTGACCTCGCTGCTCAAGCGCTGGCGCGATAAAAAAGATTTCCCGCCTGCCTTGCTGGCCCATGGCGGCATTCTGGATATTTATGATTCCGCGCTCATCGCCGCGCCGCTGCTCTATGGTGCGATGCTCATTCTGCTGGGATCGGCGCGTTAGCCACCGCCAGATAGGCCCGTATTTCCGGATAGGCCGCCATCGGATACGAAAAGCACACAGCCGAGATAATATATTCGCAGGTCACATAAACCAGCTGCGCCATATAGGCATCGGCGAAAATGTGGCGTGCGAAAAACAAAAACAGAAAGAGCAATGATCCGCCCAGCGTGATTCCGCTGACCCATAGTCTCAATCGCAGGGAGTGCATCTGGGTCTCATCCACCGTGCGGCGCATCCAGGCGCAGATCGTATCCAGAATAAAGGCCAGAACCTGGGTCACATAAAATCCGGCCGATAGCCAGATATGCAAGTGATGCGACAGCGTCCCGTCATGCAGGCGAAAGATCGACAATCCGGCAAGCAAGGCACCAGCCAGAATACCAATGATACAGGCCGCAAAATTCAGACGATGCGCATTGCCCAGCCTGTATCCAGGCCGCACACCATCGCGCCAGAGCTGCTGCTTGGTCGTATGATAGTTCAGCCACCAGGTCACCGCGATGGAGGGCGTCACCACCGCCATGCAAAGCTGAAACGCATAGCTGCCGGGCGCATAGGCAATGGTTTCACTGATGGTCGGCAGCGTGCCGATAAAGCCGTCAGGATAATAGATGTAAAACAGCGTCCAGGTGACAGCCAGCGCCGTCACCCCCAGGCCAAATACGGTCGGCACGCACCATAAAAGGCGCGGCGCAAGCCTGTTCATCCATTACCCGTGATGAAATCTTCGACCAAACGATAGGCTTCTTTGTCGTCGAATTGTTGCGCTGGTGATTTCATGAAATAGCTGGACGGGCCGGTCAGCGCCCCGCCCATGCCGCGATCCAGCGCCAGCTTGGCACAGCGCACCGCATCAATCACCACGCCGGCTGAATTGGGCGAATCCCAAACTTCCAGACGCATTTCGCACGATAACGGCACATCGCCAAAGCCCGAACCTTCCAGCCGGATATAGGCGACTTTGCGATCGCTGAGCCAGGGCACATAATCGCTCGGGCCGATATGCACATTTTCAACACCGGCATCATGGCCCATCTGGCTCGTGACCGCCTGTGTCTTGGAGATTTTCTTGGTCTCCAGCCGTTCGCGCTCCAGCATATTCATGAAATCGGAGTTACCGCCGACATTCAGCTGATAGGTGCGGTCCAGACGCACGCCGCGCTCATTGAACAAATTGGCCAGAACACGGTGCACAATCGTGGCCCCGACCTGGCTCTTAATGTCATCCCCAATGATCGGAATACGGGCATCTTCAAAACGGCGCCGCCAATTATCATTCGACGCAATGAAAACCGGGATGCAATTCACAAAGCCGCAGCCCGCTTTCAAGGCTTCTTCGGCATAGAATTCGGTCGCCTGCTGCGAACCCACCGGCAGATAGGACACCAGCACATCGGTTTCCGTGCGCCGTAACATCTCGGCCACATTCACGACCGGTGCCGGGCTTTCCTGAATCAGTGCCCCGACATATTTGCCAAGCCCGTCCAATGTCGGCCCGCGCGCGACAATCACATCGCTGCTCGTTTTGCCGGCAAAGCGGTGCGTATTGTTCGGCGGCGCATAAATCGCCTCGGCCAGATTGAGGCCCACCTTGCTGGCGCTCACATCAAAGGCGCTGGAGAATTCGATATCACTGATATGATAGCCGCCCATGCGGACATGCATCAGTCCGGCGACTTTATCATTGTCACCTGCATTGCGGTAATATTCGACACCTTGCACCAGCGATGAGGCGCAATTGCCGACGCCGACAACGGCCACGCGAACTTTTTTGCTCATTCGAGATCAGAACTCTTCAAGGGGGCCAGTAGACACATCAGGGCGGTAAAGACCATCAGGACTATCCGGCGAATTTCGACCGCATGCCAAATAAAGAAAAGACAGGGAGAGAAAAGATCAGGGGACAGTTCAGCCTATAGCTAACAATGCAAGCTCGGTTCACTGCCTTATAGGCAAGGCAGATATGAGCCAGAATGTGCCTGAGGCTAAACTGATCGAACCAAATCCAAAAACGAGTCGCCGCTCCCTCAACTGCCCTTATATCCACCCCACAGACATTGCGGTATACGCGACACTTTCCTAAAGGGTCAACGGCAGGCCCGGGCCGTTAAAGCACCCATTGTCCATGAAAATTGCGCAAATCTGCCCCTATGACATGGATCGCCCCGGCGGCGTTCAGGCACATATCGCCGATCTGTCCGATGCTTTGCGGGCTTTGGGCCATGAAGTCACTGTTTTCGCGCCCTATATGGGGTCCGGCGAGCCTCCCCCCATTCAGGCGGATGAACAAAGTGTAAGACTAGGCCGGGCAAGGAAAATCCGTTTCGGCGGCACGGCCTATGAGATCAGCCTCGCCCTGGGGCGGGAACATCAGCGGCTCAAACAGCGGGTCCGGGATGGCCAGTTCGATGTGATGCATTTCCACACAATCTGGACCCCCCTCCTGTCTTTCCAGATATTTCGTCAGGCCATTTGCGCCCGTGTCGCGACATTTCATGACACGCCCTCCACCGATTGGCAGGGCCGCCTGCTGCGCCCGCTCTTCAAGACCATGAGCCGCTATTTGCTGCCGCGTCTGGATGGGGTGATCACACCTTCGGCCGCGCCGCAGGCCCATCTGGTGGGCCGGGGGCCAAAGCTTCAAATCCTGCCCCCCTCCACCAATCTGCGGCGCTTTCAGGGGGCGCAGCCCGGTCTCGCACCCGATCTTTCACGTCTCACCATTTTGTTTCTCGGGCGGCTGGAACAGCGCAAAGGTGCCAGCCTCTTGCTGGACGCCTTTCATGGCCTGATCCGTCAGGGCCTCCCCGTCAGGTTGATGATCGCAGGCCAAGGCGAAGAAGAAACCGCACTGCGCGCCATGGTGGAACAAAGGAGGCTGGAACAGTCTGTCACTTTTCTGGGGGCTTTCCATCAGGCCGAAACGCCGGGCCTCTATGCCGCCTGCGATATATTCTGCGCACCTTCGCCCTATGGCGAAAGTTTCGGCATTGTGCTGGCCGAAGCCATGGCCAGCGGCAAGCCTGTGATCGCCGCCGCCAATCAGGGCTATCAAACTGTTCTCACTGGGTTTGGCGCACAGGGTCTGACACCGCCCGGCGATGTCGCCGCCTTGCAGGCGGCGCTGGCCCATCTCATCACCCATCCCAGTTTGCGTGCGGAACTTGGCGCCTGGGGCAAGGATGCGGCCATGCAGTATGATGCGACCAGCACCGCGCCTCAATTTGTGGCGGTATATGAAGCAGCGCTACAACGTTTCAGCGCTCGAAAGCGGATTTGACCGGATAGGCCTCGTCCAGAAAACGGCGGATATAGGCCACGGCGCGGATATTGGGTTGCTCCCCAAAATTATCATTCAGACAGAGTGTGCGCGGTTGCAGCCATTTGAATTGCAGCTTTTTCCACCGCAGATAAGCAACATAATCTTCCAACGGATAATAAAACGTCTCCCGATAGGTCGCCCAATGTGAAACGCGGCTTGCCCGCCCGGTCGCCAGCAAAAAATGCGGGTATAAATAATCCGGCACAATATTCCCCGTCGCCCGAAAGCGGCTGGATCGCGTATGGGCAAAATGCTCCGGCCAACGCCCGATCATCTCCGCCCACCAGTCCCCATCAATCAGCAAGGGCGCATGGGTAAAGGTCGGCCGCTTGGCTTTCCCAAAGGCGCTGTCGAGCAGAAAATTGCACTGCGCCAGGGCCGCATTCCAACTTGATTGCTCTGCGACACTGCGCATCTGCGCCCCCGGCGTATATCCAAAACGCTGAAACACCCGCAAACGCCCCGTCCCATCGGCAAAGCTTGCAGGCGTCACCGGCGCGCTGAGCAGAACATCGTCATCGAATTGCAGAAAGTGCCGCGACAGGCCGGGGATACGGTGCAGGCAGGATTGAATGGCAAAAGAATTAAAGGTCGGCAGATCAGCCGCATCCATAATCCTGTCATGCGGAATGACGCTCAGGCCCGGCGTTTCATCCGCCAGCCAGCGCGGGCGCTGCGGCGCGCAAGCGACGATATAAATATGACCAATCCAGGGGGCATAGCAGCGTAAGGCGCGCAGACTATATTTCAGCGTCTCCAGATTATCGCGTGTGCGATTGGCGCTTAAATCTTGCGGTATGGCGGCATAGCGGTTGCGGCTTTCAAGATAGCCCGGGAAACTATCATCCACCCACATATAAACGGCGTCTATGGTCTCGCCGCTCACGCGCCGATCACCGCGCGCATCGCCTGCACCAGTCGCCGATTTTCCGCGGGCGTTCGCGCCGCGATCCGCACGAAATGCCAGCCATCCTGCATGGTCTTGTCGCTGCAATCCTTGATCAACATATGATGTTCGGCAAAAAGCCGCTCCACCAGATCATCCGCCGCCAAACCTTCCGGCAAACGCCAGAACACAAAATTAGCCTCCGGCGCGAAGGCCCGGCCACCGGGAATGGCTTCCAGCAAGGCAAATAATTCCAGCGTATCAGCCCGCACCTGCGCACAGCTTTCGCGGAAGGCCGCGCGGTAACGCGGCATCAGCCGCAGAAACTGCTCGGCAAAGCCATTGATATTCCAGATCGGCAATCCCGCCCGCGCTTTGGCCAATAAAGCCTGATCCGCACTTTGCAATGTGCCAAGGCGCAATCCTGCAATGCCATAGACTTTGCTCAGGCTTTTGATGATCGCCAGATTGGGAATCTGCCCCAATTGATCCTGCAAGGATAAGTTTTGCGGGTCATGGCTGAATTCCGTGAAAGATTCATCCAGCAGAACAATTGTGCCGCTTTCCTGTAAGTCGGCGCATAGCTGCAACAAATCCGCCCGCGAAACCACCAGCGATGTCGGATTATTGGGCGATACGACCACGGCAAATTCCGCCCGTCCCGCCTTAGCCTGCGCCGCAAAGGCCGCCGCATCAAATCTATAATCCGGCGCCTGCAAAGGAATGCGGATCAGCTTGTCCGGCGCACAGGCATTTTCATATTCATTGAACGACGGCACCGCCACCGCCACCCGCGCATCCTGGCACAGAATGCGGATCAATTCGGATGCCCCATTGGCAATCACGATCTGCTGCGGATCGACATCAAAAGCCAGTCCGGCCGCCCGCGCCAGCGATCCCTGCCCCGCCGGATATTCCCGCGCCACCAGTTCGAAATCGCTTTTCAAACGCTTCCATAAATCCGCGCTCGGAAAGTATGGGTTATAAATATAAGCGTGATCCACCACGCCATACCGCCAATAGCTGCCATATTCCTTGGACAGAAATTTTTTGCGTTGCGCGGGCGTGGCGAAGATATATTCCGCCGCCGCCCGGTCCAGCGGATCGTCGATTTCCTGCCATTGCATTTTGCTGCAATCCAGCATGTCCAGCCGGTGACGGCCCTCTTGCAGCATGTCTTTCAGCAATAGCTCATAATAATCCTGCACCCGCCCAGCCTGAATCGCAGCTTCCAAAGCTGGTACAAATTCTTCGCGTAAATAGGCCGCGCCAAAGCGGTAGATATTCACGGTCTTGAAGGCGCCCTCATAATCAAATCCCGGCCCTTGTTCGCGCCCTTCGATCAGCGCCTGCACCTGCCCATCACTATTGCCCCGCAGCACGGCGCCATCCATGCCGCGGCTGAACCGCGCCACCGCAGCCACATTATCGCCCGGGGCCGTTTGCAATGCTTCCAGCACTTGGTGATCGAAAAATATATCGGCTTCCAGCAGCAGAATATCTTCATTCAGCTCCTGCCGCGCCAGCCATAAGGAATAGATGTTGTTGGTCGTGGCATAGTCATGCGCTTCGACAAAACGAATTCGCAAGCCCGCGCCATGCTGCGCGCAAAAATCGATGATCTGCTCTTTGAAATGTCCCACCACCAGCACAACATCGCTAATCCCGGCCTGTTTCAGCCGGGTCAGGCAATTGCCCAGAATGCTGGTGCCATGAATCTCCAGCAGCGGCTTGGGATGTGCATCGGTAAAGGCCCCCAGCCGGCGTCCCGCGCCAGCGGCAAGAATGATGGCTTTTTGTGCGCGCATGGCTGTAATCACGGTCCCGCTAGGCTTAGAGGCTGAAAAGCTTAAAGGCTTGGAGGAGAAGCCGTTCGGCCCTACACCCTTTCGCCGTATGGCGGCAAGTCTGCCAGGCGCGCCCGGCCTGCTATAGGCTGGCCGTCACATTTAAGGGGTTCTGGGATGCCGCAATGCTGACTGCTCTGCTCCTGCTCATGGCCCTGTTCTTGGGTGTAGCGCTCTTTGTAGCGATCTATAATTTCTTTGAAGGTGAAACGCTGCTGCGCGATCTGTTCGATGAAGCAAAGCTGCGCCGCGCCTCCATTCAGGACATGGATAAAGCCTGGGCCATCGCCCCCAAAGGGGATTGCATCATCAGCCTGACCAGCCTGCCCAGCCGCCTGCCCCATATCAGCCTGACCCTCAAAAGCCTATTGCGCCAAACCCATCCGCCGGCGCGGATCAGGCTCAACCTGCCTGCCTTTTCAAAGCGCGAAAATACTGCCTATCAGGTGCCGGACTGGATTAAAGATCTGCAATCTGTCGAGATCATATGTTGCGAAGATCATGGCCCGGCCAGCAAACTCATCCCGTCCCTCAGCCTGTCCGCTACGCAAAAAATTATCGTGGTCGATGATGATCGGATCTATCCGGCCAATCTCTTGGCCGATCTCAGCGCGGCGGCGGATCGCGCGCCGGATCATGCGCTGGGCTTCAGCGGCTGGGTCGCGCCCTCTGATCTCACCGACCGCCCCACCACGGTCTGGACCAATCTGCGCATGACCCCGCCCGTGCCGATCCGCGCCCGCCGCCTGCGCCAAGCCTTTCCGGTCGATATATTTCAGGGCTTTTCCGGCTATCTCATCCGCCCCGGCTTTTTCGTGGCGGATCAGGTGCAGAATTATAACGGCGCACCACCATCGGCATTCTTTGTCGATGATATCTGGCTGTCGGCCCATTGCCGCGCGCCCATTGCGGTGATCCCGGCCAAGCGGGCAGGTTATGCCCCGCGTCAGCATAAACGTTTCTACCGCAAGACCAGCCTTGGCCGGGTCAATAATGGCGGCGGCGATGTAGAAAAACGCAATAATACAATCCTGCTGCGCTATTTCGCGACTCGCTGGACAGTGGGCGGCAAACCGGATGTGCAACAAACATGACCAGACGCATAACTTTGCAAGATGTGCGCGCCAGCTACGGCCCGGATAAGGCGCGCGAGGAATGGCATGGCGACTGGATGTCGGCCCTCTTATATCGCCCGCTCTCTTTCTATCTCACTGTGCCCCTGCTGGCGCTCGGCGCCTCTGCTTCGCAGGTGACCTTGCTGGGCCTGCTCTGCGCCTTTTTATGCCTGCCGGCAGCTTGGCTCACAGGCCAGGCCGGTTATTTCGCGGTGGGGGGCTTGAGCCTGTTTTTTGTCATTCTCGATTGTGTCGATGGCAATATTGCCCGCGTTACCAAAAGCGCCAGCACACGCGGCCATTATCTCGATTTCGCCACCGACATCATGTTCCGCATCTGTCTCTATGCCGCGATCGGCATTCTGGCCGCGCGCGAAGCCCCCTCCGCCGCCTTGCTTCAAGGCCACACGCTGTCTGCGGCCCTGCTTGCGGTTATTCTCACACTGACCGCGCGCCTCTGCCGGATGCTGGCGCGTCAGATCAGCCCCGGCGACGTCTATGAGGAACGCGAACCCGCTGATCCCGCCAAAGCGCGGCCTCTCAGCCTCAGCACCGTGCTTTTTGCCCTGATCAGCGGGGTGGACCGGCTTTTGCCCCTCCTCGTGCTGGGCGCGGCCTTCTGGGGCGGGTTGGGCTGGCTCCTGCTCTGGCTGGTCTTGTATGGCCTGCTAGACCTGATCTACAGCCAATGGGCCATTTTTCGGCGCTTCTAAGGGCTTCTGATCAAGGGAATTTTCCCGTAAAACTGAATATGGCCACCAAAGCATTGGCCTCCATGAAAGCGAATTAGAGGTTCTATGGCGGGCGGCCCCTTTGTCCTCGGCTATGATGTCGGCACATCGGCTTTAAAAGCCGCGCTCTATGACGGTGATGGCCAGATATTCGCCAGCGCCACCGCCCCCTTGCGCCTTGTCTTCCCGGAACCCGGCTGGGCCCAGCAATCGCCCGATGACTGGTGGCAGGCCATGGCCCGTGTTACCCGCGCCGTGCTGGACAAGGCGGGCGTCAAAGGCGATGCGGTCAGCGCCATGGGCCTTGCCGCCCAGATGTGCGGCGTGGTGCCGGTCGATGAACAGGGCAATGCCCTGTCCGATTGCCTGATCTGGCTCGACACCCGCTCCAGCGACATAGCGCGGCGGGAATTGGGCGGAGTCTTTGCGGGCTATCGTTTACGCGATCTTCTGCTTTGGCTGCGCCATACAGGCGGCGCGCCCAATCTCTCGGGCAAGGATCCGCCCACCAAAATGCTCTGGCTGCGCGAGACCCGTCCCGATATCTGGGCCCGCACCCACAAGCTGCTCGATGTCAAAGATTATCTGCTGCATCGCTGCACAGGCCGCTTTGTCACCAGCTATGATTGCGCCCATCTCACCTGGCTGTTTGATGGCAGGCCGGGCCGTAAAACCTGGTCCGATAGACTGCTGAACCGCTTCGGGCTCGAACGCAGCAAATTGCCCGACATCGCCTCCGCCACCGATATAGCCGGTCCCCTCACCGCCAAAGCCGCCGAACTCCTCGGCCTCCCCGCAAATATTCCCGTCACGGTCGGCACGGGCGATGTCTCTGCCGCCGCGCTGGCGGCGGGCACGCCGCGCGCCAAATCCCTGCATCTGTGTATCGGCACATCTTTGTGGTTCGGCGCGACGATCCCCAGATCGCGGGTCAATCCGCTGACAGGCGTAGGCTCGATCTGCGCCGCCACGGGCGAGGATTATCTGCTCATCGCAACCCAGGAAAATGCCGGGGCCTGCACCCGCTGGGGCCTCGATATTCTGGGCTTTGAAAATTTCACCGCCTTTGAACAAGCCGCCGCGACGGTGCGCGAAGATGCCGGCGCGCCGCTTTTCACGCCATGGATGTATGGCGAGCGCGTGCCGGTGGATGACAAATATATTCGCGGCGGCTTCACCCGCCTGTCGCTGGATTTCGGGCGTGCCGATATGGCCCGCGCCATCTATGAAGGCGTCGCCCTGAATGCGCGCTGGGCGATGCAGGATTTTGATCGTTTGTCGGAGTCTGCGGGTGCGCCGCTGCGCCTGCTGGGCGGCGGTGCCAATAGTACGCTGTGGTGCCAGATCTATGCCGATATTCTGCAACGCCCGCTCGAAAGAATTGTCGAGCCGGATCAGGGCGGCACACGCGGCAGCGCCATGACCGCCGCGGTCGCCGCGGGCTGGTATGGATCACTCGATGACGCCGCCCGCATGACCCGCGCCGCGCGCATTTTTCAACCCGATCCCGCATTGGCCGATTTCTACAGCGCCCGTTTCGACTCTTTCACGCGCTATTATCGCCGCATAAAACCATGGTATCGCCGCGCGGCCAGTCCCGCGCTCCACACTTCCCCAAAACAGATAAGCTCATGCTCGACGGAACCGACAAAACCATAAGCGATAAAGTGTGGACCGCTTTGGCCAGACCTCTGGCCAAAGCCGGTTTCACACCCAATCAGATCACTTGGGCCGGGCTGGTGCTGGTTTTGCTCAACTGTCTGGCCTTTTATATCTGGCAGAACAATCTTGCCTTTGGCATCGGTCTGGCGATTGCATTTGTCTTCGACGGGTTGGATGGCGCGGTGGCGCGGCTGCGCGGCCTGTCCAGCCGATATGGCGGCTATCTCGATGCGGTGGTCGATCGCTATCAGGAAATCATGGTCTATTTTGTGCTGGGCCTGGTCACGGATTGGTGGGCGATCTGTTTTCTCGCCATCACGGGCTCATTGCTCACCAGCTATAATAAAGCCCGTACCGCGGTCGAAATTCCAATTGATAATAATCGCTGGCCCGATCTGCTGGAACGGCTGGAACGTGTCGCCATTCTCTGCACCGCGCTGATCGTAGGGCATTTTATATCTTTCCCCGAAAGCTGGGGTTTCAGCCTGCTATGGCTGGCCATTCTCTTGATCGGTGTCTTTTCCCATGTCACGGCGATCCAGCGCTTCCTGCGCGCCCGCATGTTGATCCTTGATCAATCTTCCTGATGCTGCGCCTTATAAAATTCCTGCATCAGGAAATGTCCGCTGTCGCCGCCCGCATCGTGGCGGCGCTGTTGGCCGCAGGTCTGGCGCGCGGCGTTCTGCTTGCCTTGTTCAATGCCGGTGCCGCAGCGGCCATCACCGGCACTATCTCCTGGGTTCTGCCCGCAATCTTTGTCGCCGTCTTGCTGCTCTATCTCTTGGCCAGCCAGCAAGGGATCCATCACAGCGTTCGCGCCGTCGAAGATATGCGCGAACGCGTGCGGGTGCGTCTCGCCGGTAAATTGCTCTTCGCCCAGTTGCGCTTTCTGGAACAGCGCGGCACGGGGGAAATCTATACGCAATTGGGCAGCGATCTGCAGAAATTGCGCGACGCTGCCATGACCTTCCTCAATGCTCTGCAGGCCGCGGTGCTGGTGCTGTTCTCGCTTGGCTATATCGCCTGGTTATCGGTGCCCGTCTTCATCGCCACGCTGCTGACAGGCGGTGCCGGGGCCATGCTCTATTTCTGGCTCGACAAAGATATGCGCCATCGCATCAGCCATGCCCGCAACCGCGAAAATGCCCTGTTCGATGCGCTGGGCGATACGCTGCGCGGCTTCAAGGAATTAAAACTCTCCCGCGCCAAACAGCGTGATCATCAATTGTTCATCGCCCGACTGGCGCGCGAATTCCGCGATCTCTGGGTCAAAAGCGAAAGCCAGTATCAGCTTATCAATATCGTCTCGCAGAGCTTTCTCTTTCTGCTCATCGCGATTGTCGCCTTTGTGCTGCCGCTGCTGACGCCTAGCTCTGGCATCATCACGTTTCAAACCGTGGCCGCCATCCTCTTCATGATGACCCCGCTGGAAACCTTGCTACAGGCTATTCCCTCTCTCGCCAAAGCCCGCGCCTCGCTCGATAGTATTGAGGCGCTGGAGACGCATCTCGATCACAGCAACGCACCCGAAACCATATTGCCCCCGCCCGATTTTGAAAGCCTGACCTTCCGCAATGTGCATTTCCGCTATGACGGTGGCTCCAGCACCGATCATTTCGATGTCGGGCCGCTCGATCTCGAAATCAAACGCGGTGAAATGATCTTCGTCATTGGCGGCAATGGCGCAGGCAAAACCACCTTCCTGAAATTGCTCACCGGCCTCTATAGTCCCAGCAGCGGCGACATCCTGCTGAATGACCAAGCGCTGCATCAGCTCGGCCTGCAAAACTACCGCGAATATTTCGCCGCGGTGTTCAGCGATTTCCATCTCTTCTCCCAGCTCTATGGTCTGGACGCAAAAGATCACGCAGCCTTGCACGATCTGCTGGGCGACCTCGCCATCGCCCATAAAACCCGCGTGACGGAGGGCGCGCTCAGCACGATCGATCTCTCCACCGGCCAGCGCAAACGCCTCGCCTATGCGCTTAATCGTCTGTTGGACCGCCAGATCTATATTTTCGACGAATTCGCCGCCGATCAGGACCCGGAATTCCGCGCCTATTTCTATGCCGAACTTCTGCCCCGCCTAAAGCGCGATGGCAAAACCGTGATCGCCGTCACCCATGATGACCGCTATTTCGGAACGGCCGACCGGGTTGTGAAACTCGATTACGGCCATATGCAGTCCGGGGCTTGACCTTCAGCACTGATTTTGGAGAATTGAGCCGCAAAGGCATGGCCAAATGCATTTAAGGGGAGGGGGGATACCCTCCCCTTAAAACGTAAAAACGAATAGGAAAAGTGAGGTTCAATTGGGCAGTTGAACGCCGCTCAATATATCCAGGATTTTATATCCAGAACTTTACTTTTCCAGATTTGCGCGGATTTTCTCAGCTTCCGCATGATGACCTCTTACGACGGGCAAAATTTCCGTAGCAAAGGCTTTCAAACGCGCGGAATCGCCGTCCTTGGCATAATCTTCAAGCAAGGCCACGGTCTCTTTGTGCCGCTCAACCTGATCGGTGATATAGGTCTTTTCAAAGTCACGATTGCTCTTGGAATTCAGGCTGTTCAGCTCCGCCACCGCAGTTGTGCTCAATAAGGCGCTGCTTTTGAATTTGCCATCCGCGCCGGGCTGCAGTCTCTCATTGAACTGTGTCTTGTTCAGTCCGCTGATCTCAGCAAGCTTGTCATTCGCCGCTGTGTGATCTTTCGCCATTTTGCGGCCAAACTCTTTGATTGCCGCTGAATTTGCATGGCTCTCGGCAATATTGCCGGCAATAATTTCATAGGCATTCGCAGACGCCACCTGATCGCGGAATTGTTCCGCATTCGGTGTTCCCATGCCCATCACTTCCGTGGCCATTGCCGCACCGGAGAAAGCTAAAGTGCCGGCCAGAATGCCAGCCACGACGAAATTTTTCATCACTGAAACCTCTTGAATTGTTCCAGCAGGTAACGCTGCCTTTTCAAGTATGTTCCGAAGATGAAAGGTCTTTAAGAAAAGCCGAGGTTCCGCATTCGTTAAGTCGCTGTTATGCGGCGATCCCAATGCGGTGATTTTCATGCACCGCATGCGGCGGCGGTGTCTCGCTGAACACCAATACCGATCCATCCAGCCTGCGTCCCCGGCGGCACATTTTCAGACCGATTTCATTGATCGGGAAAGTGAGTGCAAGGCACGTCCCCTCGCCATATTCATAAGGCACGCCCAGCTTTTTCACCCCTTCCCCCACCGCCAGCATGATGGGCAGGAAATAAAGATCCGAGACCACGCTATAATCCGTCAGCCCTTTGGCCAGACCATATTCCAGCATCGCGGCCAGCAATTCTCCCGCTGCCAATGTGCGCTCTTTCTTGTCGGCGATTTCATCGCTGACATAGCAGCGGGTCATTTCATAAATCCGGGGATCGTTCGGGATCGGACCCAATGTGACCAGATGCGGAAATACATCCCGCATCAGATGGGGCTTGGTCGTATCGATCAGGCGAACCGCGCCTTCCACTATGCCGGTCTCGGACAGTTTCATCAGATACACGGCATCTTCCGTGTCGAACTGATCGATTTCCCGCTTATCCGGGCGCAGCAAGGCCTTCCAGCCCCGGCGCTCCGCATAGACTTGGTGGCGCTGGCGGTACATTTGCTCGAGCTGATGGTTAAAAGTAGCCCGATTACGACGATCAATGAGATAAATCACAGCCTTTCCCCTCCAGCCAGATGTGCCAAATATATGGTTAGGAAAACCTTTCCAATCTGGCAACCCGTTTACGGTTAAGGCCGCGAAATAATATTTCAAGTCTGTGCCGGGCCAAATCCATGCCCATTGGCCCCGGCCTCGCCCAGACGCGGAGCCAAAACCCACTCTCCTGCGTTGTTTCAGTCACTTAGACACTCCGAGGAGCAAGGAATGGCTATCCGTAAAGGTGATCACCCCGCCACCCGGCTGAGTTATGACGAAGCCCGGCAAGGGATTGAACTGGGGCATATGCGCTATGTTTTAGGTATCAGCCTTATGCTTGCCGTGATGGCGGGCGTGTTCTTATGGCTGACCTTTTTCAGCTGAAACACTATCGGCGTCAGGTCATGAAAAGCTGTGCCAGGGCGTGCTGCAGGGCGTCTTGGTTATATGGCTTGTTCAAAATGCGTGATTGTAAATATTCCTTTGGAAAAGCGGTGCGCCCATAACCCGTGGAAAACAGAATAGGGATCTCTCGCCTTTGTAATATATCGGCAATCGGGAAAGTCTTTTTACCATCGACACAGACATCCAAAATGGCCAGATCGACATCCAATTTACGCGCCAGATCAAATGCTGTATCCATCCGCGAGACTAGGCCCACAACCGTATAGCCAAGCTCCAGCGCCATATCTTCGATAGCCAAAGCCACCACAGGCTCATCCTCGACGATGAATAGCCGGGGGCTGATGACGCTGACGGGGCGTGCGGGTTCTAAACGCATAGTAAGATAACGCGAATTTTTAAAAAAAGGTTGCTGCCCCGGGCGCATAGGCAGCAGAACCAGAGGGCCGGAAAATCGGCAATATGGGGTTCGGGAATCAGTTAAGTCGCGTATAAGCACTCGGCAAAGCGGGCAAAGATCACAGGGTTGAATTTGCAGATCGAAGCAAAAGACATAACCGGGGCCAGAAGCGCCAAACTTCAGCTCTCCGTTGTCCTTCCTACTTTTAAGGAACGGAAAAATATCGCCGAGATGGTGTCACGCTTGGATCGGGCGCTGTCAGGCATAAATTGGGAGGCGATTTTCGTCGATGATGACTCGCCTGACGGGACTGCTGATGCCGTCAAGGCGATCGCCCAACGCGATAGCCGTATTCGCTGTTTAAGGCGGGTGGGGCGCCGCGGTCTGGCAGGTGCATGTATCGAAGGTATTTTATCATCCAGCGCACCTTTCGTTGCAGTGATGGATGCCGACCTCCAGCATGATGAGACACGTCTCCCCTTGATGTTTGCCCGCCTGGAGGGTGGTGAGGCCGATCTGGTGGTGGGTTCGCGTTATACCGAAGGCGGCAATGCCAATGCTTTTGGGGAGGCCCGTGGCAAGATTAGCCGCTTGGCTACCAATATGGCGCAACGCATGTTGGGCACCCCCCTCAGCGATCCTATGAGCGGCTTCTTCGCGATGCGGCGAGATCAGTTCGATCCGATTGCGGATCGTCTGGCACCTGTGGGTTTCAAAATTTTACTCGATATAGCCACCACAGCGCAGAATCTGCGGGTGGCAGAAGAACCTTTTGTCTTTAGCGCCCGCCAGGAAGGTGAGAGTAAGTTTGATGCTCAGGTCGGGTTGGAATTTTTGGGCCTGATACTGGGTAAGCTCAGTGGCGGTACGCTGGATCCCCGGTTCATTTTCTTTGCCATCGTCGGGGCGACCGGTCTTATTGTGCATCTTGTTGCCCTGAAAATGGCGCTGGGTTTTGACCTTAGCTTTACCTTGGCGCAAAGCTTTGCCACGTTTATTGCGCTGACCAGCAATTTCTTTTTCAACAATGCTCTCACCTATCGGGACCGCAGGCTCAAAGGCTTTGCCATGCTGCGGGGCTTTGTCGGCTTCGGGTTGATTTGTTCGGTTGGTGCTTTGGCCAATGTGGGCTTGGCCTCATGGCTCTATTCAGGGCAGTCAACCTGGTGGGTTGCTGGCGCTGTAGGTGCCTTGATGGGGGCTTTGTGGAATTATTCAATGTCCAGTCTGTTTGTCTGGCGAACAAGATGAAGCTGGGCCTCTGGTCTATTGCATTACTCATTTTGGTTTTGGCTCTGGCCCGTTTGTGGGCGGGCGCAGCTTTGCCGCTTTCGGCGGACGAGGCTTATTACTGGTTATGGTCGCGCCATCTGGCATGGGGATATTATGACCATCCGCCCCTTATCGCTTATGCGATTGCCTTTGGCACCAGCCTCTTTGGCGATACACCACTTGGTGTGCGTCTGGTTGGGCTGCTTGGATCGCTGGCCTCGGCTTTTGCGATTTGGCGTGCAGCGCAATTGCTCTTCAATGATAAGGTGTTGGAACATCCCAATCTCGGCGCATTAGCCTGCCTGTTTTTCAGCCTCACGCCCATGGTTGCCATCCAGTCCATGGCCGCGACACCGGACACGCTATCCATCACGGCCGCGTCTTTCTTTTTGTTGGCACTGGCCAAGGTTGAGCAAAGCGGTCGTGGTCATTGGTGGATCGCTGCAGGTGTGGCCGCGGGGTTAGGGTTATTAGCTAAATATACGATCCTCTTTTTAGGTCTGGGGGCGCTGCTCTGGCTGCTGGTGGATGCACGCCAGCGGCATTGGCTATGGACTGTCTGGCCCTATCTTGGGGGCCTTGTCGCGGTGCTTATCTTTGCCCCCAATCTGCTTTGGAATTTTCAAAATGATTGGCAGACCATCAAATTCCAGTTTGGTCGGGTCGGCGATGGCGCATTGACCTATCGCTATATTGCCGAATTTCTGGGCGCGCAGATCGGTCTTGCTACCCCGTTTATTTTCCTGCTCGCGATTATGGGCTTAGTGCCGTGTCGTGATGAATCCCGTCTGGCCCAGATGCTGATATGGCCCAGCATTGTCTACTTCTTGATTCATGCTTTGCATGACCGGGTGCAGGGTAATTGGCCCAGCTTTTTATATCCTGTCTTCGCGCTGACCGCGCTTGCAGCCGTGTTGCGGGTTAATTGGCAAGGCTGGAAATTAAAGCTTATCCATATCTCAAAACATGCCGCTATTCCGGTCGCGGTTTTATTGATGGGGCTTCTTTATCTGCAGGCATTTACCGCTGTCCTGCCGCTGGGTCGCGGTGATCCAGTTCAGCGTTTATTGGCTTTCGGTTTTCCTGACATGGCGAAAGATATTGTTCGCACAGTCTCCTCACATCGCGCGCGCATTGTTGTTACAACGGATTATGCGATGACAGCTTGGTTGCGTTTTTATCTGCCCTCTGATTTGCCGGTCATTCAACTCAATGAGCCAGCCCGCTGGGACATGGTGGAAACATCCATCGATCTCCCGACAAAGGCCTTGTATATTGCCAGTCCGCGGCGCGATCATGCCGATGCTATGCAGGTCTGGTTCGAGAGCGTCGAGCCTTGCGCAACGTTTGAGCGTCGGCGCGCTGACGTGGTTATAGAAAGCTTTGGCGGTTATTGCCTGCATGGCCCGAAGATTAAGAACGGCAAAAGTCCCTGAGCCCTGATGCCCCACAATACCAAAATAAAGGGCGCGGGGGTTGATGCCGCGCCCTAAAGGACCTCGAGAAGAGGGAGCGAATGCCCGATGAGGGTTGTCGAAGGGGCTGGGGCGTACCGCATCAGCCATTCGCTCATAGAGAAAACGATGAAGATGCCCGACCGTTCCGGGTAACCGCGATAATTTTTAGAGGTTTGTTTTAGCGCAATTTAGAGTTTCTTTTTGAGCCAAATCCCCGCGGCGCCTGCCAGGCCTGCGCCTAAAAGGGAAAGCAGGGGTTTGTCTTTGATCATCACTGCCAGCATCGTCATCAGTGCCGAATCCGCCACAGGGTCCGCATGTCGGCGCGGGGCGCTGAGCGAAGCAACGGCAATGTAAATCAATGGAACAAACAGCAGGATAAGGGCGGTCAGAGCCGCCGCGCCCGCAGTGCCGATGTGGGGCCCCAAGCCTGCAAAAATGGCAAAGCCCAGAAAACCAACCCCCGCCAAAATCAAAGATCCAGCGAGCGAGGCCAATAAAAATCCAGCAGCGACTTTAGCGATCATAGTGTGCTTCAGCGCCGCAGCAGGATGGCGCCGAGTAGGGCACCAATACCCATGGAGACCAAACAGGCTGCCACAGGCTGTTCACGCACGGTTTCGCGGACTGAATCCAGGTTTTCATTGGTCCAGTCTTCCATTTGAGAAGCCATGGTTTCAGTCGCTTGCAAAACCTCGGCTAGTCGTTTCTTGGCAGCCTCGCCGACGCCTTCGCCAAGGCCGCGCATATCTTCTTGCAAGGCTTCCAGATCCTGCCGCAGCGCCATGAGGCGTGAATCGATCTGCCCCTCGCCGCCATTACTGCGTCTTGTGCGTTTTGCCATGACTAAATCTCCGAACCCGATGTGATAGAAATTTCAAGGTTGCATTTTTAGGGTTAAAAATAAACGCATATCCACGCCATATGGGAAAGCGCCACCAAATTTCAGGCCGCTTTGCGGGCGACTGGATGGAAGAACAATGCCTGCCCCACCGTTGCCTGCACAGTCTCCGGCAGGAATGGCTTGGCGATCAGATAGGTGGGCTCCGGCCGCTCCCCGGTCAGCAGTTTTTCGGGATAGGCAGTGATGAAAATCACCGGAATATCGAAGCTATTGAGGATTTCGGTAACCGCATCAATACCTGACCCCCCTTCACCCAGATTAATGTCGGCAAGGATCAGACCTGGCCGTTCGGAATGGGCTTTGGCGACCGCGTCATCCCGCGTGGCAGCCGTCGCCACGACCTTGTGACCCAGCTCAGTAACTAGGTTTTCAAGGTCAAGGGCGATAATCGGCTCGTCCTCTATGATCAGAACCTTTGAGGCAAGCTGCCGGTCGATGGCTTGCTGGGCCTCGGTAATGGCCAGCTCAACCTCCTGACTGCTCTCACCCAATATCGTGGCGGTCTCGTCCAGCGTAAATGCCTCGACGGCGGTTAGTAGGAGAGCTGCCCGTTTAGATGCCCCGAGTGATAGAAGCCGCTTTTCCGGGCTCAGATCCCCCGCAGTCTCGGGATTCGGGCTATCATTTTCCGGGGTGACGCTGCCCCAAATGGCATGGAATAGCCGGTAGAGCTCAGTTCTTGGCGGCGTATTAGAATTAAAGGTCTGCTCGCCGGTCAAAAGCGCCGACAGCGCCGCGCGTACATAGGCATCGCCACTGGATTGGGATCCCGTAAGGGCCCGTGCATAGCGGCGGAGATAGGGAAGATGAGGCGCCAATAGCTGCGTCATACTCATAAAGGGACACCTGTTTCTGTATGGTTTCTTGGCTGGCCCAGTAGGAACGTCAGCTGCCTTAAAAAAGTTCCCCAGAGAACGGAACCTTCTTTCAGCCTATTCGTTCGCCCTTTTAAGCAGGAAATGTTCTCTCATTTCGCAAGTAAAGGCCAGCAGTGCTGGAGATCGTAATGAAGGATAATCGGATTACCCAAATGGTGGATGACGAGAGCCCTGAAAGGGACACCGCCCGGGCTATACGTGCCCGGCAAAGAGCCATCGGGCGTGAATTACGCCGCATGTTTGATGACGTTGCGCAGGAAACCATCCCCCAGGAATTTCTCGATCTCCTTAAAGAGATTGATAAAAATTCACCCAAGAAGGTGTCTTAACCATGCGCCCGGACATTCAGAGCGCAGCACCGGGCAGAGCCGACATGTCCGATACATTTAAAACGGAATTGTTGGCCCTTATCCCCTTCCTGCGTGCCTTCGCCAGATCCCTTTGTGGGAATGCCGAAATGGCAGATGATTTAGCCCAAGAAGCCTTGGTGAAAGGCTGGCAGTCGCGAGATACATTTATCCCCGGCACCAATTTAAAGGCCTGGTTGTTCACGATCCTTCGTAATCAATTCTATTCTGACCGCAGGCGGGCCTGGCGTCAGGCCCCTTGGGATCAGGACTCGGCGGAAAGGATACCGGGTGCCCGGGAAGGGCAGGCCTGGGCTGCTGAACTTTCCGATACGGTCCGCGCTTTACGCTGCCTCTCTGACGAGCAGCGCGAAGCCTTGATTCTGGTTGGTGCAGGCGGCTTTTCTTATGAAGATGCAGCCGCCATTTGCAATTGCGCCGTTGGTACCGTCAAAAGCCGGGTCGCCAGAGCAAGGCGCGCCCTGATCAATATTCTGGACGGTAGCGATGCCTTCAAGGAAAGTGACCGCCCCAGTGAAGGGGATGCCGCCAAGGAGATTATGAGCCAGCTCGACGCGCTTATGCCCAAGAAGGCCAAGCCTTAAAGCAAAGCAGATATCCATACAAAAAGGCCGATTATCTTAATCGGCCTTTTTGTTGGGGTGCGCTTTTTATTCCGTGGCTGCTGGCGCGAGAGCGCCCGTATTGCCGGGGGGAAGTGCTTTTTCAGCCTGTTCTTGATTAAGCTCCGCCGTGGCTTCAATTTCGGGCTTTGGCGCTTCAGCCTGTTCAGGCTTTGACTCTGCCTGTACATCTTGCGCGGGTATGTTTTCCTGACTGTTATTATCTGCGGCCACCGGAGCCTGAGCCGCGTCTTCTGCTAAAACAGGGTTTGCTGCCGCTAAGGCCAGCGAGGCGGCGCCTGCCAATATAATAGTTTTGAATTCCATTAATCTTTCCTCCAAACTGCTAGTAGCGGCCGGGCTTGATGCCGCTGTGATCCCAACGCGAATGGCCGATTTTACGTTCCTGAATTGCAACCGTCCACCTGGGAGGGCATAAGCCCTTTTGGCAATGGAAAAATGAGTGGCAGATGTCGATCTTCGATGTGGTGATTATTGGTGGTGGTCCCGGCGGGTATAATGCGGCGATCCGCGCGGGTCAGTTGGGTTTAAGCGCAGCCTGCATTGATAAGCGCGGGACATTTGGCGGCACCTGTCTGAATATTGGCTGTATTCCATCCAAAGCCTTGTTGCATGCCTCAGAATGCTATGATGAAGCCCGCAATCATTTCGGCAAACTGGGGATCAAAGCTGACGTCTCGCTCGATCTGCCGGCCATGCTTGGCCACAAGACAAAAGTGGTCGGCGAATTGACCAAGGGTGTCGAATTTCTACTGAAAAAAAATAAAGCCGAAGCGATTGTGGGTGAGGCCCGGATCGCCGCGCCAGGTCGCGTTGAAGTCAAATCCGCCGATGGTCAGGTGCGTGTTCTTGAAGCCAAAAATATCGTCATCGCGACAGGCTCAGATGTGGCAGCTCTACCGGGCGTGACTATTGATGAACAACAGGTGGTCTCGTCCACCGGTGCTTTGTCGCTTACTGAAGTGCCTAAACGGTTGCTCGTCGTAGGTGGTGGTTATATCGGCCTTGAACTTGGCTCTGTGTGGCGGCGCCTTGGGGCAGAAGTCACTGTTGTGGAATTTCTGGATCGCATAACTCCCGGCCTTGATGGTGAAGTTGGTAAGCAGTTCCAGCGGATTTTGCAGAAGCAAGGCATTAAATTCCAGCTTTCTACCAAAGTGTCCGGCGTCGAAAAAACCTCTGCTGGTCTGAAAGTGCATATCGAACCTGCTGCGGGTGGTGAGGCACAGAGCATTGAAACCGATATCATGCTGGTCTCTATCGGTCGCACGCCTTATACGGCAGGCCTTGGTCTGGATCAGGTGGGCGTGAAGCTCGACACCAGAAGCCGGATCATCACCGACGCGCATTATAAAACGAATGTTGCGGGCATCTGGGCGATTGGCGATGCGCGCGAAGGCGCGATGTTGGCACATAAGGCGGAAGATGAAGCTGTCGCCTGTATCGAAAACATCGCCGGCAAATCTGGCCATGTGAATTATGATGCGATCCCCGCCGTGGTCTATACGGCTCCGGAAGTCGCCAGTGTTGGCAAAACCGAAGAAGAGCTGAAAGCGGCTGGTATAGCCTATAAGGTCGGGAAATTTCCCTTCCTTGCTAACGCACGGGCGAAAACAGTGGCTTCCACGGATGGATTCGCCAAATTGATTGCTGATGCTGCCACCGATCGTGTGCTTGGTATGCATATTATTGGCCCAGAGGCCGGCAATCTTATCGCGGAAGCGGCGCTGGCCATCGAATTTGGCGCATCCTCAGAAGATATCGCCCGCACCAGCCATGCGCATCCTACCCTTGCAGAAGTGGTGCGTCAGGCCGCAATGGGTGCCGACGGCTGGACTATGCAGATGTGATGGGGACCATTCGCTCAAGAGCGAATGGGGATGGAGGGGGTGACGTGCATGGTGGGCTCTTTCCGGATGCGAATAAGCGCTGCCTTCTCCTATATCCTCCACCTTCGAAGCGGATGGATTGCCCTATGTCTGATTGCTCTGGCCCTTTTGCTGGTTGAGGCAGGGCTGCAATGGCGGGCTTATCGCCAAACTGGCCAGACCCTGTTTCAGGTAGAGGAGCCGCAGGGTGAGCCCACAATGGCAGCTAAAGCTGGCATCAAGACTTACCCCGCCAACACGGTGATCCGGGGTCATGAAATCGAGATCCGGACAAATGCCTATGGCCTGCGTAGCCCCCAGCTTAAAGTCGAGCCGGATGAAAATGAATTACGTCTGGCCGTCATCGGGGCATCTACAGTAGCTGGTGCTTATACGCCTAAAAATGAACAGCTCTTTTCCCAGCAGCTTGTGCCATTGCTGCAACGGCATCATATGGGGCCCGTCTCGGTTATTAATGCAGGCATACCCGGGGCTACGGTCCGGGATATGGGAAAAATGCTTGATGTGGTGATTGCGCCCTTACAGCCGCGTTACGCCATTATTTATACAGGCTTCAATGATATCGCGAAAATCTGCAAGGCCAATACGAAGAAAATA
Source organism: uncultured Rhizobium sp. (assembly GCA_964580115.1). Taxonomy (GTDB): domain Bacteria; phylum Pseudomonadota; class Alphaproteobacteria; order Micropepsales; family Micropepsaceae; genus Rhizomicrobium. The sequence continues at coordinate 65,678 of CAZOJG010000007.1, forward strand.
GTAACGCCCATTCGTATGGCCTATCCGCAATTGCCTGAGCGTTTGCTTCTGCCGGAACTGGTGAAAAAGAATACATCGTCATTGCGCTCGACCTATGATCTGAGCGGCACTGGCCTGCGTCGCAGTAACAAGGTCAGCCCGGAAGCGATTAATACGTATCGTGCGGAAACGGAAGAGCTTGCAAGGGTCGCCAAGCGCAGAAATATTGAATTGGTTTTTGTTTCCAGCTTGACGGCATATCGCAAGGAAATGTCTCGCTCCCGGCAGGAAGCGCTCAGTACTTCGGCGCTGTATTACGTGAAATGTCTTGATTTGGACGGGCTCTACAACGTCACTGAAACACTCAATTCTATTCAAGCGGAAACAGCCAAGAAGCATGGTTTCGATTATGTCGATCTGCGAAAGGTTGTGCAGGGCGGGCAAGAGAACTTCGTCGATTCAAACCATTTTTCTGTGGCTGGCGAACTTGTCATGGCCGTCGCCATAAATAATTTCCTAGATAAGAAGATGAAATAACTATGTCTGTAACATCTGTAGAATTTTTGTTTTTTGCAGGTGTGCTGTGCATCGCTATTTATATTTTGCGTAGTTCAGAGCGCTTGAAGAAGCTGTTGCTGATCGCAGTCAGCCTCTTTTTCTATGCAACATACGATATTCGCTTTGTGCTGGTTCTGTTGTTCCTCACGGCCTTAAGTTATGGTGTCGGTAATCGGCTTGTTAATGCTGTTCCCGAGCGTAAGAAACTGTGGCTTGGCTTTGGGTTGCTCATAGGATTGCTCCCCCTATGTTTCTTCAAATATCTGCCGGTCATGGTTTTGGGCGGAGGCGGGGCTGAAAGCCCTGTTGGTTTGGGGGGCTGGCTGGATAGTCTGGTTCTGCCAATCGGCATTTCATTCTATACGTTTCAGGCCTTGTCCTATCCCTTGGATTTATATCGCGGGACATTGCGTAAGCAGGCTGAATTTATCGACTTCGCCTGTTTTGTAACCTTCTTCCCAAAGTTACTGGTTGGCCCCATTACGCGGGCGGGGCAATTTCTGCCGCAGCTTGAGCAGCCTATTCGCATCGCCAATGGCGAAAAAGCTGCCAGTGCGCTCTATCTTATTCTGCAAGGATTGGTGAAGAAGCTGATCTTCGCTGATATTCTTGCTCAACAATTCGTGGACCCAGCTTTCACCAGTCCTGAAAGCTATGGAAGCCTGTTTCTGGTGTTCGGGGTGTTCGCCTATAGCTTTCAGATCTATTTCGATCTGTCTGGCTATACGGATATTGTACGGGGCGTTTCCCGCTGGCTCGGGCTCGAATTGCCGATCAATTTCAATCGGCCCTATCTAGCCACGTCCATTTCGAATTTCTGGCAGCGCTGGCATATCAGCATGTCGTCCTTCTTTCGGGACTATCTCTATTTTTCTGTCGGTGGCAGCAAGAAGGGGAATGTCTATGCCAATCTGATGATCACCTTTATGTGCATTGGCATATGGCATGGCGCAGGGTGGAATTTCGTTCTCTATGGCGCGATCCATGGTGGGCTTGTGGGCTGGGAGCGCTTCCGTCGCGAGGCCGCCAAGCGCAAAGGGCTTATGCCAAGGCCATGGTCTATGCCCGAATTGGTCTGGCGAATTTTTCTCACCTTCATGATTGTGTCTTGGGCGCGGATATTATTTCGCGCCGACACGCTGGAGGAAAGCTATGCCTATCTTCAGGCGCTCTCCAATATAGGCGATTGGTCTTTGCCTATAAGTGATCTGGGGTTTGTGATTTTGCTGCTATCTTGCCTGTTGCATTTTACACCCCCAGCCTGGGCGGATGGGGTGGGGCGGCGTTTTGTGCAGTGGCCCAGCTTCATGCAGGCAGGGATTGCGGGAGTGAGTTTATTTTTTCTGCTGAGCCTGCCGGATGCCACGGCGGGGTTTATTTATGCTCAGTTTTAAAATTGGTGGCCCCGGTCCGACTTGAACGGACACGTCCCTTTCAGAACAACGGATTTTAAGTCCGGTGCGTCTACCATTTCGCCACGGGGCCAGCAACTTATGATTGAACTATAAAAGAAAACCCCTTTATATACAATGGCTTGTCAGCATGTTTGACACTGCAAGTCCCCTGACTATAGTCCGCCGCCTGACGGGGACCGATAGGGGTCCTTACCGCACTTATTTGCCGGAATATAGGACGTATGAGCAAGCGCAGCACTTCTAAATATAAGTTAGACCGTCGCATGGGTGAGAGCGTTTGGGGCCGCCCCAAAAGCCCGGTCAATAAGCGGTCCTATGGTCCGGGTCAGCATGGTCAGCGTCGCGCCAAGAAATTGTCGGACTATGGCACACAGTTGCAGGCCAAGCAGAAACTGAAAGGCTATTACGGCAATATCACGGAGCGTCAATTCCGTCGCTATTATCAGGAAGCGGTGCGCCGCGCCGGTGATACGGGCGAGAATATGATCGGCTTGCTGGAGCGCCGTCTGGATGCGGTCGTGTATCGCGCCAAATTCGTGCCGACACCGTTTGCCGCCCGTCAGATCGTCAGCCATGGCCATGTGAAGGTCAATGGCAAGCGCGTCACAGTGGCAAGCTACATGGTTGGTGAAGGCGATGTGGTCGAACTGACTGCCAAAGCCCGCGACATGCTGCTGGTGCTGGAAGCCGCCAAAAGCGCCGAACGCGATGTGCCGGATTATGTGCAGGTTGATCATGATAAGATGAGCGCCAAATTCCTGCGTATGCCGAAGCTCGGCGATGTACCCTATGCGGTGCAGATGCAGCCAAATCTGGTCGTCGAATTTTATTCGCGCTGATTTTTCGGACAGACAAAGAAAAAACCCGCCGGGGATATCCTCCGGCGGGTTTTTTATTGTTTAGGCGTTTTCGAGGGTGATGCCTTTTTCGCCCAGATAGGTGCTGAGCTCGCCGGTCTCGAACATTTCCCGCAAAATATCGCAGCCACCGACAAATTCGCCCTTCACATAGAGTTGGGGGATGGTTGGCCAGTTGGAGAAATCTTTGATGCCCTGACGAATTTCAGCGTCTTTGAGCACATCCACGGCTTTATATTTGACGCCGAGATGGGAGAGAATCTGCACCACGGTGGAGGAAAAACCGCATTGGGGGAAGATGGGGGTGCCCTTCATAAAGAGCACGACATCATTGGTCTGAATATCGTTGGCGATCGTGTCTTGAGCGGACATGGGCTTTAACCTTTGTTGTGATCCTGAAGATAGGGAGAGGCGCGCGTGGCTTCAATCCTTGGCGGAGGTTTGCAGCGACAGGGCATGGAGTTCCCCGCCCATCCGGCCCTGCAGGGCCTGATAGACCATCTGATGCTGCTGCACCCGTGATTTACCCTTGAAGGCACTGCTGCTCACCATGGCGGCGAAATGATCATTATCGCCAGCCAGATCGGTGATCTTCACCTCGGCATCTGGAAAGGCTTGCTTGATGAGCCGTTCGATTTCGCCTGCGGGCATTGCCATAAATCTGATCCTTAAACGTCTGGAGCTTAATTTGTATGGGGCGCGGCCATATAGGTTGGGAACCAGCCCTCATGCGCCTTGGCCAGCGCCGCCAATGTTACATTTTGCCCACCCATTTGCAGCGTATCGCCCCCGCAATGGCCAATCAAAGAGGCCGGAATTCCAGCATCCTTGGCGGCAGCCAGAGCCGAGGCGGCATCACCAGGAGGCAGAGCCACTATATAGCGGGCCTGATCTTCGCCAAAGGCGGCAGCGATATCGAGCGCTTCAAGGCGGACACCGATATGGTTGGGCAGGGCCATTTCAGCAAGCGCAACGAGCAGGCCGCCATCAGAGACATCATGCACCGTGTCGGCGCGGCCCTGTTCGATCAGGCCGCGGACGAAATCGCCATATTTCTTTTCGGTCGCAAGATCGACTTTGGGGGCGGCGCCCTCTTCCTTGCCCTCAATGTCGCGCAGGTAAAGCGACTGGCCGAGATGGCCCTGATTTTCGCCGATCAGAAGAAGTTGATCCGTGCTGCGTTTCAGCGCCAGCGTGGCCATGCGGCTGGCATCTTTGAGGAGGCCCACGCCGCCAATGGCGGGGGTTGGCAAAATGCCTTCGCCATTGGTTTCATTATAGAGCGAGCAATTGCCGGAGATCACGGGATAGTCCAGCGCGCGGCAGGCGGCGCCAATACCATCCACACCGGCCACGATTTCCCACATAATGTCGGGCTTTTGCGGATTGCCGAAATTCAGATTGTCGGTGATGGCCAGCGGTGTCGCGCCAACAGCGGTGATATTACGCCAGGTTTCGACCACAGCCTGTTTGGCGCCTTCGAAAGGATCGGCCTTGCAATAGCGCGGCGTGACATCGGTCGAGATGGCCAGCGCTTTTGGGGTGCCATGCACGCGCACCACAGCGGCATCGCCGCCGGGAATTTGCAGCGTGTCGGCCATCACCGTGTGGTCATATTGTTCCCAGATCCAGCGCCGCGAGGCGAGATCGGCAGACCCCATCAATTTCAGCAAAGATTCCAATATGGGCTTGCTTTGGTCGATGGACGGATTGCCGCTTTTAGGGCTGCGTTTCTGGTAAGGGCGATCATAAATCGGCGCGGCATCGGACAGGGCGGTGATCGGCATATCCGCGACCACATCGCCCTTATGTTTGACCACAAGGCGATTAGTGTCGGTGGTGATGCCGATGACGGCGAAATCCAGTTCCCATTTTTCAAAAATGGCGCGGGCCTGATCTTCGCGGCCCGGTTTGAGGACGGCCAGCATGCGTTCCTGGCTTTCGGACAGCATCATATCATAGGCCGTCATATTGGTTTCGCGCTGCGGCACCTGATCGAGATCAAGTTCGATGCCGCTACCGCCCTTATCGCCCATTTCCGCAGAAGAGGATGTGAGGCCCGCCGCGCCCATATCCTGAATGGCGATGATCGCATCGGTTGCCATCAATTCAAGGCAGGCTTCCAGCAGCAGTTTTTCGGTGAAGGGATCACCGACCTGTACGGTGGGGCGCTTTTCCTCGGAGGCGTCGTCGAATTCGGCGCTTGCCATCGTGGCACCATGAATGCCGTCGCGGCCGGTTTTGGAGCCGATATAGACCACCGGATTGCCCGCGCCTTTGGCGGCGGAGAGGAAGATTTTATCCTGCCGGGCGAGGCCGACGCACATGGCATTGACCAGAATATTGCCATTATAGGAGGGGTGGAAATTCACCTCTCCCCCCACGGTGGGGACGCCCATGCAATTGCCATAGCCACCGATGCCAGCCACCACGCCTTCGACCAGATGGCGGGTTTTGGGATGATCGGGATTGCCGAACCGCAGGGCGTTCATCATGGCGATGGGGCGTGCCCCCATGGTGAAGACATCACGCATGATCCCGCCCACGCCCGTGGCCGCCCCCTGATAGGGTTCGATGAAGCTGGGGTGGTTGTGGCTTTCCATTTTGAAGATAGCGGCATCGCCATCGCCAATATCGATCACGCCGGCATTTTCGCCCGGCCCTTGCAGCACCCAGGGGGCTGTGGTGGGCAATTTCTTCAAATGAATGCGTGTGGATTTATACGAACAGTGTTCGCTCCACATAACGCTGAAAATGCCAAGTTCGACAAAGCTTGGGACGCGGCCAAGTAGTGATTTGATTTTGTTATATTCTTCGTCCGTCAAACCATGTTCACGAACAAGTTCCGGGGTGATCTGGGTCACAATTTGCCTATTCGTTTTCACTTTTTTTGGGAGGGGGTCCCCCCCTCCCTATCATTAAACCTGGTTTCACTTGCTCTTACAGAATAAGGAATATAGTCCTCAATCCGGGGTTTTTCAAGGTCAGCTCAATGCCTGTATGGCGCTTTCGAACAAGGCTCGGCCATCGGTGCCGCCCAGAACAGGGTCCACCACCCGTTCGGGATGGGGCATCAGGCCGAGCACCGTGCGCCGGTCATTGAGGATGCCTGCGATATTCCGGGCCGAACCATTGGGATTGTCGAGATAGCGGAAGGCCACCAGTCCTTCGCCTTCCAACCTATCCAGCGTTTCGGAATCGGCGACATAATTGCCTTCGCCATGGGCGACGGGGAAGCTGACTATGCTGCCTTTGGTCAGTTTGCTGGTGAAGAGGCTTGTGGTGTCCTCCACCTTCAGAGCGACCGGGCGGCAGACAAATTTCAGACCGGCATTACGCATGAGGGCGCCGGGCAAAAGGTGGCTTTCGGTCAGGACCTGAAAGCCGTTGCAAATGCCCAGCACCGCGCCGCCGCGATCTGCATGGGCCTTGATCTCGCGCATGATGCGCGACTGGCTGGCCATGGCCCCGCAGCGCAAATAATCGCCATAGGAAAAACCGCCGGGCAGGACGACCAGATCGACTTTCGGCAATTCGCTGTCCTGATGCCAGACCGTATGGGGCTTTTGCCCCGTCATCAGGGTGAGGGCCGTGGCGGCATCGCGATCACAATTCGAGGCGGGGAAAGTGATGACTGCGGATTTCATGGCGCATCTATGGAGTGATTGAGGACGGAAGGCGAGCGCAAGAAAGCGTTTGAACCTATTCTCACGCGCGCAGCTCGATTTCGTATTTTTCGATCACCGTATTCGCGAGCAGTTTTTCGCACATATCTTTAAGATGGCTGCGCGCTTTGGTTTCGTCGGTCTCGTCGATGTCGAGATCGATCACCTTGCCCTGACGAACTTCGCCGACGCCTTCGAACCCCAGCCCATGCAGCGCATTGCCGATGGCCTTACCCTGCGGATCAAGAACGCCATTTTTCAGCGTTACAAAAATACGTGCTTTCATCCTTGAAACCTTATTTTCCAGCTTCGCTTTCAGCGCCCTGGCTGACGGCATGATGACTGGCTTACCGTACTAGAACGGGGCCTTTATTTTCGCTTTGGCCGGATTCGGGCATGATTCCCAGCCTTTTCGCGACTTCGCTATAGGCTTCGACGACGCCGCCCAGATCGCGGCGGAAGCGATCCTTGTCCAGCTTTTCATTGGTGGTGGCATCCCATAAGCGGCAGGAATCGGGGCTTATTTCATCGGCCAGCACGATCCGCATATAGTCATTTTCCCACAGACGGCCGAATTCCAATTTGAAATCCACCAGCTTGATGCCGACGCCAAGGAACAGGCCTGACAGAAAATCGTTCACCCGAATGGAGAGATTGACGATATCGTCGAGATCTTGCGGGCTGGCCCAGCCAAAGGCGGTGATATGTTCTTCACTGACCCAAGGATCGTGCAGCGCATCGTTTTTGTAATAATATTCGATGATCGAGCGCGGCAGGGCCGTGCCTTCCTCGATGCCGAGGCGTTTGGCCAGAGAGCCGGCGGCGACATTGCGCACGACGATTTCCAGCGGCACGATTTCGACTTCTTTGACCAATTGTTCGCGCATATTGAGACGGCGCATAAAATGGGTCGGCACGCCGATCGCGTTCAACTGCATCATCAAATATTCGCTGATGCGATTGTTGAGCACGCCCTTGCCATCCAGCGTGGCTTTTTTCTGGGCGTCGAAGGCGGTGGTGTCATCCTTGAAATATTGGATGATGGTGCCGGGTTCAGGGCCTTCATAGAGGATTTTGGCCTTGCCTTCGTAAATCAAGCGGCGGCGTTTCATTTCACATCCTTTGCCAGCATGCCCAACCTTGCGGGCGGGCGCTGATGCCCTGAAATCAGGGGCCAAAATAGAAAAACGGGGCTTGTCTGGCCCCGCAGCGATCCCAACTTACGGTAGGGGACTGCTCGCGGCAATGCGACGGTTCTTTCACCCCCAGCCTTGGGGTAATGTGGGAGACGAGGCCCGGTTCGGGTTAGAATATATTAGTTTTATCAAGAGGTTGGTATGAGCAACGGCTTTGACGATCGTAGAAAAGCAGCAGAATCCAAATGGGCGCATGACGCGGAAATCCGTTTCAAGGTGATGGCGCGCCGGAACAAGCTGCTGGGCTTATGGGCAGCCAGTGAAATGGGCCTGAGCGGGGACGCGGCCGAGGCCTATGCCAAAGAGGTCATCAAGGCGGATTTTGAAGAAGTCGGTGATGAGGATGTCTATCGCAAAGTCTCTGGCGACCTTGCGGCGAAGAATATTTCGCATTCCGAACATCTGATCCGGCGGAAGATGGAAGATCTGCTGGATGAGGCGGCTGAACAAGTGACTAAGGAAGCCTGATCTTTGGGCTGTACCCCCCAAATATAGATTGGTTGCACGAAGTTTTAGGCAATCGGTTAACTTAATAATAACCAACTTGCAGGATGCGCAATGATCGAGAACAATCGACCCCTACGAGAGTAGGGGTCGATTATGAATGCAACCATCAGAGGCGACTTCGGGTCGTCAGCTTTTGAGTCTTTCTCATCTGTGATAGCGCCGCTGGAAGCCACGCTGCTGGATACGGCGCTGGCGACGCCCACGACCTATGCCGATACTGCCCGCTTACATGATCTGCTGACCAAGTTGCGCCGCGAAGACCCGGTGCATTGGGCCACGCCGGAGGGGTTCCGTCCTTATTGGATTGTGACCCGCCATGCCGATATTTTAGATATCGAGCGGCAGAGCGATATTTTTCATAATGAGCCGCGCGCGGTTCTGCTGGATAAAGAGGTGGAACAGCAATTGGCATCGCTCTGGGGCGGGCCTTGTCCGGTGACGGGGCGGGTGTCGCCCCTGCGCACGCTGATCGATATGGATGGGGCCGATCACCGGGCCTATCGCGGGCTGACACAGGGTTGGTTCTCGCCGAATAATTTACGCAAGCTTGATGCCCGGCTGGGCGAGCTGGCGCGGGCGACGGTGGATCGCATGATGCATCAGGGGCCGCATTGCGATGTCATGCAGGACATTGCGGTGCGTTATCCGCTGCATGTCATCATGTCGATTCTGGGTGTGCCGGAAAGCGACGAGCCGCGCATGTTGCGGCTGACACAGGAATTGTTCGGCAATAATGATCCGGATTATCAGCGGGCTGATGCCTCGCTGGCGAGCAATGTCTTTCTGGATTTCTTTGCCTATTTTCAGGCTTTGACGGCGGAGCGCCGGGCTAATCCGGGCGAGGATCTGGCCAGTGTGATCGCCAATGGGCTGATCAATGGTCAACCTTTGGGTGATCTGGAGACCATGTCTTATTATATTCTCGTCGCCACGGCGGGGCATGATACGACAAGTTCGACCATTGCTGGTGGTTTGCTGGCGCTGGCGGAAAATCCGGATCAGCTGGCTTTGTTGCAGCGTGAGCCGCAGCGGCTGAATGCTGCCATCGACGAGATGCTGCGTTGGGTAAGCCCTGTGCAGCATTTCATGCGCACCGCGATGCAGGATGTGGAATTGCGCGGCAAGCAGATACGTAAAGGCGATGCGTTGCAGCTTTTATATGTGTCGGCCAATCGGGATGAGGAGGTTTTTACCGACCCGTTCCGGTTCGATATTACCCGCGAGAATAATAAGCATCTGGCCTTTGGCCATGGCGCGCATCTCTGCGTGGGGCAGCATTTGGCGCGGATGGAAATTCGCGCCTTTTTTGCGGAATTGCTGCGCCGTCTCGACCATTTGGAACTGGGGGGACGGACGCGCCGGGTGGAGTCTTATTTTGTCGGTGGGCTGAAATCGCTGCCGCTTACCTATGCGATCAGACCATCGGCTTAAGGCGTGAAGACACGGTTGAAGATCGTGTCGACATGTTTGAGATGATAGTCGAGATCGAAAAGCTGTTCCAATTGCGCGATGGGGATGGCTTTGGTGACATCCTCATCGGCTTTTAAAAGATCGAGCAGCGGGCCTTCGCCATTCCAGCTGCGCATCGCATTGCGCTGTACGAGGCGATAGGAATCCTCGCGGCTGCAACCGGCCTGTGTCAGCGCCAGCAACACGCGCTGGCTGTTCACGAGCCCATGGGTGCGATCCAGATTCTTCTGCAGATTCTCCGGATAGATCACGAGTTTTTCGACGACATTGGTGAGGCGGGCCAGCGCGAAATCCAGTGTGATCGTGGCATCGGGGCCGATATAGCGTTCCACCGAGGAATGCGAGATGTCGCGTTCATGCCAGAGCGCCACATTTTCCATCGCCGGCAGGGCATAGGCGCGCACCATGCGGGCAAGGCCGGTGAGATTTTCGGTCAGCACGGGATTGCGCTTATGGGGCATGGCGGAGGAGCCTTTTTGCCCGGCCGAGAAAAATTCTTCGGCTTCCAGCACTTCGGTGCGTTGCAGATGGCGAATTTCGGTAGCCAGTCTTTCGATCGAACTGGCGACGACGCCCAATGTCGCGAAAAAGGCGGCATGGCGATCACGCGGGATCACCTGTGTGGAGACCGGCTCCACGCTGAGGCCCAGCTTTTCGGCGACATGGGCTTCGACCGACGGATCGATATTGGCGAATGTGCCGATGGCGCCTGAGATGGCGCAGGTGGAGATTTCTTCGCGCGCGATAATAAGGCGGGCGCGGGCGCGTTTGAATTCGGCATAATAGCCCGCCAGTTTCAGCCCGAAGGTTAAGGGTTCGGCATGAATGCCATGCGAGCGCCCGATGGTCGGTGTATATTTATGCTCTTCGGCGCGTCTTTGAATCGCGGCCAGTAATTGATCAACATCCTTGATCAGAATATCGGCGGCGCGCTGTAGCTGCACCGACAGGCACGTATCCAGCACATCGGACGAGGTCATGCCCTGATGCACAAAGCGCGCTTCGGGGCCTACGATTTCGGACAGATGGGTGAGGAAGGCGATGACATCATGTTTGACCTCGCGCTCGATCTCGTCGATGCGGTCGATGTCGAATGTGGCATTGCGGCCTTTGTCCCAGACTTTGGCGGCCGCTTCGCGCGGGATGACGCCGAGTTCGGCCAGCCTGTCCGCGGCATGGGCCTCGATCTCGAACCAGATGCGGAATTTGCTTTCCGGGGACCAGATCGCAACCATTTCAGAACGGGCATAACGCGGAATCATCGAAAGGTCCTCAATCAGCAAAAAAAACGCCTTACAGGGGCGTGGGACAGGCGGGCCTTTCTCTACCTAGGCTCCCATCCAGTTACAACAGGCGTTGTAAAGACAACATTTCTCGCAATCTGGCGTTTTAAAGCAGGCCCAGCGCCTTGAAACTGACATGGCCTTTACGGCCGATCACCAGATGATCATGGACGGCGATGGCGAGGCCGCGTGCGGCGTCGGCGATCTGGCGGGTCATTTCTATATCGGCCTGACTGGGCGTGGGGTCGCCGCTGGGATGATTATGGACAAGGATAATGGCCGAGGCGCCCAGATCGAGCGCGCGTTTGATGATTTCGCGCGGATAGACCGGTGTGTGATCGACTGTTCCTTTGGCCTGAACTTCATCGCCGATCAGGGTGTTTCTGCGGTCTAGAAAGAGCACCCGAAAAGATTCAATCGGATTGCGGGCCATGGCCGCCGCGCAATAATCGATCAGGGCTTTCCAGGAACTGAGCGCGGGGCGGTTGAGCAATTGGGTGCGGGCGAGGCGCAGCGAGGCCGCTTCGATGATTTTCAATTGCGCCGCTGTGTTTTCGCCGACGCCATCTATTTCGCGCAGGCGCTCGATCGGGGCGGCAATCACTTCGGCAAAGCTGCCGAAATGGCTGATGAGTTTTTTGGCCAGAGGTTTGACATCGCGGCGCGGAATAGCCGCGAAGAGAACCAGTTCGAGCAATTCATAATCCGGCATCGCATCAGCCCCGCCCAGGATGAAGCGGCTGCGCAGGCGCTGACGATGATCGTGATAATGGGCCTGTTCGGCAGGACGGATTTGAATGTCTGCCGGTGGCGGCGTTAGGGCCTCCGAGGTGAAATCGCGGCTGATATCCGAGAGATCAGCTGGCACGCTTTCAGCTATAGGGAGGTTTATGGAGGCCTTTGGGCGAGAGGGTGAAGATTTCGACGCCATTCTCGGTCACCCCCACGGAATGTTCGAATTGTGCAGTCAAAGAACGGTCACGCGTCACCGCGGTCCAGCCATCATTCAACACTTTCACGCCATAGCCGCCCAGATTGATCATGGGTTCGATCGTGAAAAACATGCCGGGTTTCAATGTGAGGCCGTGGCCCGGTTTGCCGTAATGCACAATATTGGGCAGGGAGTGAAAGATTTTGCCCAGCCCATGGCCGCAGAAATCGCGCACCACGGCGCAGCGTTCCTCGCCTTCGGCATAGGATTGAATAGCATGGCCTATATCGCCCGTCGTGGCGCCGGGTTTGACGACATTGATGCCGCGCATCATGGAGTCATAGGTCACATCCACAAGCCTTGCGGCTTTGCGTTTGACGTCGCCGACCAGATACATCCGGCTTGTATCGCCATGCCAGCCATCCACGATCACGGTCACGTCGATATTGACGATATCGCCATCGCGCAGCGGCTTGTCATTGGGAATGCCATGGCAGACGACATGATTGATGGAGGTGCAGACTGTGTGGCGATAGCCGCGATAGCCCATACAGGCCGGGATCGCGTCATGGCTGAGCACATACTCATAGGCCACCTTATCGAGTGCGGCTGTGGTGACGCCCGGTTGCACGAGGTCGACCATGAGATCCAATATTTCGGCGGCCAGGCGGCCAGCTTTGCGCATCCCTTCAAAGCCATCAGCCCCATGCAGGGCGACCGTGTACGCGGCGCGGCGGATGTCTTCAAAAGTGCTGGCATCAGGCTGGAATGTCATGGGCGTAAAAGAGCTTTCTTAAGGACAGGCCGGATAGAGAACATATAGGGTGCTTGGCGGGGATATTAACCCATGCAAAACTTGGCTGAAAAGAGCCATTTCCAGCTATTTACCCATCCATGGCAGCTGCGCCAAGGCAGTATCACAGCAAACCTATCCACTATTGCCCAATAGATGATGAAAACCGGAACTTCCGCGCCAGAGATTACCGCAGCTGTCCTTGTTATAGGGGACGAGATTCTCTCGGGCCGTACGCAGGATACGAATAGCGGTGCGATAGCGCGTTTCCTTGGGCTGCTCGGGATCGATCTGTGTGAAATACGGGTGGTGCGCGATATGGCCACGGAGATCGTGGAGGCGCTCAATCTTTTGAGGCGGCGCTATCGCTATGTTTTCACCACGGGCGGTATCGGTCCGACCCATGACGATATTACAGCGGATGCAGTGGCGCAGGCTTTCGGGGTGGAACTCATTTTTCACCCCGAGGCTTTGGCCATATTAGAGGCCCGCTATAGGCCCGGAGAATTCAACGAGATGCGCCGCCGTATGGCGCGGGTGCCGCAAGGGGCGGATTTGGTGGCCAATCCTATTTCCGCCGCGCCGGGATTTCGAATGGACAATGTCTATACGCTGGCCGGGGTGCCGATGATCATGCGGGCCATGCTGGATCAGATCGAGCCGGAATTGGAACGCGGTGCGTTGATTCAATCCATAACGTTGGCAGCACCCTTAGGTGAGGGTCTGATTGCTGCGGCATTGGCGCGCATCCAAAAGGATTATCCACAAGTTCTGATCGGGTCCTATCCGTTCTTCCGGGAAGACGGTTTTGGGGTCCAGCTGGTGAGCCGCAGCAGGGATTTTTCCGCGCTGAATAGGGCGGTTGCCGAGCTTGAAGCCATGTTGCGGAGCTATGACGTGGTGCCGGAACGCATCGGGAACTGAACCATATTCAACCCTAAACTATTGGTAAGACTCTGATCTTGTTCAGCAAACAGAGTCGACAAGGCCGGACTCGTTACATAATGTTACGGTCATCAAGAAATGGCTGAAGCCATCTGACCTATGGTGCTGGGAGCAATCGTCCAAATTGAGTTGTGACAGTTCAGCTTTCTAAGCTGGCATGTCCGTACTTTGGCGATGCGGTTTTTGCAGACCCTGCAAAACTGCCAAGGAGCGACTGAATATGAAGAAACGCATTTTGGGGGCTGTCGCCTGTGGAATGTTGGTGGCTGCGGCGGGTGTCGCCACGGCGACAAGCCTGACCTCGAGCAAGCAATCGGATTTTGTAGCTTCGGGCAAACACGCCTTCTATGTGTGGTGTGCGGGTGGCTCGGACTATGTGGCAGAGCAGGCGGGCAAAAGCGCCGAAGATGCGCAGCTCAAATTATATAATTCCGTCAAATCCCACGGCAAAAGCAATTGCTGGCCGGTATGGCAGGGACGGGTTTCGTAAATTCGCGAGGAAGCGCTCTGGGGCAGAGGCTTCCAGAGGGGAACCGGGGGTGAAAACGGCGGCGTAACAGCCGCCGTTTTTTATTGTGCCTGAGGCGGCGGGAGCTTTGCGGCCCTGGCCTGTTGTTCCAGTGCCGCCAGCGCATCCGGGTCTTTGGCCAAAGCTAGGCGGGCGGAGTGCAGGGCGTTTTGCGCTTTCTCCTGCTCACCCAGCACCAGATAGGATTGGATCAAACGCTGCCAGCCATCGCTGTCTTGCGGATTGGTTTTGAGCCTATTGGCCAGCGCGTTCACCATGGCGGAAATGTCCGGGCTTTCGCCGGCTTCACCTTTGAGCGTGGCGAGCCGATCCACCAATTCGCTGCGCAGCGGCGATGCTGGCAGGTCGCGCAACAGACTTTGCCAATAGGTTTGGGCGGTGGTTTTATCGCCGCGTTGTTGCGCAAAAAGGCCCAGATAATACCGCGCCGCTGGATCGCGCGGTTCAAGCTTCAGGGCCTGCTCAAAGGCGCTTTGGGCATCCTTGGAGATGACATTCTTGGCCTGGCGGGTAAGGGCTTCGCCGTAAGCTGAGAAGGTTTCGGCATCCTGGATATTTTTGGCCTGCTGCAGGCTTAAAGCGCGGCGAAAAGACTGGGCGGCATTGCCATTCTCATTGAGTGCGAGATAGCCCCGGCCCAGCAGTAGGAAGGCCTGCGGATCGTTTGGTACGTCGCGGCTTTTATGCGCCAGTTGCGCCACCACGGCGCGCAGATCGCCCTGTTCCGGCTCGGCATTGCGTAAGGCGAGATAGGGTTGGCCCAGCATGAGATAAAGCCCGGATCCAAGGCCCAGAACAAGAAGAATGAGACTGCTCGCCATGATCAGGCGGTGCCGCAAAGGTTTGTTCCGTAGGCGGATTATTGGCCATGCCGCAAACAGAGCCGCGGCCATTAAGAGAAAAAGGGCAATGAACAGGGCGGTCACGAGGCATTGTCCTCTGTAAAGGCTTTGCGATGTTTGCCACGGGAGAGGGCGACAATCATGCCGCGTAAGGTGCGGATTTCCTGATCTGTATAGTGGCCGCGCATCAGCATGGCGCGGATGGTGCGCATCATGGAGCCGGCCTTATCGGGCGGAAAGAGAAAGCCTGATTGCAATAGTTCAGATTCGAGATGGACAAAGAGATGATGCCATTCGTCCTGCGTGGCGGGGCGGGCCAGCGGGCCGCGCTCTATGTTGCGGGCCGGGCCGGTATGTTGGGCGCGGAACCATTCATATCCCATCAGAAGCACGGCCTGCCCCAGATTGAGCGAGGCAAATTCCGCGGTGGGGATGGTGATCAGTGCCGTCGCCTGCGCCGCTTCTTCATTGTCCAGCCCTGCGCGTTCGCTGCCGAAGAGCAGGCCGGTGCGGCTGCCTGTGCTGCAGGCCTGATGCAGATCGCGGGCGGCTTCGGCCGGGGTGAGGATTTCCTTGGGCACGCCCCGAAGACGCGCCGTGGTTGCCAGCACCAGATGAAGATCGGCCAGCGCCTCGGGCAAGGTGGGAAAAACGCGGGCATGGTCCAGAATATCGCTGGCACCGGCGGCCATCGTGAGAGCTTTTTCATTAGGCCAGCCATCACGCGGGGCAACCAGTCGCAGGTCCGACAGGCCGAAATTCTTCATGGCGCGGGCGGCCGCGCCAATATTTTCCCCCATTTGCGGCCGGGCCAGAATGACCACGGGCGGATTAGGGGTTTGAGAGGGCGCCTGCGGCGCAGTATCAGGCAAACTCATCGTGGGGGCGCTCATTTACAGCTTTGACGGGGCAATTTTGCCTCGCTAAGACACATCCAGCTTCGCCAAACTTTTTCGAGGAATTCCATGGACAAGATCAAAGTAGCCAATCCGGTTGTCGAACTCGATGGTGACGAGATGACACGGATCATCTGGGACCTCATCAAGCAGAAGCTGATCCTGCCCTATTTGGACGTGAATCTCGAATATTACGACCTCAGTGTCGAACATCGCGATGCCACCAATGATCAGGTGACGGTCGATGCCGCCGAAGCCATTAAAAAGCATGGCGTGGGCGTGAAATGCGCCACCATCACCCCGGATGAGGCGCGGGTCGAAGAATTCAAGCTCAAGAAAATGTGGAAATCGCCGAATGGCACGATCCGCAATATTCTGGGCGGGGTGATTTTCCGCGAGCCGATTATCTGCACCAATGTGCCGCGCCTTGTGCCGGGCTGGACCCAGCCGATCGTGATCGGCCGTCATGCTTTCGGCGACCAATATCGCGCCACAGACTTTAAATTCCCCAGTGCCGGTACGCTGACCATCAAATTTGTTGGCGAGGATGGCAAGGTGATTGAACATGAAGTGTTCAATGCGCCCAGCGGTGGCGTCGCCATGGCGATGTATAATCTGGATGATTCCATCCGTGATTTCGCCCGCGCCTCAATGAATTACGGGTTGAACCGCAAATATCCGGTCTATCTGTCGACCAAGAACACGATCCTCAAAGCCTATGACGGGCGCTTCAAGGATCTGTTCCAGGAAGTCTTCGACGCGGAATTCGCCGATAAGTTCAAGGCCGCCGGGATTACCTATGAACATCGCCTGATCGACGACATGGTGGCCAGCGCCATGAAATGGAGCGGCGGCTATGTCTGGGCCTGTAAGAATTATGATGGCGACGTGCAGTCTGACACGGTGGCACAGGGCTTTGGATCGCTGGGTCTGATGACCTCGGTTCTGATGACGCCGGATGGCAAAGTTGTGGAAGCCGAAGCCGCACATGGCACGGTGACACGCCATTACCGCGAACATCAGAAGGGTAAGGCGACATCGACCAATTCCATTGCCTCGATCTTTGCCTGGACCCGCGGTCTCGCCCATCGTGCCAAGCTGGATGATAATGCGGCTTTGGCGAAATTCTCGGAGACGCTGGAAAAGGTCTGCATTGATACGGTGGAAGCTGGTCATATGACCAAAGATCTGGCGCTGTTGGTGGGGCCGGATCAGAAATGGCTCACCACAGAAGCTTTTCTGGACAAGGTCGATGAAAATCTGAAGCTTGCTATGGGGTGATTCTGATAAGGTGCTAGCGGCATGAAATTGTCCTGCTATATCCTTACTTATAATAGCGAGCGCCGCCTGGCAGAGGTTCTGCTGGCCTTACAGGGGATCGCTGACGAAATCGTGGTGATTGATTCGGGGAGTAATGATGCCACGCGCAATGTCGCGGAGCGTCATGATCTCCGGTTCATTTACCACGCTTTCAAAAACTTCACGGACCAACGCCAATTTGCGACCGAGAGCTGTAATCACAATTGGGTTCTGGCGGTGGATTCGGATGAAGTTGTCAGCCCTGCTTTGGCGCAGCGTCTGATCGCGCTGAAAAATGCGGACTTTATTACCGAGAATAAGTCAGAGGCATTTGGTATTCGCCGAGAATGGTATTTGCTGGGCCGCAAGGTTCATTGCTTTTATCCATCGACCTGTCCTGACTGGCCCATACGCTTGTTTGATCGGCGCGTAGCATTTTATCGGCCGGGACTGTTTGTGCATGAAAGTCTGATGGGTTTTACGCGCTCTGAAGCGATAGAAGAGCCTTTGCTGCATTATACCTGTGACAGCATTCATGATCTGTATGGCAAGCTGAACCAATATTCCACTTTAAGTGCTCAGACTCTGGCGCAGAACAAGGTGCGCCCTTCGCTGTGGCGCATATATTTATTTCCCTGGTTGGTATGGTTTCAATGGATGTTCGCTAAGGGCGGCTGGCGCGATGGTGCGGTGGGTCTGATCCATGGCCATTATATCCGGCAGATGGTCTATGAGAAATATCTCAAGCTGCATTATGATCGCTCCAGGATGGGGCATCCTAGCTGATATCATTTTGTAAAAGGCCTTGCGGGCTATGTTTCGCAAGGCCTTTTTATTCGTGTCTTTTATTTTGCGTCTTTAATTGATGCCCGAGACATAAGGATAGGGCCGGGGTGTTGCGGGGGTGAGAGCTTCGATGGCTGGACGTTTCAGTTTAAGCGTTTCGCAGCCGCCGGGCCGGATATAGATGCAGGTTTTATAATAGCAGTTTTCTTTCACATAGGGCGCGGGGATGCGTTCCTCGTCGAGGGGCGGGGCCATGAACAGGTTAAAGCCTGCCTGATCATCGAACACTTTATCGGGGTTTACGCTGCTATCGCTCCAGAACATGGGGATGGGGCGATTGAGATAGCTATAGCCGCCGGATTCATAGGTCCCGATGCGATATAGGCCGATGCCGCAGACATTGGGCATCTTGTTCACACGCAGCATGGTGACGAGATTATCATGTGCGCGACCGCGATATGTTTCATAATCGCGACCCACATAATTGACGATGCATAAGAGAAGCCAGGCTGCGCCAAGGCTGGCGATGACCATTTTGCTGGAAATGATTTTGCCTGTGCTGCGCCAGCCATTGATCAGCAGGCGACTAAGCTCGACCAGCCCGAAACCCGCCAGAATGGCAAAAATCTGAATACTGGGCAGGATGAAGCGATATTCCTTATGCGAGATAAGCATATGGGAGAAGAAGACCACCAGCGCCATGGTAAAAAGCAACCAATGTCGCCGCGCACCCAAAAAGGCGAGGGCAAGGAACGTGCCGATTGTGCCACCCCATTGCGCGCCCATTTGGTAGAAATATTCCCACCAACCATGCGCGCCAAAAGCTTGGGCAGCGCCGTCCATAAGCACATTGAATTGAATATTACGCCAGAGTGGCTCGAAAGGGGCTGACCAGGTGTAAGCATCGAAGGCGCCATTCAATGTGATCGTGATCAATGCGCCGAGTGAGAGAAAGATAAAGCGCTGGCGATCAAAGCCGCGCCAGAACCACAGCAACAGCAAGGCGGGGGCCAGATGTATACGCATCATCAGCGCCGCGCCCGCCAATAAGCCTGCGCCGAGATAGCGCCATTTAGAATGATGCGTATAGCCGGGAAAACTGACGAAAGTGCTGAGGATCAGCAGATGGCCGCCGATCATTTCGCCAAAGTTACGCCCGCCAAAATGGATATTATCAACCCATAAAGTGCTGACCAGCGCGACCGCCAAGCCACCATAAAAACCATATTGACGATGACCCCAGAAAAAGGCGCAGAGCGTGGTCAGCGCGCCGAGGACCGCCAATTGTCCGGCGATCAGGGGCAGATAAAGTTCTGGCCCGGCGTTGAAATATTTTGCGATTCCCATCGGGCCGGCCGAAAGATAGGCCAGCAGCCAGGAGCGTGCGCCATAATCAAATTCCCACGGCACCAGACCATAGCCGAAGACCAGACGATGGCCCTGTTCCACGGCCTGAAAGATTTCGTCAGCCTGGGTGATGGATGGCCAAAGAACCGGCGGCAGTAGCCGCAGCAGAAAAGCCAGCAAGAAAAGCCCGAGCAGAAAAATCAATGTGGGCTGTGGGGAAGATTGGCTATGGGTTGCGGCAGGTACTTGGGTCATTCATGGTCCTGATGCAGAAAGAGGCGCAGATCATTGGCGGATAGATCAGCCTGTTCTTCGTGCGGTAGATGGCCTGTATTGGGGTAGAGAATCAGCCTGGCACCCGCAATCGCTGCAGCAAATTGATGTGCCGCAGACGTGGGAATGAGCTTGTCCTCCGCCCCCCAAAGGATAAGCGTGGGAGCTTTGATTTTGGCGAGATCATCCTTTGTGAAAGAGGGGTCATGCAATTGAAATCGCTGTAAGGTGGCGGCACGGCTTCCTTCCAGGCGCGCGAGTTCCCAATAGCGTGTGATCATGCGATCCGTGATGATCTGCTTTTGGGAGATGCTGCTATGCAGCCCTTCGCTGAACAGGCTGCGCGGGGTGATGGTGCGCATCAGCCTGTTGAGTACGGGCAGGCGGGCAAGTTTAAACCCCAGCGGTTCAGAGTTTTCAGGACCGGGTGGCAGGCCCGCAGCATCGACCAGAATGAGATGACTGACGCGATCTGGGTAATACGCCGCAAAGTGCAGCGCCACCGCGCCGCCCATCGAATGGCCCGCCAGCGCAAATTTTTTCAGGCCAAGCTGATGAGCGAATTGATGCAGAAAACGCACATGGCCGGCGCGCGTATAATCGCCATCGCTGGTGGCCCCTGTGAGACCATGACCGGGCAGATCGAGCGAGATCATGCGATATTTCGTATCCAGCCTTTGCACCCATGGCAGCCATGTATGGAGCGAAGCGTTGGAGCCATGCAGCAGCACAAGCACCGGCGCATCATGCGGCCCCTGATCGCGGAAATGTATTCGGGTGCCATTTTTGTGCACCAAAAAGCGGGATGCTGAACTGCCATAGCGGTTTTCCAGCTCGGCGCGTGGCAGATCGGGAGCACTGAAAAACCAGGTCACAGCGCTCAGGAAAAGGAGTGCTGCGCCCAGCCCGATTAAAAATCCGCGCATCCCGTTTTTCCCCATCACTTATGAATCATGGGCTTTACATTATTGGCAATATTTATGTATGTTCCTTATTTGTTCTTGTAGCCATTGCGCAAATTCAGATTGGGGACAGGTGATGATTGGATATGTGACGATTGGGGCCTTGGAGCATGAGGCCGCCCGGACATTTTATGACGCGGTTTTTGGGACGTTGGGCGGCGAGCGCAAATTCGAAGATGGAACATGGATTGGCTATGGCATGCGCGGCGGCGGAAAAGGCTTTGAAGATTGCCACACGATGATCTGCGCGCCTTATGATCAGCAGCCCGCCAAGGCTGGCAATGGGATCATGATCGCCTATCAGGCCGATGCCCGTTCTATAGTGGAGGATGCATATGCTGCAGGTCTGGCAGCAGGCGGGCGTGATGAGGGCGCACCCGGTTTTCGCCCGGCCGAGGCGCAAGCTGGATTTTATGGCGCCTATTTACGCGACCCAACCGGGAACAAACTCTGCCTCTTCTGCATTACTTAAGCAGACGTCAGTTCTTTCAGACGTTTCTCGATCGCGGTCAGGGCCTCCTGGGCCTTGGCCGCATCGGGCCCCCCGGCCTGAGCCATATCGGAGCGGCCGCCGCCACCCTTGCCGCCCAATTGTTCAGCCCCGATTTTCACCAGATCAACCGCATTGATACGTTCTTTCAGATCGTCGGTGACGCCCACCACGAGTGAGGCCTTGCCGTCCATCGTGGCGATGAAGGCGACGATGCCGGAACCGATTTTGGCTTTGGCATCATCGGCCAGACCTTTGAGATCTTTGGCCGAGACGCCATCGACAAGGCGCAGCACGGTTTTAAGTCCAGCAATGTCCTGAACATCGCTGCTGGCATCCTGTGCGCCACCTTGATTGGGGCCTGCCAGTGCGAGGGCGCGTTTGGCATCATTCAATTCACGCTCAAGACGGCGGCGGTCCTCGGCAAGTTGGGCGACGCGGGCGGGTAATTCCGCAGGCGATGTTTTCAGGGCCGAGGCTGCATCACGGGCCAGCTCAGCTTGCTGGGCGAGATAGAGTCTTGCCCCTTCGCTGGTCAGGGCTTCGACGCGGCGCACGCCCGATGCAACTGCGCTTTCAGACAGAATGGTGAAAAGGCCGATATCACCCAGACGGCGCACATGCGTGCCGCCGCATAATTCGACAGAATAGGGTTTGTCTGTGCTGGCCTGATCCAGATTTTGGCCCATGGCGAGGACACGCACTTCATCGCCATATTTTTCGCCGAACAGCGCTTCGGCACCGGCTTTGATGGCGTCATCTGTCGCCATCAGGCGGGTGCTGACATCGCTATTCTGGCGGATGACCTGGTTCACAGTGCGTTCAATGCGATCCAGCTCTTCAGTGCTCAAGGGCTTGGGGTGGCTGAAGTCGAAGCGCAGTCGATCCGGCGCGACCATCGAGCCTTTTTGGGAGACATGCGGGCCGACAATATTTTTCAGCGCGGCATGCAGCAGATGGGTGGCTGAATGATTGGCGCGGGTGGCGCGGCGGCGTTCCGCATCGACCTGCAGATCGACAATATCGCCAATCGTGAACTGGCCTTCTGTCACATCTACCAGATGGGCGTGGAGTGCACCCAGTTTTTTCTCGGTCTGGCGGACGGTGGCGCGGGTGTTTTTGGCCTTGATCCGCCCCTGATCGCCGACCTGCCCGCCGGATTCTCCGTAGAAGGGGGTTTGATTGGTAAGTAGATAGCCGCTTTCGCCAGCCTTTAACTGTTGGACGGAAACATTGTCCTTGATCAGGCTGGTAATCGTGCCTTCGGCCTGTTCTGTGTCATAGCCAAGAAATTCGGTGGCGCCCAATTGATCTTGCAGGGTGAACCACAGCCCATCTGTCGAGGCCTCGCCCGAACCGCTCCAGGCTTTGCGGGCGTCGGCACGTTGTTTTTGCATGGCCTCATTGAAGCCGGACTTATCGACCTGAATGCCGCGGCCGCGCAGCGCATCTTCGGTGAGATCGAGCGGGAAGCCGTAAGTGTCATATAGTTTGAAGGCGAGATCGCCCGCCAGCACATCGCCTTTACCGAGACCCTGACTTGCTTCATCGAGCAGTTTCAGGCCGCGGGCCAATGTATCGCGGAAGCGGCTCTCTTCCAGTTTTAAGGTTTCGCTGATGAGGGCCTGTGCGCGCAGCAATTCGGGATAGGCCGTGCCCATTTCGGCGGCCAGCACCGGCATAAGGCGATACATCAACGGGTCGCGGCTGCCGATCAGATGGGCGTGGCGCATGGCGCGGCGCATGATCCGGCGCAGCACATAGCCACGGCCTTCATTGGATGGCAGCACGCCATCGGCAATGAGAAAGGCGGAGGCGCGTAAATGATCGGCGATGACGCGGTGGCTGAAGCGCGCCTCGCCTTCGCTTTTCGCGCCGCTGGCTTCGACCGAAGCTGCGATCAGATGGCGGAACAGATCGGTGTCGTAATTATCGGTGACGCCCTGCAGAATGGCGGTGATGCGCTCCAGCCCCATGCCTGTATCGATAGAGGGCTTAGGCAATTCTAAGCGGGTAGTTTCGTCCACCTGTTCGAATTGCATGAAGACCAGATTCCAGAATTCCAGAAAACGGTCGCCATCTTCATCGGCACTGCCGGGGGGGCCGCCCGCCACGCCGGGGCCTTGATCGAAAAACAATTCCGAACAGAAGCCGCAAGGGCCGGTGGCACCCATCGCCCAGAGATTATCGCTATGGCTGATGATGCGATCATCCGAGAGGCCTGCGATTTTTTTCCAGAGTGTGCGGGCCTGATCATCGGACGGATGCACTGTGACGAGGAGACGGTCTTCCGGCAATTCAGCGACTTTGCGGACATAATCCCAGGCATAGGTGATGGCTTCTTCTTTGAAATAATCGCCGAAGGAGAAATTGCCCAACATTTCGAAGAATGTGTGATGGCGGGCCGTGTAGCCGACATTATCGAGATCATTATGCTTGCCCCCAGCGCGGACGCATTTCTGCACCGAGGTGGCACGGGAATAGGGGCGCTTTTCCTGTCCGGTGAAGACATTTTTGAACTGGACCATGCCCGCATTGGTGAAGAGCAGGCTTGGATCATTGCGCGGCACAAGCGCAGAGGACGGCACGGCGCTGTGATCGCGTGCGGCGAAGAAATCCAGAAAACTGGTGCGGACGTCGGAAAGGCTTTTCATGGGGAGGCTTGTAGCTGCGCGACCGAAAGTTGTCATCTCTGAGGATGCGTTAATGGGGCTCAAAAATGCGAAGGGGCGCCCGGTTTGCCGGACGCCCCTTCTGGAGCCGTTCCCCATGCCATAGGGAACGTCTTAAAAGCAGCGGGCTGTCAGCCCTCATTATCGTCCTCGGCATCATCGCCGCTGGATGCATCTTCGCCATGGGTGAGAACCTGGCCGATCAAGCCGGCATTCTGGCGGATCTGGCCTTCGATTCTTTCGGCAAGATCGGGGTTCTGCGCCAGGAACTGTTTGGCATTTTCCCGGCCCTGACCGATGCGCTGCCCCTCATAAGAGTACCAAGCACCTGATTTTTCTATATTTCCAGATTTTACCCCGAGATCAATCAGCTCGCCCATTTTGGAGACGCCCTGACCATACATGATGTCGAATTCGACCTGTTTGAAAGGGGGCGCGACCTTGTTCTTCACAACTTTTACGCGGGTCTGATTGCCTACAATCTCTTCCCGGTCCTTGATTGCGCCGATCCGGCGGATGTCGAGGCGGACGGAGGCGTAGAATTTCAGGGCATTACCGCCTGTGGTCGTTTCCGGATTACCGAACATGACGCCGATCTTCATGCGGATCTGATTGATGAAGATGACAATCGTGTTGGATTTGGAGATCGAGGCGGTGAGTTTGCGCAATGCCTGGCTCATCAGCCGGGCCTGCAAGCCGGGCAGGGAATCGCCCATTTCGCCTTCGAGTTCGGCTTTTGGGGTCAGGGCCGCCACGGAATCAATGACAATGATGTCGATCCCGCCAGAACGCACCAGCGTATCGGTGATCTCCAGGGCCTGTTCGCCCGTATCGGGCTGGGAAATCAGCAATTCGTCGATATCGACGCCGAGTTTGCGGGCATAGACCGGGTCCATCGCATGTTCAGCATCGACATAGGCAGCGATACCGCCCTTTTTCTGGGCTTCGGCCACGGCATGCAGCGCCATGGTGGTTTTGCCGGAGGATTCAGGGCCGTAAATTTCGATCACGCGGCCGCGCGGAAAGCCGCCAATGCCCAGCGCGATGTCCAGCCCCAGCGAGCCGGAGGAGACCGCATCGGTTTCCACGGTTTCGCGCTGGCCGAGCTTCATCACCGAGCCCTTGCCGAATGCCCTGTCGATCTGGGAGAGCGCCGCTTCGAGGGCGCGCTTACGATCCCCATTATCCGCCTTCGCGGTGTCCCGTCCAACCACCTGTAATGCTGCCTGTGCCATGCCGCTCGCTCCTTATTTCACAGGGCTTCCGGCCCCGCAATGAAGGCAAAAGTACATGTTTTGTTCCCTTTTGCAAGGAGCGTTCATCCCATTGATAGTAATTGATAAATATAAATACGTTTTAGGATTGTTCTATTTTGCCTGACAAGGCGGGCCGGGCGCTGATCTGACAGGCCCGATTCGGGGCTGTTGGGCCTTAGCGGCTGGCCGGCGGGGCGGCGCCGGAGAGGACGTCTTTGACCTTGGCGGCGAGTTGTTTCAGGCCGAAGGGTTTGGGGAGGAAGTGGCTTTCCTCGGCCTTTTCCTCGTTGCGACGGAAGGCTTCCTCGGCATAGCCGGACATGAACATGATCTTCATATCGGGGCGGATTTTGCGGGCATGGCGCACCAAAGTGGGGCCATCCATGCCGGGCATCACCACATCGGTGATGAGCAATTGCAGGGCGATGGAGTCGTCGCGGAGAATCTCTAGGCCTTCTTCGCCGCCACTGGCCTCATGCACCTGATAGCCGCGCATGCGCAGGGCGCGGGCCGCGAAGGTGCGCACGGCGTCTTCATCCTCGACCAGAAGGATTGTGTCCTGTCCGGTGATATCGGCATTGTCGTCTCTGGCTGTGGCCGAGATGGCGTCGGCAGACGGGCTGGGGCTTTCGCTGAGATGGCGCGGCAGATAGATGCGGAATGTGGTGCCGCGCTCTTTTTCGCTTTCCACCGTAATATAGCCGCCGGTCTGTTTGACAATGCCATAGACCGTGGCGAGGCCAAGGCCCGTACCTTGTCCCACCGGCTTGGTGGTGAAGAAGGGATCAAAGATTTTTCGTAAATGTTCGGGGGCGATGCCGTTGCCTGTGTCGCGCACGGTGATGCGCACATAATCGCCCGGCGGCATGGTGGCGGTGCCCAGTTGCATCGGCCGGTTGCAGGCTTCATTGGCGGTGGTGATGGTGATCGTGCCGCCTGTCGGCATGGCGTCACGCGCATTCACCACCAGATTGATGATCGCATTGGAGAGCTGGGCCTCATCCGCATTGACCGGCCATAACCCGCCCTGATTTTCGAGTTTCAGCACCACGCCATCGCGCAGCAGGCGGCGCAGCATATGGCTGAGTTCGCCCATCACATCGCCCAGCGCCAGCATGCGCGGTTGCAGTATTTGCTTGCGCGAGAAGGCCAGCAACTGGCTTACCAGTTGCGCCGCGCGCAACGCGTTCTGATGCACCTCGTTCAATTCTTTGAAGGAGGGATCGCCCGGCGGGTGGCGCATCAAGAGAAATTCGCTATTGCCGATGATGACGGTGAGCAGATTGTTGAAATCATGCGCCACGCCGCCCGCTAACTGGCCCACTGCCTGCATCTTTTGCGATTGGGCGAATTTCAGCTCCAGCGCTTTCTGTTCGGAAATATCAATCAGATAGATCAGACATTGCCGTGCCTCACCGGCACCGAATGGCGCGGCATGCAATTCCGCCAATTGCTCAAGCAGATTGGGATTGGCCTCGGTCTCGGGCGCTGAGGCGGGGTGTATTTCAATCGGGCCCGCGCTTTGGCTTTGAGCATTGTCGAGAAGGGTTTGCAGATTGTCCTGATCGCTTTGCGCGATGAGATCAGCCAATTTGCGGCCCGCACCATTGCCGCTCATGGCAAAGAAGCGGGCAAAGCTTTTATTGCTGTCGATCAAGTGGCCATGTTGATCGCTCAGCGCGACGCCGACCGGCATGTCACGAAATTGCACGGGTAAAGCATGCAGCGGTGTATCCCCGGCCAGATTGCCTACGCCTATACTATCCGATGGGCTTTGAGGATTGGCTCTGCCGCTTTCTTCCAGCGTTGGCTCCCCGATCAGGCGGGGGGTGAACCACCAGGCGGCCTGACCTTGACCCAAAGGGCGCACGGCGGCGGTGAGTTCGAGCCCTTCACCCATCAGGAAATGTTCTTCGCGGGGTTTGCCTTCGACCGAGCTGCGCGAGAGGCGATAGAGCATGCTGGATGTGGTCTCGCCGCCCAAGGCCAATTCGGGTGGGCGGGGGAGTTGTCCGTCCTTTGTGCCGGCGAGGCGGCGATAGGCGGGATTGCTGTCGAGCACCGCGCCATCGCGGCCTGTGATGCACCAGGCGATATTGGCTTGCGCCGCGGCCAGCGCCAGACGCTGCGCATCGAGCAATTTTCTGGAGGGGCGGGGCCAGACCGCATAGAGAAACAATAAGCCCACCGCGCCCAATCCGCCGATCAGAGCAAAGCCCGACCATTGCGCCAGATGCGGCGCACCAATGGCCAGCCCGGCACAGCCCAGAGCAATGAAGAAAAAGCCCAGAGCCACCCAGCGCCATACCCCGCCGGGCAGGCCGAAATTATCCGATCCAGATAAAAGACTCAGTGCCATGGAAGCCTTTTAGCGGGTTGGGCCGGGCCTGTTTAGGAAAAGTGGCATTTATTGGCTGCGGATTTCGCCCGACAGGCGCATGACATAGCCGATCACCTGCGCCACGGCTTTGTAATGTTCCGGGGGCACCGGCTCGTCCAGCTCAACCGTGGCATAGAGGGCGCGGGCCAGGGGCGGGTTTTCAATAACCGGAACATTATGGTCCTCGGCGAGAGCACGAATCCGCAAGGCCAGTGCATCGACCCCTTTGGCAACGCAAATTGGCGCGCTCATTTTGCCGCTTTCATATTTCAGCGCGACGGCGAAATGGGTCGGGTTCATGATCACGACGCTGGCATCGGGCACCTGGGCCATCATGCGGCGGCGCGAGCGCTCCATCCGCAACTGTTTGATTTTGGCTTTAACGGCCGGGTCGCCTTCGGATTGTTTGTGTTCGTCTTTGATTTCCTGACGGCTCATGCGCTGGCGTTTCATATAGCGCATGCGCTGCACCAGATAATCACCCGCCGCGATCAGGCCGAGCACGGCAAGGGCTGCGATCAGCACCTGCATCAGAAGGGCGATCATGGAGCCTGCGATATTGGTGGGTTCCTGCGCCATGAAGCTTTCCAGCCGATACCGTTCGGGCCAGAGGACAAGCCATGTCACCGTGCCGATAATGCCGATTTTGAGCAGACCCTTCGCCAGATTCAGCCAGCCCTCGAAGCCGAACAGACGTTTGAAACCACTGAGCGGGCTGAGTTTGGAGAATTTCGGTTTGAGCCGTTCGGCGGTGAAGACCGGGCGATGCTGAATAAGATGCGCGCCCGCGCCGACCAGCATGAGAAGGCTCAGTACAGTGGAGAGGATCATGCCGATCTGCAGCATGATATTTTGCAGAAGGCCCACCATATTGCTGGAATCGATCACAAAGCGATCTGGCTGTTCGAGATAGATGCGGAACTGCCGGGTGAAATTCTGTGCCGCCCATGTGCCGAAAATCGCCAGCGCCAGCGCCCCCGCCGCCAGAATGAAAAAGGTGGCGACTTCCGGGCTTTGGACGACATCGCCTTGTTTGAGCGCTTCCTCCAGTTTGCGGGCTGTGGGTTCTTCGGTTTTTTCGGAATCGTCTTTATCGCCGGACATGGGCCGCCTCTAGAGAAAGGCGGCCATCTGTTCCGCATAAAAGGAGAGGAACAGGGTCATCAGGGCGCTGAGCAGCAGGATCATGATCAGAAAGCCCGCCAGCATATTGATGGGCATGGCGATGAAGAACACTTGTAGCTGGGGCATCAGGCGGGCGAGCAGGCCGATCGCGGCTGTCACCACAAAGCCGAAGACCAGAAAGGGCGCGGAGAGTTGCAGGCCCAGAAGAAAGGCGCTGCTGGTCAGGTGAATGGCAAGTTCGGCCAGATCGCCGGTGGGAAAGCTGGCGCCAGGCGGCAGCAGGCGATAGCTGCCTTCAATCGCGCCAATGGCGAGGTGATGCAGGTCGGAGGCGAAGATCACCACTGTGCCGAGCAGCGAGAAAAACGTGCCCAGAATGGCCCCTTGCGCGCCCATGGTGGGATCGACGGTTTGCGCATAGGCAAGGCCGATCTGGGTGGCGATCAATGTGCCTGCCACATTCAGGGCGCTGACAATCATCCGGGCCGAGGCGCCGATGACAATCCCCGCCGTGCTTTCCATCACGAGAAGGATCATCAGGCCGATACCGCCATCGGGCAGATTGGGGGGATAGAATTTGGCGACGATCGGGGTCAGGGCAAAGGAGATTGCCATGGCGAGCGACAGGCGTACGCGCGGCGGCACGCCCATATCGCCAATCGCGGGCAGCAGCATCACCATGGCGCCGACCCGTGCGAAGACCAGCATATAGGTCAGCAGCAATATTTGCGGATCGGCGAGGGTGAATTGCATCTAATAGGCGGCGATACGTTGGACCACTGTTTCCATCAGCCCGTTCATGGCGGCTCCGGCCAGGGGCAGGGAGATCAGCAGCACAAGAAAGATAGCGATGATCTTGGGCACGAAGACCAGGGTCATTTCCTGAATTTGCGTCAGGGCCTGTAACAACCCGATGGCAACGCCCACGGCCAGGGCTGTGAGCATGGCTGGTGCTGAGACTTGCAGCAGCACATAAATGCTCTGACGGGCGAAATCGATGGATTCGGCTGCGGTCATGAGGGTGGCTCAGATCGGCATCTGCATGATGCTTTGATAGGCCTGAATGACCTTATCGCGCACCGCGACAACCGTGTTGAGGGTGAGTTCGGCCTGATTGACGGCATTGACCACATCCAGCACATCGGCTTGACCTGCGATCTGTTTCATCGACATGGCTTCGCCCTGTTTCAAGGTGGAGACGCTGTCTTTCACCGCGCTGGTGAGGAAGTCCCCGAAATTGGGTGCGCCGGCAGCGCTTGTGGCACCGGCGGCGCTGGCGCCTGCACCTGTGCTCATGCCGATGGTGGAAATCGCCTGATAGGCGGCGGCTGCGGCGGCGGGAATGGCCATGATCTTGTCCTTTCTCTAGCGCTTATTTGCGCAGCAGATCGACCGTGCGGAACAGCATGGATTTGGAGGCTTCCATGACGCTGATATCGGCTTCGTAGGAACGCTGGGCCTCGCGCATATCCATCACTTCGATCAGCGGGCTGACATTGGGAAGTTTGACATAGCCTTTGGCATCTGCGGCGGGATTGCCCGGATCGAAGCGGCTGCGGAATTCGCTATTATCGGTGGTGGGTTTGCCTGGCTGTACGAGCGTGGCGTTCAGCTCGCGGTCGAACTGGCTTTTGACCGTGGCGACTTTGCGGCGATAGGGATCGCCCCCGGATTCCTGTGCCGTGGAATTCGCATTGGCGATATTTTCCGCGATGATCCGCATGCGGGTGGATTGCGCCCGCATACCGGAGGCGGCGACCAGCATGGATGTGGAAAGGTCCATTCAGAATGCTCCTTCTAAGCTGGCATCATTCATTGGCCCGGGCGGCCAATGGCGATGCGCATGAGATCGACAGCTTTGCTGTAGAGATTGGTGGCGATTTGATAGGACGCCTGGGTGTCGGCGACTTTCATCATTTCGCCTTCGAGCGAGACGGAATTGCCATTCAGCGAGGCTTCGATATCCGGCGAATTCTCGGTGCTGAAGCCGCGTATATCGGTGCTGGGTTTGATCGCGATATGGCGCTGATGGCTGGGTGCGCTGGCCGTATGATTGTGGAATCTTTCCTGTGCCGTGCTGGCGCGTAAGGCATTGGCGAAATCGAATTGTTTGAGATCGCGCGCCCCATAATTGGGCGTATCGGCATTGGCGACATTCTGTGCCAGCACATTCTGGCGCGCATTCAGCCAGGACATGCGCTTATGCAGCATGGCGAAAAGCGGAATTCCTGGAATGTCCATCAATGCCCCCCCTTGAGCGACCTAGGTAAGGATTTGTTATCCCTACCGATGATCCTGCGCCCGGGATATTTAATCAGTGCTTAACAATAGAGAACCTTTTTGCCGGGCAATAAATTCCATCTCTTAACTGGCTATTAAGCCTAATGGGCTTTGACTAGGGGCTGATTGAGGGGCGGCATGGATTTCATCGACATAGCCAGATTTGGCGGCGCCTTGCTGCTTGTGCTTTCCCTTCTGGGATTGGCGGGGCTGGCGGCAAAACGTTTTGGTGTGCCGGGTATGATGAAGGCCGGATCGGTGCGGCGTTTGCATATTGCCGAGACGTTGATGGTGGGGCCGCGCCAGAAATTGATCCTTCTGCGCCGTGATGGCCATGAACATCTGCTCTTTTTAAGCCCGCAAGGTGCCACGGTGATCGAACAGATCGGCATGGTGAAAGATGCGCCGCAAGACGCGGGTCAGCCATGACCCGTTTTGCCTATATGCTGATTTCGCTGGTGGTTCTGCTGGCCATGCCGGATCTGGCCCATGCGCAGGCGGCGGCTGGGGCCGCGGCGGGCGCAGGCAACGGCCTATCGCTCAATTTAAGCGGCGATGGGATGTTCAGCGACCGCATCGTGCAGATCGTGGCTTTGATCACGGTTTTGAGTCTGGCGCCGTCTATCCTCATCATGATGACAAGTTTTGTGCGCATTGTGGTGGTGCTTTCCCTGCTGCGCACGGCGCTGGGTGTGGCGCAAAGCCCGCCCAATACGGTGATTGTCAGCCTGGCGCTGTTTCTCACCTTCTTTGTCATGACACCGACTTTGCAAAGCGCCTATCAGCTGGGCATCGAACCGCTGATGAAGAATGAAATCACCACGGAGGAGGCGTTGAGCCGTTCCGCCGTGCCGGTGAAGCAATTCATGCTGGGCCATGTGCGTCAGGCCGATTTGAAATTGTTCATGGATATGAGCAAGGCACCGCCGCCAGCCAAGGCGGAAGATGTGGCGCTGACCACATTGGCCCCGGCCTTTATGATTTCCGAATTGAAGCGGGCTTTTGAAATCGGTTTTATGATATTTGTGCCCTTTCTGGTGATCGATATGGCGGTGGCGTCTATCCTCATGTCCATGGGCATGATGATGCTGCCGCCGGTGATTATATCCCTGCCCTTCAAACTTATTTTCTTTGTGCTGGTGGATGGCTGGCGGCTGATCGCGGGTTCGCTCGTGGAGAGCTATATGAATGGGCCACCCCCAGGATGACAGAGGGCCGGATGAGACATAGCCAGATGTGTTTTTTTCCGCTTGCACGGATTGACCAATCGGCGCGCCGTCTCATGCGCTTGCGGGGGGCTTGAGCGATGGAAATACGTGGGTCTGGCAAGGTCGATGTGGCTGCTTTACGCCGCGCCAATAAAAGCGGGGGCGGCAGCACTTTCTCCGTGTCCGAAACGCAGGACGCACCGCGCGGTCAGGTGGTCAGCGGGCCGGGGCCGATTGCGGCGGTGGATTCCATCCTCATGTTGCAAAGTGTGGATGATAGTGCCTCTGGTCGCTCCAAAGGTTTGGCGCATGGCGAAACGCTGTTGGACATGCTGGACGAATTGCGTGACGGGCTTTTGTCGGGCGGTGTGCCGCGGGCGACGCTGAACAGGCTGGCCCATGCGGTCAGCCGCAGGCAGGATGTTTTTACCGACCCCAGATTGCAGATCGTGCTCGACGAGATTGAGCTGCGCGCCAAGGTGGAATTGGCCAAGCTGGAACAGGCTGACAAATTACGCCATGGCGGCTGAGATACGACCGGTCTTTAAATCCTGATGGGCCTTTAAATATCCAGCAGCAGGCGCTGCGGATCTTCCAGATTTTCCTTCACCCGCACCAGAAAGGTGACGGCGTCCCGGCCATCGACCAGGCGGTGATCATAGGACAATGCCAGATACATCATCGGGCGGATTTCGATTTTATCATCCACCACCATGGGGCGCTTCTGGATTTTGTGCATCCCCAGAATGCCCGATTGCGGTGTGTTGAGGATCGGCGTGGACATCAGCGAGCCGAAGACGCCGCCGTTGGAGATGGTGAAGGTGCCGCCCTGCAATTCTTCCAATTTCAGCTTGTTGTCGCGGGCGCGCAGGCCAAAATCATTAATGGCTTTTTCGATCTGGGCGAGGGACAGCGTATCGGCCTCGCGCACCACCGGCACGACAAGGCCGCGTTCGGTCGAAACCGCAACGCCGATATCATAGTAATTTTTATAGACGACATCATCGCCTTCGATTTCGGCATTCACATTGGGCAATTCTTTGAGCGCAGCGATACAGGCTTTGACGAAAAAGCCCATAAAGCCCAGACGCACGCCGTGTTTCTTTTCAAAGTCGTCCTTGTAGTCAGAGCGCAGAGCCATGACATGGCTCATATCGATCTCGTTGAAGGTGGTGAGCATCGCCGCGGTGTTTTGCGATTCTTTGAGCCGCAGGGCGATGGTTTTGCGCAGGCGCGTCATGGCCACGCGTTCTTCGCGGTCAGCCTTGGCACGGGGGGCGGTTGGGGCAGCGGCGGGGGCCGCGGTTTTCGGGCTGCTGGAGCGGGCTTCCAGCGCCGCCAGCATATCGCCCTTCAGCACCCGGCCATCACGGCCAGTCCCTGCGACTTGGGCGGCTTTGAGGCCGGTTTCTTCTTCCAGGCGGCGAACCGACGGCATGACGGCCGTGGATTTGGGCGCTTCGGCTTGCACCGGCGCGGGCGCTGCTGCGGCGGCAGGGGCAGGTGCTGCTTTCTTGGGCGCGACGGCATCTGGGTTGGAGGCGGTGACCGGGGCGGGCGTGCCGGATTTGCCTTCGGCAATGGCCCCCAGCAGCGCGCCGACCTGCACGGTGGCGCCCTGTTTGGCGGTGATGGAGTGGATGGCGCCGGCGGCCGGAGAGGGGACTTCGACTGTGACCTTATCGGTTTCCAGTTCCACCAGCGGTTCATCGCGGGCGACCGAGTCACCTTCTTTTTTGAACCAGCGGGCCACCGTGGCTTCGGTCACGGATTCGCCCATGGCAGGAACTTTGATATCAATCGTCATCTTAGAAAAATCTCCGCGCCTTGCGCTGTTATAGCGTCAAAGCCTGATCAAGGAATGCATTTAGTTCGGCATTGTGCTGGCTCAGCAGGCCCGCCGCTGTCGAGGCATATTCGGGACGGCCGACATAATGGGGGCGTTTGCTGCCGCCCAGATCGGCGATTGTGTCTTCGATACGTTCCTCGACAAAGTGCCAGGCACCCTGATTTTTGGGTTCTTCCTGACACCAGACAATCTCGGCCTTGGGGAAGCGGTTAAGCTCTAAGGCCAGCGCCTTGTCCGGGAAGGGATAGATCTGCTCCAGACGTAAAATCTGGATCCGGTTTTCGTCGCGTTTTTCGCGCGCATCCATCAGGTCGAAATAGACCTTGCCGGAACACAGGATCACCCGTTTGATCTGATCGTCGGGGACCAGTTGCACCGTGGTGGCACCGGGCACGCATTCGGCCTGATCCCGGAAGACGCGGTGGAAAGAGGAGCCCGGCCCGAAATCAGACAGGAATGAGGTGCAGCGTTTATTGCGCAGCAGACTTTTCGGCGTCATCAGGATAAGCGGCTTGCGGAACGGCCGGTGCATCTGGCGGCGCAGAATATGAAAGTAATTCGCCGGTGTGGTGCAATTGGCGACCTGCATATTGTCCTGCGCGCAAAGTTGCAGGAAGCGCTCCAGCCGGGCCGAGGAATGTTCGGGGCCCTGACCTTCATAGCCGTGCGGCAACAGCATGACGAGGCCGCTCATGCGCAGCCATTTCATTTCACCTGACGAGATAAACTGATCGATCACGACCTGCGCGCCGTTCACGAAATCGCCGAATTGTGCTTCCCACAGAACCAGCGCCTTGGGTTCGGCCAGCGTATAGCCATATTCAAACCCCAGCACAGCTTCTTCGGATAACAGCGTGTCGATCACTTCAAATTCAGCTTGCCCTTCGCCGATATGATTCAGCGGCTGATAGCGATCTTCATTTTCCTGATCGACCAAAGTCGCATGACGCTGACTGAAGGTGCCGCGGGAGGAATCCTGACCGGACAGGCGCACCGGATAGCCTTCGTCGAGCAAGGTGCCAAAGGCCAGCGCTTCAGCGGTGGCCCAATCGATCCCTTCGCCGCTGGCAAACATCTGCGCCTTGGCCTGAAGCTGGCGCTGAATGGTTTTGTGCAGATGTACAGTGTTGGGGGCGGTGGAGAGCGCGCGGCCGACTTTGTTCAGGGACTCCTGCGGCGCAGCGGTCTGGCCGCGGCGATCACCGTCGGTGGCTTTGGCAAGTCCGCTCCAGCGCCCATCCAGCCAATCGGCGCGATTGGGACTGTGGGTTTTGGCAGCGTCGAATTCGGCATCCAGACGTTTGTTGAAATCCGCGATCATCTGGCGAACATCATCTTCGCTCAGCGTACCCTCGCGCACCAATTGCGCGGCATAGAGTTCAAGCACGCTGGGATGATCCTTGATGGCGCGATACATCAGGGGTTGGGTGAAGGACGGCTCGTCGGTTTCATTGTGGCCGAAGCGCCGATAGCAGAACATGTCGATCACGACATCTTTGTGGAAGAGTTGCCGGAATTCCGTCGCGATACGGGCGCAATGCACCACGGCTTCGGGATCGTCGCCATTCACATGGAAGATCGGGGCCTGCACCATCAGCGCCACATCGGACGGATAGGGCGAGGAGCGAGAATAGATCGGCGCAGTGGTGAAGCCGATTTGATTATTGATGATGAAATGAATCGTGCCGCCGGTTCTGAAGCCTTTGGTGCCGCTCATGGCAAAACATTCGGCCACCACGCCTTGGCCCGCAAAGGCGGCATCGCCATGCAGCAATAAGGGCATGACGCTGCTGCGCTCGCGCGTGTCGCCCGCCTGAAACTGTTTGGCGCGGACTTTGCCCAGCACCACAGGATCGGCGGCTTCGAGATGAGAGGGGTTGGCGGTCAGCGAAAGATGGACATTGCGGCCATCAAATTCGCGGTCGGCGCTGGCACCTAAGTGATATTTCACATCGCCCGAACCTTCGACCTCAGACGGTTTTGAAGCACCGCCCTGAAATTCGTGGAAGATCTGGCGATAGGGTTTGGCCATGACATTGGCCAGCACATTCAGCCGGCCGCGATGGGCCATGCCCAGCACGATATCTTTGACGCCCAACTGGCCGCCACGTTTGATGATCTGTTCAAGCGCTGGCACGGTGGATTCTGCGCCATCAAGGCCGAAACGTTTGGTGCCGAGAAAGCGTAAGCCCGCAAACTTCTCGAATCCTTCGGCTTCGATCAGCTTGTTCAGGATGGCTTTCTTGCCTTCGGGCGTGAAGGAGATTTCCTTGTCAGGCCCTTCGATGCGCCGTTGCAGCCAGTCTTTCTGTTCGGCGTCGGTGATATGCATGAATTCATAGCCGATGCGCCCGCAATAGGTGCGTTGCAGAATATCGACCATGCGGCGCGGGGTGACGGTCTCAAGCCCCATCACGCCGTCGATGAAAATGTCTTTGTCCATATCGGCGTCATGGAAGCCGTAGAAGCTGGCTTCCAATTGCGGATGCGGCTCGCGCGGTGTGAGGCGCAGCGGATCGAGATCCGCTTGCAGATGGCCGATCACGCGATAGGCACGCACCATGTGAATGGCGCGGACGGAATCTTTGGCGGCTTCGCGTAAGTCATCATCGCTTGTGCCCGAGGCGCGGCTTTTCGGTTGATATTCACCGCTCAACGCGCCGGTCAGCTCATCGCGTTGGAGCTTTGCCTTGGTATCGCGTCGCCATTGCGGGCCACGGCCCAATTGTGTGGGACTGAGACCATTCTGGCCAAGGTCGGCGAAGTAATTTCGCCAGCTTTCGTCCACAGCATCAGGGTTTTCCTGATAGAGCACATAAAGCTGCTCGATATAGGCCGCATTCGTGCCGGATAGAAAAGAGGTGGCCTCCAGGACTTCATTAGAGGCCCGGTTCAGACGTTGAGACGTTGATTGACTTGTCATTTCAATGTGTTGACGGTCTTTTAGCCGCCAACTTCCATACGCGCACCGCGAGGGCGAGGCTTAGAGCATCCCGGTGCAGAATGCACGTCCTGACCCATGAAATAAGTGGGTTAGGACGGTTAATATAGAGTTGATACGGCAGGATTTTGGCTGATTTTGCGCCAAATTGATTTATTTGATCAACTGCTTAAGGAATGATCCGTATT
Source organism: uncultured Rhizobium sp. (assembly GCA_964580115.1). GTDB lineage: Bacteria > Pseudomonadota > Alphaproteobacteria > Micropepsales > Micropepsaceae > Rhizomicrobium. The sequence continues at coordinate 102,600 of CAZOJG010000007.1, forward strand.
TCCACCCGTTGCGCGCCGCTTGTATCGACCATCACATCTTCCGTGGTGAGCGAGGTGCGAACCAGTTTTTCGGCGGCGATCCCTTTGCTCTGCAATTCATTTTCGACCAGCTTGATGCGCGGTTCGGCGAGGCCCGGATTATAATGCGCGGCGATCTTTGTGCTGGGGCCGGCGATCTGCACCATGGAGGCGCCTTTGGCATCGCGCGCGGCCTTATCGACGATGGCGCGGCCAGCGGCGCTGAACTCGACGCTCTGGCCCGTGAAGAAGACGATATAGGGTGTGGGCGTGGATGGGGTTTGAGCGCTTTGGCAGGCGGTAAGTCCGCCGATCAGGCCCAGACCAAGCAAAATACCGGCAAAATCTGCGCGCATAAAAAAGCCCCTTACGCATGTCCCGACATAACTATGTCATGGCGTAAGGGGCTGGTGTAGTGCCGGGCGCAGCGCGTCCGGGGATATTTAACCCTTCAGCAGATCGACCAGTGTTGTGCCGAGCGCGGCCGGATTGGGCGAGACCCGGATACCGGCGGCCTGCATGGCTTCGATCTTGGAATTGGCATCGCCTTTACCGCCCGAGATGATCGCACCGGCATGGCCCATGCGGCGGCCCGGCGGGGCGGTGACCCCGGCGATAAAGCCGACGGTGGGTTTTTTGATCTTGCTATGTTTGATGAAGTCAGCGGCTTCTTCTTCGGCTGTGCCACCGATTTCGCCGATCATGATGATCGAGGTGGTTTCCGGATCGGCCAGAAACATGTCCAGCACTTCAAGATGTTCGGTGCCCTTTACCGGATCACCGCCAATACCGACGCAGGAGGTCTGGCCAAGGCCGACCGCGGTGGTTTGCGCCACGGCTTCATAGGTTAATGTGCCGGAGCGCGAGACAATGCCCACCGAGCCACGACGATGAATATGGCCGGGCATGATGCCGATCTTGCATTCGCCGGGCGTGATGACGCCGGGGCAGTTCGGCCCGATCAGGCGCGATTTTGAGCCTGACAAGGCGCGTTTCACCTTCACC
>CAZOJG010000007.1:103632-110218 GCA_964580115.1 uncultured Rhizobium sp.
CCTCGGTGATGCAGACGATCAGCGGGATTTCCGCATCAATCGCTTCGAGAATGGCGTCAGCGGCGAAAGGCGGCGGGACATAGATCGCCGTGGCATCGGCCCCGGTTTTTTCCCGCGCGGCGCGCACCGTATCGAAGACGGGCAGGCCCAGATGGGTAGAGCCGCCTTTGCCGGGGGCGACGCCGCCGACCATTTTGGTGCCATAGGCGATGGCTTGTTCGGAATGGAACGTGCCTTGATTGCCGGTGAAGCCCTGGCAGATCACTTTGGTGTTTTTATCGACAAGAATGGACATTGGTTTAACCCTTCACCGCTTTGACGATTTTCTGCGCGGCGTCGGCGAGGTCGGAGCCGGAGACAATCGGCAGGCCCGATTGCGCGAGAATCTCTTTGCCTTTTTCAACATTGGTGCCTTCGAGGCGCACCACCAGCGGAACGCTGAGCGAAATTTCCTTCGCGGCGGCGATGATGCCTTCCGCGATGATGTCGCATTTCATGATGCCGCCGAAAATATTGACCAATATGCCTTTCACATTGGGATCGGAGACAATGATCTTGAAGGCCGCCGTGACCTTTTCCTTGGTCGCGCCGCCGCCGACATCGAGGAAGTTGGCCGGTTCTTCGCCGTAAAGCTTGATGATGTCCATCGTCGCCATGGCAAGGCCCGCGCCGTTGACCATGCAGCCGATATTGCCGTCGAGGGCGACATAGGACAGGTCATATTGCGAGGCTTCGACTTCGGCGGGATCTTCTTCATCGAGATCGCGCAGGGCCTGAATATCTTTGTGGCGATACAGCGCGTTGGAATCGAAATTGATCTTGGCGTCGAGGCAGATCAGCTTGCCGTCTTTCGTCACGACCAGCGGATTGATTTCCAGAAGGCTCATATCCTTGGCGATAAAGGCATCATAGATGCTTTTGACAATGGCGCCGAGCTGTTTGGCTTGATCGCCTTTGAGTTCGAGGGCCGCGGCGATCTGATTGCCGACATAGGGGCTGTAGCCAGCGGCTGGTTCGATCTGGAATGTGTGGATACGTTCGGGTGTCTTATGCGCTACTTCTTCGATATCCATGCCGCCTTCAGTCGAGGCGATGAAGGCCACGCGGCTGGTGGCGCGATCGACCAAGGCCGAGAGATAGAGTTCGCGCTCAATCGCCGAGCCGTCTTCGATATAGAGACGTTTCACCAAGCGGCCGGCCGGGCCGGTTTGATGGGTGATCAGCGTCATGCCCAGCATCCGCTCGGCTTCTTTCTGCACGTCTTCGATGGATTTGACGACTTTCACCCCACCGCCCTTGCCGCGACCGCCCGCGTGAATCTGGGCTTTCACCACCCAGACCGGACCGGGCAGAGATTTCGCGGCGGCGACGGCTTCCTCCACCGTGAAGGCGGGTTTGCCGGTAGGAACGGGAACACCAAAATCCCGTAAAACGGCCTTGGCCTGATACTCATGAATATTCATGTGGAATCCCTGAAATGCCTGAAAATGGACGTGTCTGGAAGCCGGGTGGCGGCGCGGGCCGCACAATATCAGCGCAAACTCTGCTTGCAAGGCAGGGGGTGACAAGATGTCAGCAGAAACCCGGCGCGAAGAGCGTTTTAGATTCCGTGTTTGACCAGAGCGGGGTCTGGGGACAGGCCCGGCTGAACCGCAAGGGGCGTTAAAAGCGGGGCTTTTTGCAGTCTGGCGCGGATCAATACAACAAGTGCGGAGGTGGCGAGGGCCAGTATAAAGCCGCCCACAGCATCGCTGAGATGATGGCCGCCATCGATCGGGGTGGAGAGGATCACGAGCAGGTTGAGACATAGAATCGGCCAGAACCATCCCGTAACACCGCGAAAGGCAAAGACCACAATGACCGATAAGCCAACATGATAAGAGGGGAAGGCGATCAGCCCATGGACATCGCGCAGGCTGAGATGGGTGGTCAGCCCCTGCCGCAGATCAAAAAAAGCCTGTTTATAGGCAAGGTCCACCACGGGGGCATTCTGCATATAAAAGGCGGCATCGGGTTGAAAATGACCCAGCGCCCCGGCCGAGGGTAGCAGGCCAGACACCAGAACACAGCCAAGCGAGGAAAACATGACGTTCAGGGTCAATTCGCGGCAGCGTTCGATCTGGCCCATCAATGGCAGGATCAGCATGGCAAAGGCGATCTGATAGAGCGTGCTCTGATAGACCAGCGAAGACAGCTTGCCGAGCCAGGCCTGCCCATTCACAAAAGCGATATAGCTGTGCCAGTCAAAGCCCATGCGCTGATCGAGCTGGACCAGTTGCTGATCGATCAGGGGCATATTGGTGGCGGTGACGAGATAGCTGAAGATGCAGCCCGCCGCTGAGAAAGAAATCAGAAAGGCGGTTTCGGTGCCCATCGTGCTGAGACGCGCATCAGGGCGAAGGCGGCCATAGATAAAGCCGATGGCCCCCATCAGAGACGTGAACAGCAGGCAGCCCATCAGGCTGAACAGGTCGAAACTATAGCCAGCCAGCAAAATCCAGATCATGTCGATGATGATCAGGCCAAGGGTCAGGGTAAGCTTCAGGGCTAGTTCAGGGGAAAAATGGGCGCGCATGGCGGGCAGTCTGCCGTGGCGGCCTTAATAAATCATGGGTGCGGCCCTGCATTTGGCAAACACGGTATAAGTGCTCCATTCTGTCCGTGCTATCCTTGGTAAGCGCGCCTTGAGCCTGACTTATTCGACCCTATCTGCTCCGGCTCCTGTATCAGCCCACGCTTTATATGCTTTTGTGCCGTATCTGAGGACGGGGCCATGCCTGGCTGGTTGCTCTGTCGCGTCCATGAACCAGTCTGGCACAGGCGGCATGCGGGCATGGCTGGGTGTTGCCCGGATAATCGCCCCATGATCCCACTCTCGGACGATAATCCAGCCCGGCGTCGGCCCTATGTGACATGGCTCTTATTGGCGCTCTGTAGTCTGGTTTTTCTCTGGCAGCTTTCGCTGGGGAATGAGGTCGATCTGGCGATTGCCCTGTTCGGTTTCACCCCGGTGGGGATGTTTGATCCGGCTTTGGCCCCATCCTTGGTGCTGGGTATTCCGCCCAGTGTCACGCTGATCACGTCGCAATTTCTGCATGGCGGCTGGCTGCATCTGGGCAGCAATCTGCTCTATCTCTGGATTTTCGGGAACAATGTCGAAGATGCGCTGGGCCATGGGCGCTATCTGCTGTTTTACCTGCTCTGCGGTGTGGCGGCGGCGCTCTCCATGCTGGTCTTTCATCATGACTCCACCATGCCGATGATCGGCGCATCCGGGGCGATCTCGGGGATTCTGGCGGCCTATGTGCTGCTTTATCCGCGGGCGCGGGTCTTGGTGATGCTGCCGGTGATTTTCTATCCGGTGCGGATCATGGCCTATTGGGTGTTGGGCTTCTGGTTTGTGCTGCAAGTCATCAGCGCTGTTGCAACACCCCCCGATGCGCCGGGGATTGCCTGGTGGGCCCATATTGGCGGCTTTCTGGCCGGGGGGCTTTTGCTGCTGCTGTTCAAGCCGCGCCATGTGCCGTTTTTTGGCGATATTCAACGCGATATTCAACGTGGGCCCTCGGGCTGAAGCCTCCCCCATTTTGCGGCATAAGGCATTTTCTTCAGCAGACATTCCAGCCGGCCGGGAACTGGCACGGCTCCTGCTCTGTGTGGAGCAGAATGGGCTGCTGCGTTCCGATCTGGAGCAGTTTCTAAAACAAAATGCTGGGTCACGTTATGAAACATCGCAATAGTCATCTTCTGGTTGGATATTGGAGCCGCCTGCGCCGGGGGCGCAGCGTGCCGGACCAGACAGAGATCAATCCCCGCGCCATTAAGCGCATGCTGTCCTTTGTTTTCATTCTGGAAGCGCAGGATGTCGAGCGGCCGGTCTATAGGCTGGCGGGCACGGGGCTTTGCGAAAGATTTGGCTCGGAATTGAAGGGGCTGAATTTTCTGTCCCATTGGGAAGCACAAAGCCGGGGGGCTTTGGTCGGCTTGTTAGAACAATCTTTGCGCACGCGTCAGCCGATCTGCCTGTCTTCGATCGCGGCCAGCCTTGATTGCGGCATGGTGGAACTTGAGACTATTCTGGCACCGGTCAGCTTCAATGGCGGCGCGCCGACCCGTTTTCTGGGCATGGTGCAGGTGCTGACCGATATTAATGCGCTGGGCGGCAGGCCGATTGCTTTTGAACGTCTGATTGATTCGCAATTGGTTCGGGAAGATGAGCCTATGTCGTCGCCCGCCGATATGGTGTTGCCCATGGCTGGTCGTGCCCAGTCGCGCCCTTTGCCGGTTTTCGATCCGCTGGGACGGGTCGCACAGCCTGCCGCACATATGCTGGCCGTGCCGCATCCCAAGGCGCCGCATCTGCGTCTGGTGGTCAATCAGGCGGTGGTCAATCAGACGGTGGCATCCGCGCAGACAATCACCGCCACTGCGTTTCAGGCCGAACAGCGTCCCATACAGGATCTGGTGCGGAAGCTGGATATTTTCGGCACGGGAATCGCGGTGGACGCAAGCTAAGTAAAAGCTTAAGGCGCCGGACTCGCTGGTTGCAGCGGGTGATTGACCGGGTTCTGTACGGGATCGGGGCGCATAATAGCGCGGTCCATAAGGTGGCGACGTTCCTTATCTTGCAGATAAGGCACTTCATAGCGCTCCACCATGGCGCGATATGTGTTGAACTCTTCTTCATCCTGCGCCAGGCGCTGATCGCATCGCTCCGGCGGCAGTTTTTTCGTTTCCTGACACCACAGATCGAAATTCATCGTCTGCAATTTCAGAGCGCTGCCTGCGCTGCGGCCCATATGCACGGTCTGCGCCTGAGCCGACAGGCTGATGGCGATCAGGGACGTGAAGCTGGCTGCCAGCAGCAGGAGACGGGAGGATCGTTTGGTCATGCCCCGCAGCATAAAGGTGATGACCTGCAGGGGATAGAAGAAAGATCGACGCTGAGGCCCGTTTAATATCTGGGGACAACGCTCAGCGCTGAAGGGCGGGGCGGCCTAGGATCATATCGGCGGCTTTTTCAGCGATCATCATTGTCGGTGCATTCGTATTGCCGGAAATCAGGGTGGGCATGACGGATGCGTCAATCACTCTGAGGCTTTCCATGCCATGCACCCGCAATTGGGCATCGACCACGGCGTCCTGATCCATGCCCATGCGGGCGGTGCCGACCGGATGATAGATGGTCTCCGCTGTCTGGCGAATGAAGGCGTCGATCTGATCGTCCTTTTGGATATCAGCCCCTGGCATCATTTCCGGGCCGCGATAGGGCGCGAAGGCGGGCTGGGAAAAAATCTCCCGCGCCATTCTTACGCCCTGACGCAGAATGCCGATATCGCCCTCCGCTGAAAGATAGTTGGGCTGGATGAACGGCGCGGCCAGCGGATCGGCGGAGCTGAGCGAAATATAGCCCTGACTTTGCGGGCGAAGCTGGCAGACATGGCTCATGAAACCATGGCGATCGGCTGGCCGGCGCATATGGTCGAACATCAGCGCGGCGACAAAATGGAATTGCAGATCGGGGCGCTCTAAGCCGTGCTGGCTTTTGAGAAATGCCCCCGCCTCCAGCCCTTGCGATGTCGCAAGGCCGGTGCCGAACAGCAAATATTGCAGACCAATGGCCAGCATGCGGCTTTTTTTGGTGGCGCTGTAGAGCGTGATGGGCTGGGTGGATTCATATTGTACCGAACAATCCAGATGATCCTGCAAATTGCGGCCAACGCCGTTCAGCTCCATCACCTGCTTTATACCGAATTGGCGTAGAGTTTCGCCCGGTCCAATGCCCGAGAGCATCAGCGTTTGCGGCGTGTTGACCGCGCCGCCACAGAGCAGAACTTCGGCCTTGGCGTAAAAAAACTGTCTTTGATTTTGCTGTTGCAGTTCGACACCGATGGCGCGTTTACCCTCGATGATCAGGCGGGTGACATGCGCCATGGATAGAATTTTGAGATTGGGCCGGGCCAGCACGGGTTTGAGATAGGCATCGGCGGCGCTCCAGCGGCGGCCCTGATGAATGGTGAGCTGGTAGGGGCCCACGCCTTCCTGATGGGCGCCGTTGAAATCTTCTGCATACGGATGGCCTGCTTCCTGTCCGGCTTCTATAAATGCCTTGAACAGCGGATTGCTGGAGCGCCCGGTCGAGATATGCAATGGCCCATTATGGCCATGATAATGCGGATCCCCCGCGGTGTAATTTTCGCTGCGGCGGAAATAGGGCAGCAGATCGTCATAGGACCAGCCGTCCAGCCCCATCTGTCGCCAGTGGTCATAGTCGCGGGCATGGCCGCGGCTATAGATCATGCCATTGATCGAGGACGAACCGCCCCAGCCCTTGCCGCGTGGCCAATAGAGCTTGCGCCCGTTCAGATGCGCTTGTGGCGCGGTTTTGTAATACCAGTTGAAACGGTTACGCCGTCCGATCAATTGCGGAATACCGGCAGGCATGCGGATCATTAAATGATTGTCGCGTGGTCCCGCCTCAATCAGCAGAACCTGCATCTGCGGGTCGGCGGATAGCCGATTGGCGAGCACGCAGCCTGCGCTGCCTGCGCCCACGATGATGAAATCATATTCCCTTAGATTTGCC
>CAZOJG010000008.1:0-47445 GCA_964580115.1 uncultured Rhizobium sp.
CAGCATGAAAACGCTCATCATTCTGACGGCAGATCGAAACGCGACGATATATATCTAATAATGTTTTGGTATCTGGGGACTGAGACATCCATAGTTCTCCTATAGCTCGTGCAAAATGGGGAATGCCGCTCATAACCGCCAGTCGGCAATTTGGCAGACTCTGGAATAAATCCCGGAAACATCACGTAACCGATTGTAATAATGAACCTATTTGTATCATGTCAGAACTGTGTTTTTTAGCCCTCCAGGTCATATCCAGACGCGGCACCCTGTCGGTTGACAGCTTCCAGCCCCCCCACTAGGTTCCGCGCCTCTTTGGACGCGTAAACCCGCGTCAGCTCGTATTTTTGGAAGTATGTCATGAAGGTTCGCAATTCTCTGCGCTCGCTCAAAAAGCGCGATAAGGACTGCCGCGTCATCCGCCGCAAAGGCCGCGTTTACGTGATCAATAAGAAGAATCCGCGCTTCAAAGCCCGCCAAGGCTAAGAGTGAGGTGGTGGCGCCTGGCGCCCCCTCACCAAAGCGTTTGCTAGTTTTGCTGTTAAGGCATCTGGTCTGCGCTCAGACTGCGCGCTAAATACGCATTGATGCGCAGTTATTCACGGTTCAGCTATCTCAGTCTGCCGCTGCTGCTCTTGCCCGCTCTGACAGGGCAGGCGGTCGCGCAAACGTCTGCTCCGCCCCCTAAAAACAATCTCCCCCCCACGCATAACAAACATCTCGATCAGCTTTTTGCGCAACTCGCCAAGGCTCAAAACGCCGAAGAGGCCACGCCGCTGGAAGGCAAGATCGAAGCCGTGCTGCGCCAATCGGGCAGTCCAACCATCGATCTGCTGCTGACACGAGGTGAGAATGCGATGGGATCTGGCGATAAAAGCACGGCCTTACAGCTTTTCACCGCCGTCACCGAACTTTCCCCCAATTTCGCCCGCGGCTGGTATTACAAAGCCCAGCTACAGGCGATCACGGGCGATGATGCGGGCGCGCTGCTTTCGCTGCAAAAAGTCCTCACCCTCAACCCGCGCGATTTTCAGGCGCTGGCCAATCTGGGCTCACTGCTTTCGGATTATGGCGATCAAAAAGGGGCGCTCGCCGCTTACCGCAAGGCGCAAGTCTTAACCCCCGCGAATGAGCTGCTAAAACGCGCCATTCGCGGCTTGGCGCGCGATGTCGAAGGCGAAAAAATCTAGCCTGTGTGTCGCCGACAAAGGCGACACGCAGCATATTGGTCGATCCCGGCGTTCCCAATGGCACACCAGCCGTAATGACAATCCGCTCGCCCGCGCCGGCAAAGCCTTCACTCGCGGCAATATGGGCCGCGCGCTCCACCATATCGTCGAGATCCCGCGCATCCTGGGTCAACACGCAATGCAGACCCCATACAAGCGCCAAACGGCGCGCTGTTTCCATGATGGGGGTCAGCACAATGATCGGCGCTTCCGGCCGTTCGCGGGCCGCGCGCAGCGCTGTCGAGCCGGATTTCGTCCAGCTCACAATAGCGCGGGCATGAATAATATGGGTGACTTCGTGCACCGCCGCCATAATCGCATCAGCCGTGGTTTCTTCGGGCACACTGCGCTGCGCATTCAATATCTGCTGATAGAGCGGATCGCGCTCCACTTCGGTCGCGATGCGATCCATCGTTCCCACCGCATCCACTGGAAAAGCGCCTGAAGCCGTTTCCGCCGACAGCATCACCGCATCGGCGCCTTCAAACACGGCGGTCGCCACATCCGACACTTCAGCCCGCGTCGGTTGCGGGGCGGTGATCATGGATTCCAGCATCTGGGTCGCCACCACAACGGGTTTGCCCGCCTTGCGCGCCGCCCGAACGATATGTTTCTGCATGCCCGGCACACGCTCAAGCGGCAATTCCACCCCCAGATCGCCCCGCGCCACCATCAGAGCATCTGAAAGTTCGAGAATTTCCTCCAGCCGCTCAATGGCGCTGGGCTTTTCAATCTTTGAGAGAATTGCGGCCCGCCCCTGCACCGCCTTGCGCAATTCGGCGACATCTTCGGGTCGCTGCACAAAAGACAGCGCCACCCAATCGACGCCAAAATTAAGCGCGGCATCCAGATCGCTGCGATCTTTCGGTGTCATCGCCGAAAGCGGCACAACCGTATCGGGCAGATTGACCCCTTTGCGATTGCGGAACATGCCGCCCAATTCCACCACAGCCTCTGCCCGCTCGCCCGCAATCGACACAACGCGTAAACGCAAGCGCCCGTCATCAACCAGAATCGTGTCCCCGGCCTTCAGGGCGGCAAACACTTCAGGATGCGGAATGGCTATCTCGCTCGCCGCCCTGGCCTCGCCCTGACGCAGCAAACTCACAGCACTACCTGTGGCAATGGCTGCCTGGCCTTCGGGAAAACTACCCAGCCGAATCTTCGGCCCCTGCAAATCGACCAGAATGCCTACTGGCCGCCCGACCTCTTTTTCCACATCGCGGACCAAGCCGGCGATCTGCGCCAAAGCCGTGTGTGATGTGTGGCTCATATTGATGCGAAAGACATCCACCCCGGCTTCAAACAATGCCTTCACCTGTTCCGGCGTCGAAGATGCCGGTCCGAGGGTCGCTAAAATCTTAGTCTTACGTCTGCGCCGCATCAGCCTTGTCCGTTCCATGTGCCATCAGTCTGACAGAATTTGTGTAAATTCGGCCTTCTCGCCCGTATCAATTTCAAAAAAAGATTTCTGATCAAAGCCCCGTCCAAGGCAGTCGGAGCGGCCAGGGATATTGAACTTGGCCTCCCGCCCGACACAAAAAGCCCGGCTACCGCTCCAGCTGCCCGAACCACCATCGCGGGCGAACAGATAATAATAGCGCGCCACAAGGGGGCTCTCGATGATGTTCAAACATTGCTTCGGCGACAGGGTCCACCAGCCTTGGCTCATCCAGCCTGTTCCGGTGAACCGGCCCAGCGCCAGACTGGTCTGCTGGAGGGAATGATTACAGACCGTCAGCCGCGCCTCAGCCGCCTGGTTCGCGCAAACCAGCCAGAGGCAAAGGCTGACAGCGGAAAAGAGGACGGCGCGGCGCATGATGCTTCATGTCGCCCACAGGGGAATCGCTGTCAACCAAATCAGGCGATATTATGCGGCTCATGGACGATTCCGCCTTTGAACTGCACAACCCTGATAAGAGCAGCCCTCTGCTCTTCATCTGTGACCATGCTTCAAAGGCTCTGCCGCCGTCCTATGGCGATCTGGGGCTTGATGCCGACCGTCTCGGCACGCATATCGCCTATGATATAGGTGCCGCCGCCCTCACGCGCCAACTTGCATCCAGCTATAATGCCACCGCTATCTTGGGCCGCTGGTCGCGCCTTCTGATTGATCTCAATCGCGGCGCAGATGATCCCACCTTGGTGATGAAACTCTCCGATGGCAGCATCATTCCGGGCAATCGTAACGTCGATCAGGCGCAGATCGCCTATCGCATCGCGCAATATCACCAACCCTATCACGCTGCGATCACCAGCCAGATCGACCACATGTTGGGGCAAGGCGGGCAAGCGGTGCTGATCTCCCTGCATAGTTTCACACCCATTTGGAAAGCCTGGCCACGCCCTTGGGAAATCGGCATTTTATGGGATCGTGATAGCCGTCTCGCTGAGCCGCTGCTGCATCATTTGGATCAGGCAGGTTTCAGCGTTGGCGATAATGAGCCCTATCACGGTGCCCTGGAAAATGACTGCATGAATATCCATGGCACAAAGCGAGGTCTGCCCCATTGTCTGATCGAAATCAGACAGGATTTGATCGACACAGAAGTTAAAACCACGCATCTGGCCAAACGCCTGAAGCCTGTTCTGGACGCCGCCTTGGCGGATATGTCCCGCTAAAGCTCATTTTTTCGAAAAACCCACAGCTTAAATCCGCGCCTTCATTGCGAAAGGGCTGGTCTGCGTTCTACGGTCCGCGCCCTTCAGGATCGAGATCGGATATCATGTCGAATTCGGGTTTTGCCGTAGACCAATTGCGCTCTTTCATCGAACGTATCGAACGTTTGGAAGAAGATAAGGCCGCCTTGGCCGCAGATATTCGGGAAGTCTATTCCGAAGCCAAAGGCACGGGCTTTGATGCGAAAATCATGCGTCAGGTGATCCGCCTGCGGAAATTGGAAGTCTCCGATCGTCAGGAACAAGAAGCCGTCCTCGATCTTTATCTGACCGCCCTGGGTATGGTGAAAGAGTAATATAAGTCTTTGTTGTTGAATGGTTTTTACCCATATATCCGGCCCGGGATAGAACCCTCACGCCCCCGCCATACGCTTCTCCCGGCGCTATACTAGCCGCGCGCTAAACGGGAGTGAGATGAATGAGTGATATGCTGATCCGCGGTGGCTTGGTCTTTGATGGCACCGGCGCGCCGGGTCAAAAGGCTGATATACGCCTGCAAAATGGCCGCATTCATAAGATCGGCCAAAACCTCCCGACAGAAAACGCCCAGATCATCGAAGCCGATGGCGCAATCATCGCGCCAGGCTTTATCGATTCCCACACCCATCTGGATGCTAGTCTTTTCTGGGATCCGCTTTGCGATCCCATGCCCCAGCACGGCGTCACCACAGTGCTTATCGGCAATTGCTCGCTTGGCTTTGCACCACTGCGCAAAGACCAGCGTAAATCGCATGCCGATCTGTTCAGCTATGTCGAAGATATTCCCTTCGATGCGCTGGACGCTTCCATCCCATGGAATTGGGAAAGCTTCGATGAATATATGCAGCATTTACGCACGATGCCCACCGGCGTGCATGTTTCGGCCCTAGTCGGTCATTCACAGCTCCGCCATTATGTCATCGGCGAAGATGCCTGGAAGCGCGGATCCACCGCTGCTGAAGCCCATGCCGTCGCCGCCGAATTGGATCGCGCCCTCTCGGCGGGGGCCTTGGGTCTCTCCTCATCACTCTTCGATAAAAGCCGCGAGGGCGATTTCGTCCCGTCCTATTATGCATTCGAAGAAGACGGTCCGGAAATCGACTTAATTTTTGAGACTTTGGGCAAGCACGGCGCAATCTTCCAATTCATTCCGCGCTCGCGCACGGTTGATACCACTTTGGAAGACCTTCGCCGCGTCGGTGCGCTATCCGCCAAATATAATGTGCGGGTCTTGCATAATGTGCTGAGCCATAATGCCCATGATCCACAACGCTGCGAAACGATCCTTGCTTGCGTCAATGAAGTTCATGCGCAGGGCGGCCATATTTATTCCATGGTGACGCCGCGCCCCTTCGAATTATTGATCAATTTCAATCAGACGCTGTGCTTTATCGGGATCAAGGCTTGGAATGATCTGGTGCAAGCCAAAGGCGATGCCAAATATGCGCTGGCCCGCGATCCTGAATGGCGCGCCCGTGCCCGGCCCGATTTCGACAATTGCCAGCACAAAGGTCTCTTCCCCGTAGATCGCCTGCATGATCTGCGCATCGTCACCGTGGGCAAAGAACATCTGGAAAGCTGGGTTGGCAAAAGCCTCAAAGACCTGGTTACAGAGCGGGGTGGTCATCCCTCCGATGTCATGGCCGATTGGGTGCTGGAAAATGATTTTGAAGCCACCTTCGTCAATCCTGCGGGCAATACTATTCCCGCAGGTGTTGCAGGCTTGCTAAAAAGTGACCGCACCTTTGTCAGCGCCAGCGATGCGGGTGCCCATCTGCAAATGTTCTCCGGCGCAGGCGATACAACGCTGCTGCTGACGCGCTATGTGCGCGAACGCGGCGATTTCGATCTGCCGACCGCCATTCATTTTCTCACGGGCCGTCAGGCCATGCTGCTGGGATTGAAAGATCGTGGCCGCATTGCCGAAGGTCTGGCCGCAGATCTGGTCATCTTCAATCTCGATGAATTGCATTATGGCGGTGAGGAAGTGGTGCAGGACGTGCCCAATAAGGGAAAACGTTTCACCCGCGCTCCGGGCGGTTTTCGCTATACGATCGCCAATGGTGTGATCACACAGCAAAACGGCAAGGCCACGGGGGCCTTGCCGGCTGGTGTGCTTACAAAATCAGCGTAATTGCTAGCTTATCCTATCGCCTGACGGGCTATGGGCGGCGCCTCAACGGTGCCGTCCTGCCCCTCTTGATCACTGTTCTCCAGGCCCAGCTCTTTCAGCTTGCGATAGAGCGTCGAGCGGCCAATGCCCAATCGCCGCGCGACTTCCGACATATGGCCGTCATAGCGCGCAATCGCCATGCGGATAATCTCCGCCTCGATCTCTTCAAGCTTGCGCATATGGCCCGCCATATCCACGCCCATCAAACCATAAGGTGATTGCTGGGCCGGATTGGCATGTACCGCAACATGGCGCGGGCTCTCCGCGCCAAACCCTGCCCCGCGTATGGTCGGCTGATAACGTTTGGCTGATAGTTCAATACCCATAGCCGCCGCGATCTGCGGAAAGTCGCAGACATCCAGCATGCTCTCATCACAAAGCACCACGGCGCGGAAGATTGTATTTTCCAATTGGCGCACATTGCCCGGCCAATCATATTTCTCCAGCATCTCCAGCGCGTCCGGCGAAATCCCCACTACAGGCTTGTTTTCTTCCGCCGCGAAACGGGCAATGAAATGGCGGGTAAGGGCCGACACATCATCCCGGCGCTGACGCAGCGGCGGCAGGGCAATGGGGAACACATTCAGGCGATAATATAAATCCTCGCGGAATTTGCCTTCGCGGGTCAGCTCGGCCAGATCGCGATTGGTCGCGGAAATAATCCGCACCTCCACTTTCACGGGCCGCTTCGATCCCACCGGATCAATCTCGCCCTCTTGCAAAGCACGCAGCAATTTCACCTGCATGTCCAAGCGCAATTCGCCAATCTCGTCGAGAAACAGCGTTCCGCCATTGGCTTCCTGGAATTTACCCAGATGTTTGTCGGTCGCGCCGGTGAAAGCGCCTTTCTCATGACCGAACAAAATAGACTCAACCAGATTTTCCGGGATCGCGCCGCAATTCACGGTGACAAATGGTTTGCCGGCGCGATCCGAAGTGCCCTGAATGGCCCGGGCGATCAATTCCTTGCCGACGCCCGATTCACCTTCGATCAGAATCGGAATAGTGGATTGCGCCGCGCGCTGGCCCAAGCGAAAGACCTGACGCATCTCTGAACTTTTACCGATCAGATCATCGAACAGAAGCCGGTTATCCTGACGCTTCTTCAGTCTGGTCACTTCGCCGGATAAAGTTCCAATCGTCAGCGCATTGCGAATGGATACCGCAATCCGCTCCGGGCTGGCCGGCTTCACCAGAAAATCATTGGCGCCCGCCCGCATCGCTTCCACAGCGGAATCAATCCCGCCCTTGGCCGTCAATACAATCACAGGCAAATCAGGATGCGCCGCGCGCAGCCGGGTCAAAACCGTGATGCCATCAATATCGGGCATGACAAGATCGAGCAGGACCAGCGCGAATTGATCCCCACGCGGTCCATGCAACAAATCCAAAGCAGGGCTGCCGCCAGGCGCGGTAATGGCCGACATGCCCGACCTGGTGATCGCGGCTTCCAGAAGCCTGCGTTGCACGGGATCGTCATCGACGATGAGAACTGTCTGCGCCATGTAATCAACCTACCTTTTGATTGGCCTATCGTGGCATCTGAAAGGTAAAGTTGTTTTTAAAAGTCTCACTTTACGACAATCTCCCTCAATTAAATCGTAATGAATTATTCACCATGAATGTAAGCTGAACGCAGGTGACATAATGCATAATAGCCACGAATACGGGGCTTTCTTCGCAGAAGAGGCGACGCGTCTGGGTTCTTCCCTCTATGCGCATCTCGCCCGCACAGTGTCGCAGGATATAAATTTACAGCCTTTGGCAGCGCAGGGCCGCCCCGGTCCGCCCATGCGAATCTCTTATTCGGCGCGGTCCATTATCTTTGGCTTGACCCGACAATATGAACGCACCCGATTGTATGACTTGAGACCTTCACCTAAGCCATGCAAGCCTTGAGCATGACAGATATTCTTCCCACGCTATGCCCGCTTGCCGTATTAGAAGGCGCAGTCCCGCCCGCGCCAGACTGGTTCACCCAGATCACGGCTGAAAAGCCGCAATCGGCCTTTATCGAATCCGACACTACGCGCATTCATTATTTGCGCTGGGGCGATGCAACAAAACCCGGTCTATTGCTGTCACATGGCAATGCGGCCCATGCCTATTGGTGGAGCTTCATCGCCCCCTATCTGGCACGCGATTATAACGTCGCCGCGATGGATTTCTCCGGCATGGGCGATTCCGGCTGGCGGTCCACGCCCTATACGATGGAGCTGTTTGCCCGCGAACAATTAGCGGTCTGCGAAGCGACGGGCATGTTTCAGCATGAACAGCCACCTATCATTGTCGCCCATAGTTTCGGCGGTTTTGTCACCATTCTCACCAGCGCGCTCTATGGCGAAAAATTCTCCGGCACAGTGATCATCGATTCGCCGGTCAATCCGCCGGGCACCGAAGAAGACGGCCCCAGCCGTCCCGATAAGCCGCATAATATCTATCCCGATATGGCCTCGGCACTGGCCCGTTTCCGCCTGATCCCGCCGCAAGCCTGCGATAATCTCTATCTGGTGGATTGGGTCGCCCGCCATTCTCTCAAAGACGTCGAGGGCGGCATCACCTGGAAATTCGATCCGGGCATCTGGCGGCAATTCTCGATCGGCGACACCGCCGCCCGCCTGCGTCAGGCCCGTTGCCGTATGGCGGTCTTCCGGGGCGAACATTCGGTGCTGATGCCCCCTGAAATCGGAGATTATATGTTCAGCCTTCTGGGGCATGCCGCACCCGTGGTGGAAATCCCGCAGGCCCAACACCATGTCCTGCTGGACCAACCTCTGGCTTTGGTCGCTGCTTTGCGGGCGCTTCTGGCCGATTGGGATCACTCAGTCCCGCATGAATCTTCTAAGTAATTGTAATACAAGTGTCTTTAAGGATGTGACGCTGGTCCCGATAGTCGCGCCAGTGACGGGATTAAACATTGTATGCCGGGCGGCCTTTGGTATAGTCCCGCGCGTTTTCACGGGGATTTGGTTATGGCCAGCGACAATCAACATTATGAACACGGCCAGATGGATATAAGCAGCCATACGCGCGCCTGGGCCGGTTTTGTTGCCTTTGTAAAATGGTCGACAATCGGCTGCCTGCTGATTGTGGCGCTTCTTGCTGTTTTCCGCACGAATTAAACTTCCAGATGAAACTCGCGGTTCTGAGGGAACGCCGTTCAGGTGAAGCACGCGTCGCAGCCACGCCGGAAACGGTGAAGAAGCTGGCCGGTCTTGGTCTGGACATCACGATCGAAAGCGGTGCGGGCGCCAAAGCCCGTATCAGCGATGCCGATTATCAGGCCGCTGGCGCAATCATCGCGCCTGATGCCGCCAGCGCACTCGGCAATGCCGATATCGTGCTGAAAGTTCGCGGTCCGGAACCAGGTGATCTGGCGCATTTCAAATCCGGCGCGGTTCTGGCCTCACTGCTCTCGCCCCATTCCGAAAAAGAGCTGATCGGCCAACTCGCCACGGCGGGCGTCAGCGCCTTTGCCATGGAATTGCTGCCCCGTATCAGCCGCGCACAGGCCATGGACGTGCTGTCCAGTCAGGCCAATCTGGCCGGCTATAAAGCTGTGATCGACGCGGCGGCCCAGTTCGGCCGCGCCATGCCGATGATGATGACCGCCGCGGGCACCATCGCCCCGGCCCGTGTCTTTATCATGGGCGTCGGCGTTGCAGGCCTTCAGGCCATCGCCACGGCCAAACGTCTGGGTGCCATCGTCTCGGCCACCGATGTCCGCCCCGCCACCAAGGAACAGGTGGAATCACTGGGCGGCACCTTCATCGCCGTGATGGACGACGAATTCGCCCAGGCGCAAACCGCGGGCGGCTATGCCAAGGAAATGTCGCAAGACTATCAGGCCAAACAGGCCGCCCTTGTCGCCGAACACATCAAGAAACAGGACATTGTCATCACCACCGCCCTGATCCCGGGCCGCAAAGCCCCGATTCTGGTGAGCGAAGACATGGTCAAAACCATGAAACCCGGTTCGGTGATTGTCGATCTGGCGGCAGAGCAGGGCGGCAATTGCCCCCTCACCGTGGCCGATCAGATCACAGAATCCCATGGCGTCACCTTTATGGGCCCGACCAATCTTCCGGCCCATCTGGCGATTGATTCCTCCAGCCTCTATGCCCGCAACCTGTTCAATTTCGTTAGCCTGATCGTCGATAAGAAAAGCGGCGCTCTGGCCCTCGATTGGAACGACGACATCGTCAAAGGCGCGGGCCTGACCCATGACGGCCAGATCGTCCACCCCTCCGTGAAAGGCTAACGTCATGGAAGCCGCTGCTATTGGTGCCATCGACCCCTTTGTATTTCGCCTGTCGATTTTCGTATTGGCGATTTTTGTCGGCTATTTCGTGGTCTGGGCCGTCACGCCCGCCCTGCATACGCCGCTCATGAGCGTCACCAATGCGATCTCGTCGGTCATCGTGGTGGGCGCCTTGATCGCGGTGGGTGTGGCCGCCACGGATGCCTCGACATGGACCGCCAAATGGCTGGGTTTTGGGGCACTCATCTTGGCCTGCGTGAATATTTTCGGCGGCTTCATGGTCACCAGCCGCATGCTCGCCATGTATAAGAAAAAAGAAAAAGCAGCAGGTCCGTCCAAATGAGCCCCGCCATGACTGCAAATCTGGCGGCCATCGCCTATCTCATCTCCGGCATTCTCTTCATCATGGCCTTGCGCGGCCTGTCCTCACCGGCCTCCAGCCGTGCAGGCAACCGCAATGGCATGATCGGCATGACCATTGCCATTCTCACCACGCTCTGGGTGGCCGGGGTCTCCGACCCGCTGACCTGGGCCATGATCATCGGCGGTATCGCGATTGGCGGCGTCATTGGCGCAGTGATCGCCAAACGCATCGCCATGACAGAAATGCCCCAACTCGTCGCCGCCTTCCATTCGCTGGTCGGTCTGGCTGCCGTGCTGGTCGCGGCCTCCGCCATGTATGCGCCTGAAGCCTATGGTATCGGTGCCGCCAATGCGATCCGCATGCATAGCCTGATCGAAATGTCGATCGGCGTCGCCATCGGCGCCATGACCTTTTCCGGCTCCCTCATCGCGTTCGCCAAATTGAACGGCAATATGTCTGGCGCGCCGATTATGCTGCCGGGCCGCCATATTCTGAATATCGCTATCTTCACGGCGATTGTCGCTCTGGTGATCTATTTCACCATGGACCAGCCGCATTGGGCGTTCTGGGCAATCACCATCCTGGCCTTTATTTTCGGCATCACTCTGATCATCCCGATTGGCGGCGCCGATATGCCGGTCGTGGTCTCCATGCTCAATTCCTATTCAGGCTGGGCCGCCGCGGGTATCGGTTTCACCTTGGAGAACACCGCCCTCATTATCACCGGCGCGCTGGTCGGCTCTTCGGGCGCCATCCTGTCCTACATCATGTGTAAGGGAATGAATCGCAGCTTTGTCTCGGTGATCCTGGGTGGTTTCGGCGGCGAGACCGCGGCCGCCAGCGGCGCGGTGGAAACCCGCCCTGTAAAACAGGGCTCTGCCGAAGACGCCGCCTTCATCATGAAGAATGCCGGTTCTGTCATCATCGTGCCGGGCTATGGCATGGCGGTGGCGCAGGCTCAGCATGCCTTGCGCGAAATGGCCGACATCCTGAAAAAAGAAGGCGTCAAAGTCTCTTATGCCATTCATCCGGTGGCGGGCCGCATGCCCGGCCGTATGAATGTGCTGCTGGCCGAAGCCAATGTCCCCTATGACGAAGTGTTCGAACTCGAAGACATCAATTCCCAATTCGCTCAGGCCGATGTTGCCTATGTGATCGGGGCCAATGACGTCACCAATCCCTCGGCCAAATCCGATCCCGCCTCGCCGATCTTCGGCATGCCGATTCTGGATGTCGAAAAGGCCAAGACCGTGCTTTTCATCAAGCGCGGTATGGGCTCGGGTTATGCGGGCATCGAGAACGAACTGTTCTTCCGCGACAATACAATGATGCTGTTCGCCGACGCCAAAAAGATGACGGAAGAAATCGTCAAATCGCTGGGGTAATCTGCCAGGCAGGCTGTGCCTGCAACTTCTGCTTGCCTTGATATGTTTGCACCTTGGCAGTAGCGCAAGGGCCGCAAACCGGCTAGGAACGGACCTCAGCGAGGGATGTATGAACCGGGACAGTACGGATCACAGCGCAGATCAAAAGGCCCTACGTAAAGAATGGCTGTTCGGCGCGGGGCTTGTCGCTCTGGCCTTCATCATTGCTTTGGCCGTGGCCGCATGGCTGACCTTTGGCCATAAGACCGATACCGATCTGCCGGTAAAAACCCCCATCGCACAGGAACTGGCGCAGGAACAACAAGCCGCCAATGATCCCTCTCAGGTCTGCCGCACAGCGCTCGGCAATGCGCAGAATTTCGGTATCATCCCACCCTATGGCCAACTGACCGAAGCCAATCCGCGGGCAACCGATGTGCAGGGACGCTATCTCTGTCAGGCCGGCACCAGCGACACGGCCTATGTTCTGTCTGTCGATCTGGTCTGCGAACAAATCTCGCAAACCCAATGCGTAAATATTTACAGCATCGTCAGCGACGACGGCACGACGCTCTATCAGCGCCAAGAGTAATTTCAGCCTGAATCTTTAAAGCTTCAGCCCTGTGCGGGCGCAAATCAGTTTCCATTCTTCCGCCGTCACGGGTTGAACGGACAGGCGCGAATTGCGCACCAGCACCATGTCCGAAAGTTTGGGCTCGTCCTTGGCTTCGCTCAGCGTAAAGGGGCGTGGCAGGTCTTTCACGGCTTTCACATCCACCAAGCCGAACCTGCCTTTTTCATCGCTGGGATCAGGGCGATATTCGCCAATCACTTCGACAATGCCGATAATTTCCCGGTCTGTGTTGGAATGATAAAAAAAGCCCAGATCGCCTTTTTTCATCGCCTTCATATTATTGGCGGCCTGATAATTGCGCACGCCGCTCCAGGGCTCGCCTTTGGCCCCCTTTTTTTTCTGCTGCTCCCAAGACCATGTTTCGGGTTCGGATTTGAACAGCCAATAGTTCATCTCAAAGCCTCACAACGCCGCATTGGACGGATTATACGTCGCCTTCCAGATACGCACCGTGCAGGATGAAAACAGTCCCGCCAGCGCATAGGGATCCTGCGCGGCCCAGTCCTCGGCGGCGGCCAGATGTTCAGCTTCCATAATAATGAAGCTGCCCACCATATTGCCCGCCTCATCCAGAAACGGCCCGCCCAGCTTCACCGTGCTGCCGCTGCGGATATAGGCCAGATGCTGCTCACGGGTTTTCAGCCGCAATTCCACACCGTCAGATTTATCAATACAGGTCACGACAAAAAGCATCTGTCTTCCTATTCGTTATTCGCTGGTCAGCGGTCTGGCCATCAAATGGGGCAGGGCCGCTTCAAGTGCAAGCGATCCGTCCAACAAAGCGGCGATGGTTTCCGCCAGCGGTAATTCCACCCCATGGCGTTTGGCCCGCGCCACAAGGGCAGGGGCGGTCTCCACCCCTTCCGCCAATGGTTTGCCCGGCGCAAAAAGCTGTCCCCGCGCAGCGCCCGCACCAAAGGCCTGACCAAATGCATAATTACGCGAAGTCGGGCTCATCGCTGTCAGCACCAGATCACCCAGTCCCGAAAGCCCCATAAGCGTCTCGCGCTTTGCGCCCAGAGCTTCACCCAAGCGGCACAATTCGGCAAAGCTGCGCGCCAGAAAACCCGCCCGCGCGCTCTCGCCCAATTGCATCCCCATCACAATCCCACAGCCAATGGCATAAACATTCTTGGCCGCGCCGCCCAAAGCCACGCCGATAATGTCCTCACTGGCATAGGGGCGGAATGTGCCATGGCCCATCATGGTTTGAAGCCGGGCCGCAATATCCGGCCGGGCCGCAATCGTGACTGCGGTCGGCAAACCCAAAGCCACATCCCGCGCAAAAGACGGTCCGGATAAAATAGCCGGCTCGCATTGCGGCAGTTCCTCAGCCAGCACCTCACTGAGCAAAGCCCCGCTGCCGCGCTCCACCCCCTTCGCGCATAAAATGAATGGCGTGCCTTCGCGCAAATGCAGGGCCAGAAGGCGCAAAGTCTGACGCAGATGCTGCGCCGGCACCACACTCAGCACCGCCTCGCTCTGCGCCACATAAGCCAGATCACCGCTCGCCTCGATCTGGGATGGTAAGTCGATTCCCGGCAGAAACAGGCTGTTCCGCCTCTCCCGCCCAATCTCCTCCACCACCTCTGATTCCCGCGCCCATAGCCGTATCTGTGGGCCCCCACGAGCCGCCACCATAGCCAAAGCCGTCCCCCAGGCCCCCGCGCCCAAAACCCCAACTGTCCTATAAGTATCTGAATTTAGTTCATTTTCTGACATTCTGCGCAAATCCGAGGGAAGATTGAACGTTTTGTTGAATATTTAGAAGCCCGGCCTATACTACTCTCTACAATAAGAAATTCCCTGTTGGGAGGTGGCTCGCATGGCCGAGAAGGACGATATACGTAACCAAATTGTGCAAGCCGCCAAGAAGCGGTTTTCGCATTTCGGCTACGCCAAAACCACAATGGCCGAAGTCGCAACCGATTGCTCGATGTCGCCGGGTAATCTTTATCGCTTTTTCCCCGGCAAGCTCGACATTGCCGAATTTATCGCCACCGAAGGCTTTAACGAACACCTCGCCGAACTCGAAGCTTTGGTCGCGGCGGGTCAGAAATCAGCGCGCCAACGCCTGCAGGACGTTTTTTTCACACAATTGCGCCGCACCTTTCAGCGCCTGGAAAACAATCCCCGCGCTTTTGAAATCGCTCTGATCATCTCGCGCGAACGCCCCGAATTTGCCAATTGGATGCTCGCCAATGAACGCAAATTGCTCGTCACCCTGGTCGATGAAGGCCGCCAGAATGGTGAATTCGCCGATTATGGCAATTCGTCTGAAGAAACCGCCGAAATGATGCAATCGGCCCTGCTGAAATTCCATTATCCCCAGCTCTGGTCCAAACTCACACTGGAAAAGCTGGAACGCGAACTCAGCGGCGTATTGAGCCTGATTTTTGACGGGCTCTCACCGCGGCAACCCACATCCGTCGCCGCCTGATATTTTTCGCAGTCCATCACATAGTTCAGCCATTTTTGGCGCTTATCTTTCATCTTGTCGCCAGCACGACTAGAAAAGCTCATGTACTCAAAACGTCTGCACCGTTTTATCCCTCTTGCGCTGGTTCTCTGCCTTGCACCGCTGCTGTCAGCGCAGGGACGCCCACAGCCGCAGGCCCGCATCAGCCTGAATGTCGAACAGCGCGCCGATCTGGATCGTATCAGTGCCTATCTCAACACCATCAAATCTGCAGAAGGTGGCTTCACCCAAATCTCCCATATGGGCGACATCGTGCAGGGTAAAATCTCCATTCAGAAGCCCGGCAAAGTGCGCTTCGACTACGAACAACCTAGCCCCACTCTGGTGGTCTGTGACGGCAGCACCATCTATGTGCAAAACCGCACGCTCAAAACGGTTGATCGTTACCCGCTGGCTGGCACGCCGCTGGAACTTATCCTTCGCGAAAATGTGAATCTCAAAGGCAATCAGGCGATCCTGAATGTGCGCCGCGACGGCGATTCCCTGATGATCGAGGCACGTTCCAGCACCAAGCGGCGCAAAGCCAATATTACCCTTGTCTTCGCCAATGCCCCGATGGAATTGCGGCAATGGACCGTGATCGACGATCAGGGCCTCTCCACCACGGTGGCCTTTCGCGATTTGCGCCCGGTTGCTACGCTGCCCGACAGCCTGTTTAAACTCGCCGGAAAATAACATGTCCTCTGCGTCGCCCGTCGTCGGTATCATTTGCGATTACCGGCTGTCTGGCGCGCATGGCTTTCACCGCACAGGCGAAAAATATATCGACGCCATCCGCGATGGCGCGCAAGCTTTGCCCCTGCTCATCCCGGTGCTGGATCCGCCCATTCCACCGCAAGACATTCTGAATGTGGTGGATGGGCTTTTGTTCACGGGCGCACCATCCAATGTCGCGCCCAAATTATATGGCGGCCGCTCTCCACGTCCCGGCACATTGCAGGATGAAAAACGCGACGCGACCTCCATCACGCTTATTCAAACGGCCATCGCGCAGGCCAAACCTGTTTTCTGCATCTGTCGCGGCTTTCAGGAATTAAATGTCGCCTCGGGCGGCACCTTGCATCAGCATCTTTACGAAGTCCCCGGTCGCGTGGACCACCGGGAGGACACAAGTGCCCCACTCGATGTGCAATTCGGCCCCGCCCACAAGGTACAGGTCATGACAGGCGGGCTGCTGGAAACGCTCCTGGGCACAGACCCCCTCATAGTCAATTCCGTGCATGGTCAGGGCGTCGATCAACTGGCCCCCAGCCTCTTCGCCGAAGCCCTAGCTGAAGATGGCACGGTGGAAGCTGTCACCATGCCGGGGGCGCGCGGCTTTGTTTTGGGCACCCAATGGCATCCCGAATATCGCTGGTCTGAAAATCCCAGCTCCCGCATTTTATTCCGGGCCTTTGGAGATGCGATCCGCGTTTAAGCCGGCCGCGTTTAAGCCGGAAGGGAGGCAGTCATGTCCCATCCATCCCATCTCCACGGCGAGGCCCTGACCAAATATTGGCAGGCGCAGGACGCAGCCCATCACATCCACCCCTTCAGTCAAACATCCACGCTCAATCAGGACGGCGTGCGTGTCATCACCCGTGGCGATGGCGTTTATTTATGGGATTCCACCGGCGCAGACTTGATCGATGGCATGGCCGGCCTTTGGTGCGTGCAATTGGGCTATGGCAATCAGGCCTTGGCCGAAGCGGGCTATGAGGCGCTGCAAACGCTGCCCTATTACAACCACTTTTTCAAAACCTCGAACCCCTACACAATCGAACTGGCCACCAGGCTCGCAAGCCTTCTTCCCCATGGTCATGATCGCCTGCTCTTCGCCAATTCCGGCTCCGAAGCCAATGACAGCGCCCTCAAACTGATCCGCTATTACTGGAATCTCAAAAAACGCCCGGAAAAGAAAATCCATCTCTCACGCGATTACGCCTATCACGGCGTCACCATGGCCGCGGCCTCGCTCTCCGGCCTCACCCCCATGCATCCGCAATTCGATCTGCCATTACCCGGCTTTGAAAAAATTGCCACGCCTTATTGGTTCGGCGCGGAAGAGGCGGGATATAGCGCCCTGTCCCCCGATGCGTTCGGCCTTCTCATTGCCAGCCAATTGGAAGATAAAATTCTGGCCCTCGGGCCTGATCGCGTGGCGTCTTTTTCCGCTGAACCGATCCAGGGCGCAGGCGGCCTTATCATCCCGCCCGCAACCTATTGGCCCGAGATACAGCGCATCTGCCGCAAATATGATGTGCTGCTGCATCTCGATGAAGTGATCACCGGCTTTGGCCGTTTAGGAACATGGTTCGGCGCGGATTATTACCGCATCAATCCCGATATCATCACCATGGCCAAAGGCCTGTCCTCCGGTTATCAGCCGATCTCCGCCATCTCTCTGGGCCATGAGATGGGCAATGTCATAGCCGGCGCCGAAGAAGAACTGGTCCATGGCTTCACCTATTCCGGCCATCCCGTCGCCTCCGCCGTGGCACTGAAAAATCTCGAAGAGCTAGAGCGCAGAAATCTCATCACGCGCGTACAAAATGACATTGGCCCGTTTCTGCAAAACCGTCTGCGCGATTGTTTTGAAGATCACCCGTTGGTGGGCGAGATACGCGGCGCTGGCCTGCTCGCCGCTCTGGAATTGGTGCCCGATAAAAAACAGCGCCGTTTCTTCCCGCGCGATTGGGATGTGGGCGGGCGCTGCCGCACGCATTGTTTTGAAAATGGCCTGATCATGCGCGCCATCCGCGATACGATGGTCCTCAGTCCGCCACTGATCATCCAGCCCGATGAAATAGAGCTGATTCTGCGCAAGGCCCGGCTCGCGCTGGATCACACCGCCCGCGATCTGGGCCTGATCTGACGATCAATTGCTCAATTCGATGTTAAAATTTTGCAATCCAGCCCAGTCGCGCATTATATGTTTCTTACAGAAACTTGTCAGGGCATATTGATCACGCACATCCAAAAGCCTGATTCAGATTCATTTAGGGCGATTCCTTCGCATCTGAAGCAAGTGAAGCAATTGCTCTAGCGTTTAATTTTAAGCCCCAACGCATCTGACACAGACACACTCTTAATGCCGCTCACCTCACCGCCTCTAAGAGTTGCAGAATTACAACTGTCACTTTGTTTCTGGTGATTTTAGGGGGTGTACAAAAATTTAGTTGAAAGCTGTTGCATGAATACATAGGCTAAATACGAAAGAGAGCGCTCCCGATAGGCACTGCCCCCCGCTCGCATATTGGGAGTCCTCTTTCAAAATAGGATATCGGTCATCCCCTCCCGATATCCTTCGCGCGCGATGCGCAAACGCCCGGTCAGCCCCCCTGACCGGGCGTTTTGTTTATGGCCCGATGCTGGCGTTACCTGATGCTGGCGTCACCCGTCGCAGGGTCAAATTCAGCCGCCCGCCTTCGGGCAATAATCCCGAACTCCCGGCCAGCATTTTATCGATGCCATGAAATATCAGCCGCGCAGTCCCGCCAAACAGCAAAACATCGCCTGACTGTAACCGAATGCTGGATGTCGCCCCGCCGCGCCGTATCGGCTCACCCCTACCAAAACGAAATAGCGCAGTATCGCCCAGCGAAACCGATATCACCGGCGCATCCAGCGCAGCCTCATCGCGGTCCTGATGCAAACCCATCTTCGCGCCCGCGCGATAATAATTGATCAGGCAGCATTCCACCGCCGCAGGATAGGCGCTCAAGTCACGCCATACTGTTTGTAAGCGCTGCGGCAGGGGCGCAAAGGCTTGGCGCGTGACGGGATGCAGCCTTTCATAGCGATACCCCGCGCGATCAGAAACCCAGCCCAATGGGCCAAAATTTGATTGCAGTACCGAAAAAGCCTTACCGCTGCGCGGCATCACAGGCTGATAAAAAGGCGATATGCTCAGCCCCGCAAAAATTTCATCACGCAATATTTCTTGCGCCGCGCGATCAAAATAACCGGACCACAGAAAAATATCCGGCGCAATCTGGGTCGCGCGTTCTCTGCCGTCATCCGCCATACTTCACCATTGCCAGCGACTGGCCTCAGGCTTGGTGAAAATCTCTTTATACGTGTCCTGCAAACCCTGCTCATCAAGCCAGCGCGCCAGATGGTCTGGGGCGTAAGACATCCTGATCCAGATGCCGATCGGCTGGCCCTTCGACTCGTCGCGGGCATAGCGCAGAAAATGTTTCAGCCATCGCTGATGACGCTTGGGAAAATGCAGATAGGGCCAGCGGGAAAATTGATCTTGCGCCTCGTCATAAGCCGCCCATCCTTTGCGATGCACCAGATAGATCGCTGATGCCAGGCTCGAACGATCCTGCCCACCCGAACATTTCAGCAAAAAAGGTTTGGGGGCGTCGTCAAAGGCATCCAGTAATGTTGTCAGCATGCTTCGTAATGGAAGCTTTCTGGAATCAAGCATCGTGTCGAAATGCGTAACACTATGCGCCGAACAGATACGCGTTTCATAAGCCCACCATGAAAATTGCGTATTCCTACCCCTTAAATTGATCACTGAACCAATTTTATGGCGGCGTAAAATGCCCGGTAAGACCAGTCGCATGGGCTGCGCCGATCTGGCAGCCTCATCACGCTGCACCCAATGAAAATTTGAAATTGCATCCAACATGTTGGCCATAAACGGGGCTCTTTTCCAAACTCATCTATCGCGAGACGTAAGATGAAATTTTTATCTCACGCTCGACTCATTAAAAAAATCGAGTCAGACTTTGACCCGTGGCACACATTCCTGCCTAAGGGAGCCGCCCCGATGTCTGATTATCAAATCCACTATCTCAATCGTGAACGGGCCTTGGCCTGCCTCATGATCACCCAATGCGAATCCGATACAGCCGCGAAAGACCTTGCCGCCTCCTTGTCAGGAATCGAACATCGTTTTTTCGAAATCTGGCGGGGCGATCGTCTGGTCCATGAGGGGTTCAACCCCCATATCGCACATTAAGACACGCATAATAGGGTTTTCAGGCAGAATTCAGGGCATCTATAGGCTTGAATGGGCCTTAAAAGGGGCGCTTTCAGCCCTCTTTTATGCGGCTGCGGCGCGAAGGCCCGCCCAAAGCTCGAAAAAGCCCGGTTTACCGCTTGACCAACCCCGTCCGCTGACTATAGTGCGCCGCTCCTGCGCGAAGGGTTTTCGCGTGGAAACTCTTTGATTTCAAGGATTTGGTCATGTTCGCGGTCATCCGCAGCGGCGGTAAACAATATCGGGTCGTCCCCAATGAGGTTCTTTCGATCGACCGCGTGGTCGGCGAAGTCGGTGAGACCCTGAATTTGGCTGAGGTTCTGTTGGTTGGCGGTGACAGCCCCCAAACGGGTGCTCCGCTGATCTCGGGTGCCTCGGTTGCGGCCGAAATCCTGGAACAGGGCCGTGGCCCGAAAGTCGTGGCCTTCAAAAAGAAGCGCCGCAAAAACACCCATCGTAAGCGCGGCTCACGCCCGCACTTCACCAAGATCAAGATCACCGCGATTTCGGCGGGCTGAGGACTAGACTATGGCGCATAAAAAAGCAGGCGGCTCTTCGCGCAACGGGCGTGACTCGGCTGGCCAACGACTCGGCGTAAAGAAGTTCGGCGGCGAAGCCATCGAATCCGGCAATATCATCGTGCGCCAACGCGGCACGAAATTCTTTGCTGGTGAAGGTGTCGGCATGGGCCGCGACCACACGCTGTTTGCGACACGCAATGGTCAGGTCTCCTTCCAGACCGGCTATAAGCGTCGCACCTTTGTATCGGTCGTCACGGCAAATATTCCGGCAGCGAAGCTCGCAGCGGAATAAAGGCGGCTGAAGACATAGGCCGCCAAGAAATTGGCGGCCCGTTTATCGAGGGAGATGGTCCGCCATCTCCTTTTTTGTTTCCCTCGATACAAAGAGGGAAATCATGTCCATCAGATTGGAAACGGAGCGCCTGCTACTGCGGCCACCCGAAGAAAGTGACATACCATCCATGGTCGTGTTGCTTGGTGATTATGAAGTGGCGAAAAATATGGCCTCCATCCCCTATCCACTCAGCTTTGAAGCGGCTGGCCAATTGGTCCAGCACGCCCTGCTTGATCGCGCCGCCGCGCGTGGTTTCGGCTATACGATCCTGCGCAAAGCCGGGGCTGTCGCCATGGGCGGGATTTCACTGAGAAAAGCCGGGCAGGGGGCTTTCACCCTGTCCTATTGGCTGGGACGCCCCTATTGGGGCCAGGGCTATGCCAGCGAAGCTGCCAAAAGGGTCGGCCTCTTCGCCTTTGACGAAGCCGGGGCCACCAGCCTGAATGCGGCCTATATCACCGATAATCCTGCCTCTGGCCGGGTGCTCACCAAATTAGGCGCCACCCGTCAGACCCGGCCTATGATCAGTCATGATTGCCTTGCGCGCGGTCACACAGTCTATTGCCATCAGATGGCGCTGGAGCGTGCGGATTTCCGGCGCGGGCGCAAATGTAAATACGCAGCATGAGATTTCTGGACGAAGCCAAGGTCTATATTCAGTCGGGTAGCGGCGGTAATGGCTGTATCGCTTTCCGGCGTGAAAAATTCATCGAATATGGCGGCCCCAATGGTGGCAATGGGGGCCGTGGCGGTGACGTCTGGGCCGAGGCCGTCGAGAATCTCAATACGCTGATCGATTATCGCTATCAGCAACATGTCCGCGCCAAAAATGGCCAACCCGGCATGGGTAAGGAAATGACCGGCGCCGGTGGCGATGACGCCATTATGAAAGTGCCTGTTGGCACGCAGATTTTTGAAGAAGATGGCGAGACCATCATCGCCGATCTGGCCATACCGGGCGAACGTGTGCAGCTCTTGCGCGGCGGCAATGGCGGCTTCGGCAATGCCCATTTCAAAAGCTCCACCAATCAGGCCCCCCGCCACGCCAATCCCGGCCAACCTGCCGAAGAAAAAGCCATCATCCTGCGGCTGAAACTCATCGCCGATGCGGGCCTGATCGGCATGCCCAAAGCGGGCAAATCCACCTGCCTGTCACGGGTCTCTGCGGCCCGTCCGAAATTCGCTGATTACCCTTTCACCACACTTGCGCCCCAGCTTGGCATGGTGCGTGTCGATGAAAGCGATTTCGTGCTGGCCGATCTGCCGGGCCTTATTGAAGGCGCGCATGAAGGTATCGGCCTTGGCGATAAATTTCTCGCCCATGCCGAACGCTGCGGCGCCATCCTCCATCTGGTCGATGGCACCGAAAGCGAAATCGCCCGCACCTATAAAACCATCCGCGGCGAGCTCGAAGCCTATGGCCATGGCCTCGCCCAAAAAACTGAAATCGTCGCGCTGAATAAAATCGACGCAATCCCCAAAGACGCCCTGGCCCGCAAACGCACTGCGCTCGAAAAAGCCTGCGGTAAAAAGGTTTTTCTGATTTCCGGCGTCAGCGGCGAAGGCATTTACGATGTCCTGCGCGTGCTTGTGCAGGAAATCGAACAACGCCGTAAAAAAATCAAACCACCCGAACCCATCCAACCTTGGCAACCTTAGAAGCAAAGCCATGCGCGATATTTTTGGCTCCTGTCGCCGCCTCGTCATCAAAGTTGGCTCCGCCCTATTGGTCGATAGCGCGACGGGTGCCCTGCGTCGTGATTGGCTCAAATCGCTTTGCGCCGATGTTGCCCAGCTAAAACGCGAAGGGCGGGATGTCGTGCTGGTCTCTTCCGGCTCGATCGCTTTGGGCCGCCGCGCACTCGGCTTGAAATCCGGTATTTTACGTCTTGAGGAAAGTCAGGCCGCCGCCGCGGTGGGGCAGGTCCGCTTGGCCGAAGCCTATGCCGATATTTTCGCCGCCGAACAGCTTATCGCCGCGCAAATTTTGCTGACCTTGGGCGATACAGAAGAACGCCGCCGCTATCTCAATGCCCGCGCTACATTGCGCACTCTGCTCGATCTGGGCGCCATACCCGTGATCAATGAAAACGACACGGTGGCGACAGCCGAAATCCGCTACGGTGATAATGATCGCTTGGGCGCCCGCGTCGCCTCCATGGTCGAAGGCGATTGCCTGATCCTGCTCTCGGATGTCGATGGTCTCTATGACGTCGATCCCACACATAATCCTGCGGCCCAGCACATTCCGGTGATCTCCGCCATCACACCCCATATCGAAGCCATGGCCGGCGATTCCATTTCCGGTGTCGGGCGTGGTGGCATGTCGTCCAAACTGATCGCCGCCAAAATCGCCACCACTGCAGGCGCATCGGTGATCATCGCCAAGGGCAAAAGCGATCATCCGCTGCAAGCTCTGCGCGATGGCGCAAGGCATAGTTGCTTCCTGCCCAGCACCACACCAGCCGCTGCGCGCAAACGTTGGATCGCTGGCGTTGTGAAACCCGCCGGTACCTTAATTATCGATGCCGGTGCCGCCCGCGCCCTGCGCGAGGGCAAAAGCCTGCTCCCCGCTGGTATCCGTCAGATCGATGGCCGTTTTGAACGCGGCGACGCTGTCATCGTGCGTGATCGCGACGGTCAGGAAATCGCCCGCGGTCTCACGGCCTATGGTGCGGGCGATGCCGAATTGATCGCGGGCAAACGCAGCGTCGAAATCGAAACCATTCTGGGCTATCGTGGCCGCGATGAAATGATCCATCGTGACGACCTGGCCCTGACCCATAACGGCCAGACGGAAGAGCCATCATGACAACGCAGTCCGATCCCATCGACACATTACGCGCTGAAATGCTGCAGCTTGGCCGCGAAGCCCGCGCCGCCGCACGCGCCATGCGCGATGCCAGCAGCGACACCAAAAACAAAGCGCTCCTCTGCGCCGCGCAGGCCATCCGCGCCCAGAGCGCCGCTATTCTCAAAGCCAATGCCGAAGATATTGCGGCCGCCAAAGCCAATAATATCGCGCCCAGCATGATTGATCGTCTGGCGCTCGATGAAAAACGTATCGAAGCCATGGCCCAAGGTGTCGAAGATGTCGCCGCGCTCGCAGATCCCGTGGGCCGCGAACTCGCCCGCTGGACCCGCCCCAATGGTCTGGACATCGCCCGCATCGCCACACCTATTGGCGTCATCGGTATCATCTATGAAAGCCGCCCCAATGTTACGGCGGATGCAGGGGCGCTCGCCCTCAAAGCCGGCAATGTCTCCATCTTGCGCGGCGGTTCTGAATCTGCCCGGTCTTCAGCGGTCATTCACGCCGCCCTGCTTCAAGGTCTGAAAGAAGCCGGTCTACCCAGCGGTGCTATCCAGCGCGTTCCCACCACAGATCGCGCCGCTGTCGGCCTGATGCTCGAAGGGCTGGACGGCACAATCGATCTGATCATCCCGCGCGGCGGCAAAGGTCTCACCGGCCGCGTCATGAGCGAAGCGCGCGTTCCCGTGCTCGCCCATCTCGAAGGGCTTTGCCATGTCTATGTGCATGATAAAGCCGATCTGGAAAAAGCCCGCGCTGTTTCACTCAACGCCAAAATGCGCCGCACCAGCATATGCGGTGCCGCGGAAACGCTGCTGCTGGATCGCAAAATCCTCACCACGCATGGCCTGCCCATCTTGCAGGACCTGGCCGCAAAGGGCTGCGAAATTCGCGGCGATGACATTGTGCAAAAACTCCTCCCCGCAGCCAAAGCCGCAACCGAAGAGGACTGGCGCACCGAATATCTCG
Organism: uncultured Rhizobium sp.; assembly: GCA_964580115.1. GTDB lineage: Bacteria > Pseudomonadota > Alphaproteobacteria > Micropepsales > Micropepsaceae > Rhizomicrobium. The sequence continues at coordinate 24,774 of CAZOJG010000008.1, forward strand.
ATGCGATCATCGCGGTGAAAGTCGTCGATGATGTGGAAGATGCCATCCGCCATATCGAAACCTATGGCTCGCAACACACAGATTCGATCATCACCGAAGAGGCTGCAACGGCCGAACATTTCCTCCGCAGTCTCGACAGCGCCATCGTCGTCTGGAACGCCTCCACCCAATTCGCCGATGGCGCCGAATTTGGCATGGGCGCTGAAATCGGCATTGGCACGGGCAAAATGCATGCACGCGGCCCCGTTGGTGTCGATCAGCTCACCACCTTCAAATATGTCGTGCGCGGCACGGGCCAAACCCGTCCGTGAGGGCAGGGCCAAATCTTCCTTGGATCGTCCCACCCAGTGCGGTGAGCACCGGCCTCACCATCGGCCTGTTCGGGGGCTCGTTTAATCCAGCCCATGCAGGCCATCTTCATATCGCCCAATGCGGCTTGCGCCAGTTCGGTCTGGATCAGGTCTGGTGGCTGGTGTCACCGCAAAATCCGCTGAAGCCCGAACAAGGCATGGCGGGTTTAAAGGCGCGCTTAGAGTCCGCTAGGCAGATCGCCCGTCATCCGCGTTTCCGTGTCCTCGCGCTGGAACAGGCGCTTGGCACCCGCTACACCGCCGACACGCTCAAAGCCCTGCAAAAGCGTTTTCCCGCCCTGTCCTTTGTCTGGCTCATGGGCTCCGACAGTCTGGCCAGTTTCCATCATTGGAAAGACTGGCAATCCATCGTCAAGCGCATCCCCATCGCGGTGGTGCAACGGCCCGGCAGCACGCTTTCCATGCTCTCCGCCGCCCCGATCAGGCGCTTCCCGCATGCCCGCCACAGCGCCCCGCGCTCGGTGAAACATGCCCATCCGCCCCATCTGGTCGTGCTCGAAGCCCCGCGCCACCCCCAAAGCGCCAGTGCGATCCGTGCGGCGACACAGACAAGCTGACCCCTTGGTGCGAACAATTCGCCCGTGATAGTCTCCGCCCTAGCGAAGGGCATTCCGGCTCATCGGAGGATTTGATTCTGACCCGCAAAGTTTCTGGTAAAGCTGCGTCCGGTGCCAAAAAAGCGCCCGCAAAAAAAAGCACTGCCGCCCCCACCACCAAATCGGCGAAACCGGCCTCACCTGCCAAGGCCAGATCCGGCAAGCCCGCCGCCTCTAAATCTGCATCACCTAGGCCCGCATCTGCCAAACCGGCAGGTAAAGCCAGCGTGAAAACTGTCCGCAAAGCGCCGGCAAAATCAGGCACCAAAACAGCAGGCCGAACTGGCGGCGCAAAAGTTGTTGCCAGCAAACCAAAGCGTCCGGCGAAACCCGTGGCGCAAAAAGCGGTTAAACCCGCAGCCTCTGCAGTCAAATTGCCCAAGCTCAAAGTCACCGTCACGACCCGCCCAAAAATAGCGGAGCCTGCACCCGTCCTGAAGGATGATAAAAGCGTGCTGACCCGCGTGCTGGAATCGCTGGATGATGACAAGGCCGAAAATATCGTCACGATCGATATGCAAGGGCGCTCCTCGCTCACCGATGCCATTGTCATCGCGACAGGCCGTTCCTCCCGCCATGTCGCCTCGATCGCCGAACATCTGGCCCGCCGTCTGAAAGATGCAGGCTATGGCAATCGCCCGATGGATGGCGTCACACAGGGCGACTGGGCCTTGGTCGATGCGGGTGATGTGATCGTCCATGTCTTCCGGCCGGAAGTACGGGATTATTATAATCTCGAAGCCATGTGGTCAGTACAGGAACCTGATCACAACCGGACATTCTGATGCGCCTGCTGATCCTGGCGGTCGGCCATGCGCGCGGCACACCCGAGGGCCTGTTGACCGAAGAATTTGTGGGCCGCGCTCTGGCGCTGGGCCGCAGGCTCGGCTTTCAATCGGTGCTCAGCGAAGAAGTTGCGGTCTCCAAAGCCCGCGACAGCGCCACCCGCATGAGCGAAGAGGCCCAGCGCCTCACCAGCCGCATTCCGGATGGGGCCCATGTCGTCCTGCTGGATGCGCGCGGCAAAGGCATGACCAGCGAAGATTTCGCCGAAATGCTAGGCGCCTTACGCGATGCCGGCACACGCGATTTCGTGTTCGTGATCGGCGGGCCGGATGGTCTGGCACCGCTCCCCTCCATCCGGGCAGGCCGCAGCCTGGCTTTCGGGCCGCAAACCTGGCCCCATCTGCTTGTCCGTGCCATGCTGAGCGAACAAGTCTATCGCGCCCTCACCATTCTGGCGGGTCACCCCTATCATCGCCCCTGAGCTACATGCATAGCTCCTATCTTCCCGCGGAAGCTTAAAATTAAGCATCTGATCTAGATTGGTTATTTTGAAGCGACGAAAGGGCATAGTCCTATCGCCCTACATTTTTCCTTTGGAAATGACTGAAGCGTCACCTATTATAAGGTGCTAAATATTGATCGGAACATTCACATGACTAAGATCAAAGCCCTGGGGCTTGCTACAACCTTTCTTCTGGCCATGGGCTTTGCCGCACAGGCCAGCCCGGTAACCGGGGCAACGCCTGTCAGTGGTATATGGCAGATCACCATCGGCAGCGCGGCTGAACCCTGCAATGTCACGTTCCAACCCGGAGACTCAGGCCATGCTGGCACCGTGTCTCCCGCTGCCAGTTGCGCGGGCGTCAGCGCCAGCCTGTCGCGCTATAGCAGCCGCCCGGGTCAGCTCACGCTGAAATCAGCCAGCGGTGCCACGATCGCCGTGCTCGCGCCCGACGGCAACACCTATTCCGGCAAGCAATTCGCCGACCACCGCAAAGTCACGCTCAGCCCGTCACAGTCTAACCTCGCGCAGGGCAACTGACCCCCCTGGAGCTCTGTGTGAGAGAAAGAGGTCGCAAACAGCCTTTGCGGCCTCTTTCCTTTTTGTACAGACCGAAAACTAACCGCTGAGTAAGTATGGGCCGTCATGCTGCGTCCTGCGTTTTGTTTTCATCCGTTCCACAGCCATAAGGCCCCCCTGACGTGACGTTCTCTCCGGCCCTCGAACTCCACCATGTCAGCAAAAAATTCGGGGCCTTCACCGCGGTCGATGATCTGAGCTTTCGTCTTGAGCGCGGCAAGATATTGGGTTTTCTCGGCCCCAATGGCGCGGGCAAAACCACCAGCCTGCGCATGCTTCTGGGCCTGCTCCAGCCCGATAGCGGCAGCCTCTCCATCATGGGCCAGCCACCGGGCAGGATGCGCGATTCCATCGGCTATCTGCCCGAAGAACGCGGCCTGTATAAGCGCATGCGCACCCAATCCGTCATCGCCTATATGGCCCGGCTCAAAGGGCTTGATCGCCGCACCGCCCATCGCCGCGCCCACACTATGCTGGCGCAATTCGGTCTGTCGGATTTCGCCCGGCTCAGAATCGAAGGTCTCTCCAAAGGCATGGCGCAGAAAGTGGCCTTCATCGCCACGCTCGCCCATGATCCCGATGTGCTCATTCTGGATGAACCTTTTTCCGGCCTCGATCCGCTGAATCGGCAAAGTTTTGAAACCGCGATCCGCGGCCTCGCCGCAGCGGGCAAAACCATTCTCTTTTCCACCCACACAATGGAACAGGCCGAGCGGCTATGCGATCACCTGATCATCCTCGCCCATGGCCGCAAAGTCTTTGATGGTACACTCAGCGATGCGCATAGATTACTGCCGCGCCGCGCCCTGATCGGCGCGCAAAGCGATCTGCTGTTTTTGCGCAATCTGTCTGGCGTCGAAAGCGTTGAACCACCCGATCACCTTTGCCCCTATTGGCGGATCACCTTGCAGGAAGGGGCCGACGGCGCCTCCTTGCTCGAAGCCTGTCACATCCAACGGATCAAACTCAGCCATTACGATCTGTCAGAGCCCAGCCTGCAAGATGTCTTTGTCAGCCTCGCAGGTGGTGAAAAATCAGGAGAGGCCGCATGAAACGCAGCCTTCTCATCGCCCGAAATGAATTCATCAAATATATCACCCGTCGCGGTTTCATCATCAGCCTGTTGATGTTCCCGCTCTGGATCATCGTCGCCGCCGTGGTGCCGCAATGGATTGAGCGCAGCCTGCCCACGCGCAACTTCACAGTGATAGATCAAAGCGGTGGCCATTACGCGGCCGCGCTGGCTCGCGCCATAGACGCTGATACGGCCGCTGCGACGCTGGCCGAACTCTCGCACTTCGCCAGACGTCATCTGGATCATGCAAGATTATATGCCGAGAATCCGCAATTGGCGGCCTTGCTCACGGCCTCTAGCAGCGATTCCGATGCCCGCGATCAACTGGTCCGGGCTGGCGGCCTCAGCAAGGTCTTGCAGGACATCGCGCCCTATCGCCGTGATCAAGCAGTCTTTGTCGCGCCCAAACCGCGCTTTGGCATAATGCCCCCGCCTCAAGGCCTCGCCCATGCCGAAGGCGATCAATTCATTCAAGCCTTGCGCCAAAGCTTCGCCAAAGACAGCGCGCTCTATGCCGTTCTCGTATTGCCCGAAAATTTTGGACCCCAATCCAGCGACGGCGAATATTGGAGCCAGAATTTAAGCGATCCTGACTTACGCCGTTTTGTGCAAAACGCCCTTGGCGATGCGCTGGCGCTGAAAACCCTGACCACTATCGCGCCCACCCATCCACCGGAATTACTGCAACCCAGCCCCCGCTTACGCGCCTTCGATCCCGGCTCCGAACAGCAAAGCTATGAAACCTCGCCCATTGATCAGGCCAAATTCTATGCCCCGGCTGTTTTGGCTTTCTTATTGCTGCTGACCGTATTCATGAATGCAGGCTCTCTGCTCTCCGGCGTGATCGAAGAAAAATCCAGCCGCATCGTCGAAGTCATCCTCTCCTGCGTCACGCCCATACAATTCATGACCGGCAAATTACTGGGTGCCGCGGCGGCCTCATTGCTGACGCTGTTTCTCTGGGGGCTCATGCTGGTGCTGGCCTCCCTGATATTCCTGCCCGATGCCTTGCCGATCATGGGCAAAGTGCTGCTGTCGATCTTCTCCAGCGGCTTGCTGCCCATGCTGCTGCTCTGTTTTATCTGCGGCCTGCTGATCTATGCCTCGATCTTTCTGGCCATCGGCTCCATGGCCACCTCAATCCAGGATGCGCAGGCTTTGGTCGGCCCGGCCATGATCCTTGTCATGGCCCCGCTCATCATGATGCCGGCCCTGCTGCAGGATCCCAATGGCCCCATCGCCACGACCTTGTCCTGGGTGCCGGTCTATACGCCCTTTTTCATGATGTTCCGTCTGCCTTGGCAGCCACCCCTTTGGGAAGTCATCGGGGCCATAAGCCTGATGGTGACAACCACGATCTTTTTGGTGATCCAGATGGGCCGTATCTTCGCCGCCAATGTCCTGACCACAGAACGCCCACCGCGCCTGCGCAGCTTTCTGCGCCATCTGCTGCCCAGGCGGGGCTAACCTGCAGGCCCGCCGCGCCGGCAGCGGGCCTCCAACAACGAAAAAGGCCGCCCTATCAGGCGGCCCCTTCAAAACAGCGATAGCGCAGATTTAGCGCGGTAGCACGCCTTCGCGCTGCAAGCGCTTGCGCTGCAATTTGCGATAGCGGCGGATCGCTTCGGCGCGTTCACGGGCGCGCTTGACGCTGGGCTTTTCATAATGGCCACGCAGCTTCATCTCGCGGAAAATGCCTTCACGCTGCATTTTCTTCTTCAGCGCTTTAAGGGCCTGGTCGATATTATTGTCGCGAACGATGATCTGCAAAGGCAACTCCTGAAAGCGTCCGTCAAAAGCATCAATGGAAGGTCGGGCGTGATACCAGACAGGATATAACCTGTCTATAGCCCCTCAGAACATAAATAACCCATATAAATTCAATGGCTTATTTGTGGATACAGGCTGTCATCCCGGCAATGCGTCGCTTTGACCCCGCCCTTTGGATGCGCATAATCGCTTTATGGCCATTTTGAAAATAGCCCGCATGGGCCATCCCGTCCTCAGCCGCCCCGCAGACCCCGTGGCCGATCCCACCACGCCAGACATCGCGCGGCTGGTGCAAGACATGGTCGAAACCATGATCGACGCCAATGGCGCAGGTCTCGCCGCGCCTCAGGTCCATATCCCGCTGCGCCTCGTGATTTTTCAGGCGCCCTCCGCACGCAATGCAGCCGCGGACACCCTCTCCGATGAGGAACGCTACGACCACACCGCCCCGCTCACCGTCCTGATCAACCCCCGGATCGAAATCTTGTCGGACGCGCGGGAAACCGGCTGGGAAGGCTGCCTCTCCGTGCCCGGCCTGCGCGGGCTGGTGGAACGCCCCAGCCATATCCGCTATCGCGGCCTCGATCTGGCAGGCCGCCCGATCGAGCGTATCGCCCGCGGTTTTCATGCCCGCGTGGTGCAGCATGAATGCGATCATCTGGATGGCATCCTCTATCCCCAGCGGATGCAGGATCTCAAACAATTCATCTTTGAATCCGAAGCCGCGCATTGGACAAAAGAGTTATAAAAAGGTGCGGGGGCTTTAAGGCGCATGAGAAGGAGACTGGCTTATGACGGCTGAGCGCGAAGCCCCGGCTACACCCCAAGATCATCCTCATGAAGATCATCCCGATGAAAATCAGGATGGCATCCAGAAAGCCGCCCTGCTCGAGGCCGCGCTGCGCCATGTCCCCTTTGATGGCTTTACCGAACAGGTGCTCGATCAAGCCGCCAAAGATGCAAATATAGACGGCGTCACCCTGGATCGCCTGTTTCCCAATGGCCCGCTCGATCTGGTGGAAGAATTCTCCTTAGAGACTGATCGGCAAATGCAAGCCAGACTGGCCACACTGGATATCGCCGCTTTGCGCATACGCGAACGCATCTCCACCGCCATTCTCAGCCGCATCGATGTCTTGCGCCCCCATAAAGAAGCCGCCCGCCGCGCCGCCGCTTTTCTCTCCTTGCCGCCCCATGCGCCGCTGGGCGCAAAATTGCTCTGGCGCACGGTCGATCTGGTCTGGCGCGCCAGCGGCGATACAGCGACCGATTTCAACTATTACACCAAGCGCGGCATCCTCTCAGGCGTCTTCTCCGCCACCATGCTGCGCTGGTTCAATGATGATGGTGAAGATGAAAGCGCCACCAAACTCTTCCTCGAAAACAGAATCGACGATGTGATGCGCTTTGAAAAATTCAAAGCCAAGCTGAAACAAGAATTTGGAAAAATGCCTCCGGTCGAAGAATTCTTCAAACGCGCCAATCCAGCCCGAGAGCCTGAAAAATCAGGCGATGTCAAAACCGATCTATAAGGAAAAGATCACCCGGCCATCCGCCTCGATTTTCCAAGCCGGATTATAGGCAATCTCCCAGGCATGATCATCAGGATCGGCCACATAGCCGCGAAAGCCACCATGGGGCGGGGCGTCGGCGGGGCGCATGATTGTGCCGCCCGCCAATGTCAATTGCGCCATAACAGTTTCAACATCCGCCGCGCAGGCCACATTATGCGCCAGCGCAAACGCACCTGGCCTTTGCAGATTTTTGCGGGTCATATCCGCTTCCAGCGACGACTGTAAAAACAAGCCCAGCACGAAACCATTCATCTGAAAAAAGATGATCTCGTCATTTTCAAAAATCGGCGTCCAGCCAAAGCCCTCAACATAAAATCGCCGCGCCCGTGGCAAGGACGCAACGCCCAGCGTGATCACTGAAAGCTGTTGCTGCATCACGCCCATCCTTGCCTTATAGTCAGCTCATCGTAATCAGCGTTTTTTAGGGCTCAGCCGCGTTATATGCCCCATCTTGCGTCCGGCCCGCGCTTCACCTTTGCCATAAAGATGCAGCGCCGCCTTGCTGCCAGCCAGTTTCAGCCAATCATTGGCCTCCGCGCCGATCAGATTTTCCATCACCGCATCGCTATGGCGCGCAACATCCCCCAAGGGCCATCCCGCAACCGCCCGCATATGTTGCTCGAACTGGCTCACGGCGCAGGCATCCATGGTCCAATGTCCCGAATTATGCACCCGGGGCGCAATTTCATTGACCATCAAAGCGCCTTCGCGGCCCACGAATAATTCCACCGCAAAAACGCCGACATAATCCAGCGCCTCAGCAATGCGGCGGGCAATCTCCTTCGCCGCATCGCCTTGCGCGGGGGTCAAAGCGCCCGGCACATGCGAGAATTTCAGAATATGATGTTCATGCCGGTTTTCCGGCGGATCATAAGCTGCGAAAGACCCATCCATCCCGCGCGCCGCCACAACCGAAGCTTCAAACGCGAAATCGATGAATTGCTCTAAAATCGCATCCGCTCCGTTGAACAAAGCCAGCGCCGGTTCAATATCATCGGGTTTGCCGATCTTCGCCTGGCCCTTGCCATCATATCCCATGCGGCAGGTCTTCAGCACCGCCGGCACACCAAAACGCGCCAGCGCCGCAACGCCATCAGCCACCGACTGCACGGCGGCAAAACCCGGCACAGCCAAACCCAATTCTGCGATAAAGGTCTTCTCGCGCAAGCGATCCTGACAAATCTCCAAAGCTTTGGGATTGGGATAAACCGGCGTCAGATCGGCTAGAAACGCGGCGCTGGCAAAGGGCACATTTTCAAATTCAAAAGTGACCACATCGCAGCGCGCGGCAAAATCAGCCAGCTTCGCCTCATCGCGATAATCGCCCACCATATGACCCGCCGCCACATCAAAGGCCGGGGCATCTGCACTGTCCGAATAGATCTGCACCTTCAAACCGAGAGAGGCCGCTGCCTGTGCCAGCATCCGGCCCAATTGCCCGCCACCCAGAATCCCGATCGTGCCCCCCGGTGCGATGGGGGCCTGCAACTGCTTCGCCATGGTCATACAGGTATTTCAGCAACTGACTCGGTCTGCCGTGTCCGCCAGTCGGTCAAACGCTGGGCCAGCACCGCATCGGATAAAGCCAGAATGGCGGCGGCATGCAGGGCCGCATTTTTGGCCCCGCTCTCCCCAATGGCAAAGGTCGCCACCGGCACGCCGCCCGGCATCTGCACGATGGAGAGCAGGCTATCCATCCCCTTCAAGGCCTTGCTTTCCACCGGCACACCCAGAACGGGCAGGGTGGTCATCGAGGCCGCCATGCCCGGCAGATGAGCAGCGCCCCCAGCGCCGGCAATGATCACTTTCAGCCCGCGCGCGGCGGCTGTCTTGGCATAATCGAAAAGCCGCTCCGGGGTGCGATGGGCCGAGACGATACGGGTCTCATAATCCAGGCCCAATTGATCCAGAATGGCGACAGCGGCGCTCAGGCAGGGCCAGTCTGACTGGCTGCCCATGATAATGCCGATGGAAGGGGTCATATGAAAATGGCTTCCCGCTAGAAAAAACAAGAACAGGCCACCCTTGGGGGCAGCCCGTTCAAGAAGCCACCCATTATAGGCTCCCCGCGACCGGGGGAAAGGTGCTATTTGACTGCTTTGTCCCTGATTTGAAATTTTCTCTCAAACATTTCTTAATAGGGTGAGGCCGGGCACCGGGCGAGGTGGCCCGATTCGAGGTGGGGCTATGAAGATCGACCGACCGGGCGCAAGCGGCAGTCTGCGGGCTACCGGTGCCACGGGTTATGCAAGACGCGCTGAGGATGCGGCCTCCGCCCAAGGGGCGCTGCCGATCACCGCCAATGCCAGCATTCTTGGCATCCCTGAGGCCGAATTCACCCCCAGCGTCCGCGACGCCATCATGACCCTGATGGGCGAGGTCGAGGCGCTGCGCCGCGAATTGAAAGCCACCAAAACACGTCTCGAAGATGTCGAACGCACGGCCGATCAGGATCATCTCCTGCCGCTGCTCAACCGCCGCGCCTTTGTCCGCGAACTCACGCGCTATATCGCCTATTCCGATCGCTATGGCACGCCGGCCAGCCTGATCTATTTCGATCTCGATGATTTCAAATCGGTGAATGATACATATGGCCATGCGGCGGGCGATGCGGTGTTGCTGCATTTTGCCGAAAGACTCAGCCACAATGTCCGCGACACCGATATTGTGGGCCGCTTGGGCGGCGATGAATTCGGCATCATCCTCACCCATGCCACCCAGGATCAGGCCTGTGTCAAAGCAGATCGTCTGGCCGAAACACTCAAAGCCGCCCCGCCGGAATGGCGCGGTCAGAATATCGTGACAACATTTTCCTATGGGGCATTTGAATTGAAGTCAGGCGAAAGCGCCGAAACCGCCATGGCCCGCGCCGATGAAGCGATGTATGCCTATAAGCGCGGTAAATAAATTTAAACCTTAGGCAATAATATCCGGCAGAAACGCATCCTCGATTTGTGCAATCTGATCTTTCAATTGCAGTTTTCTTTTTTTCAATCTGGTTAACTGAATTTGATCAGGCGACCCCGCTTCAATCAGCGCCTCAATCGCCGAATCCAAATCCCGATGTTCTTGCGCCAGCGCAGCCAGCTTAACGCGTAAGGCCTGTTCTTCGGCTTCTGTCATGATCGCTGAACTCTACCCCTTTAAGCGCGGCTTTCCGGTGAAACACGCAAGAAAAAGTCTCTCATTAAGGCCGGTTTCCTGCAACTACATGCCGAAAATTACTGTCACTGTGAAAGAATGGTCATTTGCCATGGATAGGGGATGACAGAGCCATTTAGTGGTGCTTTACTTATTCGTCCAACCAAGTGAGGTGCATCAATGGCACTGCAAGGGCATATACAGGAACTCGCAGAAAAGCATTACAGATTAGAACAGCGTATAGAGGCCGAAATGGCCCATCCCGATTGGGATCAGACGACTGTCGCCGTGCTGAAAAAGCAAAAACTCCGTCTCAAAGATCAGATAGAACGTCTAAGTAAGCGCCCAATGCACTGAAAGACGCATCGCGTCTTCATCTATGCGATAGCCTAAGTGGCGTGATGTGCAACACTGCCTCCGGTGTTGCACATCACAAAAAATTTCACCTATCGCAGCGCATTCGCCATATCGCGCAATTTGAATTTCTGAATTTTGCCCGTCGATGTTTTGGGCAATTCGGTAAACACTATGTGGCGGGGCACTTTGAACCGCGCCAGGTTCTCCTTGCAGAAGGCAATGATCTCGTCTTCGCTCACCTCACTGCCCGCGCGCCGTTCCACAAAGGCGCAAGGCGTCTCACCCCAGCGTTCATCCTGACGCGCCACGACCGCGGCAAACATCACGCCGGGATGTTTCACCAGCGCATTTTCCACTTCGATCGATGAAATATTCTCGCCGCCGGAAATGATGATGTCCTTAGAGCGATCCTTGAGCTGAATATAACCATCCGGATGCAGCACCCCCAGATCGCCGGAATGAAACCAGCCCCCCGCGAATGCGCTCTGCGTCGCTGCCGGATTTTTCAGATAGCCCTTCATCACAATATTGCCGCGAAACATCACCTCGCCCATGGTTTCCCCATCGGCAGGCACCGGCTCCATCGTTTCAGGGTCCATCACCGTCAACGCATCCAGCGCATGATAGCGCACGCCCTGACGCGCTTTTTTTGTGGTCTGTGCAGCCGCATCCAGCTGGTCCCAGTCTTTGTTCCAATCATTGACCACGGCCGGCCCATAGGTCTCGGTCAGGCCATAGACATGGGTCACTTTGAAACCTGCTTCCGCCATGGATGCCAGCACAGCTTCCGGCGGCGGCGCGGCCGCGGTGATGAATTCCACCTGATGGTCAAATGTGGTGCGTTCTTCCGCGGTGGCGTTGAGCAAGGTCGACATCACAATCGGCGCACCGCACATATGGGTCACCCCATCACGCGCAATTGCTTCATAAATCGCGCCCGCCCGCACCCAGCGCAAACAGACATGCGTCCCCGCCACAATCGAAAGCGACCACGGAAAACACCAGCCATTGCAATGAAACATCGGCAAGGTCCACAAATAGACCGGATGTTTGCCCATATTCGCGGCCATATTATTGTCATAGGCCATCAAAGCCGCGCCGCGATGATGATAGACCACGCCCTTCGGATCACCCGTCGTGCCGGATGTATAATTCAGCGTGATCGCATCCCATTCATCCGCAGGCCCGGCCCAGACAAAATCCGGATCGCCCGATGCAAGAAATTGCTCATATTCCATACTGCCCAGCCATTCGCCCGTTTGGGCAAATTCCGGATCATCATAATCAATCACCAAAGGCGGCGCCGTCACCAAAGTCAGCGCCTCCTTAATCGTCGCCGCAAATTCCCGATCCGTGATCAGAACTTTCGCTTCACCATGATTGAGCATGAATGCGATAGACGCCGCATCCAGCCGCGTATTCAGCGTATTGAGCACAGCCCCCGCCATGGGCACACCATAATGCGCCTCCAGCATGGCCGGCGTATTGGCCAGCATCGCCGCCACCGTATCGTTCTTCTTGATCCCATGCTGACGCAGGGCCGAGGCCAGGCGGCGCGCCCGGCTATAGAATTGCGCATAATTCAGCCGCTGCGCGCCATGGACCACGGCGCAATGATCCGGAAACACATTGGCCGCCCGCTCCAGAAACCCCAGCGGGGATAGCGGCTGATAATTGGCATTGTTGCGATCCAGATCGCGGTCATAAAAACTGCTGCCCACGCGGAAACGCGGTGCGGGGGCCGGGCGTAATCCCGCATTCGATACCCGCCGCGACGCCGTTTTACGCGCCAATATCGCACGCGGCTTGGCCTGCGCCGTAACCAGAACCTTCTTCACTGCGGTGGTTTTCTTCAGGCTGGTCTTTTTCAGCGTTTTTTTGGCGCTGATTTTTTTGCCCGTAACTTTTTTTACGGCCACTTTTTTAGCGCCAACTTTTTTAAGGCCAACTTTTCCTGCCAGCGCTTTGGCCTTGCGCGGCGGCAAAGCCCCTGCCTTCTTTTTGCCCGATTTGACGGCCTTGCCGCGCGCCGCTGCTGGTTTAACAATCTTAGCCTTCGCCGCGCGGGCCTTTGGCCCAGCTTTGGTTTTAACCTTGGCCTTCACCTTAGCCTGGGTCACTTTACGAGAGGCCGCCTTGGGGGCCGCCTTTTTACCGGAAGTCTTTTTTGCCATGCGCTTTACGTTTCACCCAGCCTTGAATAACAACCAAACACCGTTTTAACGGCCACCATTTCGCGATATCCATAAACGCTAGAACACCGCTCGCCAAAGGAAAAGGCGCTTTTCCGCCCCTCACCTGCGGCCACCCGGCCGCATCTGCCGCCCGCGCCTCCGCCACTTTGGCTCTATCCCGCTCTGGAATATGCCCCCCTCTATATCCGTTCCGGCAAACGCATGGACGCGACAGCATCACACTGATAGGAAGGCGGCGCATTTTTTATGCCGGAATATCCATGTCGAGTCCAAGTGAAGCCGTCATGCATCGTAATCCCTTGCGCCGGTGCTATTTCTGGCTCATGCGCCATGCCGAAGGCCGCCATGCTTGGACCATGCTGGCCGGTGTCTCCTTCGCCGAATCTTCCTTCTTCCCGATCCCGCCCGATGTGATGCTGGTGCCCATGGCGCTGGCGGATCGCAAGCGCGCCATGCTGCTTGCGGCCTGGTGTACGCTGTGGTCGGTTCTGGGCGGTATTGTGGGCTATGCGATCGGCGCTCTGCTGTTCGAATCGGTCGGCCAATGGGTCATTTCACTCTATGGCTATGCCTCCGAAATGGACGCCTTCCGTGCCCTCTATTCCGAATATGGTGCCTGGATCATTCTGCTCAAAGGCGTCACTCCGATCCCCTATAAGCTGGTGACCATCGCCTCGGGCTTTGCCGAATATAATCTCTTCATGTTTGTGCTGCTCTCGGTCATCACCCGCGGGGCGCGCTTCGCCATTGTGGCTGGTCTCCTGGCCTATTATGGCGAGCCGGTGCGTAATTTCATCGAGAAGCGGCTGGAACTCGTCACATTGGGCATGCTGGCGATTGTCGTCTTAGGGTTTGTTCTCAGCGGCATGCTGGCCTAAAGCTGTTTCATTATCTCCATTGCGCCGTTTGAAGCGTTTTAGTGGGTCATGAAACAGCATCTCACCGCCCTAGCCGGATTATTCCTCGCCGTTTTGCTGTTTCTCATCGGCAATGGCCTGATCAATACGCTGACCCCCGTTCGGGCCCATCTGGAACTCTTCAGCGATCTGGCCATCGGCGTCATGGGCTCGGCCTATTTCGCGGGCTTTCTGGCGGGCTGCCTGATCGGCCCGCATATCATCGCGCGCGTCGGCTATAGCCACACATTCGCCATGGCGGCTGGTCTGGCCTGCGCTGCCACCTTGCTCCAGCCCCTGATGATCGATGGCTTTGTCTGGGTGGTGCTGCGCGCCGTGATCGGCTTTTCCGCGGTCAATCTGTTCATGACCATTGAAAGCTGGCTCAATGATCGCGCCACCAATGAAACCCGGGGCCAGATTTTCTCCATCTATATGACCATCAACTATTCCGGCCTGATCATCGGGCAGGCCATGCTGACTCTGGGCGATCCGCGCGCCTATGCGCAGTTCAATATCGGGGCCTTCTTCTATGTCATCTGCCTGATTCCGCTCTGCCTCACACGTCTGCCCCAACCTAAAATTCAGACCCTCTCGGAACAGCAGGCCATCTCTGAGCAGAAGGCCGGGTCAGAGCAAAAGACCCAGCCCACATTGCGCATCAGCCCACTCACCCTGTTTCGGGTCGCCCCGGTCGGGGTCATGGCCTGTTGCACGGTGGGTCTTGCCCATGGCGCCATCTGGACGCTCGGCCCGGTCTATGCGCTGGCCAATGGGCTCAGCGAATCCATGGTCGCCATTTTCATGTGCGTCTTCGTGCTGGGCGGTGCGCTGGTTCAAATGCCGGTGGGTCGCTTCTCCGACAGGATGGACCGGCGCATCATGATCGCCATCACCTGCGGCCTGTCCTGTATGATGGGCCTGTTGCTGGCCCTGTTTGGCAGCAGCAATCACACAATCATGCTGGTTCTTGTGGCGCTATTGGGCGTCACGGCCCTGCCGCTCTATGCGCTGGCCACGGCCCATACGAATGATCGCATCCCACGCAAGGATTTCGTGGCCGCCAGCGCCTGTCTGCTACTGGTCAATGCGCTATGCTCCACCATCGGCCCGGTGATCGCAGCTCTGGTCACCCAGACCTTCGGCAGCTCGACGCTGTTTTTCTATACAGCCTCTATCCATGCCGCGATGATGGTCTTCACCTTGATCCGTATGCGGATGGTGGAGGCGGCCCCCGATGTCTATCGCGACCGCTTCATGCCCATGCCGCAACAGGCCTCACAGGCTGCGCTGGAACTCGACCCGCGCAGCCCGGAACATGACCCTGAATAATCACGCGTCGCCGTCAGGCTGATCCGCATCATCCTGCGGCGCGGCAAAGCCGGTCTGTCCGCCCAGCTCATCGGCAATCGGCTGCAAGCTCTCACCGCGTTTGGCGGCGCGCTTGGCGGCCCGTTCATGCTTCTGGGTCACGCGGCTCACCGCCAGATCCAGTTCCAATTGCGAGCACAGACCCAAAGTCACCGGATCGACAGCTTTGATATTCTGCACATTCCAATGCGACCGTTCGCGGATTTTCTGAATCGTGGCCTTGGTCGTGCCGATCAGTTTGATAATATCCGCATCGCCGAATTCAGGGTGATTGCGCAAAATCCAATAGACCGCATCGGGCTTATCCTGCCGCTTCGACACAGGCGTATAGCGCGGCGCTTTTTTCAACTTCACCGGCGGAATCTTATATTTCGGCGGCGCCATTTTCAGACGCAGCTTGGGATTGGCTTCAGCTTCCGCAATCTGATCGCGGCTCAGCTGGCCCGATGATACCGGGTCCTGCCCCTTGATGCCCTTGGCCACGTCCTCATCGGCGATGCCCTTCACTTCAAGCGGATGCAAGCCGCAAAATTCGGCGATCTGCTCAAAGGTCAGTGATGTATTATCGACCAGCCATACAGCGGTCGCTTTCGGCATAAGCGGCTTATCAGACATAAATCTTTTCCTTTCCCGGGCAGGGCTATCCACCCCGACCCTTCGCTCGAAACCCAATTTTTCGAGGAAGACCGACCTTTTAGACGCCCCGCCCCCCTTTGGCTAGGTATCTTCAACGCTCACGCGCAAAATAATCTTGGTCCTATAATCTCTGGCCCTAAGGGGTCAGGAGTATTTTCCCGATATGGGCGCTGGCCGCCATATGGGCATGGGCGGCCTGCGCCTGTTCCAGTGGCAAAATCCGATCCACGACGGGGCGAATCCTCCCCGCCTCTAGCAGCGGCCAGACCTCCGCCTCCACCGCGTCGCGGATCGCCCCTTTTTCGCCATTGGAGCGGGCCCGTAATGTCGTGGCCATCAGGCTCAGGCGCTTCATCAGCATGGGGGCAAAATTCACCTCTGCCACCATGCCTTTCTGATAGGCAATATTGACGATCCGTCCCCACAGCGCCGCGGCCCGGAAATTCCGCCCAATATAATCTCCGCCCACCATATCCAGAATGACATCCACGCCCTTGCTGCCGGTCATATCTTTGATCACGGCGACATAATCCTCCTCGCGGTAATGGATGGCGCGGCGCGCCCCCAAATCCACGCAAGCGGCACATTTCTCCGCTGTCCCGGCTGTGGTGAAAACCTCATGTCCGCGCGCGGCGCATAATTGAATCGCCGCGGTGCCAATCCCGCTACTGCCCCCATGAATCAGCACAGATTCGCCAGGTGCCAGCCGCGCCGTCTCCATCACATTGGTCCAGACCGTGAAATAGGCTTCCGGCAAAGACGCCGCTTCGATCAGGGAAACATTTTTCGGAATCGGCAAAAGACAAAGTTCCGAAACAGCGACAAATTCCGCATAGCCCCCACCCGCCAGCAGCGCGCAGACCGCATCCCCCACAGACCAGCGCGTCACACCTTCCCCCAGCGCCACAATATGTCCCGATACTTCCAGACCCAAAATGTCCGATGCACCCGGCGGCGGCGGATATTTGCCAAGCGCCTGCACAAGATCAGCCTGGTTCACCCCCGCCGCCGCAACCTTGATTAACACTTCGCCAGCAGCAGGGCAGGGCTGTTCAATCTCTGCCATGTGTAAACGAATGGAACCGGCGGCGTCGTTTAAGACCTTAATCGCTTTCATCTTGTTCAACCTGTGTTTGGCCAATGGCTATGGGCCCTGCGTAAAACAATGGCACTGGCATGTTCAGTCTTGATACGCCACTGTAAAGCTGACGGACAGATTTTCTAAAAGAGTTCATCATGGCGATAGACCCCGAAGACCTGCTTCCCCGCAAAAAACAAATGGATATCCAGCTCGGTCAGGATGTGTCCGCCATATCAGAAGACGAACTGGCCGCAAGGATCGTGGCGTTAAACGCGGAAATACAACGTTACCAAATTGAAATCAGTGCGCGGCAAGCATCCAAAAGCGCCGCTGCCGCCATCTTCAAACGCTAATTCTGTTTACACAAAACGGTAAACGCGGCGCATCATCGTTAAAAAAGTAAAGTCTTAAGAAGCCTTGCCATGTCATTAGCCATGATCACAGATGATCGCTGGCACCCCTCATTTCAGACGGCTTTCTGCTTCTCTCAACGCTCAACGCTTGTTAGCTTGCTTTGATGGCTATTCAGTGCCTGTCAGTCCGGGGTAATAAGCATGACAGATATTCTCAACACATCGGAGCCTTCATCCATGTCCGATCTCGCCGACTTCGCAGGCTCCGTTCTTTTCGATCGCACCTTCGATGAAGGTATGGCGCTGGTCGAAGAAACCTCCCGCTATCTCGATGGCCGTGGCCGCGATGAATCGCGTGATCTGCCGCGTAAAGCCGCCATGCTCTATGCGGGCGAAAGCATGCGCGTCACCACCCGTCTGATGCAGGCTGCCAGCTGGCTTCTGGTGCAACGCGCCGTCCATGATGGCGACATGTCCCCCGAAGATGCCGCCTGCGACCGCTATCGTCTTGGCTCCAAGGAAATTTGCTTCGGTGGCCGTGAAGATGGTCTGGAACTTCTGCCGCAAACGCTGCGCGATCTTCTGGCCCGCAGCGATAATCTCTATCGCCGTATCGCCCGCCTCGAAGATGAAATGCTGACGCGATCAGAACCCAAATCCGGCCTGCAATCCCAATTCAATCGATTGGAACAAGCTTTCGGCGGCGTCTGATCAGATTTTAGGATTGCTAAAGAAAAAGCCGGGGCCGCCATTGCGGTCCCGGCTTTTTAATATCGTCTCAGCTGTGCCGAGGCCTTATTTCACGAATTCCGCGAAACGCTTGTTGAAGCGGGTCAAACGGCCGCCGCGGTCGAGCAATTGCTGCTGACCACCGGTCCAGGCCGGATGTGTTCCAGGATCGATGTCGAGGGTCAGTTTCTGGCCAGCTTCGCCCCAGGTTGTGCGGGTGCGATAGGTGCTGCCATCATTGAGGGCGACTTCGACGAAGTGGTAGTCGGGATGAATGCCCTTTTTCATGGTCTGAAACCCTTTTTACATGCGGAAAGCGCGGGCTTATAGGCGATCCCCTCCCGCCCGTCTAGTCTTAACCACCTATCTCAGCCCTCCTCACACGCGGCGATGGGTCCGGCTCGCCGGATGTATCGCTTTTCGCTATAGAGCAGCTCGACATAGCGGACAGGGTCCGCCCAACGGGGTGAGGGGCAAAATGGCCCAATCCAGCGAAGATTTTGCGGCTGAAACCGCCCGTCTGGCCGCGGGCCGGCAAAAAAGCAGGTCCATGGGCCCGCTTTGGCGGCTTTTGCCCTTCCTGAAGCCCTATCGCGGCCGCATCAGCCTTGCGCTCTTAGCTTTGCTCTGTTCCTCGGCCGCCTCGCTCGTCATCCCCATGGCGGTCCGCCGCATGATCGATCACGGCTTCAACGCCACCGATGCCAGCCGCATCTCCGATTATTTCCTGGCCCTGTTGGCCGTGGCCGCCGTGCTGGGCTTCGCCACCGCCTTGCGATTCTATGTCGTCACCTGGCTGGGCGAGCGCGTGGTGGCCGATATTCGCAAAGCCGTCTTCAATCACACACTTTCCCTCACCCCGGCCTTTTTCGAAGTCACCCGCACGGGCGAAGTGCTCTCGCGTCTCACCGCCGACACAACCCTGATCCAAACCGTGATCGGCTCCTCCGCCTCGGTGGCGATGCGCAATCTGGTGATGCTGATCGGGGCGCTGATCCTGCTTTTCCTCACCAGTCTCAAACTTTCCGGTCTTGTTCTGGCGGCGGTGGTGCTGGTGCTCGTACCGCTTATCCTGTTTGGCCGCTGGGTCCGCACTCTGTCGCGCAAAAGTCAGGATCGCGTCGCCGAAACCAGCGCCCGCGCCAGCGAAACCTTGAACGCGGTGCAAACCGTGCAGGCCTTCACCCATGAGGATGAAGATCGCAAATGTTTCGGCCTCGCCGTTGAAGAGTCTTTCCACGTCGCGGTCATCCGCACCCAGGCCCGCGCGGCCATGACCGCGGTCACCATCTTCGCTCTATTCGGTTGTATCGTCGGCGTACTCTGGATCGGCGCACAGGATGTCGTCGCCGGCAGCATGACAGGCGGCGAACTCACGCAGTTCATTCTCTATGCCGCGATCGTCGCCACCGGCTTCGGCGCGCTCAGCGAAACCTGGGGCGATCTGCAACGCGCCAGCGGCGCCTCTGAACGCCTCACCGAATTGCTGATGATCAAACCCGATGTCCGCGCTCCAGCCCATCCCAAAACGCTACCCGCCCAAACAGGCGGCGCGGTGCAATTCGATCATATCGTCTTCCACTATCCCACACGCCCTGATCATGCCGCGCTGAATGATTTCTCGCTCACCATTCAACCCGGCGAAGCCGTCGCGCTGGTCGGCCCCTCGGGTGCGGGAAAATCCACAGTTTTCCAGCTTTTACTGCGTTACTTCGCAGCTCAGAAGGGCCGTATTGTATTCGATGGCATTGATGTCAGCGAATTGGATCCTGCGGATTTACGTCGTCATATCGCCGTCGTGGCGCAAGATCCGATCATCTTCTCCGGTAGCATCGCCGATAATATCCGCTATGGCCGCCCCGACGCCACGCTGGACGAGGTGCATCGCGCTGCCGAAGCCGCGGCCGCCGCCGAATTCATCACCCGCCTGCCACAAGGTTTCGACACGCTGGTCGGCGAACGCGGTGTCACACTTTCGGGCGGCCAACGCCAACGTCTCGCCATAGCCCGCGCCATCCTGCGCGATGCGCCTTTGCTGCTGCTTGATGAAGCCACCTCCGCGCTCGACAGCGAAAATGAAAGTCTTGTGCAACAGGGCCTGCAAAATCTCATGGCGGGCCGCACCACCATCGTCATCGCCCATCGTCTGGCGACCATTCAAAAAATCAAACGTATCGTGGTGATGGATCAGGGCCGCATCATCGCCGAAGGCAGCCATGCCGAGCTCATTGCCGAAGGCGGCCTCTATGCCCGTCTCGCCCATCTGCAATTCAATTCGGCCCTGATGATGGCGGTCTAATTCAACCGCCAAATGGAAGTGGTCAGCACGGTCGCAAAGCTCACCCAGGCTAAATAGGGCAGCAGCAGAATCGCGGCGATTTTTTGCACGCGCCAGAATTCGACAATGGTCCAGACCACGGCCAGCAAAAGCAGAATAATCTCGCCCGTCGCCAAAGCCAGCATCTGGCAATTGAAGAAAATAAACGACCAGGCAAAATTCAGAACAAGCTGCGCCGCAAAGGCGCTCCAGGCCTGCACATCCCGAAACCCCACCGCCAGCCAGACCAGCCAGCCACAGATCGCGATCAGGCAATATAGCACCGTCCAGACAGGGGCGAAGAGCGCGCTGGGCGGATTGAAGTCTGGTTTTTCCAAAGCGGCATACCAGCCATCCGGCTGTGGCCCGGTGAGCAGCCCGATAATCAGCCCGCCCCCCAGACACAGAACAATAAATCCTGCCAGAACAAGATAATCCCGACCCGACAATGTGGCTGAGCGCCTTCGCATCACCAGACAACAAAAAACCGGCACCTAAGTTCCCTTAAGTGCCGGTTCTATAGTCAATAAATTTTAAGGATAAGGGGCCTTTTTAAGCCGCCATTTCCCCTTCGGGATCGCGCAGCACATAGCCGCGTCCCCAAACTGTCTCGATATAATTGTCTCCGCTCGTCGCTGCCGCCAGTTTCTTGCGCAGCTTGCAGATAAAGACGTCGATAATCTTCAATTCCGGCTCATCCATCCCGCCATAGAGATGATTGAGGAACATTTCCTTGGTGAGCGTGGTGCCCTTGCGCAGCGAGAGCAGCTCCAGCATCTGATATTCCTTGCCGGTCAGATGAACCCGGCTGCCATCCACTTCCACGGTCTTGGCGTCCAGATTGACGGTCAGCTTGCCCGTGGTGATGACCGATTGGGAATGCCCCTTGGACCGGCGCACAACCGCCTGAATACGGGCGATCAGCTCATCCTTATGGAATGGCTTGGTCATATAGTCGTCAGCACCAAAGCCGAGCGCCCGCACCTTGGCTTCGACAATGGCATTGCCCGATAAAATCATGACCGGCGTTTGCACCTTGGCCAGACGCAGGGCCTTCAGCACTTCAAATCCGCTCATATCCGGTAATTGAAGATCCAGGACTACGATGTCGTAGTCATAGAGCTTTCCCAGATCGATGCCTTCTTCACCCAGATCGGTGGTATAGACATTGAATCCTTCGCTTCTCAACATCAGTTCGATGCTGCGCGCCATCGCGCTATCATCTTCGATCAGAAGCACTCGCATAGTTACTGACCCCTTGCTGAACAGCCCCATCGGTGTGGATAACCGATAAGGAAAAGGTAACGGGAAATGGTTAACACCACCTTTCCAAAGTTAAAAGCCCTTCATGACCTAAGAAGAACCCTTAAATAAATTGGCTTTTTTCGGTTCAGTTGCACATCTCCTTGATTCCCCTCGTTAAGTTTACCGGCATTTAAAGACTTGCCCGCATCATACCCCCTGCCGAGGCGCCGAATCCGTCTCCTGAAAGGTGAAATGCTGGGTCTTCTCAATGAAATAGACTCCCTTCCCCCCCTTCGCCGATTTGGCCGCGTGGCCCGGATCGAGGGGCTTTCGGTCGAAATCACCGGGGCGGCCGGGGCCATCAGCCTGGGCGGTCAGGTCCGGCTGCATGTCGGCACAGGCAAGGCAGCACGCCAGATTCCCTGCGAAGTCGTGGGTTTCCGCGAGGGCAGGGCGGTCGTCATGCCACTCGGCACGCTGGACGGGGTCTCTCTGGGCGCTCATGCCGAATTTGAAGACAAGCCCCTCTCCATACATCCCAGCACCGCATGGCTGGGCCGTGTGATCGACGCTTTTGCTCGTCCGACAGATGGCAAGGGGCCCCTGCCTCAGGGGCTGGTGCCTTATCCTGTGAAAGCCGCGCCGCCACATGCCGCCTTGCGCGCCCGGGTTGGCGAAAAGCTTGATCTGGGTGTGCGCGCGATGAACGCGTTCACAACTTTATGCCGTGGTCAGCGCATGGGTATTTTCGCAGGTAGCGGTGTCGGCAAATCAACTTTGCTCTCCATGCTCGCGCGCAATTCAAATGCTGACGCAATCGTCATTGCGCTTGTCGGTGAACGCGGCCGTGAATTGAAAGAATTTATCGAAGACGATCTCGGCGAAGAAGGTCTGCGCCGCTCCGTCGTCATCGCCGCCACATCCGATGAACCGGCCTTGGTGCGCCGTCAATCCGCCTATGTCGGCATGGCGGTCGCGGAACATCTGCGCGATGCAGGCCTGAATGTTTTGCTGTTGATGGATAGCGTGACCCGTTTCGCAATGGCACAGCGCGAGATCGGCCTGTCCGCGGGCGAGCCGCAAGCCACCAAAGGCTAT
>CAZOJG010000008.1:47455-103541 GCA_964580115.1 uncultured Rhizobium sp.
ACCGTCTTCTCTGAATTGCCGCGCTTGCTGGAACGCGCAGGCCCCGGTTTACAAGGCCAAAGCGGCTCTATCACAGCCTTGTTCACCGTGCTGGTTGAAGGCGACGATCATAATGAGCCCGTCGCCGATGCGGTGCGCGGCATTCTCGATGGCCATATTGTTTTGGAACGTGCCATTGCGGAACGCGGCCGCTTTCCAGCCATTAACATTTTGAAGTCAGTATCCCGCGCCATGCCCGCCTGTAATTCAACCGCAGAACAAAACATTATCGCCGCGGCGCGCGCACCGCTGGCGGTATACGAAGATATGGCGGAACTGATCCGTTTAGGGGCCTATAAAGCTGGCACAAATATTGAAGTGGATGCAGCAGTCAAACTTTATCCTCAACTCGAAGCGTTCCTAACGCAAAAGAAAGAGGAATGCGCGACACTGGCTGATGCATATTCAGGACTGGATGCGATTCTGGGTGGTTCGGATCAGACTGGGCACAGTGCGAGTACAATGAGTAATGGAGGCAGTTCATGAAACGTGGCGATACGCTGTTGCGGGTCAAACGTTTTAAGGTCGATGAATTGAAACGCCGCATGGCCACACTCGATGCCATGCAGGCCGATCTTGATCGCAAGCTCAAAGATATGGAGGACTCCATTGCCCGCGAACGTCAACGCGCCAATGATTCCGATATTGGCCGTCTGGCTTTCCCGTCCTTCCTGCGCTCCATCGAAAGCCGTCGCGAAAATCTGCGCGACACGCTGAACGAGATCGAACGCGAAAGGGCCATCGCCCAAAACGATCTGACCAGCGCCTATCAGGATCTCAAAGCCTTCGAACTGGCCACCGAAATGCAGATTCGCAGGGTCAAGGACGTGGAAACCCGCCGTGCCCAGACTCAGCTCGATGAATTGGCGCTGGTCCGCCACTTACGCAAACATGCGTTGCGGCAAGCCTGATCAGACATTTCGCCGAAATCGATGATCAAAGCTTTGTTTGTAAATAAGCTTAACAATGCAGTGCCTAAATAATCGGCTTTAGCATTTGGTAACCATATAAGCCTCTGTCGCCGAATGTAATTTCCGTTCATCGTGCCCTATGTCATAGTTCTTGCATAACTGTGATTCGCGGGGGCGCGGATGGCATTCTCAACTTTAAACGGTCTCTCCAAGGCTAGTCTGCCGGATCAGTTCGGCCGATATGCGCTGGGTCTTTTATGTTTGGCCGGCTTGGCGGGGCTGTTTCAGGTCCATGTCATCGGCCAGCTTATTTTCTGGCTTCTCATCTGTGGTGGGGTGTCGCTCACACTTTTCAGCCTGCTGGCTAGGCCGCTTGGTTCTCCGCAATGGGAAACCTGGCTTTCTGTCCTGCTGTATGGCGGCTTGCTGGCCCTCTTCCTCTTAATGCCGGTGCTGCAAAACGCGGCCCCTATTTAATTCGGCGGAATTTCAAATGTCCTTTTCCGAAGTGATCGCCCCGCTTTTGGGCCGTCTCGCCATAGGCTGGTATTTGTTAGACCAGACATGGGCTTATGCGATGCATTGGGGGGATACGGTGGCCTGGGTCACGGCCCATAATATGCCTGCTCCTGAAGCCCTGCTGGCTTTGGCGATTTTTCTGGCCGCTTTGGCGGCGCTGGGCCTGATCTTCGGCTTCCAGTCCAAACATGCCGCTATGGGCCTGTTCGCCTTCAATCTCTTTGTGGCGGTTACCCTGCATAATTTCTGGGACATGCAGGGCGCAGCGCGGGCCGACGCCTATCGCCTTTTCAGCCATGACGTCCTCGTGATGGGGGCGCTGCTCCT
Organism: uncultured Rhizobium sp.; assembly: GCA_964580115.1. Taxonomy (GTDB): domain Bacteria; phylum Pseudomonadota; class Alphaproteobacteria; order Micropepsales; family Micropepsaceae; genus Rhizomicrobium. The sequence continues at coordinate 49,252 of CAZOJG010000008.1, forward strand.
GATGGTCGGGATGGGGCCTGGCCGTTTCGCCATGGATAATTCCGGCAAGAAAAAAGGGCCCCGCTAAAGGCCCTGTCCTGATCACATATCTCTGCAAAGAAATTCTGCAAAGAAATAAGGCGGCCGGCATTTAAGCCGTAGCCGCCCTATACTGCCCCCTTTGAAGCAAACTCGCATACAGGGTTTCCCCAAACCCGGCACACGACATCCCTACTGTGCCGAATTGAGGCAATGAATCAACGGGTTCCCTCGGCAAAACACGAATTGGCTCCAGCCTGTGGCCAAAGCGCCACAAATCTCACCCGCCAATGAAATGTTTCGACAATTTCAGCCCCTGCCGCTGATAATTCGAGCCAATCCCCTGACCATAAGCTTGCGGCGGCGGATCAGTCAGCCGCTCAAACACCAGCCGCCCGATAATCTGCCCATGTTCCAGAATAAACGGCACTTCGCGCGACCGCACCTCCAGCACACCGCGCGCCGAAGGCGGCTCGCCCGGCTCATAGCCAAAACCCGGATCAAAGAACCCGGCATAATGCACCCGGAATTCCCCGACCAGGGGATTGAACGGCACCATCTCGGCCGCATGGTCATAGGGAATGGCCACAGCCTCGCCCGACACCAGAATATAAAACTCATCCGGATCAAGCACGAGATGGCCGTGCCGATTGGCTTCGATCCCATCCCAATAATCGCGCGGCTCTAAAACCCCGCGCCTATCGACATCGATCACGCCCGTATGCCGCTTGGCGCGATAGCCGATCAAACCATTCTCGCCGCCCTTCAGATCAATCGACAGCGCCAAACCATTCTCAATATCGGCATCACTCGAAATCAACGGGCTTTCCGCATGCAGGCGGCGGAGTTGCGTATCGGTGAAGCCGGGCGAGCCATGTCGCAGCCGCAATTGATTGAGCTTCGATCCCTTGCGCACCAGTACCGGAAAAGTGCGCGGCGAGATCTCGGCATAAAGCGGCCCGCGATAACCCGCCTCCACCCGGTCGAAAGCCTGCCCACGATCGGTGATCAGCCGGGTAAAGACATCAATCCGCCCGGTCGAACTTTTCGGATTCGCCGTCCCAGAAATGCGCGCCGAAAATTCAGCACTTTCCAGCAAAGGCACAATATAGACACAGCCGGTTTCCAGCACCGCGCCATGGCTCAGATCAATCTCATGCATAAAGACCGTATGCAGCTTGTCCTGCACCGTGGCATTCGGCCCCGGCAAAAAACTCGCCCGCACCCGCCACGCCACCGGCCCCAGCCGCAAATCCAGACTGGCAGGCTGGATCTGTCCCGCCTCCAAAGGCTCGCTGGCAATAATTTCCTGCCCGGCCGCAATCAATCTCTGCAAGACATGGCTGGGCAGAATGCCGGTTATATTCCGGCCATAGGTCTCGGTCATGTCATTTTGCATCTGGTCTGAACCTGTCATCATGGCGGGCAACTTACGGGATCACCCCGCATCCCGTCACCCATCCGCGCCAAGAAACCCACGGATTTCAGCGATAGACTCCGCAAGACCGCAGCGGCGCACCACCGCATCCGCTGGAAAAGCCGATAAAAGCCGGCTGGGTGTCGCCGGTTCCAGAATCACAAAGCAGCCACGGTCCTGCTGGCTGCGGATCAGCCGGCCAAAAGCCTGTTTCAGCTTCAGCCGTGTTAGCACATCATCATAATGCCGCCCGAACCGCGCCCGCCGCGCCTTATGCAGAATGCTGGGCTTGGGCCAGGGCAATTTATCGAACACCACCAGCCGCAATGATCGCCCGGGCACATCCACCCCATCGCGCAAAGCATCGGTCCCCAGCAAACAGGCATTTTCCTCGGCCCTAAACAGATCGACCAAAGCCCCCGTATCCAGCTTGTCGACATGCTGCGCATAAAGCGAAATCCCGGCCTCTTCCAAAGGTGCCTGAATACGCGCCTCCACCGCGCGCAAGGCCCGCACCGCCGTAAACAGCCCAAGCCCGCCGCCAGCCGAAGCCAGAAACAATTCCCGATAGGCCGCGGCCACCTGTTCCACATCACGCCGGTTCACATCGCGCACAATAAAAATCCGCGCCTGCTCGCCATAAGCAAAGGGCGATCCGAATTGCGCCCGCTTGGGCGGCAGCGGCAGATGATGCGCGCCGGTGCGAATATCCGCGCTGGCCCAATCTTCGGCCCCCACATTCAGATCACGCAGCGTCGCCGATGTGATCAAGGCCCCATGCGCCGGTGCCAGAACTTCCGTCGCCAAAGGAATGGTCGGATCAACCCAATGGCGATGCAGCCCTATATCTATATCGCGGCCATCCTCGCGGGTGATTTCAAACCAATCAACAAATTCGCGCTCTAAATTCTCCGCAGGCAGATCATGATCCATGCTCTCCAGCATCGAAATCCAGGCCGGTAAAATAATCTTGGCCCGCCGCGCCAAGCCGCGCGCCGCCGCATCAATCCGCCCACGCTGAAATGGCTCCAGCTCCTTGGCCTTCACATCAAGCTGTTGCCGCAAAGCCTGCGATAAAGCCAGCAAGGGCCGCGCCAATTGGCGTAGCGCTTTTGCCAGATCAAGCGCCGCAGTCTTCAATGCATCCGATGCAGGCTGGGTCTGCGCTTCCGCAGAATAGAGCACCGCCTCGCGCTCACCCTGCGCGCGCACATGGCGATAAATTTCCGCCAGAAATATCTCGCCCGGCGCCAGCTTCAACAGATCCGCGCCATCATGGGTGACACGGCTATGCCAGCCTTCACCCGCCAATGCCCCCGCCGCCGCTATCGAGGCATTCAAGGCCCCACGCCCAACCGCATCATCGGCGATCAAATCTTTCAGCCGCTCTTCCAGACCACGCATCCGGCTGCGCGCCCGCCCCTCCGGTCCGCGTATCCAGCGGCGCATATCCGCCATTTCATGGCCCGACAGAACGGCCGAAAAACCTGAATCCGCAGCATCAAACAGATGATGCCCTTCATCAAACACATAGCGCAGCCGCTTCTCCGGCGGCGTATCATTGGTCTCTTCCAAAGCCAGCGCATCGCCCGCGGCCTGCGAAATCACCAAAGCATGATTGGCCACCACGATGGGCGCATGGCGCGCCCGCCGGATGGCCTTTTCAATGAAGCAACTGCGATAATGCATGCAGGCGGCATAAATACATTCGCCCCGCCGATCCGTAATATCGCGCAGCGGAAAGCCCGAAGCCAGAAAGGCCGGAAAATTCTGGCCCGATAAATCACCATCCGATGTCGCGCTGATCCAGCGCGCGATCAGCGCCAAACTCACCGCCCGCTGCCCCGGCGTCACCGCCACGCGCCGCGCCACATCTTCATAATTCAACAGGCAGAGATAATTCTCGCGCCCTTTGCGCACCACCGCCTTGGCCTCGCGCTCCGCCGGATCGGGATAAAGATGGGCGATCTCCTGCACGATCTGGCGCTGCAGATTGCGCGTATAGGTCGAAAGCCAAAGTCCCGGCCCGTTTTTCTCCGCCCACACACTCGCCGGCGCCAGATAGCCCAAAGTTTTGCCAATCCCCGTACCGGCTTCAATCAAAGCCAGCCGGGGCGCGCCCGCCTGTTCGCGCGGCCCGAATGCATGGCTCGCCGCCACGGCATAATCCGCCTGTTCAGGGCGCGGTGCATGATGCCCCACCAATTGCGCCAGCCGGCTGCGCACCTCTTCCGCGCTGACCGGCAGCGATCCGGGTTTGGCGGCAGCCATGTCATCATCCCAATGCGATAAATGCCGCCAGACATCCAATCCCAGAAGCCCCGCGGGCACTTTCTCCATCCGCCCAATCAGCGCCAGCACCAATTCCGCCCAGCGCCAGCCAGCCTGTAACAACATCATGGCCAGCGGTCGCAAAGCTTCGGGCCGTTTCAAAGCCGCCAGATCGCCCAGCAACAGCGCCGCCGCCGTGCCCAAAGTCTCGGCCTGCATGTCAGGCGAATGGGGCAGGGCAAGCCCTAAGGCGCGTGCCAGCCCCAGCGGATTGGGAATGATCGGCTGACCCGGCCGGACAAAGGCAAAGAGTTCCAGCACATCATACAGCGCCCCGGCGGGCGGTGTTTTCGACCGACCGCCAATAAAGGCGGCATTGGCCACCAATACATCCCCGCTGCGGAACAGCCGGCGCGCCGCCTCCAGCCCGATATGCTGGCTCTGGCCATGTTGCGCCAGCAAGGCCCCGCCGGGCGCAGGCACAAGCGCGGCCAGATCCTGCAATTCGGACAGACAAATCTCTAATTTGCTCTCGAGGTTGGAGCTGGTGGCGCTGGGGGGCGGCGTGGCGGAATCCTGCATGGAAATATGCATCTGCCACAGTTTCACCCGTCATGACTATGCGCCGGGGCATGGCTTGCGTCCCAAGATGCGTTATTGACCCGCTGCAGCCATCCGCCTAGCTTCCCGCAACTCCAATCGCTCAGATGAAGAACCCCTATGTCCACCGAATCCGGCGGTAGCCGCGACCTCGCCTTAGCCGCGCATGCCTGGCCTTTTGAAGAAGCCCGCAAACTTGTGGCCCGTGCTGAGAAAGCCGCCAAATCCGGCAAGCCTCTGGATCGCATCCTGTTTGAAACCGGCTACGGCCCCTCCGGCCTGCCGCATATTGGCACTTTCGGCGAGGTCGCCCGCACAAGCTGGGTGCGTAAAGCCTTCGAAACGATGAGCGATATCCCCACCCATCTCATCGCCTTTTCCGACGATATGGATGGCTTGCGTAAAGTGCCCGACAATGTCCCCAATCAGGATATGCTCAAAGAACATCTGGGCAAGCCGCTGACCAGCATTCCCGATCCCTTCGGCACACATGATAGTTTTGGCGCGCATAATAATGCCCGCCTCAAAACCTTTCTCGATCGCTTCGGCTTTCGCTACGAATTTATGAGCGCGACGGATTGCTATAAAAGCGGCAAATTCGACACCGCCCTGCGGATCATGCTGCAGCATTATGAAAAAGTCCGCGATGTCGTGCTGCCGACCCTCGGCCCCGAACGGCGCGCCACCTATTCGCCCTTCCTGCCGCTCTCGCCGAAAACGGGCGAAGTGTTGCAAGTGCCGCTGCTCGGCTGGGATGCAACAGCCGGCACGATCACCTTCGATGATTACGGCACCAAAACCGAAATCGAGATCACGGGCGGCCGCGTCAAATGTCAGTGGAAAGCCGATTGGGCAATGCGCTGGCTCGCCATGGAGATCGATTATGAAATGTCCGGCAAGGATCTCATTCCCTCGGTCGATCTTGCCTCCAAAATTCTGCGTATTCTGGGCGGTAAGCCGCCGGAAGGGTTCAATTACGAACTCTTCCTCGATGAGCAGGGCCAGAAAATTTCCAAATCCAGAGGCAATGGCCTGACGATTGACGAATGGCTGAATTACGGCTCGGAAGAAAGCATCGCGCTCTTCATGTATCAAAAGCCGCGCGTGGCGAAGAAACTCTATTTCGATGTCATTCCCAAAGCCGTCGATGATTACATCGCCTTTCTCGATGCCTATCGCCGGGAAGAAAGCATTGCCGCCAAACTCGAAAATCCGCTCTGGCATCTGCATGGCGGCAATCCGCCGGATCAAACCTATCCGGTCAGTTTCGCGCTGCTGCTCAATCTGGTCAGCGCCTCAAACGCCAATAATAGCGATCTGCTCTGGGGCTTTATCCGCGCCTATGCGCCCACCGCCACGCCCGAGCTTAATCCCGGTCTGCATAAGCTCGTGGGTTACGCCATTCGCTATTACGAAGATTTCGTCAAACCCAGCAAAATCTATCGTGCTCCCAGTGATCAGGAACGCGCCGCTTTCGAAGATCTCGCGCAAAAACTCGATCAGCTCGGCGACGAGCGCGACGGGGCATTGGTGCAGAATGTGGTCTATGAAACCGGCAAGGCGCATGGCTTTGAACAGCTGCGCGACTGGTTCAAGGCGCTTTATGAAGTGCTGTTCGGCCAGACTCAGGGGCCGCGTTTCGGTTCTTTCGCAGCGCTCTATGGCTGTAAGGAGACCGCCAATCTGATCCGTCAGGCGCTCAAAGGCGAATTCACCTGACTATTACTGGCTGGCCCAGACAATGCGATGCATGAAAATGATCTCGCTCAGATCAAAGCCGCGCGGCTCATAGGCAGGATTGAAAGATTGCAATTCAATGCGCTGGGCTGTGGCGCGGGCCAACAGCTTGGCCATCACTTCGCCCGCTTGCGTTTTCACCAGCACCCGATCACCGCGCCGCACGCCAGCACCGGGGGACACCACAACCCGGTCGCCATCGCGGTAAACCGGCAACATGGAATCGCCGGCGATCTCCAGCGCATAAGCATGTTCGTCATCTATCCCGGGGAAAGCGATCTGCTCCCAGCCGCCCCCGACCGGAAAACCGGCATCGTCAAAAAAGCCCCGCTCTCCGGCCTGCGCCAGCCCGATCAGCGGCACATAGCGCAACAGGCCGCGCGGTGCACCCGGCTCATGACTGACCAGCCCGACAAATCCTTCCAGGCTCTCCCCGGTCGCGGTAAGGATTTTGGACACGCTCTCGGTCGATGGCCAACGTTCCTTGCCATTGGCGGCGGTGCGCTTGCTCTTGTTGAATGTGGTGGGGTCCAGCCCCGCCAATTTGGCCAGACCCGAGGCCGAAAGGTCATGCCGGCTGGCCAGACCATCAATCGCATTCCAGATTTGCTTGTGGGTCAGCATCAAACGCCCTTTCCGAAAGAGCCCAACTTCAGTAATAATTCCTAAAATATGATATTTCTAGGAAATTACAACCTTTTCCCGCCCTCCAGCCAGCCTTCTAGTCAACAGGTAAAAACGTGACCCTCGCCGCGCTTCCCGATCTCAGCCTCAAATGTCTGCGTCAGCTTCCGGCGGAAACGGCGCATCAGGCCACAATCGGGCTTCTCAAAATGGCGGCGGGCCTGCTGCCCCGCGCCCCGGCCGATGATCCGCGCCTGCATCAGACCCTGTTTGGGCTGGCGTTCAACAATCCGGTCGGCCTCGCCGCCGGCTTCGATAAAAATGCCGAAGTCCCCGATGCCATGCTGCGTCTGGGCTTCGGCTTCGCCGAATGCGGCACCGTCACCCCGCGCCCCCAAAGCGGCAATCCCCGCCCGCGCCTGTTCCGGCTGGAAGAAGACAAGGCCGTGATCAATCGTCTGGGCTTCAATAATGAAGGGATGGAAGGTGCCGCCGCCCGCCTGCGCCGCCGGGCGCGCCATGGCATTGTCGGCATCAATATCGGCGCCAATAAAGACAGCGCAGACCGTATCAGCGATTACCGCACCGGCTTCATCCATCTGTCGAATCTGGCCGATTACGTCACGGTCAATATTTCCTCGCCCAATACGCCGGGCCTGCGCGGGCTGCAAAATCGCGCCGAGCTGGAACAGCTTCTGCAACAGCTCAATCATGCGCGCGAGCGTTCACAACATCATGTGCCGATATTGCTGAAGATCGCGCCCGACCTCGATGACAAGGCGCTCGATGACATCGCCGCGGTTGTCCTGCAATCCGGCATCGAAGGCATGATCATCTCCAACACTACCTTGGCGCGGCCCACCAGCTTGCAATCGCGCAACGCATCCGAAACAGGCGGTCTGTCCGGCGCGCCCCTGATGCAGCCCTCCACGCAAATTCTCAAAGCCATGCGTCAGCGCGTCGGGCAAAAACTCATCCTGATCGGTGCGGGCGGCATCGCCTCCGGCCGCGACGCCTATGTCAAAATCCGCGCCGGGGCCAGCCTTGTGCAACTCTATTCCGCGCTGATCTATCAGGGCCCGCAGCTCGTCACCCGCATCAAACAGGATCTGCTGACCCATCTCTCACAGGATGGTTTCAGCACGCTCAGCGATGCTATCGGGGTAGATGCCTAACGCGGCAGAAAATGGCCATGTAACAGCGCTACAGGCTTCGTTCTCTCATCCTGCCACATCTGCGCCTCCACATTCATCGCCCGCCGTCCCGGCTTCACAATCCGCGCCCGCGCGAAACTGCTTAGCGCCCGCCCGGGCCGTAAAAAATCCACCGTATGATCCAGCACTTTGGGTGGCCGTGTCAGTTGCTGTGTGCGCATCACTTCGGCAAAGGCCGCGCATTCCAGCAAAGCCGCCATCACCCCGCCATGCAAAGCCGGCAAGCGCGGATTGCCCACCAGATGGTCCGAATAGGGCATTTCCAGCACCACCCCGTCGGCCTCAATATGCAGGATCAATCCCAGATGGCGGACAAAGGGCATATTCAGCAACATTTCAAAGCCACTCATGCCACCACCTGCGGCATCTGGGTGAACATGAAATTCCCCGTCGCCACGGCAAAGGGATCAGCGACATTGTCTTCATAGGCAAAGGCCCGCAAAAACATGATCTCCCGCGTGGCATCAAAACAGCGCGCCTCGAAAAACATATCCGCCCGGGCTCGGGCAGGGCGCAGATGATCAATCCGCAAATCCACCGTCACAAAAATCGCAGGCCCCGGCAGCGCTGAAATAATCGCCAGCCCGCAAGCCTGATCCAGCATGGCCCCGACCGCCCCGCTATGAATCTCGCCCGCCTCCACATCTGCCAGAATATGATCGGCAAAGGGCAGCCTCAGCCGGGCCTGGCCTGCCTCCACCACCAGAATCTCCGCCCCCAAACTCGCCGTAAACGGGGTGCGGGTGCGGGCCTTGATCATATCCGGCCGCCAATTTTCAAGCATGTCCGTCATGGGCCAGATGTGCGGTGCCACCCCGTCCTCTGTCAACGGCAGGGCCAGCCCAAAAACTCACAAATTGACGGCGCGTCACCAATCGTTAAACTCCCAATATGGACTCAAGCACCCACCAGATTTCACCCTTTGCCGCCGCCCCCTTTACCGGCGGCAAGCGCGAACGCACCAAGGTGCAAAATCGCGAAATGATTCTGGCCGCCGCCAAACAGGTCTTTGCTGAACTGGGCTTTGGCGCCACCACGGTGCGCGACATCATCCGCGCCACACCGCTCGCCTCCGGCACCTTCTATAATTATTTCAAGTCGAAGGAGGAGGTATTCCAGGCCATCCGCGATGAAAGCGCCCTGCGCATCCGCCCGCGCCTGCGGGACGAACGCAATCGCGCCGGCTCCATCGAAGACTTCATCACGGGCAGCTTCCGCACCTTCTTCCAATATGTGCATGACGATCAGGATAATTTCCTGGCCCTGCGCCGCAACCGCACCGAACCGCTGCGCGTGCGGATGGACACGCCCGAAATCATCGCGGGCTTTGAAGAACTGCGGGAAGATATCGAAAACGCCATCGTCAAAGGCGTCTTCCCGCCGATAGATGCCGATTTCCTGATGGCCGCGATTGTCGGCATCGCCTTTGAAATTGCCGGGCAGATGCTGGTGCGCGAAGATATCGATCCCATAGCCGCCGCCAATTTTGCGACCGCGCTGTTCCTGGGCGGCATCCGCAATCTGCCGCCCGTCGCCCGCCCCGCAGCCGCAGCCACGAATAGCGAAAACGCAACAACCCCGATCACGCCGTAAGCGCAATCGAGGTTGCCGGTTTAACCTAAAACTATGTTCGGCTTATCGGCCCAGACTATCCAGCGCCGCCAGAACGGCGTCACACATGCCTGTGGTGCCAACCTGATTTTTGCCCGGCTGCATGATGTCACCGGTGCGGAAACCCTGATTCAACACCTGATCCACCGCCTGTTCCAGCAATTTGGCATCATCTACAAGGCCAAAGCTGTAGCGCAGACACATGGCCAGCGATAACAGACTGGCGATCGGATTGGCCAGGCCCTTGCCCGCTATATCGGGGGCTGATCCATGGATCGGTTCATACATGCCCGGCTGACGTCCCGTCTTGGGGTCTTTCGCGCCGATAGAGGCGCTGGGCAACATGCCGATAGAGCCGGTCAATTGCGCCGCTTCATCCGACAAAATATCGCCGAACAGATTATCCGTGACGATGACATCGAATTGCTTCGGGTTACGCACCAATTGCATGGCGCAATTATCCGCCAGAATATGCGTCAGCTCGACATCCTTATAGTCCGCATGGGCATGGCTCACTTCTTCGCGCCACAAAATGCCCGTATGCATGACATTGGATTTCTCGGCCGAAGCCACGCGCCCGCCCCGCAACCGCGCCAGCTCAAACGCCACTTTGGCAATCCGGCGCACTTCCTCGGTCGTGTAAAGCTGCGTGTCCACCGCCTTGCGCGATCCGTCGGCCAGCGTCTCAATCCCGCGCGGCTCACCGAAATACACCCCGCCCGTCAATTCGCGCACGATCAGAATATCCAAACCGGCCACGATTTCGGGTTTCAGGCTGGATGCATCCTTCAACGCTTCAAAACACAGGGCAGGGCGCAGATTGGCGAACAGCTCAAGGTCTTTGCGCAAACGCAGCAAGCCCCGTTCGGCGCGGCTTTCAAAAGGCAGCTTGTCCCATTGCGGCCCGCCCACGGCGCCAAACAAAATGGCATCCGCTGCTACAGCTTTTTCCATCATGGCATCGGTGGCTGGTACGCCATGGGTTTCATAAGAAATCCCACCAACCAGATCCTCGTCCACCGTGAAATCCAGCTTGCGATGCGCGCCAAACCAATCCAGCACGCGCTTCGTCTCGGTCATCACTTCAGGCCCGATACCATCACCGGGCAGCAGCAGAATCTTGAATGTCATAGGATCTCGCTAAAAAAGATGGGTCTGAAAATTACAGCCAGGGCTGCTGGGTTTTGATCCGGCTTTCGTAATCACTGATCTTCTGCTCATTGCGCAGCGTCAGCCCGATATCATCCCAGCCATTCAGCAGGCACTGCTTGCGAAACGCATCCACCTCAAAAGCAATGCGTCCGCCATCGGGCCCCAGAATTTCCTGTTTCTCGAGATCGACCGTCACCACCGCATTGGCGCCGCGCTCGGCATCATCCAGCAATTTATCGACATCGCTTTGCGGCAATACAATCGGCAGAATGCCGTTCTTGAAACAGTTATTGTAAAAAATGTCGGCGAAGCTCGGCGCGATCACCACTTTGATGCCGAAATCCAGCAAGGCCCATGGCGCATGTTCGCGGCTCGAACCGCAACCGAAATTCGCGCCCGAAACCAGAATCTCCGCCTTACGATAGGCGGGCTTGTTCAGCACGAAATCGGGGTTCTCGCTGCCATCCTCGCGATTGCGCATTTCAAAGAACAGGGCCTTGCCCAATCCGGTGCGCTTGATGGTTTTGAGAAAGTTTTTCGGGATGATCATGTCGGTATCGACATTGATCATGGGAAGGGGCGCCGCAACGCCCGAAATTGTTTTGAAGGGTTCCATGGCGCGCGAACCTATAACCTCCGCCAGCGCGCCTCAAGAGGATATAAAGCCCAAAAAGGTTCCCTTTGCGGGTTCTTCAATAGCTTCAGCGCGCCAGACCGGCCTTCTCCAGCGCCGCCAGATAGGCGGCCCATTTGGTCTCCTGCAGCCGGCCCAGCTCCTGCAGATAATCCCAGGCAAACAGCCCCGTATCATGACCATCGTCAAAGCACAGCCGCACGGCATAATTGCCCACCGGCTCGATTTTCAGGATTCTGACCTCTTTCTTGCCCCAGACGGTCTTTTTCTGCTGCCCGCCATGGCCCTGCACTTCGGCACTGGGCGATTCCACCCGCAAATATTCCGCGGGCAGGGCAAAGCTGCCGCCATCTTCAAAGCGCACCGTCAAAGTGGTCTTGCCGGGGTCCAGCCGCAATTCTTCCGGCCAGATCGATCCTGCCATCTTCAATGTCCCGATTCTTTCACTGGGCTAACCGCTCGGCATCGCTCAACGGGCGGGCTTCCTCCACCAGCATGATCGGCACTCCATTGCGAATAGGATAGGCCAAACCCGCCTGCTGGCTGATCAGCTCCTGATGGGTACGGTCATAATGCAGCGCCCCTTTGGTTTGCGGGCAAACCAGAATTTCCAGTAATTTGGGATCAGGCTCCATCTCGTCTCTCTTTAAATACGGCAATGCAGGCTTCCAGGCCTAATTCAGGCGTTTGGACTCTGACCCCTGCGCCCCGGATAATTCCAGAAGCGCGATCAAGGTTTCCACCCTGTCCTGAAAACGCGGCGCTTCCAGCAGGGCCTGTTTCTCATTCGGCTCAAAGGGGCACAACATGGCCAAAGCATTGACCAGCGTTTGCGCCGGGGCATCGGTCACCGCACCCCATTCGGCCTTGATCTGGCGGCGTTTGACATAATGTTTAAGCGCCGTGATCACGCGGCTGCGCGGAATATCATACTCCTCGCCCAAAATCAGATCCTGCCCGAATGGCGCATAATCCGCCCGCACCTGACGATAGGGCGTCAGCACAGGATTTTCCTGTTCCACCCGAAAGCGGCAAATGCCTGTCAGCGTCACGAGATATCGCCCATCATCCGTCTCGGCAAAGGCGCTGATCCGCCCCAGGCATCCCACCGTCATCAAGGGCGGATTGGGCTCCTCGACCACTTGCGGCTGAATCATGCCCACCAGGCGCGGTCCCGCCAGCGCCGTATCAAACATGGTCAGATAGCGTGGCTCGAAAATATTCAGCGGCAATTGCCCACCGGGCAGCAGCAACACCCCGCTCAGCGGAAAAACCGGTATATCGCGCGGTAATTCCTGGGTGGAATGATAATGGCGCGCCACCATGGCTCTCCTTCAGGAAAACAGAATGGCAGACAGCTTGCGCCGCCCTGCCAATGTCAGCGGATCATTCGGGCCCAACGCCTCGAACAATGTCAGCACATGTTGACGGGCCGCATCATCATTCCAGCTACGATCCTGTTTCACAATGTCCAGCAACATATCCATGGCCTCTTCGCGCGCGCCGCCGGCATCCAAAGCCAGTGCAAGATCATAACGCGCCTGATGATTGCCCGGTTCAGCCGCAACACGCGCGCGTAAACCCTCCAGCGCGTCATGCGCCGCCGCGCCCGCCAGCGCGCTCTGCTCCCGCAACTTCAACTCGGCTTCCACCGCCCGGATCGCCTCATCCTGCGCCCCATCGGGCCGCACAAGATGCAATGTGGTGCGCACGCGCTCCAGATCGCCGCTCATCAGATAACAGCGCGCCAGTCCGCCCACCGCCTTGGGGTGGCCCGGCTCATCCTGCAAAACATGGGCATAGGCCTGCGCCGCCATGCTCAGATCGCCAGCCTGAAAAGCCTGCTCCGCCGCTGCCAGAACCTCTTCCGTATGGCCCGGCCCACCATGATGATCATGACCGGCATCAGCGCCCGGCTGGCCCTCGACCAGATTTTTTATAAAGGCGCGCAACTGGGTTTCGGGCACCGCGCCCATAAAGCCGTCGACCGGTTGGCCATTTTTGAAGGCAAAGACCGTCGGGATCGATTGAATCCGCAATTGCTGCGCAATTTCCTGATTCTCGTCGACATTGACCTTGACCAGACGCACCGCCCCATTGGCTTCGTTGACCAGCCGCTCCAGCAACGGGGTCAATTGCTTGCAGGGTCCGCACCACGGCGCCCAGAAATCCACGATCACCGGAACCGCGCGCGAGGCATCAATCACATCGGCGGCAAAGGTCTCCAGCATGGAATCCTTGATAAAGGCCGAGCCTTCGCCGGATTCCGCCTTGGCGGCAGCCTCCGCCGCTATACTGGCCGCACTGCGCACAGGCCGTCCGCTCGGATCAATCAACGCCATCACATTTTTCCTTCACTGGGGGCCATTATCAGAGGCCCAAATTCTATACGCCAAGACGCCCCTCGGGAACATAAACGTAAGTAGAAGGGACATAAGTAATGAAGGCGGCGCAGCCAAGCCGCCCCGCCTCCCTGAACTGATATAATTCCTGAAAATTCAGCGCCTACGGGCCTTGCGGACCTTGGGCACCAGCCGCGCGATCCATTCCGGCAAGGCAAAGGCCGCGCCATGGATCGCCGGATTATAATAGTCGGTCTTGAGCTTGGCCCGGCGGAACCCGGCAGCGGCCTTTTTGATCCCCTTATCCGTCCCCAGCGTCCCCGGCCCCTTGCAGCCCCAGGACAGCGCCATGAAGCCGCCGATATAGGTCGGCACGACACTGAGATAGAGCCCCGATTGCGGGAAGAAGCGGCGCATTTCCTTCAGCGCATCGGTGATTTCTGCGGGCTGATAAAATGGCACGCCGGTCTGGAACGTGGCAAAGCCGCCCGGCCGCAAAGCCCCGACCACCCGATCATAAAAGGTCTCCCCGAACAGCGCCTTGCCCGGCCCCACCGGATCAGGCCGGTCCGCGATGATCAGATCAAAGCGATTCTGGCTTTCCGGGCGGCCCAGATATTCAAACGCATCGGCGATTTCGACCGTCAGCCGCTTATCTTTAAAGGCCTTGGCATTGATGCTGGCAAAATGCTTGCGGCAATGTTTCACGACATCGCCATCAATATCGACCAGCACCACTTCTTTGATGCCCTTATGCTTCAGCGCCTCGTCGGCAATAGACAGATCGCCGCCACCCACAATCATCACCCGCCTGACCCGGCCATGTTCCAGAATCGGCAGATGGGTGAGCATTTCGGCATAGGCGCTCTCGTCGCGGCTGGTGATCTGGACAATGTCGTCCAGTGTCATCACCCGGCCATTGGCGACGGTGTCGAAGATTTTGATGTGCTGATATGTGCTCCGCTTATCGACCAGCGGCGCGCCTTTCAGCTCCATCACCTGCGCATATCCCTTATGCAGACGCTCTTTATGGCTGGCCATGACGAAACCTTTCAGATTGTGACAGTGCCGCACAGGGCGCTGGCAGAGGCGAAACAAAGTGTGGCGTACATAAAGAGCGAAAGCCCATTCGTCCATTATGAATAGCGCTGGCGCTACATGACCGACTCCGACACGCAGAAGCCAGCAGCGCCATACCAGACCAAATGGCCCCGCAAGCCCTCAGCAGTCTCTACGCCCCTCCAGGGGGCTGTGGCGGAGCAGTGTGTTTTCTCAAGTTCCCCACACAAAAAAATGCATGAAAGGCTGTAAATTTTCTTGCATGGGGGGCCGTCAGCCCTATATTCCGCGCATCCCTTCGGGGCCAAAGCGGCGGACGCGAAAGTAACCCTTTCGCCCGCCGCTTTCTTCTTAGCGGTGTTACGTGCTTCGCGGTTACGACCAAAGGGCGGCGGGCATCAGGTGTCAACGCTTTTGAGAGGGTAGGTGCCAGAATGGCTCGACTCGAACTCGTAGCGGCGATCAAAGAACCAACGGCACAAAATGCCTGCGTTTCTGCGAGGACCGTTCCGGTTCCTATTCCCCCAAGGGATGAGGACCGCAAGGACCATTTCATCACACGTAACGGACTGACCTTTGCGGGTAGTCACCTGATCATCGATCTTTGGGAGGCCGAAGGCCTCGACAACCGGGATCGGATCGAACAGGCATTGATAGATGCAGTGACCGCAGCCGGGGCAACCTTGCTGCATATCCATCTGCATACATTCTCGGATGGTGGCGGCATATCAGGTGTTGCCGTGCTCGCCGAGAGCCATATCAGTGTCCATACCTGGCCGGAAAAAGGCTATGCAGCATTCGACGTCTTCATGTGTGGAGACGCCGAACCTCGTAAAGCCCTTTCGGTGTTCAAGGCCGCATTCAACCCCGGCCGCATTGTGATCGGCGAACATAAGCGCGGCGTCCTCTAAGGCCGTAGCAGTCGCAGTGAAAGTTTCAGGGCGGAAGCATCTCGGTGCCTCCGCCCTTTTTCTTTTTGTGCTGCGGTTTTTAGCTCTCTCTCACAAACCCGCCCTGATCTCACTCCAGGCCGCGATGATCTTCTCCTTGTTTTTCAGCCTTTGCTGAAAAATGCCGCTCTTCAAAAACACATCCACATCACGGGTCATGCCCAGCTTTTCAAAGGTCGCATCGGGCACATGTTTCAGCGCCACCACATTGGCGGGCTCATCGCCGATATGTTCAATCGCATAAATCGCGGCCGCATCACTGAGCGAGGAATCGATCAAAGCCAGCGCCTTGGCCTCATCCTTGCGCTGCTTATGCATCACCAGCCCGCAGACATAGGTGAAGATGCCGCCCTTGGGTTTCATATAGGCAACTTTCACGCCTTCTTTCTTCAGGTTTGTATAAGTCACCCGCCACGAGATCGCGGCCACAATCTCCCCCGACGCCAGACCTTGCGCCAAAGCCGTATCGTCGCTGGAGACAAACCGCGCCTGCTTGATCACCTCGCGCAATTTTGCCTGTACCTTGGTCCATTGTTCGGGTGTCATGGAATAGGCATCGATCCCGATCGCCCGCGCCACCAGCGGCACCGTATCATCCACCCCATCCATCACCGCAATGCGTCCGCGATATTTGGGATCGAACAAAATAGCCCAGCTCGGATTTTTCGCATATTCCGGGGCCAGATCGGTGCGGAATGTCACCGATGTATTGCCCCAGTAATGCGGCACGAACCACACGGAATGCTCCCCCGCCTTAATGCCGGGCATTGCACGTAAGCTCTGCGGAATCTTGTTCCAGTTTTTTAATTTGCGCGTATCAATCGGTGCTAAAAGCCCCGCCTCTTTCCAGCGCGGATATTCATAATAACACGGCCCCATCACATCGGGCTTATAGCCGGCACGCATCTTGGCAAAGGCCTCGTCCTCATCCGCGAACAAGGCCACATTCACCCCATCCTTATATTGCTTTTTATACTCTGCCAGAAAGGGCGCATCCGTATAATCTTCCCATTGAAACAGCGTCACCGGCGCGGCTGCCGCCTGCACACTGGCGATCGGCCCCAGACAAAGCGATAGCGCCGTCACAAAAGATATGATGTTGCGCGATTGAAATCTCAGGCTGCGGGGCGGCATCATAGGTAACTCCATCATAAGAGTTCCAGCCCGGAAAGGGGCGTTCATCCGCCGACGGTAATAAGCCTCTTTGTGCGGCGCAATGGCTTTTTATGGTCGTATGGCCCCTAACCCACGGCGCCTTTCTCACTTTATTTCAGCTCCCCCCTTCCGCATCTCAAATCGCCCCGGCTAAGATCAAAAGCAGAGAATTTGCCATGAACAAATTCACCACCACCGGCCAAACTTTTGCGCGCCCTCTCTATGTAGAGGCCGCGCGCCGGGAATGGGCTAGCTTCCGCAGCCAAAATCCGCAGATCGATTTATGCGATGTCGTGATCATCGATCTTTGCGGAATCCTGCGCGGCAAACGCATGCGCATGGAAGACGCCGCCAAAATTTTCGATAATGGAATGCAAATACCGGAATCCGTCTATCTGATGGATGTGCGGGGCGAGATGACCGATGTCTTCGGCCATGGTTATGGCGATGGCGATCCGGATGGAAGCGCCTGGCCCATTCCGCAAACCCTCTCCCAGGTCTGGGGCGCAGATCCTCCGCGCGCGCAAATTCTCACCAGCCTCTGCGATGAACGGGGGCGCGCCTTTATCGGTGAACCACGTTCCACGCTGGTTCATGTGGCGGAACAATTCGCCCCATTGGGTCTAACACCCGTCACCGCGCTTGAATTGGAATTTTATCTGCTCGATCCCTTGCGCGATTTATCCGGCAAAGTGCAGCCCCCGCTTTGCCCCCGCAGCGGCCAGCGCGAAAGCGAGCCATCCGTCTATGGGATCGACGATCTGGATCGCTATCAAGCTTTTCTTGCATCCCTCAATGACGCCGCCAAAATGCAAAATCTGCCGCTCACCACATCGAGCAAGGAATATGCCCCCGGTCAGTTCGAAGCCAATCTGCTGCATCAGGATAATGCACTGCGCGCCGCCGATCATGCGGTTTTCCTCAAACAGATCGTCAAAAACACCGCCCGCGCCCATGGTTTCGAAGCCAGCTTCATGGCGAAAATTTTCCCCCGCCATTCGGGCAGCGGGCTGCATGTCCATGTCAGTCTGCTCAATGAAGCAGGTCAAAATATTTTCGCGGATGCCGCGCCCGATGGCTCATCCGCATTGCATCACGCGATTGGCGGGTTGCAACGCCTGATGGGCGATTGCATGGCGTTCTTCGCGCCCAATAGGAATGCCTATCGCCGCTATCAGCCCGATATGTTTGCCCCCTCCAATTCGCATTGGGGCGTGAATAATCGCGCTGTCGGTTTGCGCATTCCCTTGAGTGTTGCAACGGCGCGGCGTGTGGAACATCGCATTTCCGGCGCCGATGCAAATCCCTATCTCGTTTTGGCGGCGGTTCTGGCGGGTATCCATTATGGTCTCACCCGGCGCTGCGATCCCGGCCCGCCCTCAACGGGCAATGTGCCCCGCCGGCCTGATCCGCACCTGCCGCACAGGATCGATGCAGCCCTGCAAAGTCTGGCATCATCCACCATCCTGCCGGCCTATTTCGATACGGAATTTATTGCGCTTTACGGCGAGACCAAACGGATCGAGGCCGAACGTTTTCACGCCATCATCCCGTCCGATGAATATGATTGGTATCTATAGATCACCGCGCGGCAAACGTAGTTCCGCCGTCGTGCCCAATCCCTGATTGGCGCTCAGCCGCAACATGCCATTCATGCGCATCGCTAACTGGGCCGCAATGGGCAGGCCAAGTCCGATCCCTGTGCGCCCGGTGCCGCGTTTGATGCTGACAAAACTCTCACAGGCCTGCTGAACTTCGGCAGTATCAAATCCCGCACCCGTATCGCGTATGCGCACAAAAGCATGTTTGCCATGCCTGCCGATTTCCACATCCACGCGCCCGCCATCCGGTGTGAAATCCAGCGCATTGGCCAGCAGATTGCCCAAAATACGTTTGCTGGCGCAGATATCGGATAAAACATCTCCGGTGCTCTGGCCGCCGATCGTCAGGCTGATATGGCGGGAAAAAGCGCGCCCCTGCATATCATTCACACATTGCGCGGCAATCTCGCCCAGATTGGCGCGGGCAAGCTTCAGCGGATAACGCCCGGCCTCAAGATTGGCGAATTCCAGAATATCGCCAATCTTACCATGCAGATCACGCCCCGATGCAGCAATGTCTTTGGCATATTCGATATATTTGGCATGTCCCGGCGGCCCAAAAAATTCATGCGAGATCGCTTCCGAAAAACCGATGATCGCATTCAAGGGTGTGCGCAATTCGTGGCTCATATGGGCGACGAATTCCTGTTTCGATCGCTCGGCCTCGGCGGCGCGGCGCTCTGCATCCGCCAGCCGGATCAGCAATCGCTGATCGGTGGGCTGCCTGCGTAAATTTTGCAACCGCGCATGAGAGCTGCGCCGATGCTCCGCCTCATGGACAAACACCATCGCAATGCCCGCCCCGGCAAGGGCAGGGGCTATCAGCAGAAAAAGATAGATCGGCGAATAGGTCTGGCGGTTTTGCAATGTCTGTGTCAGCGACAGGCTGCTCACAATCACGGCGGGCCAATGTCCCAGCGTGCTGCTGACAAGAACCCGTTCCTCCTCGATCAGCGCCTGAATCTGGGCCTGCGGTTTGACGAATGGTCCCGCCCATTCATCGCCATGGCCGAGCATCCGACCCTCAGGCGTAAAAATCGCGACACGTTTCAGCACGCTCAGGCTGAACATGGTGGGCTTGTCCAAATGGATCGCAATCAACCCTTCGGGGCGGGGCAGCAGCATCCATAAAGCCTGATCTGTCGCAATCAGTTGGGGCGCGGCCATCGCCTTGTCGCGCAGCTCTTTGGCCATCCATGGCCGCTGCGTGCTGTTCGGTATGTTCTGAGCCAGCGCGGTTTCTATCTCACCATCCCGCTGCAACAGGATGATATTGCGCAGCGCCGCCATATGGCGCTGCGTGGCAATGCGGATATCCACCTGCATCGGGCTGAAATGGGCCGCGCCTGTCGTGTCGAAATGCCGGCCCAGCGCCGCAAAGAAGTCCAGCCGCTGCACCACACTCTGGCTCAAATCCCGCAGACGCTCCTGCTCCCGGATTTGCATCGTCTCGATGGCTTGATCCTGAACCAGTTTCATCTGAAGCACGACCGCCGCCCCAAATGAGCCGCAGATCAGAATCATGCTCACCAGCACGGTCAGGCGCAGATGCCGCGCCATAAGCTCTGTCAGCCGCGCAGCCGTCAGGGCCAGCGCGTCACGCGGCGCATCCATCCATGCTGTGAAACCTGCCTGCGCCATATGGCACGCCCCCGAAAAGGCGCTACCCGAATCGCCCCACTGGGATTATGCGTATTCATGGCTACAGCGCCAATTAAAGCTGACGCTGTCACGCCTATAGATGCAACTTCAGCCCAGCATCTTGCGGGCCACCTCAAAAAGATTGGGTGAAAGAGCGGGCATCTCCAGGGCCTGCTGCAATTCCTGCCGCATCAGCTTTTGGCGTGGTTCGTCATAACGCCGCCAATTTTCAAACGCCCCCGCCATTCCAGCCGACATTTTGGGATTCAGCGCATCCAGATGGCGCATCACCTCGCCGACCAGCGCATAGCCCGCCCCCCCTTTGGCATGGAAACGCAGATGATTGCCCGAAAAAGCCCCCACCAGCGAGCGCACCCGATTGGGATTTTTGAAATCGAAATGCGGATGCTGCATCAAAGCCCGCACCTCTTCGGCCGTCTGCAGCCGCGGTGACCCTGCCTGCAAGCCCATCCACTTATCCAGCACAAGCGCATTCCGGTTGAACCGTGTTTCAAAATGGGCAAAAGCCGTCACCCTGCGGTCCGTTTCCATGCGCGACAAGGCCGCCAGCCCCGCAATCATATCGGTCATATTCCCGGCCCGCTGATAATGCGTCTCGGCCAGCGCCGCCGCCGCGTCATCATCCGCCGCCGTCAGATAGCGCAGCAAAGCATTGCGCAGCGCCCGCCGCCCCGCAGGCCCGGCATCGGGCAGGTAAGGCCCGTCATCCGCAAGCCTGTTATATAAGCCCAGCATCTGCGCCCCATATGCATCCGCCACGGCACGGATCAAATCCCCCCGCGCCCGGTGAATGGCTTCGGGGTCCACCGGCAGCATGGCCTGCGCGATTTCACTTTCCAGCGGCGGCATCAACATCCGCGCCGCAAAGGCATGATCCTCTTCCGCGCGATTCAGCACTTCACCGATCGCCTCGATATAGATCGGGTCGGTCTTCCCGCCACCATGGCGCGCCATCTCCTGCAACAGATCGCTGGCCAAAGCCTGTCCCTGTTCCCAGCGATTGAAACCATCCACGTCATGCGCCATCAACAGCGCCCGCGCCGCCCGGCTTACATCCTGCTCAAAGATCACCGGCGCCGAAAAATGTCGCCCGATGGAAAGCAGCGGCGGCATCTCCACGCCCACAAACACAAAGCGCGCCTCTGCCGCCCGCAATTCCACAACCCGCTCCAATGGCCCAGGCTTATTCTCGCCCTCCAGCGTCAATGCCTGCGGCGCACCGTTCTCACGCAGCAGGCCCAGGCGCAGCGGTATATGCATGGGCAATTTGTCAGGCTGCCCCGGCGTCGCGGCAAGTGACTGGCTCAAATCCAAAACATATGTCTTGGCCGCCGCATCATAAGCCCCGCGCACCACAATTCTGGGCGTCCCCGCCTGCCGATACCAAAGCCTGAACTGCGTCAGATCCCGCCCGCTGCTCTCCTCAAAACATTTGACCCAATCCTCCACCGTGGCGGCCTCGCCATCATGGCGCTCAAAATATAAATCCGTCGCCTTGCGATAGCCGGCTGCCCCGACCAGCGTCTCCAGCATGCCAATCACCTCGGCGCCTTTTTCATAAATCGTCGCCGTGTAAAAATTATCGATCGAAATATATTCCTGCGGCTGCACCGGATGCGCCAAAGGCCCGGCATCTTCCCGGAACTGCCGCATCCGCAACATTTTCACATCATCAATCCGCAAACCTTTGGAGCGCATATCCTGCGAGAACCGCTGATCGCGATAAACGGTCAGCCCTTCCTTCAGCGATAATTGAAACCAGTCCCGGCAGGTAATGCGATCCCCCGTCCAGTTATGGAAATATTCATGCGCCACCACGCTCTCAATGCGCGCATAATCATCATCCGTGGCGCTGTCGGGGCTGGCCAGCAATAGCTTGTCATTAAAAATATTAAGGCCCTTATTCTCCATCGCGCCAAAATTAAACGCCGACACCGCGACAATCATAAAAATATCCAGATCATATTCCCGCCCATAAGCCTGCTCATCCCAGGCCATGGCGCGCTTCAACGCCTCCATCGCATAGCGCGCTTTGGGCTCATTTCCATGTTCTACAAAAATCCGCAGATCCACCACTCGCCCGCTCATCGTGGTGAAGCTGTCAGCTATATGTCCTAAATTCCCCGCCACCAGCGCAAACAGATAACAAGGCTTCGGAAATGGGTCCTGCCACAGGGCAAAATGCCTGCCATTGGGCAAATCCCCGCTCTCTATCAAATTGCCATTCGACAACAGCACCGGATATAGCGCCTTATCCGCCTCGATCCGTGTGCGATACACCGCCAGCACATCCGGCCGATCCAAAAAATAGGTTATACGACGAAAGCCTTCCGCCTCACATTGCGTGCAGAAAATGCCGCTCGCTAAATAAAGCCCCTCCAATGTCGTATTCGTCAGCGGCGACAGGCGGGTGATAATCTCCAGCGCAAAAATCTCCGGCAAATTCCGCAATGTCAGATGCGTCTCATCCAGCGCATAATCCGCCGCCTCCAGCTCCCGCCCATCCAGCGCCACAGAAATCAGCTCGAGCGCCTCACCATCCAGTTGCAACACAGCATCATCCGCTCCCAGCCGCCGCATCTGCAAATGCGATGTCACGCGCGTCGCCTCTGGCTCCAACACGAAATCCAGCAACACATCCTGAATCTCAAAATCAGGCGCACGATACTCACTCAGCTTAATGGGGCGCGGCGCATCAATCGGCATGACATATCCTTCAGGGCTTCAAACCCTTGGATATAGCCATTGTTGAGCAGTCCTGAAAAGGTAACCCCGCCTAGCCCGCCACATCCTCGGCATAGGCCAGAATATCGGCACTCCTGCGTAAAGGCTCGCGCAATTCCGGCGGAATGTCACTGCTGCTTGCGGCCCAGTCCAGAAGTTCCTTCAGCACCATCGCCATGCCAGGCGCACTGGCCACCAGCCGGGCCTGATATTCAATCCGCGTCGGGCTCAGCGCATATTCCGCGCCCGGTACACGCCAGCCACCCCATTCAGCATCACTGGTCGCCACCACCGGATAGGTGCCGGGGAAGGGATGCGAAGACGTCTCCTGCGCCGATTGCCAGCGATTATTCGTCCGCACCACGCGCCAGCGTTCGGTCTGCACATCATGCTGCTGCGCGCGATCACATTCCAGTTCTTCCGCCGCGAATTCGCGGCCCATGCCGACGTCATAATGAATGCGCAAAGGCTCATCCAAACCCTTGGCCCAATGCGGCACCACATGTTCGACAAGCGCCCATGTCCCCACGGGCTTCACATAGACACGCTGATTTTTATGAAAAACCGCTTTGGCCATTGGCGCGCACGTCCCGAAAAAACTTGAAAGATATTCGCGCCAGCATGGCCCCTTGCTGCTTAAGCCTGTGTTAAGGTCTTGCCCGCGCGATAACCCAATTGGCCAGAAAATGCGCCCTGTTCCGTGCGCAGCTTGCAGATATAGCACAGGCACCATACTTATATGGTGTTCTATTCAAATTGCGCGCAATTCCCTATGCAACCTGCACCCTTGCAAACGCCCTGTATCAAAGTCTGCGAACTCGATCCGGTCACCCGGCTCTGCCGCGGTTGCGCCCGAACATTGATCGAAATCGGCGGCTGGAGCAGTTTCGATGATGCTGCCCGCCAAGCCATCATGGCCGAATTGCCAGCGCGTCTGAAAACCCTGCATCCCTCCAAATGGGCAAAGGGCTGAACCATGCGCCGCTCTTTGCGCAACGCGGCCATCTGGTTCGCCGTCGTCACGGCGCTGGCCGGGCTCTTTGTCTATCAATATGAACTGCGCGACTTTGCGGGCCGGGTGCAATCGGAACTGCGTCCGCATCACGCCGTCTCCACCAAGCCCGGCACGCTGGTCCTGACCGAAGGTCCGGGCGGTCATTTTTTCGTGCAGGCACGCATCAACAATCAGCCGGTGGTTTTTCTGATCGATACAGGCGCCACCGAAATCGTCCTCAGCCCATCCGATGCCCAGCGCGCTGGCATCAATCTCGCGGATCTGGTTTTTGATCGCGTCTCCCAAACCGCCAATGGTCCGGGCCTTGGCGCGCGCCATATGGTGGACACACTCAGCATCGGCCCGCTGGATTTTCAGAATGTGCCGATTGCCGTGAACCGCGCCGAAATGGGCACATCGCTTCTGGGTATGAGCTTCCTGCGCCGCATGGCAGCGGTCGAAATCCGCGGTCGCCAATTATTCCTGCATTGGAAACATTGATCAGCGTCTAATGCGTCTCACTGCTGCCAACAAATCATCTGGTGCGCTGGGATCAATCTCCATCAGACCATTTGATTTTTGGCCAACCAGGCGCGGCGTCGCGCCCGAATTATCATAGATTGAAGCCCGATCCGCCTGCTGTAGAAACCATGGTAGTTGTCGCAAGGACCGTGCATAGCGCGCGCGAATTTTATCTTCCGCTACAGCATGTCCACCTTTGGCCACGCGTAATCGAACGCGTTCAATATTGATCTCGACCGAGTGCAATAAGACATAGAGTAAACGAAACTCAAATCCCGCTGCCTTGGCTTTTTTGATCAGGGTCCTGTATTTACCCGTTGAAAGAACCGTCTCCACGCCAATCGTCTGATAGGCATTAAGGGAGGCGCTAAGCCAGTTCTGTATTCTATCTAATGCTTCACCATTGGCCCGTAACAAGGCTTTGTTTTCATTCTCTGCAATGTGGGCAGACAGAGTATCAGGATTAATAATCCAAACCGAACGGCCAAAGCCTTCAATATCGGTTGAATCATACAGCGTGCTTTTGCCTGACCCATTAGGTCCGGCCACAATCCAAAGCCGGGGAATATCAAGCCTTACGGGCAATCGCCTTATTCTTTCGCCGGGCTTGAGAGACGTTTTTTCTAAAAACGTAAGTCAAATCATTATCAAAAGTCTTGCTCTCAGAATCAATGGTCAACAGCGTCGTCAGCTTACCATCCGCGCCGCGTACACGTTTCTTTTTAACCGAAACCGGTCCATCGGACTTTAAGGGTGTGAATACGACCTTTGTCATCCTTGCCTCTTTCTAACCCCGTCCCATCATCTGTCTAAACCGCAGTAGCTTTTGCAGAGTATAGGCGTATTCGGCCATATTCCAAAATCGGTCTGCCCACCCCTTTGCTCTATCCCGCATCGCTCAAAAGATCGCGCCCCAGCGGGTCGGGCTGCAACAGCTTGCCCTGCAATGCGCCCAGCCAATCCAGCCCGTCGCGCAATTTCACATTTTCCCCAATCACAATGATCGCGGGCTGTGTGCTCTGTAACGCGGCGGCGCCCAACCGCGCCAGGGTGGTGCGTTGCACAGTCTGGCTCTCAAAGGTGGCATTGCTGATAATCGCCACCGGTTCCTCGCTGGCGCGGCCATGTTCCATCAGGCGGGCGGCAATTTCAGGTGCGAATTTGCGCGCCATATACAGCACCAAAGTGGGCGAGCCCTGCGCCAGCCCGGCCCAGTTCAAGGGCGGCAATTTTCCATCCGCGCCATGGCCTGTGATAAAACTCACCACATGATTGGTGTCCCGGTGCGTCACCGGTATGCCGGCATAGGCCAGTCCGCCGATCCCTGCGGTGACGCCCGGCACAATGCGAAAAGCAATTCCGGCCCGCGCCAAACTCAGCGCCTCTTCCGCGCCGCGCCCAAACACAAATGGATCGCCGCCCTTCAGCCGCAAAACCCGCTTGCCGGCGCGGGCGAAATCGATCAGCGAACGGGAAATGTCGCTCTGCCTGCACGAAATCTGGCCGGCGCGTTTTCCGGCATAAATCAGTTCGGCCTCAGGCCGGGCCAGTTTCAACAAAGCCTCGCCCATCAGCGCGTCATGTAAAATCACATCCGCCTGCTCGATGGCCATCAAGCCCAGAACCGTGATCAAACCCGGATCGCCCGGCCCCGCGCCGGCAAGCCAGACCGTTCCCGGCTCAAAGCTGGGCAAAGCCAGCGCTTTGCGCAAAATATCGGCACGGGACAGGGTCATTTTCACATTCTTCGAGTGTATTACCTATTATATCACCTCGACTTAGTGGGAAATAGGGGCTGGACAGGGTAAAGCCAGAAGGATAATTTACCTATTCGCTTTGCCTGTCGCTGCAGAGGGTCCGAAAGCCTTAACCCCCCCTTCCTGGGAAAAGTGAGGTTCAATTGGGCAAGGTCTTTTGGACAGGATATGGATAGCGCCCCCTCGCGTTCTTTTGAGAGATGAGATGAGCCTGAAGCCGAGAGCCGATCTGCACCCCAATAGTCTGGATTATGAAACCCTGCCGCTGGTCACCCCCAACGGCTTCCGGGAATATGACGCCCGCTGGATCTTCGGCAAAGAGCTGAATCTGCTGGGTGTTCAGGCGCTGGGGCTGGGCCTTGGCACCTATTTCCACGAAATCGGCGTGCGCCCCACCGTCGTCGTCGGCCATGATTATCGCGCCTATTCGCTCTCCATCAAACAGGCCCTGATGATCGGCCTGATGAAGGCCGGCTGCGAAGTGCTGGATATCGGTCTCGCCCTCTCGCCGGTGGCCTATTACGCCCAGTTCGAACTTGATGCCCCCGCCGTCGCCATGGTCACGGCCAGTCATAATGAAAATGGCTGGACCGGCGTGAAAATGGGGGCGCAGCGTCCGCTGACCTTCGGGCCGGATGAAATGAGCCGGCTCAAACAGATCGTGCTGCATGGTGAAGGGACGGAACGCAGTGGCGGTAGCCATAAAACCATTCCCGACATGCGCGAACGCTATCTCAGCGCCGTCACCAAAGGGCACCAACTCTCCCGCCCGATCAAAGTTGTGGTCGCTTGCGGTAATGGCACGGCAGGTGCCTTCGCACCCGAAGCCCTGCGCCGCATCGGTGCTGATGTGATCGAAATGGATACCGAACTCGATTACACATTCCCGAAATATAATCCCAATCCCGAAGATCTGGAGATGCTGCATGCCATGGGCCATGCGGTGCGCCAGCATGGCGCCGAACTCTGTCTGGGTTTTGATGGCGATGGTGACCGCTGCGGCGTGGTCGATGATATGGGCCATGAATTATTCGCCGATAAGGTCGGCGTCTTGCTGGCCCGCGATCTCGCCAAACATTATCCCGCGCCGCAATTCGTGGTCGATGTCAAATCCACCGGCCTCTATGAAAGCGATCCCGAATTACAACGTCTGGGCGTCAAAACAGATTATTGGAAAACCGGCCATTCCTATATCAAACGGCGCACAAGCGAACTTGGAGCCTTGGCTGGGTTTGAAAAGAGCGGCCATTTTTTCTTCAATGCGCCGATCGGCCATGGTTTTGACGATGGCCTTGTTGCCGCCATCGCCATTCTCGAAATGCTGGACAGGGCAGGGGATAAACGCCTCTCCACCCTGACAACCGAACTGCCCCGGACCTGGAGCTCACCCACGATGAGCCCCTATTGCCCGGATGATAAAAAATATGCCGTGGTCGATGCCATCACCCGCGAATATCAAACCCATCAACAGCGGGGCGAGACGGTGCTGGGGCAAAAGATCAGCAAAATCGTCACCGTAAATGGTGTGCGCGTCACGCTGGAAGATGGCACATGGGGTCTGGTGCGCGCCTCCTCGAATAAGCCATCTCTTGTGGTGGTGGTGGAAAGCCCGGCCTCCGAGAGCCAGCTACACGCCATGTTCGATGACATCAATGCGCGTTTCACACGCTATCCCGATGTGGGGGAATATGATCAGCGGCTCTAAGCCGCCTCACAAATCTGTTGCAGATCTAGCTGGTTCACCTGTGCCAGCGCCTGCACCAGAACCTCCATCCCGGCCCCTTTGCGGCAGACATTCTCGCTTAACGCGCGGCGAAACTTTTTACCGCCAGGCCGCCCGTTAAACAGGCCCAGCATATGTTTGCTCATCGCATTCAGCGGCACACCCTCCGCCAGCTTGCGCTCGACATAATGCAGATATCCCGTCAGCGCCTGTTCTAAAGACCGCGTCTCGCCGCCAAAGAAACGCGCATCGACATCCAGCAGCAAGGCCGGATCATGATAGGCCGCGCGCCCCAGCATCACCCCATCGACATGAGCCAAATGCGCCTCCGCCGCCTCCAGCGTCGTAATCCCGCCATTGAGGATAATCATCAGCTCCGGCCGCTCCGCCTTCACCCGGTAAACCAGTTCATAATCCAGCGGCGGCACATCACGGTTCTCCCGCGGCGACAATCCCTTCAGCCATGCCTTACGCGCATGCACGACAAAGCGCTTGACGCCAACATCCGCACAGGCCGCGATCATCTCCCGCAAGGCCAGTTCAGGATCCTGCTCATCAACACCCAAACGGCATTTCACCGTCACCGGAATAGAAACCGCCCGCGCCATCGCCGCCATGGATTGCGCCACCAATTGCGGCTCCCGCATCAAGCAGGCGCCAAAGGCTCCCGATTGCACCCGATCCGACGGACAGCCGACATTGAGATTGATCTCACTATAGCCAAAGCCCTCGCCAATCCGCGCCGCCTCTGCCAGAAGCTCCGGCTCCGATCCACCAAGCTGCAACGCCACGGGCTGCTCCACCGGATCAAAGCCCAGCAACTTCTCCCGATTGCCCCGTATCACCGCCTGGGCGGTGACCATCTCCGTATAGAGCAAGGCATGGGCCGACAATTGTCGGTGCAATACCCGGCAATGTCGGTCCGTCCATTCCATCATGGGCGCTATGCTGAAGCGGCTCTGCATGCTACTGTCTACGGTGCCTTTGCTGCCCAGGCAGGACCGGTGAACTCCACCTCCAGGATGAACTCCACCGCGTCACTCACCCCCATCTTCGACCCGGGGGCCGGTATCCCAAAAGCAATTCCAAAATCCGACCGCTTCAACACACCCTTTCCAGAAAATCCGATACGCGCATTCGGATCCATGGGGTGCCCCGCATAACCATTATTAAATTTCGCCTCAATCACCACCGGCTTCGTCAAACCCCGCAGCGATAATTCGCCCGTGATCCGCGCCGTCGTCGGATTGATCATTTCGATCTTGGACGACTTATAAATCAGCTTGGGAAACGTCACCGCATTCAACCAATCCGGCCCACGCAACTTATCCAGAAAGTCGCCAGGTGAATTATCAAAGTCGATGGATGTTCCATCAATCTCCGCCAGAAGCTCTGCCTTGTCCGGCGCCTTGGGATCAAGCGTCAGCGTGGCATCAAAGCGTGAGAACCGCGCCGTAAAGTTCGACATGCCCAAATGATCCACCCGGAAGATCAAACTGGCATGGGATTTATCAAGCACATATTTTCCCGCAGGCAGTTCGGGAATATCCTGTGCCATGACAGGCGCGCCGCATAAGGCAGTGAGAAAGAGAATACTGCCAAACCAGAGTGACTTCATAATGATCTCCTTTATATCTTAATACTCAAACTGATAGCTAAGCCCGATATTGCTGCCGCGGTCTATCATCGACGGCCCGCTGCTGACCGCCCCTTCATTACCCGTATTTATAGTGGATTGCAGCTTCAGATGTTCTGTCAGGTCAATCTGCACCTGCGCCCGTGTGCCTCCGGCCATGTCCTGCTTGGCCCCGACATAAATTCCACTGGCAATATATTTCCCCGCCTCGACCGACGCCCCTCCAGAATCCGAACCCACAGACAGCCGATCCAGCCCAAGCCCCTTGCGCAGGCCTGACAGTGGATTACCAAGGCCGCTGCCAACACCTGTCAGCGTACCCAGTGCCTCTGCAATCTGGGCCATTTGCATTGGCCCCAACTCCTTGACACTCTGCTGGAACAGCAGCTGCGCCAGAACCTCATCTTGCGGTAAGGTGGGGCTGCTAGAGAGGCTGATCTTGGGGCTGGAAGCATAGCCCGTCACCTGTAGCTTGGCGATAATATCACCAGACACACTCTCCGCCATAAAATCTAAAGCTGGGTCAAAATTACTACTTACCCCCCGCCCATCAAAAACAACTTTCCCCCGCGTAAATTTCAACGTTTGGCCGGCCAGACTAAAATCACCTCGCCTCAAATCAAATCCACCCGTCACCGCAGGCCGTGCCATATCCCCGCCAATATGTATTTTTCCACTCAGCTCCGCTTCCAGCCCCCGCCCGCGAACAAAAACACGATTAGGTGCATTGAGCTGCAAATCCAGTTCGATACGTGGGGGCTTAGGCGGCGCTGGCTGATCTCTGTGCTCGCCTTTGCGCCGCACATCTAACACCGCGACACCAGGCGGTAATTTCTCAGGGATATTCACATCGCCACGGGTAACTTTTATGTCTCCTGCCAGCCGTGTTCTTGTCTTAAGGGTGCCCTTAAGTTTCAGGCTGGCATCAGCATCCAGTGTTACTAGATTGCCGGCCAGTAAACGTGCCGATTTAGCAGTAATCGCAATATCAATGGGCATGTCCGCATTACTTAGATCGACATATCCTACAGCACTCAGTGTTCCGTTGCCGGCCTTAGCCTTCATATTAGAAAGGCTGACCCTCATGCCATCCATATCCACCTGGCCTGACAGTTCGCTAATGTGCACGCCTTGGCCATAATCCTGAAAATCAACGTCCGATATTTGCGCAAGCCCGATCAGATTAGGACGTATGGTTGTTCCGCTGATCTCAACATCAAGCTGGATCTTGCCGCGTAAATTACGTCCATCGGCATTTAATACAGGGTTGGCAAAAGCTAGATCGGTCGCTCCCTTTAGCTTTATATCTAGAGTGCCTTTATCCTGCAGCGGTACTCGCCCTTGTGCAGTCAAAATAAGGTCTTTCCCACCACCCAGCTTAGCATCAATTTGTGCATACTGCCCCTCTAACACGGCTGATCCTGTGAAGCGTGCTGGCGACATGTCCGAACCGCCAGTTAATTTCAAATTGTGGCCGCTAAGCTCAATCTCGCCCCGCGGAGCCTCCACAGTGCCCGTCAATCGAGCTTTGGTTTCAAACCGTCCTTCAAAATCTATGCTGGGGCTTAAGATTTTGACTAAGCGTGCGGTGATATTTTCGCCAGACGCGGTCATATCCAATTGCGGCGTTAGCTGGCCAGTCAGCATTATCTGTGCTCCGGCTGCCGCCATCTTAAATGTGTCTAGGGAGATGCCTTCGTGGAAGCTAATACGGCTAGAGGATTCTAGCTCTATCTTTTCCTCCTTGAAGTCCATGCTGAATGTATGCACGGAGACATTTTTCTTGCTCAAATTAGCCAAGACGCTAGTAACCAGTTTTCCTGGGGCATTTCCATAATGGAAGTCGGATCTTACTTCCGCATTCAATGCGTCTAATGGGCCGGTAATTTTAATATTACCGTCCCCTTTTAAACCCGGGCTTGAGAATGCATGTATGTTTATCTGAGCCATAAGTTGCGGTGCTTTGAAGAAACCAGATGCATGTCCTTCGCCGGAAACATGTTCAGAAAATATGGACGCGACCCGCAAATCATGCCCATTAATTCTGAAATGAAGGTCACTGTCGCCATGACGTGGCGCAAATTTAACTTCAGTTTCAAGAGAGCCATTTAGTTCTGTTTTGGCCAAATTCCCCAAGTCTGAAAGTTTTCCAACATTCAATTTGGCAATGCCAGCAACGGTGTTTGAATGATGCGGTATATCCAAATCGGCTATGAGCTTGAGGCTTTTCCAAGTTGTATGGTCGATCAGAAGATGCAGGGAAGTTTCTCTCTGGCTTAAAGTGCCCCGTATAGTCAGGGGAGACTTTTCCAGAGAGCCGCTTAACTTAATCTCGCCCGCTGGTCTGCCTGGTAAGCCGGTGAGCTTTATTGATCCATTCAGCGGTTCAGGTCTGAATTGCACGCTCCCCATTGCGCCACTGATATTCGCACGCATATCAAGAAGATCAATTTTCCCTTGTACTATACCCTGTATATTCACATTCCCTCGTAAAGGCTCAGCAAAGCGGGACAGATCGCGCAAGCCCATATTCCAATTAAAATTCAGCAGCTTGCCATCCATCTGGCCGTTTATGTCCAGATGGACAGAGCGGCTTTCGAATTCTGCTTTTCGTAAATTCAGCTTACGGCCTGCCTGATAGGCAGAGATGAAAAATTCAGCGTTATTCCCTATCAGCCGCGCCGCAAGCTGCTGCCCTTGCGCATCTATTTGGCCTTCAGCAACGAACTCTTTCTTCGTTCCATTCAATGTTAAGCTGACCTTGGCTTTGGCCTGGCCTTCCAAATCTAACCCTGCTTGTTGGGCAAAGATTGAAAGCGATTTTACTTCTAAATTTAATTGAGATGTAATGGCATTGCCCCAGAGCACCTGTCCGGTCGCCATCAGATCTCTGTGGGACAATTCAAAAAGCGTGGGATATTTATCCCTGTTTAATTGGGCGGTCAGATTTAGCTGCAAGGGCTCATCAGAAAATAATCTGGGCTTGTCTGCTGATACTCTCAGATCACGTAATACTAATTGGGTATCCAGGGCCCCATTCTGCCCTTGGAAGATTCCTTCCAAACTTTGCAACATTGTTTCGCCCATTTTGAGGCTGGCAAGTGCAATATTTCCATTTAGGCGGGGTGTCTTGATAGGGCCTTCAATATCGCCCTCAATGTCGATTTTCCCCCAAGAAATATCTATGCTGGGAGCCATCGCAGGGGCTTTAATCGCGAAAGATAGTTTTCCGTGCTTTTCTATGCGATCCATTGAGCCCCGCATGAAGCCGGAAAGCTCGCCAGCCTGAAATGTCAGATCTAGCTTTTGCGCAGCCAGAGGCCCTGCTGCTTTACCTAATACAGTTATGGGGCCGATATGCGGAAGGCCCGCCAGTCTGGAGAGAAAGCCTTGCGCATTTTCTTGTATATCAACTAAGCCCTGTAATCCCTGCTCACTAGACGTAACATCTATAAGATATCGTGCATTACCGCCTATTTCATTACCTAAAACATCAATGGAAAAATCGTCCAGCGTTGTATAATGAAATTTTCCAGAGATGTTTAAAGTAATCGTGGACACTGTTCCAGACGCGCCAACGATCACCTTGTCCAGGGATAGATGATCAATATTGATCTTCAGATCGCTCTCGCTGCTTTCCGATGAACTTTCAGGTAATCGGATCAGATTCACTCGGCCAATTGCCAATGTCTCAACATTTATCCGATTAAACAGAATCGATAATGGGGACCAATCAACCTGGGTGTCACCTAGGCTCAGCCATAGTCCTGCTTTGTCTCGAATATCCAATTTACGGATCTGCAGTCGATCGGGAAAGCGACCGGATAATCCTTCCAGCGTTACTTGATTATCAGTGAGCATAGGGGCCAGCTTCTCAATATAACGCTGCCCTATATCCATGTTTCCGAAGATCAGAATGGCGCTCAGTACGGCTACGGGAAGCCCCGCTATAGCGCCACCAATGCTGAGCCATATTTTAGTGCGTCGTCCCATCAAAAGGCCTGCCCTAATCCGATATAAAGGCCAAACGCACTCGCTCCGCGGGGTGGGTTTAATGGCAAGGCAATATCTAATCGTGCTGCGCCAATCGGCGTGTAATAACGAATTCCTGCACCTGCGCCCATTCTTAGCGTGCCCGTAAAGGGGGCGCTGCTTTGGCTTGCCTGCCCCGCATCTGCAAAAACGACGGCACCAAAATCGCCATATATTCTTTGCCGCCATTCAACTGTGGCGGCCACAGCAGATAGCCCGCCCATAGGTTTTCCATCTGGATAAAGTGGGCCAACGGATTGATAGTCATATCCGCGCACGGTCCCACTGCCCCCCGCATAAAGACGCTGATCTGGCGGGAGATCAAATTGTGATGCGCCTTGTATGCTCGCCAACAAGGCTCTCAAGGCCAATACCGAATGGCCCTGATCATGCTCAGAAGAAAAATCAAAATAAGCTGATCCAACTGCTTGCATGGACACAAAGATCGTATCCGAACGGCCAAAAGATTTAGTTGGAATGGCTGATAAGCTTGCCCGCACGCCTTTGATAGGATCGCTCAGTGGCTCGTTCAATCCCGTGCTGTCATAATTTACGACAAAGGGCAGGGAAAATAATTGATAATCATAAATGTCGCTTTGCTCGCCCACCCGGTCCTGCATGGCGGTCACACCAATGCTTGCTTGCCAAAGAGTGGAGAATTTACGTCGAACAAAGGCTCCCAACGTAATGGCAGTTTGCTCATAAGCGTCTAAGGTTTGCTTTACTAAGGATAATTTCACATCCAGAACTTGCTCTGGCTCAAGAAAAAATGGCTGCATATATTGCGCCGAAAGATCATAACCCAATGCATTAGTAATGCGGCCAGCAATTCCACTTCCTGCTGCAGCCAGATTTAACTGCTCTGCATTACCGAACAAATTCCGATGAGACCACGAAACAGACAGGCTGGCGCCAACATCGGTAGAATAAGCGGCTGTAACGCCCACCGCGTGGCGTGGGCGCTCTTCCATATTGAAGGTCAGATCAATTCGATCTTGCGCATCCAACTGGTCTCCGGCGGCAACTTCTACGCCTGAAAATACCCCTGCTGACGCCAGAGCATGGCGTGCATCCTCAATCTTGCTTGGCCTGAATTTATCTCCATGCTGTATCGTCAACAATTTTCGGACAAAACTTTCATTGACGGTTTCTAGGCCTGTAAATTTGATCGTGCCTATATTTGCCTTGCGGCCGGGGTCCAGCTTGAAAGATAGATCCAAAACCTTCGCCTCATCATCCGCATAGGCGATGGGCTTGTCGACAATGGCTAGCGCATAGCCATCTTCGCGCATATCCATAAGCAATTGGTCCCCAGCGGCCAAAACTTGCGCGGCCAATGCTGGGTCGCCGCTCTTCAGTGCAAATTTTGTTTGCAGAGTGTCGGGCACGGGGCCTTCCAGGCTGATATTGCGTAAATGATAAAGTGGCCCCAATTGCGGTGAAATTATAATCCGGGCGGAGGTGTTTTTTTTCAGCTTTCCAAGAACCGAAGGCAGGTCGGCATCATTTAAAGCATGGCCCTGAATTTCAATAAGAGCTGTGCCTTGATAATATCCAAAACTATTCAAGGCGATCTTTAAACGATCGACATCGGCTTTCGCCCGAGAAACCAAAGCGAATGGGCCAGCTGCAGCCCGGTCCCGCAAGCTCACCAGCATAGCGCTACCTTCCAAGGCCGCATCCAGTTCACCATTGCCGGTTGATTTTATTTCAACCGTATATGGCTGAGGATCCGCTGCATATGCGGGATATGTCATGCAAAGCGAGATAACAAAGCCTAAGAGGCCATGCTTGAAAAGCGGGTGAATTTCCACCCAAGCGTTATACGCCGCTGTTATAAACAGAATACTCATCTGTCATAATTCCTAGCCGTGCTTACGCCAGAGGTCCAGCCTAAGAACAAGCTATAGTTCCCATCTTACCTGTACTTAACTTTTTTTTGTGAAGCATCCTGCGGAGTCTTCGCGTTCCACAATAGAGCCACGCCGATCAGGCCAGATAGGATAGAGGCCACAAAAACGGCAATTTTAGCCGCAGCAAAGTCTTCAGCTGCAGGGAAAGATTGACCCGCTATGAACAAAGACATGGTGAAACCAATACCAGCCAGTGCACCGGCCCCGACCAGTTGCCCCCAACTATAAGTGTCGGGCTTCGTAGCCAGATTTAATCTTACTGCCAACCATGAAAATAGCAGGTAGCCAGCTGGTTTTCCTAAAACAAGGCCTGCAAGAATGGCGAATAAAAGCGATTGATGTCCCATAAATGAGGTCAGGTTCAAGGTTACACCGGCATTGGCCAAGGCAAATATAGGTAGAACCACATAGCTGGAGCGAGGCCCCATCAGGCGCAACATGCGGTCAGCCGGTGATTCCAAACGATCATGAATGGCATCTAAAGCTTGCAATGCCGGCCGCGATGGCCCGCTGCGGAATTGCTCGTCGCTATGATCTGCCTCATTACGTAAAATGCTGTCTGCTTGGGTCGCTAATGCCCGAAAATTTGGTGGCGGCCGTGTAGGGATGAATGTCGCAAGAACAACCCCTGCCAAAGTGGGATGCAATCCCCCGGACAGAATACAAACCCATAAAACAATACCCAGCAGAATATAGGGTGCCACGCGATAGACCGATGCTTTGTTAAGGCACCACAACAATGCACAAATGCCTAATCCCGCAACCAGATAGGTCCATTCAATTGCGCCTGAATAGAAGACCGCAACAACTATAATCGCGCCAATATCATCCACGATCGCTGATGCTGTCAGAAAAATGCGTAAACCCACCGGCACACGTCTTCCCATCATAGCGATCAGCGCAATGGCAAAAGCTGTATCCGTTGCGATAGGTATGCCCCAGCCATGCGTCCAGGGGCTGTTCGGTAAGGCCGCCATATAAAACAGGGCTGGAACCAACATGCCCCCTAAAGCGGCAGCTATGGGAAACGCAGCTGATTTACGGCCGGCTAAGCTGCCGACGGTAAATTCACGTTTGATTTCCAGTCCTACAACCAAAAAGAAAATTGTCAGCAAGCCATCATTCACCCAATGCAAAAGCGACATGGCAAAGCCATGACTACCAAACTGCAATCCCAACCTGGTTTCCCAGAAAGCCGCAAAATTCTCCGCCGCAGGCGAATTCATCAGCAAGATAGCCAGGAGCGAGGTCAGTAATAATAAAATGCCCGTTGATTGCGCCCAGCTGGCAAAGCTTAAAGCGGCAACGCGTACCCGGTGGCCCAGCGATCCATGCATGGCTTCAGCAAAAGAGTTTTCATCCCACGGCCCGTCATAACGCCGCTCATTGATGAAAAAGCTGGGCGTGAATCGCACGCCACTTTTGCGCGCGCTTTTAGTATCTTCCTCAACCCGGCGCTTTGCAGCCTCGCGGGGCTGTTCTACATCTTTCTCATCAAGATCAAGCTGTTGGGCCACATCACGCAAATCGTCTTCGGTCAGCGTCTGCGATCGCGTCATTAAAGTGACATGCGCCTTCCAGAACGCTTCTGAGGTTTTGGCGCATTCCACCAATTCAGCCGCCCGGCGCGCGAGAATGCTACCCGTCACTGGGCGATGGCGAAATGCATATTGCATCTTGTCGCCAAATTTATCGCGCAATTCGATTATGCGCTCATTGGCAGCGCGGCAATGAGGGCAGTCATAGCTGCCATATTCCATCAATCGAATTGGGGCATTTTTCGGCCCTAATATATGATCACGTTTATGGTTGAGTGGAGGTATCAAACGATTGCTGGTTAATTCATTGCCTGACATGACCACTCCATAAAATATATTCAACCCGGCAGTGGAATGAACTCGTCGTGATCCAGATCAGGTAATTTCATTCGTCCGGCACGCCAATCTGCCTTCGCCTGTTCAATGCGTTCTTGTGATGAGGATACGAAATTCCATTCAATAAAACGTTTGCCTAGCGGCTCTCCGCCCAAGAGCATCACGACTGAAGGCTCTAACGCGGTAAGTGCTATATCGTGCCCGGCAGTAAACACGGCCATCTGTCCGCTGCCAAAGCGATGCCCGGCGCTTTCCGCGCTGCCGCTAACAACATAAATGGCGCGCTCACTAAATTCTTTGGGAAGGGAAATTTTAGCCTGCTCTTGCAGATCAAGATGTGCGTAGAAAATCGGCGAATGGGTTTTAACCTGCGCTCGCAAACCAAAGGCCTCTCCTGCAATCAGTCGGCCCTCGACCCCTTTGTCGCTAAAGCGTGGCAGATCATTGCCCGCATGATGCGAGAAAGAAGGGGGGATTTCTTCAAGTTCTGTCGGTAAGGCGACCCAGGCTTGAAGGCCGTGCAGCTTACCGCCCTCATGCCGGGCTTTTTCAAACCGTTCTGAATGGGTAATGCCGCGTCCGGCAATCATCCAGTTCACCTCACCAGGCAGAATGGGTTGTTCCGAGCCCACACTGTCCCGATGCATGATTTCGCCATCGAATAGATAGGTCACCGTAGAAAGGCCAATATGCGGATGCGGTCGCACATCGACCGTGCGGGGAATGCCGGCCACAAAGTTTTCCGGCCCCATATGATCAAAAAAGACGAAGGGGCCCACCATGCGCCGCTGCGCAACAGGTAAAACACGGCCCACTTCAAACCCGCCTAAATCGCGGCGGCGCTGTTCAATTACCTGTTCCAGCATGACCTACTCCCACACAAGTGAGGGAGTCTAAAGCAGACTAAAACCATGATCCAGTGCTGAACTTAAAGCGGCAAATCACTAGCGCCCATCAAGGACAGATCGACTGATCGCGCACATTGCCGGCCTTCCCGAATGGCCCAGACCACAAGCGATTGTCCTCGGCGCATATCTCCGCAGGAAAACACATTCTCTTGCGATGTTTTGTAATCGCTGACCGTGGCTTTCACATTGCCACGCCCATCCAATTCGACATTGGCCTGATCCAGTAAGCCCTGCTTGCGCGGCGAGACAAAGCCCATCGCCAGCAAAATGAGATCAGCTTTCAACTGGAACGTACTATCAGCTACTTCCTGCATATGCAGGCGGCCATCAGCGCTCTGGGCCCATTCTACGCGCACGCATTCCAGTGCCTCTGCCTTACCGTCACGTCCAATGACCCGCTTAGACAATACAGCCCAATCACGCTCACAGCCTTCTTCTTGCGAGGACGATGTCCGCAATTTCATCGGCCAATCCGGCCAGGTCAGCTCTTTATTCTCTTTCACCGGCGGCTTTGGCATGATTTCGAGCTGGGTGACCGAGGCGGCCCCCTGGCGCAGGGATGTCCCGATACAGTCAGACCCTGTATCACCGCCACCAATGACCACGACATGCTTGCCCTTGGCCGAAAGCGTGCCTT
Source organism: uncultured Rhizobium sp. (assembly GCA_964580115.1). Classification (GTDB taxonomy): domain Bacteria; phylum Pseudomonadota; class Alphaproteobacteria; order Micropepsales; family Micropepsaceae; genus Rhizomicrobium. Next base: position 88,019 of record CAZOJG010000008.1, read on the forward strand.
GCGGCGCGGCCTTCGCCTCATCATCGCCGGCTACGCGCTTATTTTGCTGCGTAAGAAATTCCATGGCGAAATAAATGCCGGAAAGCGCGCGGCCTTCGACTTCGAGATCCCGCGGGGCTTCGGCTCCACCTGACAGCACAACCGCGTCATAATCCTTTTGCAGCATAGATACAGAGACGCTGACACCCACTTCCACACTGGTTTTGAATGTAACGCCCTCAGCTTCCATCTGCCGGATACGGCGGTCGATGAGATGTTTTTCCATTTTGAAATCTGGAATGCCATAGCGCAGCAAACCGCCAATCCGGTCATGCTTTTCATACACGGTCACACTATGGCCTGCCCGCGCCAATTGTTGTGCGCAAGCAAGGCCAGCGGGACCCGAGCCTACGACAGCCACATTCTTACCCGTTTTAAGGGCGGGCAATTGCGGTTTAATCCAGCCTTCTTCCCAGCCGCGATCCACGATCTGGCATTCAATGGTTTTGATGGTGACCGGATTGTCCTGAATGTTCAGTGTGCAGGCCGCCTCGCATGGGGCAGGGCATACGCGTCCGGTAAATTCCGGAAAATTATTCGTGGAATGCAGCCGTTCCAAAGCCGTGCGCCATTGATCGCGATAGACCAGGTCATTCCAGTCGGGAATTAAATTATTGACCGGGCAACCTGTATGGCAGAACGGAATACCGCAATCCATGCAACGCGCGGCCTGCTGGCTCACCTGCTCATGTGCCAAAGGCAACACGAATTCACGCCAATTCTTGCGGCGCGTATCGGGTTTTTCATAACCACGATCATGGCGTTCAATTTCAAGAAAGCCGGTGGGTTTTCCCATGGCTAATGGCTCCAGGCAAAAGTGAAAATCATGCGGCGGCCGATGAACGCTGGGTTTCGGCCTTCATATCATTGAGTGCGCGTGCGTAATCCACCGGCATCACTTTGACGAATTTGGTCACCGCGACATCCCATTGGTCGAGCAGAGCCTTTGCGCGAGCGCTGCCCGTATAGCGGTGATGGCGCTCCACCAATATGCGTAAACGGTCTGCATCAAAGCGCAGCATATCACCCATGCCATTATCATCGACGCTGGGAGATTGCTGACGTGGCGCTGCCGCATCATCCGATGTCCCTGCCGGCGCAATTTTCTCCAGCAGAACCATGGATGGGTTGCACAGATCAACAAATCCGGCCTCTGGGTCGTAGACATAGGCTACGCCGCCCGACATGCCTGCCGCGAAATTACGGCCGGTTTTGCCCAGCACCACAACCACGCCGCCGGTCATATATTCACAACCGTGATCGCCCGTGCCTTCGACAACTGTTACAGCGCCGGAATTCCGGACGGCAAAGCGCTCACCTGCGACGCCCTGGAAATAGGCTTCACCAGCAATCGCGCCATAGAGCACCGTATTGCCGACAATAATATTCTCTGTCGGCTCACGCTTGGTATTCTGCGGCTGGCGCACAATGATCCGCCCGCCCGAAAGCCCCTTGCCGACATAATCATTGCCATCGCCCGTCAATTCCAGCGTCACACCACGCGACAGGAAAGCCCCAAAGCTTTGGCCAGCTGTGCCGGTGAAGCGCACCGAAATCGTGTCATCCGGAAGACCGGCATGGCCATGGCGTAGTGCAATCTGTCCCGACAGCATGGCGCCCGTCGTCCGGTCAACATTGCGGATCGTGCGCTCAAGGCGGATTGCCTGACCGCTTTCAATGGCAGGGCGCGCAGCCTTGATCAGATCAATGTCCAGAACTTTGTCCAGCCCATGATCCTGCTTATCCGTATGCCGGATCGCAATATCCTGTGGTGCCGGCACTTGATAAAGGATGTTCGACAGATCGACGCCCTTGGCTTTCCAGTGTTCCACCGCAGGTGAAACATCGAGCAGGTCTACCCGGCCGATCATTTCGCTGAGCGTGCGTACACCCAAGCGGGCCATGATCTCGCGCAGCTCTTCGGCTACGAAGAAGAAATAATTGATCACATGTTCCGGTTGGCCCGTGAAGCGTGCGCGCAGCACCGGATCCTGTGTCGCCACACCAACAGGGCAGGTATTCAGATGACATTTGCGCATCATGATACAGCCCGAGGCAATCAACGGTGCCGTTGCAAAGCCGAATTCATCGGCCCCCAGCAACGCGCCGATAGCCACGTCACGCCCCGTCCGCAAGCCACCATCCACCTGCACCGCTATGCGGCTGCGCAGATGGTTCAGCACCAGTGTCTGTTGTGTCTCTGCCAGCCCGATTTCCCACGGCGAACCCGCATGCGTCAGCGAGGTCAGGGGAGATGCCCCCGTACCGCCTTCGAAACCTGAAATGGTGACATGATCGGCCCGGGCTTTGGCCACCCCTGCAGCCACGGTGCCTACACCCACTTCCGAGACCAGCTTGACCGAAATACGCGCCTTGGAATTGGCATTCTTCAGGTCATGGATCAGCTGGGCCAGATCTTCGATGGAATAAATATCGTGATGCGGCGGCGGCGAGATCAAGCCTACGCCAGGGGTTGAATGGCGCACTTTGGCGATATTCTTATCAACCTTGTGACCAGGCAATTGCCCGCCTTCACCCGGCTTGGCGCCCTGCGCCATTTTAATCTGAATATCATCGGCATTGACCAAATATTCCGTGGTCACGCCAAAACGCCCAGAGGCCACCTGCTTAATGGCCGAACGCATAGAATCGCCATTGGCCAGTGGCTTAAAGCGATCCGGTTCTTCGCCGCCTTCGCCCGTATTCGAACGCCCGCCAATACGGTTCATCGCAATGGCCAGATTGGTATGGGCCTCGCGGCTGATCGAGCCAAAGCTCATCGCGCCGGTGGCAAATCTTTTCACAATCTCACTGGCAGGTTCGACCTCCTCCAGCGGCACTGCTTTTTCAGCATGTTTGAACTGCATCAGCCCACGAATGGTCAGCAGGCGCTGGCTTTGCTCATTAATGCTGGCAGCAAAGGCGCGATAATCATCCTGGCTATTACCGCGCACCGCATGCTGCAGCCGGGAGACGCTTTCTGGTGTCCAGGCATGATCTTCACCACGCAACCGGAAGGCGAAATCGCCCCCCACATCCAGCGCATTGCTATAGATCGGATTATTGCCATAGGCATTGCGATGGCGGCGCACGGCTTCTTCAGCAATCTGCTGAATGCCGATGCCTTCAATCGTCGTGGCCGTGCCCGTGAAATATTTTTCGATGAAGGTGGAAGACAGGCCGACCGCATCAAAAATCTGCGCCCCGCAATAGGATTGATAGGTCGAGATGCCCATTTTGGACATGACCTTCAAAACGCCTTTGCCAATCGCCTTGATATAATTTTTCTGAACTTCATAAGGCTTCAGCGGCAGGCGGCGCTGCACACGGATCTGCTCCAGTGTCTCAAACGCCATATAGGGATTGATCGCTTCTGCCCCATAGCCGGCCAAAACGCAGAAATGGTGCACTTCGCGCGCTTCGCCCGTTTCCACCACAAGGCCTGTCTGCATGCGCAAGCCCTGGCGGATCAGATGATGATGGACCGCCGCCACAGCCAGAGCTGCGGGCATCGGAATACGATCTGCGCCAACCTTACGATCAGACAGGATCAGAATATTATTATCGGCGAGCACTGCATCGGTTGCTTCCGAACACAGCCGCACCACGGCACGTTCCAGTCCGTCCGCGCCTTCCGCAGCATCCCATGTGCAATCCAGCGTAGTGGTGCGGAATGCCCCATCCAGCAATTCCGAAATAGACCGGATTTTTTCGATATCGCTATTGGTCAGAACCGGCTGAGCCACTTCCAGACGCTTATGCGCGCCAGCCTCTTGTCCTAACAGATTGGGCCGTGGCCCGATCATCGACACCAACGACATCACCAATTCTTCGCGGATCGGATCGATCGGCGGATTGGTGACCTGCGCAAAGTTCTGCTTGAAATAATTATACAGCAGCTTGGGCTTCTTAGAGAGCACCGCAATCGGTGTATCGACACCCATCGAGCCGACCGGGTCATCCCCGTTCGACGCCATAGGCTCCAGAAAGAATTGAAGGTCTTCCTGTGTGTATCCAAAAGCCTGTTGGCGATCGAGCAAATGCGCCACATCCGAACCCGGCACCGGATGATCGCCCGGCAGATCCGGCAGTTCTTCCAGCTTGAACTGCGCTTCTTTCAGCCAGTCCTCATACGGGTGTGCATCAGCAAGTTTGCGCTTTATTTCATCATCTTCAACGATGCGACCTTCTTCCAGATCGATCAGCAGCATCTTGCCCGGTTGCAAGCGCCATTTGCGCAGGATTTTTTCATCGGGAATGGGCAACACACCCGATTCCGAGGCCAGGATCACATGATCATCATCAGTGACAATAAAGCGTGCGGGGCGCAGGCCGTTGCGGTCCAGCGTGGCACCAATCTGGCGACCATCGGTAAAGGCAATCGCCGCCGGGCCATCCCATGGCTCAATCAGCGCCGCATGATATTCGTAAAAAGCGCGGCGCTGCGGGTCCATCAAGCGGTTGCCGGCCCAGGCCTCCGGGATCAGCATCATCACCGCATGGGCCAGCGGATAGCCCGCGGCGAGCAGCAATTCCAAAGCATTATCGAGGCAGGCCGTATCAGATTGGCCATGCGGAATCAGCGGCCACATCTTGTCCAGGTCGGGGCCCAACAGCTCCGATTCCATGGTGCGGCGGCGCGCATTCATCCAGTTCACATTACCGCGCACCGTATTGATCTCGCCATTATGGGCGATGAAGCGATAGGGATGCGATAATTTCCAGGATGGGAATGTATTGGTGGAAAAGCGCTGATGCACCAGCGAAACCGCCGATTCCGTCAGCGGATTGCGCAAATCGTCATAGAATTCGCCCACCAGTGGGGCGAGCAGCAGGCCCTTATAAACCACGGTCCGGGTCGAAAAGGACGGCATATAGAAATCGGTAATGCTGGGCAGCTTGTGCTTTTCCGCCAGCGCGGCCAGTGGATTCTGGGTCTGTTTGCGGATGACCAGAATTTTGCGCTCGAATGCGTCCTGATCCTTCACATTGGGACCGCGGCCGATGATCGCCTGACGGATCAGCGGCATCTGATCCATAACAGTCTTGCCGAGAGATGTCGTTGTCACCGGCACATCACGCCAGCCGATCAGCACCTGCTTTTCAACTTTGATGAAATGCTCGAATTGCTTGACGATAATATCGCGTGCCTTGGAATCCTGGGGCAGGAAACACATGGCCACGGCGTAATGGCCTGGTTCAGGCAAGCTCACGCCGGTATTCTTGGCCCATTCGCGCAGCAATGCGTCAGGGATCTGGATAAGACAGCCCGCGCCGTCACCCACAGCCGGGTCGGCCCCCACCGCGCCGCGATGATCCAGATTAATGAGAATCTGAAGACCCTGACGGACGATGTCGTGGGATTTTTTTCCTTTTATATTGGCGACAAAACCCACACCGCATGCATCATGCTCATTGGCGGGGTTATAAAGCCCCTGCTTGGGCGGCAGTCCTGTCATCCCGGAAAATCTCATCATAGTCCCCATTCAGCCAATCTTATTGGCTCCTGCAAGCTAGTCCTAGGGCGTAAATTGACGCCGCCAAAGGCTGATTAGCCTCCGGGCTGCGGCATTTCCGACCTATTCGCCCCTGTTTCCCAAGGTTAGCCCTGATTCACAGGGCAAGGCGGCTTGGCGTATAATCGCTTCAGCCTTTAGGGTGTCAGTATGGGGCGACGTAATACGGTTATATCATCAATTGATGCAACGCAGCAAAAACCGCCGCGTCGGCTGGTGATCGGCATTTCAGGCGCCTCAGGGGTTATATATGGGGTCCGCCTGTTGGAAGCACTCGCCGGAACCGGGATCGAGACCCATCTGGTCATGAGCAAGCCCGCTGAACTGGCCTTTGCCTATGAAACCGACCTTAAACCGCAAAATATACGCAAGCTAGCCACGGTAAATTATACGATCGGCGATGTCGGGGCCGCGATCTCCTCGGGCTCGTTCAAGACTATGGGTATGGTGATCCTGCCCTGTTCCATCAAAACCATGAGCGAAATCGCTACCGGCGTCACAGGAACGCTGCTCAGCCGCGCCGCCGATGTGGTGCTGAAAGAACGCCGTCGCCTGGTCATTGGACTGCGCGAAACCCCGCTTCATGGGGGGCATTTGCGTAATCTGGCTGCCCTGTCCGATCTTGGCGCGGTAATAGCCCCGCTTGTGCCCGCCTTTTATCCCAGACCGAAAACAGTGGATGACATCATCAATCACACGGTGGGCCGAATGCTTGACCTGTTCGATATCGACAGCGGCCTTGTGGCGCGATGGCAAGGTTCACTGAAATGAGGCGGATCTGGACTGCGCTGCATCGGATGCCGCTCAGCGCAGAAAGCGCAGCGTGCCTGCGGGCCGAATGGGCGCCCAGGCTTTTTCCATATGGTCACATCTTCAAAAAAGCAGCCGAAGCTTATGGATTACACGAGTAATAGCCGCATGACGCACAAGTCGGAGCATGAACAACTATGAATCATTCGCCTGAATCTCCGTCTAACGAACTGGAGAGCTTGCGTATCTCCATCGATAATATTGATGCGGCACTCATCCATATGCTGGCCGAACGCTTTCGCTGCACCCAGCAGGTCGGTGAATATAAAGCCAAACATGGTCTCCCCCCGGCCGATCCGTCCCGAGAGGCCATTCAAATCGCCCGTCTGCGCAAACTGGCCGAAAGCGCCCGCCTCGACCCGGATTTTGCTGAGAAATTCCTTACTTTCATCGTCAAAGAAGTCATTCGCCATCACGAGGCGATAGCGGCCGACCGCGAATAATCATCTTGTTGCCATAGTTGCGGAACCTGAGGCGGGCTGACAGATTGTCGGTTAAGACATTCGCCTTGGGAGCACAAAATGGATCTCAGTTTTTCGCCGGAAGAAGAAGCCTTCCGCGCAGATGTGCGCGCCTTTATTGCACAAAACTACACGGCTGAGATGCGGGCCGCGGATAAGGGCGAAATTCGCTCCCGCGAGGATCATCTGGCTTGGCATAAGGCGCTCTATAAAAAAGGCTGGATCGCCCAACACTGGCCCACCGAATATGGCGGCACAGGCTGGACTGTAACCCAGCGCTATATTTTCAACGACGAAACCGCCCGCGCCGAAACCACACCCTTACTGCCCTTCGGCCTCTCCATGGTGGGACCGGTGATCTATACATTCGGCACAGATGAACAGAAGACGCGTTATCTCCCGGGCATACTTTCTGGCGAAGACTGGTGGTGTCAGGGCTATTCCGAACCAGGGGCTGGCTCTGATCTGGCATCTCTTCGATGCCGCGCCGTGCGCGATGGCGATCACTATATCGTCAATGGTCAGAAAACCTGGACCACTCTCGCCCAATTCGCCGATTGGATTTTTTGTCTGGTGCGCACCGATCCCACCGCAAAAGCGCAGGAAGGCATCAGCTTTCTCCTCATAGATATGAAAACACCCGGCATCACAATAAGACCGATTATCGTTCTGGGCGGTGTGCGCGAAGTGAACGAAGTCTTTTTCGACAATGTAAAAGTGCCAATAGAAAATCGCATTGGGGATGAAAATAAGGGTTGGACCTACGCCAAATTTCTGCTGGTCAATGAACGCTCCAGTATTGCAGGCGTCGCCCGCTCACGGCGTGAAATCGCGAAGCTTAAACAGATAGCTCAAAGCGAATATTCGGATGGCAAGCCACTGATCGAAGATATGCTCTTCATGCAGAAAATTGCTGATTTGGAAATTGATCTCACCGCGTTGGAATATACCGAATTGCGCACGCTAGCCCTGGAAGCAAAGGGCCAGATGGCCGGTCCGGAAAGTTCTGTTCTAAAAATCAAAGGGACAGAAATTCAACAACGTGTCAGTGAGCTTTTGATGCAAGCCATTGGCTATTATGCGCTGGCTGATCTCAAAGATGTTGGCAATAATGCAATGATAGGCCCTGACTATGCGCAAGGTGCCTCTGCTCATTACTTTAATATGCGCAAAACATCGATCTATGGCGGATCGAACGAAATACAACGCAACATTATCGCTAAAGCCGTATTGGGACTTTGAACAGCACGCTTATTTTAACGCATTGAGGCGCATCATGGATTTCTCTTTTAGCGACGAACAAAACCTGCTGCGTAATTCCGTGGCGAAATATCTGTCCGATGCCTATAGTTTCGAAAACTGGCGTCAATTCACCCAAAGTGACGCCGGTCGTGATCCCAAACATTGGGCGCAATTCGCAGAGCTGGGCCTGCTCGCTGCCACTATGTCGGAAGAGCAAGGTGGTCTGGGCGGCGGGCCCATCGAGACCATGGTGATCATGGAAGAATTCGGCAAAGCCCTGGTTGTCGAGCCATTTGTGCCAACCGTCGTCATAGCGGGCGGTTTACTTACGCGTCACGGCAGTAAAGTTTTGCAGGACGAATTTTTGCCTCGTATTGCCAGCGGCGATTGCATCATCGCTTTGGCTCTCGCAGAAACGCAAAGCCGCTACAGCCTGTCTGATATAGGTCTCACTGCGACGCGGCAGGGCGCGGATTATATTTTAAATGGTGCAAAATGCGCTGTTCTGGCCGCGCCTTGGGCCGACCACTTGCTGGTGATCGCCAGAACCAGTGGCGACAGGCGGGACACATCCGGGATTAGTCTTTTTTTGGTGGATCGCAACAGCACCGGCATCAGCCGCCACGATTACCCCACCGTCGATGGTCAGCGCGCCAGCGATATAAATTTCGAAAATGTCGCTATATCGGCCTCACGTCTGATCGGGGATCCGGATCAGGCGCTGCCCATGCTTGAGCGGGCCCTGGATGAAGCCATTGCCGCTCACGCAGCTCAAATAGTGGGGGCGATGAAAATATTGGTGGATGCGACCGCGGCCTATGCCAAAACGCGCCAGCAATTCGGTGTTCCAATCGGCAAGTTTCAAGCCCTGCAGCATCGTATGGTGGATATGTTTGTATATTACGAGCAAGCCATGTCCATGGTGCTCATGCTTACGTTGAAACTGGGCGAAGACGCGCAAGCGCGCAAACGCGCTGCCTCAGCGCTCAAAGTATATCTCGCAAAGGCCGCGCGGTTTGTTGGTCAGGAAGCCATTCAAATTCACGGCGGCATAGGCATGACCGAAGAATTAAATGTTGGCCATTATTTCGAACAACTCACCATGCTCAGTCTGCTCTATGGCGATAGTGATCACCATATGCGCCGCTATATTCAACTGGATCAGAACCTGCTTTAGCCAACAGCCCGTAATGGTTCTTCCCGTGGACGAAGGCGTTCTGCGGGAAGAATAATGGTGACACAGGTGCCCTCATCCGGTGCGCTTTCCAACTGCACCGTGCCGCCATGGGCTTCCGCCAGGCCTTTCACAATGGGCAGTCCAAGACCCGTGCTTTTATCGCCTTGAATGGCGTCATGGCGGCCTTGGCCAAAATTCTCAAACACCCGGCGATGATCCTCCGGCGCAATACCAATACCTGTATCGCGCACCCCAAACAGCAAATTGCCATCCGCGTCGCGCTGGACAAAGCTGGTCACATCACCGCCCGGTTTGGTGAATTTGATCGCATTGGACAAAAGATTGACCATGATCTGACGTAGTGCCCGTTCATCGGCAAAGGCCATGGGCAGGCCCGGCTCAATCAAAACAACCAGCTTCAGCTCAGATTGCTCTGCTTTGCAGATCATCATCTTGTGACAATCTTCCAGCAGCAATGGCAGGTCAACAAACCCCTCACGCAGGGTCATGCGCCCGGATTCAATCTTGGCGAGATCCAGAATGTCATTGATCAGGGTCAGCAAATGTTGGCCAGAGCCGTGAATATAACCGCCATATTCCGAATATTGATCCAGCGCATTGCCAAAAGCGCGGGTCTGAATGATCTCGGAGAATCCTAAAATAGCATTCAACGGGGTACGTAGTTCATGGCTCATATTGGCCAGAAACGTTGATTTCGCGCGCGAAGCCGCTTCCGCCCGTTCGCGGGCACGATCTGAATTTTCCTTGGCCGCCCGCAAATCTGCAATCAGCTGCAACCGCTCATGTTCCAGCAGCAATTTTTTGCGGGTCGTATCATAATTTGTCAGGGCCTGTCCCAGCATCATCAACCAGAAGCCGATGCATAAGGACCCCAAAATCACATCAATCGTATCCCCGGCAATAACCGGGACCACCGTCATTGCCAGCAGATAGATCGGCAATGTGACATAGACCATCGGCAGATATACCGCGCCGGATGTCACCCATCCGGATAGAGAGGCGCAGAGTAAAAACATAATCAGCAAATGATTGCCCGGCGCATCCGGCACCCAGGTGATCACCACCATCGAGCACCAGGCGCCAACCAATACAATCGCCATGATCACGGCCATCTTGGCGCGATAGCGAATAGCATCTGGCGAGCGATCATAAGTCTTGAGGAAATGCAGATATTTCAGCTCACAGACAACGCAGAGCACTGTAACCAGCAGAACCCAGGTAATCAGCTGGCTAAGATCCGCCCAATATAAATTGGCCAGCGATGCCAGCAGCGCCGTCAGTGGAACGATATAAGATGTAGGTGCATTGGCTTTGCGCGCCATGTCGAGCTGCGTTTCGACCATGCGCAAATCCGCTTCTGTGCGCGGCTCTAAGGTGCGCCAGAAGGGGGCCCAGAAACGCGTCCATAATCCGCCTGCAGGGCGGTTAGCGGTCGACATTTTCTCTTTCATTTCACGCGGGCGTACCACAGCAGCTCCATCTCTTGAGCCTATTCTGCCCTATGGAGCGTTAATGGAGTTTTTCGATTGCTCGATAGGTTTTGCGGTAAGGATTCATTTACTACAAATAATTGGGGGCGAACGCATGGTCTGCGCCGCCCCCGTAAACTTTTTATTTACTGTATGATGAGTGGTTCAGAATTGCAGGGCTTTAGCCTGTTTCACAAGAGGCAGCGTCAGAATTTCCGCGAGAATCTTCTCATTCACCGGTCCATCCGTCTCCACCAAAGCAATAGCATCGGCCCCCGGCGCTACCCGGCCCAGAGAGAATGATGCGATATTGACCTGCGCCCCACCCAGCAATGTGCCCAGCCGGCCAATAAAGCCCGGCTTATCCTCATTAGTGACATAAAGCATATTGGGGGCGAATTCGGCGTCCAGATTGATGTTTTTAATCTGGATCAAACGCGGGCGGCCATCGGAATAGACCGAACCCGCGACAGAGCGGCTCTGCCCCGCCGCGGTCACCGTAATTTTAATATAGCCCTCATAGACGCCTTGCTGATCGCGGCGCACTTCGCTCACCACGATACCGCGTTCTTTCGCCACGATCGGCGCATTGACCATATTCACATCCGGCAGGGCAGGGCGCAGCAAACCCGCCAAAGCAGCCTGTGTCAGTGCCCGCTGGTTCAGTTTAGACGCTGTGCCTTCATAAAGAATTTCCACCGTCTCAAGGCTGGTCTCTGTCAACTGACCAGCAAAAGCGCCCAGCTTTTCCGACAGCGAAATCCACGGCCGCACTTTCTGCGCTTCATCCGCGCTGATCGAAGGCATGTTCAGCGCATTGGTGATGGCGCCAGTCAGCAGATAATCGGAAATCTGTTCCGCCACCTGAAGCGCAACATTTTCCTGCGCTTCAGCGGTCGATGCCCCTAAATGCGGTGTGGCAATAACTTTATCATTGCCAAACAAAACGTTGGCCTTGGCAGGTTCTTCGTCGAACACGTCCAAAGCGGCACCCGCTAAATGGCCAGAATCCAATGCCGCCTTCAGCGCGACTTCATCCACCAAGCCGCCGCGGGCACAATTAATAATCCGTGCCCCTTTCTTCATCTTATTCAGCGCCTCAGCCGAGATGATATTGCGTGTCTCATTGGTCAGCGGGGTATGCAAGCTGATGAAATCCGCGCGTGCCAACAAATCGTTCAGCTCAACTTTTTCAATGCCCATATCAGCGGCGCGTTCCGCTGAAAGATAGGGGTCAAAGGCCACGACATGCATCTTCAGGCCCTTGGCGCGGTCTGCCACGATCGAGCCAATATTACCCGCCCCAATCAAGCCCAGCGTTTTGCCATAGACCTCCGAACCCATGAAGCGGTTCTTTTCCCACTTGCCGGCCTGTGTCGATGCATTGGCGGCAGGCAGATCGCGCGCCAGAGCCATCATCAATGCGATGGCATGTTCCGCTGTCGTGATCGAATTGCCAAAGGGCGTATTCATCACGATCACGCCGGCAGCCGTTGCCGCAGGAATATCAACATTATCCACGCCAATACCGGCGCGTCCCACCACTTTCAGATTCTTCGCCTGCTTAATGACATCGACGGTGATCTTGGTGGCCGAGCGTATGGCGATACCGTCATATTGATCAACGATTTCGAGCAATTGCTCTTTTGTCAGGCCGGTTTTGACATCGGCTTCAACGCCGCGTTCCTTGAAGATCGCAACGGCAGCGGGTGACAGCTTGTCGGCAATAAGAACTTTAGGCATCGGGTTCACTTTCCTTGGCGCAAAAAGCGCAGAGATGGGGGATTCGGGTGAACAAAAATCTGGCTAAGCAATGGCGGCAGCTATCTCCTGCCGCCATTTTCAAGGCTTAAGGCAGTTCAGCGACCAATTTTGCAAAGGCCCATTCGATCCATGGGGTCAATGCAACAATGTCATCGCGTTCCACGGTCGCGCCACACCAGATGCGCAAACCCGGCGGGGCAGAACGATAAGACGCCGTATCAAGAGCAACGCCTTCTTTTTCCAGCAGAGACGCCAATTTCTTGGCAAAATCCGCTTGTCCATCCGTATTCAGCGCAGTGATGCGCGGATCGGTGATTTTCAAACAAACACTTGTATTGGACCGTTGCGCCGGCACATCGGCCAGATTGGCAATCCAATTGGTGCCCGCGGCCCAATCATTCAACGCTTTGGCATTGCCATCTGCGCGATTGATCAACCCTTTCAGGCCGCCTTGCGCCTCAGCCCAGCTCAAAGCATCCAGATAATCTTCCAGCGCCAGCATGGATGGCGTGTTGATGGTCTCGCCCTGGAAAATGCCTTCAATCAATTTCCCGCCTTTGGTCATGCGGAAAATTTTCGGCAGCGGCCATGGCGGACTATAAGATTCCAGCCGTTCGACTGCGCGCGGCGACAAAACCAAAATCCCGTGTGCCGCCTCGCCCCCCAGCACTTTCTGCCAGGAGAAGGTGGTGACATCGAGCTTGTTCCACGGCAGATCCATCGCAAAAGCGGCGCTGGTGGCGTCGCAAATGGTCAAACCTTCACGGTCATCACGGATCCAGTCGCCATTGGGCACGCGCGCGCCCGACGTCGTGCCATTCCACAGGAATACCACGTCATGTGCGGGGGTTGCCTGAGCCAGATCTGGCAATGCGCCATAATCGGCTTTGAACAGGCGCGTATCATTAAGCTTCAACTGTTTGACCGCGTCGGTCACCCAGTCTTCGCCAAAACTTTCCCACGCGAACAGATCGACAGGGCGAGGTCCCAACATCGACCAAAGGGCCATTTCAACGGCCCCCGTATCCGAAGCAGGCACGATCCCAACGCGATAATCGGCTGGAATGCCGAGAATGGCTTTGGTGCGATCAATCGCTTCTTTAAGTTTGGCTTTTCCAGGCTTGGAACGGTGTGACCGCCCCAGCAAGGCACCCTTCAGGGCGTCAACTGTCCAACCTGGCCGTTTGGCACAAGGTCCAGACGAAAAAAAAGGCCGTGCAGGGCGCACGGCCGGAATAGTTCCGGTCATCGGTCATTCCTTCCAGAATGAAAGCACCTCGTTGGGGAGGTGTGGCCCGCTGTCGATATAGGGCGGGTCAGCGATCTCGTCAAACAGAAGTTTTAAAACGCACCTGCGTCAATATGGGCCTGCTCGGTCGCAGGAGGCTTCTATCAAAGAGCGGCTTCCAGCGTGCTGCCACGCCGGCTCTCCAATGCGCTTTTCATCGCGGCCTGTAACTTATCAAACGCCCGCATCTCGATCTGGCGCACCCGCTCACGGCTCACATCATATTTTTTGGATAATTCTTCCAGCGTCACCGGCTCATCGCGCAGTCGGCGGGCTTCAATAATATCGCGTTCTCTCGGATTAAGCTGTTGCATGGCTTCAGCCAGCAAGGATTGACGCTCGTTCAATTCCTCAGTTTCGGCCAGCAAGGTTTCCTGATCGATGGAATCATCCTGCAACCAGTCTTGCCATTCGGATTCCGAATCCGAACGCAGCGGTGTGTTCAGCGATGAATCCGGCCCTGAAAGCCGTCGATTCATCTCGATCACTTCTGTATCGCGGACGCCCAGCTTGCGGGCGATCTCCGCTACCTGTTCAGGCCGCAGATCACCTTCTTCAATCGCATCAATCTTGTTTTTGGCCTTACGCAGATTGAAGAATAATTTTTTCTGCGCAGCTGTCGTGCCCATTTTAACAAGGCTCCACGACCGCAAAATATATTCCTGAATGGATGCTCTGATCCACCACATCGCATAGGTGGCCAGGCGGAACCCCTTATCCGGCTCAAAGCGTTTAACCGCCTGCATCAAGCCGACATTGCCCTCGGAAATAATCTCCGAAACAGGCAGCCCATAACCCCGATACCCCATGGCGATTTTCGCCACCAGCCGCAAATGACTGGTGATCATTTTGCGCGCGGCCTCCGGGTCTTCATGTTCGCGCCAGCGTTTGGCGAACATATATTCCTCATGCGGATCCAGCAGCGGAAATTTGCGAATTTCCGACAAATAGCGCGACAGGCCACTATCATTATTTAATGCGGGGACGCTGCGACTGCTCACACTGCCAATCCTTTTGCCATGCTCCGCATGGGGCCAACAGCCATGCCCATACACAGCCATGCCCATACTAAGTGTAAATGCCTAAGCAGGAAGGGAAACATTACCCGGCACCAAGACCCCCACCTACTTACGTCGTGGTAATGTCCTAACTATTTGGGAACGATCAGCGTTTCGTCAAGGCCCGCAAATGGCTGATAAGCGTTGAAAAATCTTCAGGCCAGTCAGATTCAAAGCGAATTTCCTCATTCAGCGTAGGGTGATGAAAGCCCAGAAGCCATGCATGTAGCGCCTGGCGCGGAAAGTCCGCCGCCGCGGCAAAGGCAATGGCTTCAACCTCATTCTTGGGCTTTGGCGGCCGCCTTGCCTTCCCATAGCTCGGGTCGCCGATCAGCGGATGCCCCAAATGGGTTAAATGCACCCGGATTTGGTGGGTGCGCCCGGTCTCAAGCCGACATTCCACTAGGCTGGCAAAGGGCCTGTTCGGGTCACCAAAACGCTCCATCACCCTGAAACGGGTGCGGGCAGGTTTACCGGCATTGCGCACCACGGCCATTCTCTTGCGGTCAAAGGGATTGCGGCCAATATCACCCTCGATCATCCCGTCACCCAGGCGCGGGCTGCCCCAGACCACGGCATGATAGGCCCGGCGCACCGCATGGGCGGCAAATTGCTTGGCCAGGCTCGCCATGGCCCGGTCGGTCTTGGCCGCGACCAGAAGCCCGCTCGTATCCTTAT
>CAZOJG010000009.1:0-98575 GCA_964580115.1 uncultured Rhizobium sp.
GCTTCATCTCGCCCTTCCGTTCCGAACGGCGGATGGCGCGCGATCTGGTTGAAGATGGCGAGTTCATCGAAATCTTTGTCGATACGCCTATCGAATTGTGCATGCAGCGCGATCCGAAGGGCCTCTATCAAAAGGCGAAGGCCGGTGAGATCAAGAACTTCACCGGGATCGACAGCCCCTATGAAGCGCCTGAATCCGCTGAACTCGTGTTGAAGACCGTCGGCAAAGAGCCGGCAGTTTTGGCGGAAGAAGTGGTGAACTATCTCCGCAGCAAAGGCTTAATCGCCTGATAGTGCTGATAGGTTGAAACGAAAACCCCGCATTGAAGTTGCTTCGGTGCGGGGTTTCTACTTTAGCGGGTGCGCCGGAGTCTTTCTTGTGTCAGAACGCAACAGGCGCATTCCCGCCCTTGCCTGTTGAATTGACTCATCGGAAATGCGGCTTTAGACCAATAGCCTAGTATCAGGAGGGTCTATTGCATGCGTAAATTAGCTTCCCTAATTGCAGCTTCTTCTATGCTTTTCGCCTCTACAGCAGCTTTCGCAGATGATGCCAGCCAGGCTGTGCTTGCGCCGGGTAAAACGGCCCCTGTGCAGGAAGCGCAAGCTATGAACACCAATATTGTTATGGGCGTGATCACGATCGCTCTCATCGGCGGCGGCCTTGCGCTGGTCCTGACGGGCAACAGCAAAAATTCGGCCACGACAGGCACAATTCCTCCGGGCCCGCCGAGCTGATCCTCGGGCGCACCCCATTTTGGTTTCAGATCAGGGGCGCTGCATCAGCGCCCTTTTTCTTTGCGTGAAATAGAACAAAAAGCCCGGCTTAAAATTTAGCCGGGCGGACGCAGAATTTCCGTGGTGATCGGGTCGAGCTTAGGGTGCACATGCTGGATAGATTTCCACATCACCGTACCGCTTTCGCTCAGCCAATATTGATTGCTGAACCGCCAACCCAAAGCCGCGCTGTTACAGTTTTCCACCAGATGATTGGCTGCAATCACCTTGCCCAGAATATGCACGTTTTCTGCTTTGGGCGGGCTTAACCGGCATTGCACGCTCGCGGAATAAATCTGCATATCGGCAAAGTCATAGAGCAGCGTGCGCGAAAGCTGCTGGCTGTTCAGACTATCTGTCAGGGAAATCATATTGCCCTGTATGGCCGTCACCCCGGCCAGATTCCAGTTCAGGCCCGATGTGCGTGTAATGCGTCCATCATCTGTCTGAAGCGCAATCTGTCTGGATGCGGTCCATAACCGGTTATGGGGCGCATCCCCCACCATCACGATCAGCAATTGCGGGCCATTGCCCAGGCGCACACCCATGGATGCATAAGGCACTGCCGCCGCCTGTTCGAGCTGAACCGACGATGCGTCTGCGCCCAGTAACGCGGTCTTGGTCGCGTCATAGAGCAAGGTCAAATTCGATTCGCCGGAACCACAGGCGGCCAGCCCCAAACATGTGGCCAGCACCATGCTCCCGCGGATCGCGCGGTGGAAAAAGCCTCTATGGGTTAGGCAATCCATCCAGATGCCTCCAGATTTCGCCATAGCCTGTGCGATGGGTTTCTTCATACAGTGAATCATCATTCGCCAGCCGCTGTCCGCCATCGCGCTGCACGGGGCGCATCAACAGGCTGTAAGAGGATTGGCTGTGAATGGGCAAGCCCCATTCCAGCGGAATACGCACGCGTATGCCTTTGTCGAAACTGCCTTCGCCAAAGCGGCTGAACGGCACATTGGTGAAGGTGGCAAAGGCCCCCAATTCCATGCCCGAGGCAAAGCGCCTTGTCACTTCCAGCGTGCCGCCATAATCCCCCGCCAGATAGCGCCCGGCCTTGGCATGGAAATTCAGTCCATACCACGGAGATTCGTAATAGACGCTGAGATGGCCGGTGACGACATCATAAGGCAGGAAGCCGAACAACCGATCATAATTACGCTGCCACACCTGATAGAGATCAGCCCCAAATACCAACCGCGAATTTTCCGGCCGCCAGATCACTTCGGCGCCTATGCCGGCAAACATATCTTCCAGATAGCCCGCCTTAATCTTGGTATAGACATTGGGCGACAGGCGCGCGCGATAATTCACTTCAAAATTGGCAACGCCATTGACGCCCTTATCGTAATATTTCTGAACATCACTGCGCACATGCGGCAGCACGCTGTCATTGCCGTAACTATCGGTGAAATTATTATAGATATTGATATCGAACGACCCGGTCACGCTGATGCCCGGATAAATATCGACACTCGATGAAAGCGCGACAAGGAACTGCGCCTGCAAAGGCAATTCCGGGTCAAACAGACTCTGGCGGGTTTGCGGCGAGATTGCCCACGAAAAACGCGGATAATTTTGCGCAATCGCCGCGTCATAGGCCGGGTTGCTCATGGGCGCGGCGGATATTTTCACCGTGCCCTTCAATTCGCTGACATTGCCATTGGCCAGCAGAACCCGCTCCAGCGAACTGCGCAGCACCCGCACCTCGCGCAGCGGCACCCCATGTTCGACCGAAATCAGATGCACCACTTCCACAGAAGGCGGCGCTTCCTGCATCACAATGCGGGTCAGCCGCCCCATAGCTTCGGCTTCAAGATAATATTGATGATTGGAATAATAGACCCAGATTTCACTATGGGTCTGGCGCATGGCGTTGATGATGATCGAATGATCTTTGGCTGATTGGCGGATCGCTTTTTCCGCTTTGGCCGCAGATACCGGAGCGGCTTGCGGTTTGAGTGGCCCGGTGGCCAAAGCCGCCGCCATAAGCGTGGGATCATTGCTTGCCAGCCGCACCACTGGGGCTTGCTGCGCCACGTCACAGGTCACCACCGCGCCATCGGCTTTGTGCAAATTGGTCACCGCCACAGCGCGAATATGCATGGCGGTCAATTCGGGCATGCGCGCAAAGCTGCGGCATTGGCCTGTGCTGATCTGATCACGTATATTGACCAGAAGCGATGATCCATTCACTTCAAAATCTACAACCTGCGTGCCCGACGCGGCCAATGCCTGGCCCAAAATATCGACATCACTATATTGCCGCGTTGCCGCACTATCAGCCCGCGCGATCTGCGAGCCAATCAGATTGCGATTTTGCAAAGCGACAATGGCCGCCTGCTGTTCTTCCAGCGTGCGCACCACGACAGGCGGGGGTGGCGTACCCAGCCGCACCGATTGCAAAGGCTTTGTCGGGTCGGCATCGATGCTGACCGAAATCGCCACCGTATCGCCATAGAGATAGCTGGCACCCAGCGTGAAATGGTTGAACAGGCGATAGGACATGCCAAAGCTAAAAGGCGTGCGCTGATCAAGCAGGCGCGATCCGGTCTCCGGCAGATAACGATCGCTGCTATATTCCGCGATGAAACTTAAGTTGCGAATGGGCGTCTGCCAGATCACGCCGCCAAACAGGCCTACATCTTCGCCGCGGAATAATTGATCAAATTCAAACTGCCCGGTGGAATCCGGCTGTCTGCGATCTTTGAAAGACGAAAAGACCGCGCCCACCGGATTGGGCAATGCTCCGGATGATCCAAGCCGCCCCCAGCCCATTCCCGCCGTCACTTCAACATCGCGGAACAGCCGTTTGCTGGCGACAATATATTCCCCGCCATAAATCCCGGTGCCGACAATATCGCGTATGCCGACCGCCAATTCAGGCATCAGCGCGCCTTCTTCAAACAGGCGCAATTTAAAACCGAAGCTGCGGTCATAATAATCATGGCCGTTAAAGCCGGCCAGATGGCTATAGCGGAAGGCCCCTTCCAGCCAGGGCAGGGCCTGAAAGGTAAAGCCATAACGCTGGGTGTTTTTCATCGCGGAAAAAGTCAGGGCGATCTGACCATCCGGCGCCATGCGCGCGCTGGGCATATCGATCAGCCCATATTCGCCATACAGATTACGCGGCTGATAGGGATCGCTGTCGATTAGGCTGCGCTTGAAGCTGAAATCGAATGCATGGCCGGGCGCAGCCCAGAGCATGGCCGTAAGGGCCGTGCTGAGCGCCAAAAGGCTGCGCGCAATGGCTTTGCGACGTCGCGGTCTGGCCACCGGATCCCATTCTCATTTGAAGCTCAACCCTGCCAGCCCCGGCCAGCGACCCTCGAAGAAGGATCCTTAAAGATTGCGCAGCTCGATCTCTCCGGCCACCGCACAAGGCGCCACGACCGGACATGGTTCTATGGCCCGAGCAGTCCGGCCAAGGCAAGATGCCAAGGGCCAGATATGCTTGGACAAAAGCGGTTTAAAGCGGGCCTGTGACCCTTTTGGGGCGCAATTCAATTACGCCCCCGTCAGGATCATGAGATCGGCGATATCAGCCCTTCGGGCTGCTATCGGCGCGCCCTACGCTGACATAGGTGAAGCCCGCATCCGCCATCTGCTCCGGCCGATAAATATTACGCAGATCGACCATCAGCGGCGTTTTCAGCAGCGCTTTCACTTTCTTGAAATCCAGCGCCCGGAACTCATTCCATTCGGTCAGGATCACCACACCGTCGGCGCCCTCCAGCGCCTCCTGCGCCGAGCCGCAATAGTCGATATCCAGATGTTTGCGGGCTTCCTTGGTGCCTTCGGGATCATAGGCGCGGATTCGCGCGCCCTTGCCTTGCAGATGCGGCACGATCACCAGGCTGGGGGCATCACGCATATCATCCGTATTGGGTTTGAAGGTGAGGCCCAGCACGGTAATGGTCTTGCCCTGCACGCCGCCAAAGGCGCGTTCCACCTTTTCCGCCATCGCCAATTTGCGGGCATCATTCACCTTCACCACCGCATCGACGATATGGGTCAGCGCGCCGCAATCCTGTGATGTTTTCAGCAGCGCCAGCGTATCTTTGGGGAAGCAGGAGCCACCAAAACCCGGCCCGGCATGTAAAAATTTCTTGCCGATACGGCCATCCAGGCCAATCCCGCGCGAAACATCCTGCACATCCGCGCCCAGTTTCTCGCACAGATCAGCCATTTCATTGATGAAGGTGATCTTGGTCGCCAGAAAGGCATTGGCGGCATATTTGATCAGTTCCGAGCTTTCGCGGCTGGTAAACAGGATCGGCGTCTCATTGAGGAAAAGCGGGCGATAGACTTCGCGCATCACCTCGCGCGCGCGCTCGCTCTCACAGCCCACCACCACGCGGTCCGGGCGGCGGAAATCCTCGATCGCCGAGCCTTCACGCAAAAATTCCGGATTCGAGGCTACGTCAAATTGCGCGTCGCCGCGTTTCTTGCGGATAATCTCGGCCACTTTCTGGCCGGTGCCCACCGGCACAGTGGATTTGGTCACAACCACGGCATAGCCGGTCAGCGCGTCGGCAATCTCCTCGGCGGCGGCAAAGACATAGCTCAGATCGGCATGGCCATCCCCGCGCCGCGAGGGCGTTCCCACGGCAATGAACACCGCATCCACACCCGGCACGGCCTTTTTCAGATCATCGGTAAAAGACAGGCGGCCCGCCTTCACATTGGCGGCGACCACCTCATCAAGACCCGGCTCAAAGATCGGAATCTGCCCGGCTTCCAGTGCCGCGATCTTGCTCTGATCCTTATCGACACAGATCACATCATGGCCAAATTCGGACAGGCAGGCCCCGGATACCAGACCTACATAACCCGTGCCGATCATCGCAATACGCATGGCTACAAACCCTTTTGAAGGCCCCCTCTTTCGCCCGAAATCCCCAAGCACTTCAAGGGCGAAGGGCAGGCAGGCTTAATCTCCCGGTTATTCGTTAAGGAATATTCTCCCTGTGGCGGGAAATGCGACAGCGCAAGCCGTGACCAGCCAGTTTTTCTACCATATGCCCGTTCTGGCCGAGCCGCTGCGGCGGCAGGCCCGGCGAATAGATGTTTAAGCTGCTTAACGCCTAAACCTTGATCCCCTTCAGGATGTCCCGCAATTGCGGGGCGATATCGGGCCGGGTCAGGCCGACAGCGATATTGGCATGGAGGAAGCCCACCTTGTCGCCGCAATCATAACGGGCGCAATTGGTCTTCACGGCATGGAAGGGCATCTGGCCGATCAGCTTGGCCATGGAATCGGTCAACTGAATTTCGCCGCCCGCACCCTGTTCCTGCCGGTCCAGCTCGCTGAAAATTTCCGGCTGCAAAATATAACGGCCAATGATGCAAAGCCGTGATGGTGCTTTGGACGGATCGGGTTTCTCGACCACGCCCTTAACCGCCACGGCATTGCCTCTTTGTTCGCCCGGATCGATCACGCCATATCTTTTGGTCTCTTCCAGCGGCTTTTCCTCTGCCGCCACAATGACCCCGCCCACTTCATTATAGGCTTCCATCATCTGGGACAGCGCGCCCGGCTGGCCGACCAGCAGATCGTCCGGCAGCAGCACGGCAAAGGGCTCATTGCCGACAAAATGCCGGGCCGACCAGACGGCATGGCCCAGGCCCAGCGGCTTTTGCTGGCGGGTGAAGCTGACCGAACCGGTCTTGGGCAGGCCTTCCAGCAGGCTGTCCAGCTCGGCGTTTTTTTCCCGGTCCAGCAACAGGGATTCCAGCTCATAGGCATGGTCGAAATGATCTTCGATCACATGCTTGCCCCGGCCGGTGACAAAGATGAATTGCTCAATCCCGGCGGCGCGGGCCTCCTCCACGGCATATTGGACCACGGGCTTATCCACGATGGTCAGCATTTCCTTGGGAACAGCCTTGGTGGCGGGCAGGAAACGGGTTCCCATACCGGCGACTGGTAAAACGGCTTTGCGAACGGGGGCGAAACGGGTCATCAGCACACTGTGTATTAGGGTTTCGGGGGTATTAGGGTTGCGGGACAAGAGTTGAAGTAACCACTTTCATGGCATAAGGGGCCAAGATCAGTCTATGGACAGGCCATGATCCCAAGGGGCAGGCTTTAAGGGCTGGCTATCAGACTTGAAAGCCGGATTTCACGGCAAAGTTAAGGCGAGACATGCATATTCTCCTGACCGGCGCGGCCGGCTTTATCGGCTTTCACACGGCAAGCGCGCTTTTGGCGGCGGGCCATCGTGTCGTAGGGATTGACGAGGTCAATAGCTATTATGACCCAGCCCTGAAACAGGCCCGTCTCGCCCAATTGCAGGCCAATCCGCAATTCCGTTTCGTCAAGGCAGATATCGCCCAGCCCAAGGCTTTGGAACAGGCCGCAGCGGGTGAAACTTTTGACATCATCCTGCATCTGGCGGCACAGGCCGGTGTGCGCTATGCGCTGCAAGATCCGGCGGCCTATACGCGCTCCAATCTCACCGGCCATCAATATGTGCTGGAATTTGCCCGCCATCATGCGGGGCTGCAACATCTGGTCTATGCCTCGTCCAGTTCGGTCTATGGCAATGATACCAAGGCCCCCTTCAGCGAAGAGGCACGGGCCGATAAGCCGGTCTCCTATTACGGCGCCACCAAGCGGGCAGGGGAATTACTTTCCCATTCCTATGCCGATCTGTTTGGCCTGAAACAGACGGGCCTGCGTTTCTTCACGGTCTATGGCCCGATGGGGCGGCCCGACATGGCCTATTGGTCTTTCACGGATCTCATTCTCAAAGGTCAGCCCATTCCGGTCTTCGGCGGCGGCAAGCTGCGCCGGGATTTCACCTTTATCGACGATATAGTGGCCGCCCTGTTGCGCATTGTGGAGACGCCTTATCCCGCCATGGATGGCGCGCCGCACCGGGTCTATAATCTGGGCAACAGCCACCCCGAAACCGTGCTTGAATTGATTCAGGCCATTGAAAAAGCCACCGGCAAAAGCGCCATTCTCAATCATGTCGATGGCCCGCCCGGCGATGTGAAGGAAACCTATGCCGATATTTCCCGCGCCGCGCGTGATTTCGATTTCGCGCCGCGCGTGCCTTTGTCTGAAGGTATTCCGCGTTTCGTGAACTGGTTCCGGGATCATTATAAAGTGTAGGTCCATGCACTGGGGGGCTGTCACATCGATCATCTTCGCGCTGCTCTTCAGCACGCTGCTCGGCACATCTGTACATGCCTATGAAGAAGACCCGGCGCTGAAAGAAGCCCGCCTTAGTAAATTACTCTCTGCGAATAATCTGAAAGC
The DNA here is from genome assembly GCA_964580115.1 of uncultured Rhizobium sp. Taxonomy (GTDB): domain Bacteria; phylum Pseudomonadota; class Alphaproteobacteria; order Micropepsales; family Micropepsaceae; genus Rhizomicrobium. The sequence continues at coordinate 8,050 of CAZOJG010000009.1, forward strand.
GGCCGACCGCGCCCGTCTCCTGATGGATCGTGGCCTTGCGCGCGATGCGCAAAAGCGCCCGCAAGCAGCTTTGGATGATTTCACCCTTGCGCTGTCCCTGCATGCCCTGCCTGCCACCGACATAGCGCGCCTACGCTTCAACCGCGCCGTCATGCTGGATCAGCTCATGCGCAGTGATGAAGCCCTGATCGAATATGATGCGGCGCTCAGATTGGAACGCCGTTTCGCGGCGGCCTATAATAATCGCGCTAACTTATATCGCCGATTGGGGCGGTTGGAGCCCGCGCGCCTCGATTATCTGGCCTCGATCCAAAGCGGTAATCCGCAGACGGAATATCCGCTCTATGGTCTGGGCCAGATCGCAGAAGCCATGAGCCGCCGTGACGAGGCCCGCGATTATTACGAACGCGCCCTGCGCGCCAATGCCGATTATGCACCCGCCGCGCAGCGCCTTGCTGTTCTGAACGCCCCGGATGCACCGCCGGATAAGCAGCAACAGGCCTCCATCGCGCTGGCTCTGCCTGCGCCCACAGTTGCGCCTGTGCCACCCGGCCTGCCGCGCCAACGCGCCGCCTATACACTCATCCCGCCCAAAGCCGATCCGGACATAAAAATCCTCAAACCCACAGCGCGCCTGATTCAACTCGGCTCTTTTCGCAAAGACAGCAATGCTATGGTGGAATGGGGCAGGGTGAAAAATCTGCTCGGCGATGCGCTGCAGGGGGTAAATCCCAATGTGGTCCCGGTCGATCTGCCACAACGCGGTCGTTTTTATCGCCTGCGCGCCGGACCGGTGGACGATGCGGCTGCGATTTGCGACAGACTCACACAAGCAGGTTATTATTGCCTGCTCTTGTGAATGGTCTTTTCTGGATTGGAACCGGCTCATGATCGGCATTACCGCTTATGGTGCTTACATCCCCTTACGCCGCTTACAGCGCAAAGCCATCCATGCCGCCAATAGCTGGTTCGCGCCGGGGCTAAAAGGCGCGGGCGAACGCGCCATGGCAAGTTGGGACGAAGACGCCATCTCCATGGGCGTCGAAGCCGCGCGCAATTGTCTGCCCGTGCAAAACGACGTGTTACAGGAACGCGCCTCTCTTGATGCGCTCTATTTCGCCTCCACCTCGATGCCTTTTCTGGATCGCCAGAATGCCGGTGTCATTGCCGCCGCGCTCAATCTGCCGCAACAGGCGATGACGCTTGATATAGCCGGCTCACAGCGCGCCGGCCTCAGTGCCCTTCTCAGCGCCTTAGACGCCGTGCAGGCGGGCCGTCTATCCGCCCCCGTCCTCGTCGCCGCTGAAAAACGCCGCGCCCGCGCCGCTTCCAGTGAAGAAATGCGCTATGGCGATGGCGCCGCCGCCCTTGCACTCGGCTGCGAACATGTCATCGCCCGCTTCATCGCCAGCCATACGCTGAGCATGGATTTTATCGATCACTTCCGCAGTCAGGAAGCCGAATTCGATTATGGCTGGGAAGAACGCTGGATCCGCGACGAAGGTTTCAGCAAAATCCTCCCCGCCGCCATCAAAGCGCTGCTGGATAAAACAGAGATCGCCCCCGATCAGATCAATCACATCATCCTGCCCTGTCCTTATGCGAAACTGGATCAACAGATCGCCAAAAAATCCGGGCTCGATCCGGCGTGTCTCTGCGATAATCTGAACAGCCAAATCGGCGATACAGGCGTCGCCCATCCGCTTATTCTCCTGGCCCATGTGCTGGAAAAAGCTCAGCCCGGTGATAAAATTCTCATCGCCCAATTCGGCCAGGGTTGCGAGACAGCGCTGTTTGAAGTCACCGATCACATCACGCGGATAAGCCCGCGCGCAAAGGTCAGCAAAGCCCTCGCCCGGAAAAAAGACGAAACCAACTATCTCAAATATCTCGCCTTCAACGGATTGATCGAACTCGAAAAAGGCATGCGCGCCGAAATCGACAAGCGCACCGCCCATTCGGTGCTCTATCGCAAGAATGATATGATATTGGGGCTTGTCGGCGGTAAATGCCAAAGCTGCGGCACGCCACAATTTCCCCGCAGCCGCCTCTGCGTCAATCCCGATTGCGGCGCGCAGGACAGCCAGATCCCGCATGGCTTCTCCGAAAGCGCAGGAAATGTTCTGTCATGGTCGGCGGATCATCTCACCTTCTCGATGAACCCGCCCAATCATTATGGCATGATCACCTTCCAAGATGGCGGCCGCCTGATGGCCGATATCAGCGATGTCGATGCGGGCGAAGTCCAAAGCGGCATGACAGTGCGCATGTCCTTCCGCATCAAGGATTTCGACGATAAGCGTGGCTTCCGCCGCTATTTCTGGAAAGCGGTTCCCGCCTGACGCAAAAAAAAAGCCCGCGCCGAAGAGCGGGCTTTAATTCGGCACAGAATTTACGGCACGGATTTCAGATTCATCGCGCCAATACCAGCCGCTACATTAAGGCCCGTATTTCCTTCGATGGAAAGCGGTTGGAGTGTGATCGATTTGTCGAACCCACCGATCAATGCATTGGCTGCAACGCCTACGCCAACCGTTGCACCCGCCGTCACGCCCGCATAGCCACCTTCCAGCGCGCCGGGGCGTATGTCGGATGTCGGGGCCACCACGGTCCAGATCATCACACCGCCTTCGGTATAACCAATATCGACACCGAATTTATCGATACTGCCTTCATAACGCTCCAGTTTGCGATCACTCGGGCGATAATGACAGCGTACCTCTTTCGATGACCCGAATATAAATCCCCAACCGCTCGCTACATTGCAGGTCAGCGTACCAACTTTCACACCACCTTCGGCAGCGCCAGCAGGCATGGCAAAAAGGCTCATGGCAGCGGCCATGGCAGCCGCGCTCAATATCTTCCTGGACATTCCAAATGCTCCTTTTGTGTTTCGGCAATTTTCTGTCCGGATGGACGTGGTGTGAACGTGTCCGCACCATCAATGTTCCACCATCAGGCGCTGTGTTTACATCGGCGTCTTCCAGCACAAATATGTTTTCACTTGAGTTTCAACTGTTTGGCTTTACAGCCGCGGAACCTCGCCGCTAAATGGCCTAAATTGGCAAAGGAAAATGCAATGGCCACAGGCATTCGGGACAAGGTCGCCATTCTTGGTATGGGCTGTTCCAAATTCGGCGAACGCTGGGATGCCGGTGCCGAAGACCTGATGGTCGAAGCCTATCTGGAAGCACTGCAGGATGCAGGCGTGACCACCAGCCAGATCGAAGCCGCCTGGCTTGGCACGGCGATGGAAGATCAGCATGTTGGCAAAGGCGGCACACCCATGTCGGTGGCGCTGCGCCTGCCCAATATTGCCGTGACGCGGGTGGAAAATTTCTGTGCCAGCGGTTCCGAAGCTTTTCGCGGCGCGGTCTATGCTGTGGCCGCCGGTGCCTGCGATATCGCGCTGGCACTTGGTGTCGAGAAATTAAAAGATACCGGCTATGGCGGCCTGCCCCAACGCGAAGGGGCCACACTCAACCCGCTCTGGAGCGCCAATGGCTCGGCGCCCGGTAATTTCGCGCAGCTCGCCACAGCTTACCGCGCCAAACATGGTGTCAGCGCCGAAGATCTGAAACGCGCCATCGCCCATGTCTCGGTAAAAAGCCATGCCAATGGCGCAAAGAATCCCAAAGCCCATCTGCAAAAACCAATCACCGAAGAGCAATGCCTGTCCGCGCCCATGATCGCCGAACCGCTGGGCCTGTTCGATTGCTGCGGCGTTTCCGATGGCGCGGCCTGCGCCATTGTCACCACACCGGAAATCGCCCGCGCTTTAGGCAAGCAGACCATCATCTCGGTCAAAGCGCTGCAACTATCATTGTCGAACGGGTTGGAGAGCCAGCACAATAGTTGGGATGGCAGCTATTTCCATACCGCCCGCATCGCGGCCGCCCGGGCCTATGCCGAAGCAGGTATCCGTGATCCGCGCAGCGAAATTTCCATGCTGGAAGTGCATGATTGTTTTTCCGTGACCGAACTCGTCACGATGGAAGACCTGCATATCTCGCGCGAAGGCGAGGCCTGGCGCGATGTGATGAACGGCATCTATGACGCCGATGGCCAGATACCCTGTCAGATCGATGGCGGCCTGAAATGTTTCGGCCATCCCATCGCGGCTTCCGGGCTTCGCATGTTGTATGAAATGTATCTGCAATTACAGGGCAGGGCGGGCGCGCGGCAATTGCCCAATCCAAAACTTGGTCTCACCCATAATCTGGGCGGCGCGCCGGCGATGAATGTCTGTTCCGTGGCGATTATCGGCGCGCTCTAACCGGCGCGTAAATATCGCACCGCCTCATCGCGGCCAAACAAATAGAGCAAAACCCGCAAAGCCTCCCCGCGCGCCGATTTCAATTCGGGATCGCGCGCAAGAATAAGCCCCGCATCATCACGCGCGACAGCCAGCAAATCGCCATGCTGCGTAATATCCGCCAGGCGGAATTCCGGCAAGCCGCTCTGCTTGGTGCCCAACATTTCGCCGGGTCCGCGCAGGCGCAAATCTTCCTCGGCGATCACAAAACCATCATCGGTCTCGCGCATGGTTTTCAGCCGCGCTTTGGCGGTCATGCTCAGCGATCCATGATAAATCAAAAGACAGCTCGATTTCCCCGAACCGCGCCCCACGCGCCCGCGTAGCTGGTGCAATTGCGCCAGCCCAAATCGCTCGGCATGTTCAATCACCATGATCGTGGCTTCGGGCACATCCACCCCCACTTCAATCACCGTGGTGGCCACCAAAACTTGCGTCTTCCCGGCTTTGAAATCCGCCATGGCGGCATCGCGTTCCGGCGCTTTCAGGCGGCCATGCACCAGCCCGATCTGGGGGCCAAGCACGCGCTTCAACATGGCGGCTCTGTCTTCGGCGGCAGCCAGATCAATTTTTTCTGATTCCTCAACCAATGGGCACACCCAATAAGCCCGCGCCCCTTTGGCGATGGCGCGCCCCAGATTGGCGATAATGTCGTCCAGTCGCGCGGCGGATGAAATGCGCGTCTCTACCGGCTGGCGTCCCGGTGGCCGCCCTTCGAGGCGCGAGACATCCATATCGCCATATGCCGTCAAAGCCAGCGTGCGCGGAATGGGTGTGGCGGTCATCACCAGCAAATCCGATGGCAAGCCGCCGCGATTTTGCAATTGAAGCCGCTGATGCACGCCAAAGCGATGCTGCTCATCCACCACTGCCAAACCCAGATCGGCGAATTGCACATCCTCCGAAAACAGCGCATGGGTGCCGACCACAATATCAATCTCGCCCCGCACCAATTTTTCCAGCAAAGCGGCGCGGCTCGCACCTTTTTCGCGCCCGGTCAGCAGCGCCATCGTCACGCCTGCCGCCAAAGCCAACTTTTCCAGCGATGCCATATGCTGCCGCGCCAAAATCTCGGTCGGCGCCATCAGCCCGGCCTGCATCCCACTTTCCACGGCCCGCAACATGGCCAGAAAGGCGACAATGGTTTTGCCAGCCCCGACATCGCCTTGTAACAGGCGCAACATGCGGGCGGGGGCGGCCATATCCTGCTCGATCTCTTCCAGCGCTGCGGTCTGCGCCGATGTCAGGCAAAAGGGCAGGGCGGCCACAGCCTTGCTCTTCAATTTGCCTGTGCCTTGGATACTGCGCCCTTTCAAATCCCGCATCCGTGTGCGGATCAGCATCAGCGCCAATTGATTGGCCAGCAATTCATCAAAAGCCAGTCTTTGCCGCAGCAAAGCTTGCGCCGAAAGGTCTGCCTCGCTTTGCGGCGCATGTGCGTCCAGCAAGGCCTCGCGGAATCCCGGCCAATTGCGTTTTTTTAAAAAATCCGGATCCAGCCATTCGGGCATCTCAGGCACTTTGGCCAGCGCGCCGCGAATGGCTTTGGATAAGGCCTTACCCGATAAATCTTCGGTCAAGGCATAGATCGGCTCATGCAGCGGAATCTCATCGGCCTGCTCTTCGGCCACGATAAAATCCGGATGCGCCATTTGCAGCTTGCCGCTGAAATCCTCGATCCGCCCGCTGACAATCCGCGCCGCCCCGACCGGCAGCAATTTCTGCAAATAATCGCCATGGCCGTGGAAGAACACCAGATCAATCAGCGATGTCTCATCGGAACAACGCACCCGATAGGGCCTGCGCTTATCGCGTGATGGCACATGGTCCAATATCATCAGCTTCACCGTGGCGATGCGGCCCGGCTCGGCCTCGGTCAGTCTGGGGCGATAGGACCTGTCCACCACCCCCACCGGCAGATCCAGCACCAGATCCACCAGCCTAGTGCCTGCCACGCGGGCGATCAGCTTCTCCACCTTGGGCCCGACGCCCGGCAGGCTGCGCGTTTCGGCAAAGAGGGGAAACAAAATAGAGGGGCGCATGAAAACCGCGATTAAAGGGAACCCACCTTATGAAAGCTGCCCCAAGCGCGGCAAGGCCCTTCCGATTAGGCAGCTTCCGATTAGGCTGGCACCGGCCCCGGCCAGAGGCTATAGAGCCGCCCATGACCGGATATATTTCAAGCGGCACGCTGGATGTGCGCCGCAAGCGTTTGCTGTTTCGTTCCATCCGCCGCGGCTTCCGCGAGGTGGATATGATTTTCGGCACGTTCGCAAATGCCGAACTGGCCACGCTGACCGAAGCCGAGCTGAATGATTTTGAAGCGCTGCTGCATGCGCCCGATCAGGATGTCTATCTCTGGCTGCAAGGCAAAGCGCCGGTTCCGCCTGAATTCGACACCGCGGTTTTCACGCGGATGAAAGCCCTCTGCGCCCGTAAGAATCCTGTATGGAACGCCTGACCTATATAGCGCGCACACCGGGCCGTTTCACGGTCAGCGGCGCGCCCGAAGGCTATGACGCCTATATCGCTGCCGAGGCCGCAAGCCGTGGCAAGCAATTGGTGGTCTTTGTCGCGGGCGACGATGTCCATGCTGCCGCAATCTATGAAGCGGTGCGGTTTTTCAATCCCACTTTGCCAGTGTTCAATTTCCCGGCCTGGGATTGCCTGCCCTATGACCGGGTCTCGCCCAAAAGCGATATCGAAAGTCAGCGCCTCGCCACACTCGCCGCGCTGGTCCGGCACGATGCCAAAGAGCCAGCCCTTGTCATCACCACGGTAAATGCGTTCCTGCAACGCGTACCACCGCGCAGCAGCATCAGCGGCGCCAGCTTCCACGCCAGAAAAGGCGGCGATGTCGATCTGGGCAAGCTCACCGCTTTTCTGGCGCGCAATGGCTATAGCAAGGCCGGTACGGTGCGCGAACCCGGCGAATTTGCTTTGCGCGGCGGCATTGTCGATCTCTGGCCCCCCGGGCAGGCGCAGCCGATCAGATTGGATTTCTTCGGCAATATACTCGAAGACATGCGCCTCTTCGATGCCGAAACCCAACTATCCGGCGGCACACTGAAACAGATCGAATTGCTGCCCGCCAGCGAAGCCCCGCTCGATGCAGACTCGATCAGCCGTTTCCGCGGCGGCTATCTCGCCGCCTTCGGACCTGCAGGCGATGACCCGCTATATGAAAGCGTCAGCGCCGGTCGCAAACATCAGGGCATGGAACATTGGCTGCCCCTGTTTCACGATCATCTCGACACGCTGTTCGATTATCTGCCGCGCGCTCTGATCTTTCTCTCGCATCAGGTGGAAGACGCCAAACAAGCCCGGCTGGCCCTGATCGACGACTATTACCAAACCCGCAAAACCATGATGAGCGGCAATCCAGATTCGCCCAAAGCGATCAATGCGCCACCTTATAAACCGCTGCCGCCGGATCAGCTTTATCTGAACGCCGCCGAATGGGACGCGCTGCTGGCGCATCATCCCTTACGCGCGCTCTCCCCCTTCACCGCGCCGGACACGCCGAAATCCACCGATGCACAAGGCAAAGCGGGTCGCGATTTCGCCCCGGAACGCGCGCAAGGCAAGGTGAATATATTCGAATTCGCCGTCAGCCACGTCAAAGCGCTGCAACAGGCGAAAAAGCGCGTGCTTCTGGCTGCATGGACCGAAGGCTCGGCCGAACGTCTGGGCGGCGTCATGTCCGATCACGGACTGGACGCCGTGCGCAGCGTCGCGTCCTGGGACGAAGCCACCAAGCTGCATCCCAGCGCGGTCGGGATAGTGGTGCTCGGCCTTGAACATGGTTTTGAAGCCAGCGATTTCGCGCTGATTTCCGAACAGGATATTCTGGGCGACCGCATGGTCCGCGCCCGTGGCAAGGTCCGCAAAGCGCAGAACTTCCTGAACGAAGTCTCCAGCCTGTCACCCGGCGATCTGGTTACCCATATCGAACATGGCATTGGCCGCTATCTCAGCCTCAAAACGCTCGATGTCGCGGGCGCGCCGCATGATTGCCTCGAACTGCAATATGACGGCGGCAAGCTGTTTCTGCCGGTCGAAAATATCGACCTGCTCACCCGCTATGGCGCCGATGAAGGCAAAGCCCATCTCGATCGTCTGGGCGGCGCAGGCTGGCAGCAGCGCAAAGCAAAGATGAAAGAACGCGTCCGCGAAATCGCGGGCGAACTCATCCGCATCGCCGCCGCCCGCGAATTACGCAGCCTCCCCGCAATTGATCCGCCCACCGGCCTCTATGATGAATTCTGCGCCGGCTTCCCCTATCAGGAAACCGAAGATCAGGAAAAAGCCATTGCCGATGTGATCGGCGATCTGGCGCGCGGTCGTCCGATGGATCGTCTGATCTGCGGAGATGTCGGCTTTGGCAAAACCGAAGTGGCCCTACGCGCCGCTTTCGTTGCCGCCATGTCGGGCGATCAGGTGGCCGTGGTGGTCCCCACCACCTTGCTGGCCCGCCAGCATTACCGCAATTTCGCCCAGCGTTTTCAGGGCTTCCCGCTAAAGGTCCGCCAGCTTTCACGCTTTGTCGATGCCAAGGAAGCCGCGCAAACCAAATCCGCGCTGATCTCCGGCGATGTCGATATCGTGATCGGCACCCATGCGCTGCTGGCCAAAGGCATTTCTTTCAAACGTTTGGGCCTGCTCATCGTCGATGAAGAACAACATTTCGGCGTCACCCATAAGGAACGGCTGAAAAATTTCAAAGCCGATGTCCATGTCCTCACCCTGTCCGCCACCCCCATTCCGCGGACGCTGCAATTGGCGCTGTCCGGTGTGCGCGATCTCTCGCTCATCACCACCCCGCCGATAGATCGCCTGGCCGTGCGCACCTTTGTGACGCCCTTCGACCCGCTGGTGGTGCGCGAGGCGCTGCTGCGCGAACATTATCGCGGCGGCCAAAGTTTCTATGTCGTCCCCCGCGTCGCCGATCTGCGCGAGGCAGGCGAATTCCTCAAAGACACCGTGCCCGAAGTCAAATTCGCCACCGCCCACGGCCAGATGACACCTTCGGCGCTGGAAGATGTGATGACCGCCTTTTACGAGCGCAAAATCGACGTGCTGGTCTCCACCAATATTGTGGAAAGCGGTCTCGACATTCCCACCGCCAATACGCTGATCGCCCATCGCTCCGAAATGTTCGGCCTGTCGCAGCTCTATCAATTGCGTGGCCGCATCGGTCGCTCCAAACAGCGCGCCTATGCCTATCTCACTACGCCGCCGGATCGTAAACTCACCGACACCGCCCAGCGCCGCCTGCAAGTGCTGCAATCGCTCGATCAACTGGGCGCGGGCTTCTCGGTCGCCAGCCATGACATGGATATACGCGGCGCGGGCAATCTATTGGGCGAAGAACAATCCGGCCATGTCCGCGAAGTCGGCATCGAACTCTATCAGGAAATGCTGGAAGACGCCGTGGCGCAAATGCGGGCGGGCGAAAGCGGCACCGATCTGTCGGATGAATGGTCACCCCAGATCAATATCGGGGCCTCGGTGCTTATCCCCGAAAGCTATGTCGCCGATCTCACGGTCCGCATGTCGCTCTATCGCCGTCTTGCCAGCCTGGAACAGCGCAGCGAGATCGATGGCTTCGCCGCCGAATTGATCGATCGTTTCGGCCCCCTGCCGGACGAGGTGAAACATCTGCTCGCCATCGTGGCGATCAAACATATGTGCCGTATCGCGCAGGTGGAAAAAATCGATGCGGGTCCAAAAGGCGCCACACTCACCTTCCGCAACAATCAGTTCCCCAATCCTGCGGCGCTGATCAAACTGATCTCGGCCCATCAGACCACGATGAAAGTCCGCCCCGATCACAAGCTGGTGGTCACGCGCGATTGGCCCAATGCCGAACACCGCCTCAAAGGCGTGCAGAATATGCTGAACCAATTCTCGCAAATGGCACAGGCGGCGTAGATAATCACACCGCGCGGCGGGTCGCCGGAATACGATAGGCCAAAATCTTATCGATCCGCCGATCATCCATATCGACAATTTCAAATCGCCAGCCCAACACATCGCAGCTCTCGCCGCTGATCGGCAGATGCTGCAAATAGGCCAGCACAAAACCCGCGGTGGTTTGATAATCCCGGTTCTCCGGCAAGAGGATGCCCAATTGCTCCGCCATCTCATCGGCGGGCAGATAACCTGCAATCAGCCAGGAGCCATCATCGCGCTGAATGGCAGGCGGCTCTTCATCACCCAGATCGGCGCGGAATACGCCCACAATGGCTTCCAGAATATCTGCTGGTGTCACAATACCATCGAAATGGCCATATTCATCATGCACCAAAGCCATCGGCACTTCGGCGGTGCGTAGCAAAGCCAGAACATCCAGCGCATCGGCATGCGTATAGACAATCGGGGCCGGGCGCATGTGATCCGCGATGTTCAGCGTTTTGCCCGCAATCATCGCCGATAACATTTCGCGCGCCTGCACCACGCCGGTCAGCTCATCAATACTATGGCCCACCGGCAGGCGCGAATGCTGCGTCGCCATCAGGCGGGCGAGCGAATCCGTCAGCGGGGCTTCAAGGTCCAGCCAATCCACATCCGTGCGCGGTGTCATGATCCCGCTCACTGGCCGGTCGCCCAGCCGCATGACGCCAGAAATCATCCGGCTTTCATCCATTTCCAACACGCCGGCGCTTTCCGCTTCGGCGATGATGGTTTTAATTTCCTCGTCGGTGACCTTGCCTTCGGTCTGTGCATGCTGCCCCATTAAACGCAGCACCAGCTTGCCGGAAAAATCCAGCAGCGAAACAAGCGGGCTGGCGATGCGCGCCAGAAATGTCATGGCAGGCGAAACTTTCACAGCCACCGCTTCGGGGTTACGCAGCGCCACCTGTTTGGGCACCAATTCGCCGATGATCAGCGAGGCATAGGTGATCAAAGCCACCACAATGCCCACACCCAAAGCGCTGGCCGCGCCACCCGGCAGGCCTTGCACAACCAGCCATTCGCTAAAGCGTAAACCCAGGGTCGCGCCGGAAAATGCGCCGGACAAAACCCCGACCAGCGTAATGCCGATCTGCACGGTGGATAGAAAACGCCCGGGATCGGAATTCAGCGCCATAGCGCGCCGCGCCCCTTTGACATCCCGATCCGCCAATGTTTTCAGCCGCGCGGGGCGAGACGACACCACCGCCAGTTCTGACATGGCCAAAAGACCATTGATGATGATCAGAACCGCAACAATCGCAATTTCAAAGTAAACCATCTTATGTGCAAGCGTTCTTTCGGAAGCTGGGCAGACTAATGCGAAACCGGTTTAAAAGCCATCAGATTGCCGCTGCCCGCCTGCATGCGCTCATATAACATGGCGCATTCCGGGATCATCCGCTCCATCCAATAATGTGCGGCATTCAGCTTGGCCTCGTAAAATTCGGCCTTTTCGATGTTTTCAGCCTGTTTCTGCTGTGCCACATCCGCCATGCGCGCCCACATGAAGCCCAGCACAACAATGCCCATCATGCGCAGATAATCTGTCGCGGCTGCCCCCGCATCATCGGGGTTCTGCATCCCATGCTGCGCCAGCCACATCGTCGCCTGTTGCAATGTGCCAAGCCCCCGTTCAACCGGCGCGGCATAAGGCTTCAAAGCCTCGCCCCCATTGGCCTCAAGCCAGCTTGAAATATGTTTAAACAGGGCAATCGGGGCCGCACCGCCTTTGCGGCCTAATTTGCGTCCCACCAGATCCATGGCCTGCACACCATTGGCCCCTTCATAGGTCTGGTTGATGCGGCTATCGCGGACAAATTGCTCCACGCCATTATCGCGTATGTAGCCATGGCCACCATAGATCTGCATCGCCATATTGGCACATTCAAAGCCCATATCGGTGAAAAAGGCCTTGATCACCGGTGTCATCAGATCGCTGATCAGGGCTGCTTCTTCCGCCTCTGGCCGATTGGAACGCGCCACCGTCAGATTGAACACGGTCCATAGCGATAAAGCCCGCGCCGCTTCGGTAAAGGCCCGGCCATGCAAAATCATGCGGCGCACATCGGGATGCACCAATAAAAGATCGGCGGGTTGATCGGGCTCTGCCGGGCCGGTCAGCGCGCGGCCGACGCGGCGTTCCTGCGCATAGGCCAGGCCGTTCTGGGTCGCCACTTCGGCAATCGCATAACCCTGCACACCCACGCCCAAACGCGCCATATTCATCATGCCAAACATGCCGCTCATCCCGGCCGAGGATGATTTCTTTTTGCCATCCGCAGGGGCCGCGTCGGGCTTCGGGCCAAGACGCCAGGCCGTGGCCTCATCAAAATTCAACACACAGGTGGCCGATGCCTTGATCCCCATTTTCTTTTCGATCCCGCCGCAGCTCACACCATTGCGCGCACCCATCTCTCCGCTTTCCGCCACCAGATATTTTGGCACCATGAAAAAATTCACGGTGGAGAGATCATCTTCAATCTTGCCGTCTGCGCCGGGAATTTTGGCGATCACCATATGAATAATATTATCGGTCAGGTCCTGCTCACCGCCCGAAATAAAAATCTTGGTGCCGGATAATTTATAGGTGCCATCCGCCTGTTCGACGGCGCGGGTTTTCATCAGCCGCAAATCCGTGCCGCAATGCGGCTCGGTCAGACACATGGTCCCAGCCCATTCGCCCGACACCATTTTCGGCACGATATACTGGCGCATCCAATCCGCGCCGGTGGACATCAAGGCGGAATAGGCCGCCGATGTCAGGCCCGGATACATCGCAAATGCCTGATTGGCCGAAATCCCCATTTCCGCGATCGCCATGGTCAGCGGCGCGGGCAATCCCGCCCCGCCAAAAGCTTCCGGTGCCGCAAGGCTGCCCCAACCGGCCTCGTAATAGGCTTTATATGCGTCCTTAAATCCTTTGGGGGTGCGCACCACGCCATTCTCAAAATGACAGCCTTCCTCATCGCCGCTCTGATTCAGCGGCTGCAAAACCTCCTCCGAAAATTTGGCGGCATTGCGCAGAATATCGTCCAGCAGATCGGGTGTAAGATCGGCAAAATTCGACAGATCGCTTTGTTTGTCTATTTCCAGCAAGTCCTGAAGCACGAATTTCATGTCTTCGACGGGGGCACGATAAACCGGCATAATGAGAACCTCTTACCCAACTTATGATAAAGCGATGGACTATCCTATTTGTTGCGCAAATCCGGCCCGCGTGAAAGCTTGCGCCCAAAGAATCAGCTCCTCATAAGGTCTTGATTATGCGCTTAAACATATGTTTTATCGGGATAATTGCCTTATTTGCGGTATCGCCGGCTTTTGCCGGATCACATGCGCAAGATCAGCCCAAACGGGTGGTCTCCACCTTTCTCTGCACCGATGAATATCTCTATCGCCTGCTGCCCCGCAGCCGCATCGCCGCCCTGTCCTTTCTGGCGGGGGATAAAGATCCTGTGGTCTCCACGATCCATGATCGGGTGCAGCATTACCCCCTGATCCGCCCCAATAGCGAAACCGTGCTCAGCCTCCATCCCGATCTGGTGCTGATCTATGAAGGCACCAATCCGCGTCTGCGCGCCCATCTGCAAAAAATGGGCATCAAAGTGCTGGATGTGCCCTGGGCCAATTCGCTGGCCGATATTCGCAATGTCACAACCATGCTGGGCGCGGCCCTGCATGTGCCCCATCGCGCCGCCGTCTTGCTGGCGGAAATGGACAGCGATCTGGCCAGGGCCAAAGCCAAAGCACCCCAAGCTAAAATCCGCGCCTTGATCTATGAACCCAATGGCTATGCCACCAGCGGCGATGCCAGCAGCGAAATCATGGCCCTTGCTGGCCTGTATAACAGTGCTGGCGATTATCGCGGCAGCCGCACCGGCGCCATCGCCATCGAAGCCGTCGTGGCCGCCCGTCCCGATTTGTTGATATTGAACGGTCAGATGGCCCGTTCCCGCGGCGATCTCCTCTTGCGCCATCCCGCGCTCCAGGCGCTGCCGAAACAAACCCATATTGAATGGGCTGAACTCACCGGCCTGTTATGCCCCGGCCCATGGTCCGCCAAAGTCGCCGAACCGCTGGCAGAATTGGGGCAAAAGGCCCTGCTTGCACGCAAAGGGGCAGGGCACTAAGACTGCGGCCGCGACGGTCAAGGGAATGCGGGACCATCCATCCGCAGCTGCCCCCGCAACTGTAAGCGGCGAGCAAGCCCCAATGCCACTGGTGCAAACCGGGAAGGCGGGGATTGCGTCAGAGCCGCGAGCCAGGAGACCTGCCCTCGCATGTCGACCTTCTTTTCGGCGGGTGGCCGAAGGGAACGCGGATCGCAATCCGCGCGCGCCGGCAATGCCAAAGAGGTGGCGATGCACGGTATGGCGCAACAGACAGACTCTCATCTGCAAAAGCATCCGCGCTTTTCATCCTCGTTCTGGATGACGTTGAGCCTGTGCCTTCTTGCGCTGGTCTGCGCCGCGATCTCATTCTGCATGGGCCCATCACCGCTCACGCCGTCCGCCATCTGGCAGGGCCTGATCACAGGTGATGGCATCAACGGCATCATCGCCCGCGAAATCCGTTTTCCCCGCGCCGCTCTGGCCTTGGTGGTGGGCGCAGGTCTCGGGGCCAGCGGTGCCGCCCTGCAAGGCCTGTTTCGCAATCCTCTCGCCGAACCCGGCGTCACCGGCGTCACCTCCTCCGCAGGTCTGGGCGCGGTGATCGCGCTCTATTTCGGCCTGGCGCAATTTCACCCAGCGATCTTACCCGCCTGCGCCATCGCAGGCGCTTTGGCCTCATCCGGCATTCTCTATCTGCTGGCGCGCGCCGGGGCAGGGGTGATGGCGCTGATCCTCGCCGGTGTCGCCATGGCCAGCCTCGCCACCGCCCTCACCGCACTGGCCCTGTCGCTCGCGCCCAATCCCTACGCCATGAGCGAAATGGTGCTGTGGATGATGGGCTCGCTGAAAGACCGCACCTTCACCGATCTGGCTTTCGCAACACCGCTGATCTTTATCGGCCTGATCCTGCTGCGCAGCACCGCGCGCGGCCTCGATGCACTGACCTTGGGCGAAGAAACCGCCCAAAGCCTCGGCATCGATCTTGCGCGCCTGCGCCGCCGCACTATTTTCGGCGTCGCCCTCGCCACCGGTGCCGCCACAGCCGCCGCCGGCGCCGTCAGTTTTGTCGGCCTCGTTGTGCCGCATCTGCTTCGCCGTTTCTATGGCTATGAGCCGGCCCGCCTGATCATCCCCTCGGCCCTAGGCGGTGCAGCGCTGGTCAGCGCCGCCGATATCGCCGTGCGTCTGGTCGCCCCCGATGGCCAATTATTACTGGGCGTCCTCACCGCCATGCTGGGCGCGCCCTTCTTCCTCTGGCTGATCCTCCGTCTACGGAGGGACAGCTGATGCCCCCCGCGCTCCAGCTCGATCAGGTCAGCGTCACCTATGATCAACAACAGGTGCTCCACAACATCAGTCTATCCCTGCAACAAGGCCGATTGATCGGCGTGATCGGCCCCAATGGCGCGGGCAAAACCACCTTCTTCCGCGCAGCCATGGGCCTCATCCCCTATCAGGGAAAAATCACGATCAACGCCCAAGACACTGCCCGCCTCAGCCGCGAAGCCATGGCCAAACGTATCGCCTATCTGCCCCAGGGCAGCGAAGCCCATTGGCCCATCACCGCGCGCCGCCTGATCGCGCTTGGCCGCATGCCACATCACAAAGCTTTCGCGCCGGTCAGCGCCGATGATGACACCGCGATAGAAAATGCGATGCAGCGCTGCGAGGTCAGCCATTTCGCCCATCGTCCCATTCATCAGCTTTCCGCTGGCGAGCGCGCCCGCGTGTTGCTTGCCCGCGCCCTGGCCACCGAAGCCCCCATCCTGATCGCCGATGAACCCGCCGCCCATCTCGACCCCGCCCACCAACTCGGCCTGATGGCGCTGCTGAAACAGGAAGCCGCGCGCGGAACCACGGTCATCGTCACCCTGCACGATCTGGCGTTGGCCTCGCGCTTTTGCGATGAACTGGTGGTGATCCATGCAGGCAGGATCGCCGCCCACAGCACGCCGGATCAGGCCCTGACCCCCGATATTACAAAAGAAGTCTTTGGGATCAGCACTTTGCGTATCAGCGATGCGAATAGCTCCGCCCTGATCGCCTGGTCCACAACCAGCCCAATCCCCACGCCATAATATTTCTCAAAATAATTTAGCGCCCGCGCCCACACCAGCGCGCGCTTGCCCCGTCTTACAGACAGGTCGAAACTTCAACCCCTAAAAGAGGCACTGCTGGCGGGGGATGGGCAACAGGTTTGAACACACACCACCGGCGGATCGGCCTTTCTCAGGCGCGGCAATGACCACGCATGAGATAAAGCAATGGTTCGTGCGCGAGGTGCTACCGCTGGAGGCGGTGTTGATGCATTTCCTGCACCAGAACTGGCGTGACAAGGCCGAGATCGAAGATCTCCGTCAGGAAGTCTATGCCCATGTGCTGGATGCCGCCCGTAAAAGTCTCCCTGAAAAACCCAAAGCCTTTCTGATCACCACGGCGCGTAATCTGATGATCGACCGTGTGCGCCATCGTCAGGTCGTCCCGATAGACGCCGTCTCCGATCCCGATGAATTCAATATCGCCATGGATCTGCCCGGCCCCGATCGCACCGTCATCGCGCGTGATGTCCTGCGCCGCCTGCAAGCGGCCATCGATCTTTTGCCGCCGCGCTGCCGCGAAGCGGTGCTGTTGCGCCGGATCGAAGGTCTGCCCCGCCGCGAAATCGCCGAACGTATGGGCGTCAGCGAAAACACGGTCTCGGATCACATCACCTCAGGCATGCGGATTCTGGCCGACATCTATCTGGGCGAAGCTGCCGAATTGCGCAGGGGCGGCTGATGACAAAGCGCAGCGCAAATATCATCACAGAACAAGCGGCGCATTTTCTGGAACGCAGGGATCGTGGCCCATGGTCCGCCGAAGACCAAGCCGGGCTTGATCACTGGTTGGCCCAATCCTCAAAGCATTGCGCCGAATTCTGGCGTCTCGAAGCCGTATGGCAGGACACGGATCGCCTGACAGTCTTGCGCGCCTTCAAACCGCAAGCCCCGCGCCCGCACAGGGTGCTGCCCATTTTGCGCCGTGTTGCCGCCACGGCGGCGCTTATCGCGGTCATCGGGGCTATTGTTCTGGCATGGACCCTCCAACCCGAAGGCGAAAAATACGCCACCAGTCTTGGCGGTCGCCAGATTGTCACCATGAGCGACGGCTCACAGGTCGAACTCAATACCGACACGGTGGTCCGCATCGTGCCGGGACAACGCCGCGCCACTGTGGAACGCGGCGAAGCCTTTTTTCATATCAAACATCATGATCACCATCCTTTCATCGTCACGGTGGGGGATCATCGTGTGGTGGATCTCGGCACCGAATTTGTGGTGCGTCATGAAGCAGGGCAAACCCGCATCGCCCTGATCGAAGGTCTCGCCCGTGTTGAGGCGCTTGGTGAAAACAGCTCCGTCGCCTCCAAAGACTTAAAGCCCGGCGATGTCGCGCTGGCCAGTCTCAATAAAATTTCGGTTGAACGTGAATCCGGCGCCAAACTGGCCAATCAACTTGCCTGGCGGCGCGGCTTACTGATTTTTGATTACACCACGCTGGGCGAAGCCGTGGCCGAATTCAATCGCTACAATCAGACCAAACTCGAAGTCGCCGATCCCGACATCGCCAAGCAAACCATGATCGGCACCTTTCCCATCAATGACGTGGCCCTGTTCAGCCGCGTTGCTGGCCTCGTTCTCAAACTCAACGTCACCCGCAACGGCGACAGGATCATCCTGTCCCGCTGAGGGGAAATTTTATTTGATTTATATATTTCAGGGGGATTTATGAAAACGCGTTCTCTTCTAAAATTATCCGGCGCCACCTTGCTCGCGCTCTGTCTCAGCACCGCGGCCCAGGCACAGGATTTCAATATTCCGGGCGGTGATCTGGGCAGCGCACTCAGCGCCTATTCAAACCAGACCGGCCAACCCCTCGTCGTCTCCGGCGAAGCCGTGCGCGGCATCAAAACCCGCGGCGTCAGCGGCAACCTCTCCCCCGATGCCGCCCTCAGCAAGCTCCTCAGCGGCACTGGCTTCAGTATTAAACGCGACTCCGGCGTCCTCGCCGTCGTGCCCGCCGGTCGTCAAAGCCATCACGAGATTAATCCCCTGCAATTGGCGCAGGCTACAGTCCCTACAGGCGGTATCGAGGAAGTCCTCGTCACCGCGCGCAAACGCGAGGAATCGGTCGAGAACATCCCGATCTCCATCACGGCGTTGAACGCCGAAGACCTCAAGCAATTCGGTGTGCGCAATTTCGCCGATCTCGAAGGCGTGGTGCCGGGCCTGAACCTCGGCGGCGGCGGCAATGGCGTGAAGAAGGATTCCAGCCCCTTCATCCGCGGCGTCGGCCAACGCGAAACCAAAGTCACGCTGGATTCGGCGGTGGCGACTTATATCGACGGCATCTATATCGGCCGCGCGGCGGGCGCTATGCTGGATGTGACCGATGTCGCCAGTATCCAGGTGCTGCGCGGGCCGCAAGGCACCCTGTTCGGCCGGAACGCGACCGGCGGCGCGATCTCTGTCACGCTCAAAAAGCCCGACAACAGCTGGACAGCCGATGTCACCGCCAATATTGGCAATTACGGCCGCCGCGATTTTTCCGGCACGTTCAACGTGCCCTTCATCGAAGACAAGTTGATGGGGCGCTTGTTCATCGCCAGCATCAACAGCAATGGTTATTTCACCAACACGGTCGACAACACCAAATGGGGCGACGACAACCGGGTCAGCGGCATCGCGCAATTGCGCTTCCTGCCGACGGACAATATCACCATCGATGTGCTCGGTGAGCGCACCCGTATCCGCGAAACCCCGCGCCCCCAGCATTGCGCCTTCGTTCGTGACCCGGGATTCAACACGGTCCAGTCGCAGATCACGGGTATTGGTGACACGGGCACTGGTTATTATTTCAAGACTTTTGAGGATTATTGCCGCGAATCCCAGGCGCTTCCGCCCAGCCAGTTTGCCAGCGATGCAGCGATTGGCGACAGGTTCCAGCCCAAGGGCCGTTACTGGGTCGATACCAGCACCATCGGCGTGACGGCGACCTGGGACATTGGCAATGTCGGGCCGATCTCGGGTCTCACCGCCAAAAGCATCAGTGCTTGGCGCAAGACCCTGCAGATCGCCGACGAGGATCTGGACGGCGTTGCAGCTCCCACTCTGATGCGCATTCAACCGCAATTCGACCGGACGACGCAGCTTTCCGAAGAACTGCAATTCTCCGGACGCGCCTTGAATGACCGTCTCTTCCTGAGTACCGGCTTGTATTTCTTCAAGGAAAGAACGCCGCAAAACGTCCTCAATCTCTCGGCTGGCATCAGCCCGGAATATCCCGGTGCTGCTGCTGGTTTCCCGGATGGCTATTATTTCTCTATGTTCGCGGAAGGCGCCCAGGAAAGGCTGGAAACACGCAACAAAGCCTATGCCTGGTACGGACAGGCCGATTTCGACATTACAAAGGAATTGGAGCTTTCGGCCGGTATCCGTTGGACGCAGGAAACACGCTGGAGCCGCTACTCCAAAGGCTATGCCGATTCCAGCAACCTTGTCGACGGCGTTCTGATTTCGACCGATGCCAACGGGATAACGCAGGTTGTGTATACGCAGCCGGGTGTTCTGCCCATTTTTGATTGGGCCTATGGGGGCCGGGTTTATACGCTGAACACGGACCCGGTGAATGGCGACATCACGCTGTCTCCGACCGGCACATTTGTCCCAGGTCTGTTTCCGGGTGATGACTTAAGCACCACCGATGTGGCCTGGACGCCGATGTTCAATCTCAAATACAAATTCGGCGATCAGATGCTGGACCGGTTCTCCCTGGACCAGGCGATGCTCTATCTCACCTATAGCCAGGGCTTTCATGCCGGCGGCGTAACTGCGGGCGCTGTCGATTACGATACGATCAATGCCATCGTTCGCAACTATCCCGCATACCCCCCCTTTACCCCCTGTCCCCAAAACAGGGTGAGCTGCCGGATAGATACCTTGGCTGGACCGGGTGGCGGCACGGCGGACCCGCAAATCTTCAGGCCGGAAAAAGTGACCAATTACGAAGCGGGCTTCAAACTGGCGGCATTGGATCGCCGGTTGCAGGCAAACTTTGCGGCCTTCTACATGGATTACACCGACATGCAGGTGACGGCCACGGCATCGCGCCTTGGTATTCCGATCCCCTTCATTGAAAATGTCGGCGCCTCGGTAATCAAGGGCTTTGAATGGGAAATCACAGCGCTGCCAACACCTGAATGGCGCATCCTGCTCAATGGCAGCTACACCGATGCCGATATCAAGAAATGGGATTCCCAACAGGTCGGCTTAAATCCCTTCACCGGGCAAGATATGGGTGTCCGATACACTATCGACCGCAGCGATGAGCGGATGCCCCGTGTTCCCCGCTGGCAGTTCTTTGCCTCCACGGATTACAGCATTCGTCTTCCCGGCGGCGGCACGATCACGCCGTCTGTCGGTGTCCGCTTCACCTCCTCGATCTATCACGGCTTCGATCGCGGGAGTTGGATCTACAGCTATGGCGGCCGATACTACACACATGGCGGCGATGTTCCGCCGCGGCTTGGGCCGACCAGCATGTTCTGCTACAACTCGGCGACTCCGGATATCCAATGCGATTGGCATGGTGCTACGGACACGCCCCAGGCCGATCCGCTGGTCAAACCGTCTTCGGATGCCAAATGGACCACCACCTCGCGCCCGACCGCCTTCCTGGATGCGCGGCTGGCCTGGATTTCCGACAACGGCAAGATGGAAGCCGCATTCTGGGGCAAGAACCTGACCAATGAGGAAGATTATCTCGTTGGCGGTATCCCCCTTGCCGATGTCACCGGCGGCGTCGGCATGGTCTTCGCCAATCCCCGGACCTTTGGCCTGACCTTCACCTACCACTTCGGCGAATAAGCCCACTTGATAGTCTAAACACAAAGGGCGGCTCCCACCGGGGTCGCCCTTTTGCTATCGAACACCCCCACTAACCCTCTAAACTCGTCTCGTCCGGCCCCGACCCCGCCCCCTATTGCCCGCCGCCCGAACCCCACCCCCTCCCCGGGAAAAGTGAGGTTCAATTGGGCATCACCCGCTCGATATATTTTTTCACCCCCTCAAATCATCTCCCCCCGTCTCCATTTCAGGCGCAGGCTCGTCTGAATATATGAGCGTCACCGGCAACCGGCGCTCCAGATTGGGCGGCGAATGGTCGAGAGGCCTGACACCACACGAAAGACGGCGGCTTTGCGCTCCGAAGAAACACCCGAAATGCGGGCGGATCGCTGGTTCGTGGCCGAAGTGTTGCCGCTTGAGGCGGTGTTGATGCAGTTCCTGCAACATAATTGGCGCAATGCGAGCGAGATTTCCGACCTCCGTCAGGAAATCTATATCCGCGTCTACCAATCCGCGACCAAGCAAATCCCCGAACGCACCCGCGCCTTCCTCTTCAGCACCGCCCGCAATCTCCTGATCGACCGCGTCCGCCACGCGCAGGTCGTGCCAATCGAGGCCGCCGCCGATCTCGATGCACTGGAAATAGCAGGCGATACGCCCGGCCCCGACCGCGTGGTGCAAGCCCGCGACGAACTCCGCCACCTTCAAGCCGCGCTGGATCGCCTGCCGCCCCGCTGGCGCAGCGCCGTCCTGCTGCAACGTGTCGAAGGTCTCTCCCGCAAACAGATCGCAGAACGCATGGGCATCACCGAATCCTCCGCCGCCAAATATCTGGCCGAAGGCATCTGCGCCTTGGTGAACAAACTCTATGGCGATCCGCCCGATATTCGGAGAAAGCCATGAGCAACCAAGGCTTCGCCGCTCTCCCACCCGTCAGCACAATAGATATGGAAGCCGCCACCTGGATCGAGCGGCGGGATTGCACCACATGGGATAAAGCGGACCAGGCCGCGTTAGACGCATGGCTGCAAGCCTCCCCCGCCAATCGCGTCGCTTTTCTGCGCCTGAGCGCCGGCTGGCACCGCGCCGAACGTCTGGCCGCGCTCAAACAAAGCCGTAATACGGGCCGCTTGCGCGCCCTTCTGCCCAGCCTGCCGCGTATCGCCGCCACACTTATATTCATGGCGCTATTGGGCGGCGGCGCGGCCTATCTTGCGGCCCAACCCGCCACAACCACCTATCAAACCACCATCGGCGGCCGCCAGATTCTCGCATTGGATGATGGCTCCCGCATCGAAATGAACACCGATACGGTGATCCGCGTTTCAAAAAAGGCGGGCGGGCGCAAAGTCTGGCTGGATCGGGGCGAGGCCTATTTCAACATCCGCCATGATGACACGCGCCCCTTCATCGTCGTCGCGGGCGATCACACCATCACCGATCTGGGCACGACCTTTCTGGTGCGCAGCACGCAAGCGCAATTCAAAGTCGCCCTGATCGAAGGGCTGGCGCGGGTGGATACGGTGCAAAATCCCGCACACCCGCAATCTGCCATGCTCCATCCCGGCGATGTCGCGACGATGGAAGCAGATGCGCTGAAAGTAGACAAAAAATCGCTGGAATATCTGGCCCGCGATCTGGGCTGGCGTCGCGGCGTCATCACCTTCGATAAAACTACGCTGGCCGCTGCCGTGGCGGAATTCAATCGCTACAACCACGAAAAATTACGCATCACAGATCCATCCATCGCAAATCTGACGATCGGCGGCACATTCCAATCCGATGGCGTGCAGGATTTCGCAAGCCTGACCGAAGCCGTTCTGAAGCTGAAAATAAAACATCACAACAACGAAATTCTGCTCTCCCGTTAAGGGCGAGACATCTGATTATTCACAGGGGGATATATGTTTCAGTCATTAAAATTTAAAAGCCTGCTCCTCGGTACGGCCTGCATCCTGCTGGCCACCCACGCCGCCAGTGCCCGCGATTTCAACATCCCGCAAGGTGATTTAAAATCGGCGCTGGACAGCTATGCCGCTCAAAGCGGCGTGCAGCTAATCTATTCCGAAGATTCCGTGCGCGGCATCCGCAGCAAAGGCGTCTCCGGCGAAATTTCCAGCGACGACGCCCTGAGCCGCATCCTCTCCGGCACAGGCTTTTCGACACGCAGAACCTCGTCCGGCGCCATCGGCATCGTGACGGGACGGTCTTCCGCGAACCAGATCAATCCCCTGCAACTGGCCCAGGCCACACCGGGTGGCCGCATCGAGGAAGTCCTCGTCACAGCGCGCCGTCGCGAGGAAGCGATCGAGAACATTCCGATTTCCATCACCGCCCTGTCGGCGGAAGACCTCAAAACCTATGGCGTGCGCAATTTCTCTGATCTGGAGGGTGTGGTGCCCGGCCTCAATATGGGCGGCGGCGGCAATGGCGTGAAGAAGGATTCTTCGCCCTTTATTCGCGGCGTCGGCCAGCGCGAAACCAAGGTGACACTGGATTCCGCCGTCGCCACCTATATTGACGGCATCTATATCGGCCGCGCGGCGGGCGCGATGCTCGATGTGACCGACGTCGCCAATATCCAGGTGTTGCGCGGCCCCCAGGGCACGCTGTTCGGCCGTAACGCCACCGGCGGCGCGATCACGGTTTCATTGAACAAGCCGACCAACAATTGGGAGGCGAATGTCACCGCCAATATCGGCAATTACGGCCGCCGCGACATTTCCGGCATGATCAATGTCCCCTTCATCGAGGACAAAGTGCTGGGCCGGTTGTTCATCGCCAGCATCAACAGCAATGGCTATTTCACCAATCTGGTCGACAACACCAAATGGGGCGGCGACAACCGCGTCACCGGCATCGGGCAATTGCGCATTCTGCCGACAGATACGATCACGATTGACCTCCTGGCCGAGCGGACCCGTGTCCGCGAAACGCCGCGCCCGCAGAAATGCGCCTTTGTCCGCGACACGGGTTTTAGAACACTGCAAACCTCGTTCCTGCCCGGTAGCTATGTGGATGGCTATCTCCGCTTCGAGGGGAATTGCCGCCGATCCCAGAACGCGCCGCAAAGCCAGTTCTACAGCGATGCGGCCCTCAGCGGGTCTTTGACCAGCCGTCCGGAAGTGAACACGACCACCGTGGATGGCACAACCGAACAGATATATTATCAGCCGCTGATGCCCAAGGCGCGCTACTGGGTGGATACAACCACTTTCGGCGGCACCGTCAATTGGGACATCGGCGATGCGGGCCCCTTCGCGGATATCAGCGCCAAAAGCATTTCCGCCTGGCGCAAGACCAAGCAGATCGCCGATGAGGATCTGGATGCGACAGGCGCGGCCTATCTGATCCGCATCCAGCCCACCTTCGACCAGACAACCCAGTTTTCGCAGGAAATACAGCTCTCCGGCAAAGCCCTGAACGATAGGCTTTTCGTCAGCACCGGCGGCTATTATTTCAAGGAGAAAACACCGGGCAACGATCTCTATCTGAGCGCAGGCGTGTCCCAGTATCAGCAACGCGATTGCCCCGCAGTCACGGGATGCGTGTATACGGCGGCTTTCGAGCCCGCTTTCGAGCGGCTCGAAACCGACAATCACTCCTGGGCCTGGTATGGCCAGGCAGATTTCGACGTCACGCCGGAAATACAATTGACCGGCGGCGTGCGCTGGACAACGGAAACCCGCTGGAGCCGCTATTCCAAGGCCTTTGTCGACAAGACATCCATCATCGACTCCGAGAATTTTCCGATCACCCAAACCAATGTCGAAAATCAGGCAAGTGGACAGCTCGCTTTCGGCAACAATGGTATCGGTAGCCTGAAGCCTGTCCTGGATTGGCGGTTTGGCGCCTATTCCTACGCCATCGGGGAAGTGCCCACACTAACCATTGGAAAGTTGACCGGCGATGAATTGTCTTACACCAATTCCGCCTGGACGCCGATGTTCAGCGCCAAATACAGGGCAGGCGAGCGCATGTTGCAGCGTCTGTCGCTCGACAATGCGATGATCTATGCCACCTATAGCCAGGGCTTCCATTCCGGCGGCGTCACCGCCGGGGCCCTTGACTATGACTCCCGCGGCGCGGTTGAGATAGCGCGCTCATCGCCGCCCTGTCCGTTCGTTACGGGTTTTATCCGCTGCGATGTCACCACCGAATTGCCCGGCGAGGGCTTCGGCACAGCCGATCCCGTGACGTTCGAACCCGAAAAGGTCACCAATTACGAAATCGGCTTCAAAATGGCGGCTCTTGATCGTCGTTTGCAGATCAATGGTGCTGCATTCTATATGGACTATACCGATATGCAGGTGACTTCGACCGGTTTAAGGGGCGGCATTCCTGTTCCCTTCCTGGAGAATGCCGGCAGCGCTGTCATCAAAGGGTTTGAAGCGGAAGTCGTGGTTATGCCGACGCCGCAATGGCGCATCATGATGACAGGCGGCTATACCGATGCCGATATCAAGGAATGGAACTCCCGCAATGTCAGCATTAATGCATCGACCGGTGTGCCGACCGATACAATCTATTATATCGACCGTAGCGACGAGCGCATGCCTCGCGTGCCGCGCTGGCAGTTCTTCGGCTCCACGGAATATAATTTCGGGCTAGGGGATTTCGGCACCCTCACCCCATCTGTGGGTGTCCGCTTCGCCTCCTCCATCTATCACGGCTTCGATCGCGGCAGTTGGGTTTATACCAATGGCGGCTATTACTATAACCACGGTGGCGACAGGGCTCCGTCAACTAGTCCTTCTTCCTCCTCCTGTACTAGAGAGGTCCCAGCAGTCACATGCGATTGGAACGGCGCCGGTTCCGACCCGCAGGCCGACCCCTTCGTCACGCCGACACCGGACAAAAAATGGCTCACAACCTCGCGTCCGACGGCCTTCCTCGATGCCCGCCTGGGATGGATTTCCGCCGACGGCAAAATGGAAGCCGCGCTCTGGGGCAAGAACCTGTTCAACAAGGATGATTACCTCGTCGGCGGCATCCCCCTCACCGATGTCAACGGCGCAACAGGCCAGGTCTTCAACAACCCCCGTACCTTCGGCCTGACCTTCACCTATCATTTCGGCGAGCAATAAAAGAACAATCCGGATCGAAGTCCTAAAAAGGGCGGCCCCGCAAAGGCCGCCCTTCTTTTTTGCGCTTCGGCGGCCACCCGCTCACAATTCCTCCGCCCGCGACTAGGCCCCTGGACCCTCCGCTTCGTTGGAAGAGTCATAGGGCAGGACAGAACGGCTCGATGGATTGGGAGGGGGGATGGCGGAAACGCCGGAAACCACTCGGGAAAGCATGGATTTGCGCCAGGCGGAAGCGGGCGTGAGCCCGCGCGACCTGAAGGCCTGGTTCATTTCCGAGGTCCTGCCCCTGGAGCAGGCCTTGATGCAATATCTGCAACACAATTGGCGCCACAAGGCAGACGTCTCCGACCTGCGTCAGGAGATCTATGTCCGCGTCTATGAGGCCGCGAAGAAGCAGATTCCGCAACCCGCGCGCCCCTTCGTTTTCGCCATCGCCCGCAACCTGCTGATCGACCATTTCCGCCGCGCCCGCATCGTGCCGATCGACGGCGTGGCCGATCTCGAAAGCTTCGACATCGCCAGCGACGCTCCCGGCCCCGACCGCAGCACCATCGCCCGCGACGAGCTGCGCCGCCTCCAGGCCGCGCTGGACCGCCTGCCGCCACGCTGCCGCGAAGCCGTCGTGCTGCGCCAGGTGGAAGGCCTCAGCCGCCGCGAAATCGCCACGCGCATGGGCATTTCGGAAAAGACCGTGAAAAACCACCTCAACGACGGCGCCAATCTGCTGATCGACATGCTGCATGGCGAGGCGGACAGATGAGCGACCAAACCGCCAGGCACATCCAGGCCCGCGCCGTCGAATTTCTGCTCGAAAAGCGCGACAACGAAGGCTGGGGCGACGCCGAACAGGCCGAGCGCGACGCCTGGCTTGCCCAATCGCCCGCCCATGAAATCGCCTTCTGGCGCGCCGAAGAGGGCTTGCGCCGCACCGAACTGCTCACCGTGCTGCGCGCGCCCATGCGCGAAAACACCGGCCCGATGCGCCAGCCGCGCGCCACCCGCGACCTGTGGTCGATTTTCGGGCGCGTCGCCGCCGCCCTTGTGGTTGCCGCCATGCTCGGCGCGGGCGCGCAGCTTTTCATGGCGCGCGAGCCGGGCCAGCTTTTCGCCACCCCGGTCGGCGGGCGCCAAACCGTCACTCTGTCCGACGGCACGCGCATGGAACTCAATACCGACACCGTGCTGCGCGCCGAAATCACGCCGGGCAAGCGTGTCGTGCATCTGGAAAAAGGCGAGGCCTATTTCAAGGTCGAGCATGACGCGCAGCGCCCGTTCACGGTCCATGCCGCGGGCGGCAGGATCGTGGATCTGGGCACCGAATTCCTGGTGCGCAACACACCGAAGCAGTTGGAAGTGGCCCTGTTCGAAGGCCGCGCCGAATTCGACACCAATGAACGCCCCGGCCCGAAGCGCAAAACCATGCTCGCCCCCGGCGATGTCGTGGTGGCGACGGCGCAGAAGGTCGAGCTGATCAAGGAAGGCGAAAAGAAAATCGCCGCCCGCATCGGCTGGCGGCGCGGCGTGCTCGTGTTCAACCACACGACGCTCGCCGAAGCGGCCGTCGAATTCAACCGCTACAACCGCGAAAAACTGGTCATCGCGGACGACCGTGCCGCCCGCCGCGAAATCTTCGGCACGTTCCAGGCCGACAATGCCGCGCTGTTCGCAAGGCTGGCGCGCGACGCCTTCGGATTCAAGATCGAACGGAAGGGCGACGAGATCGTCATCCGCCAATAGCACAACGTTTTTCACAGGGGGATTAATTCATATGCATTTGACGCTGAAAACCATGCTCACCGGCACCGCCTGCGCCGCCGCCATCTGCGCCGCGCCCGCCTTCGCCGCGGATTTCAACATCCCGGGCGGCGATCTCAAATCCGCGCTGGGCGCCTATATGAACCAGACCGGCGTGCAGCTCATCGTCATGGAAGACGCGATCAAGGGCGCCCGCACCAACGGCGTGAAGGGAAGCTTGTCCGAAAGCGACGCGCTCACCCGCATCCTCTCCGGCACCGGCTTCCGCGCCAAACAGGATTCCGGCGCGGTGGTAATCGTGCCGGGTCGCGGCGCAGAGAATCTCGTCAGCAACCTCCAGCTTGCCCAGGCCAATCCCACTTCTGGCCGTATTGAGGAAGTTCTCGTCACCGCTCGCCGCCGTGAAGAAGCGGTACAGAACATTCCGATCTCCATCACCGCGCTTTCGGCGGAAGACCTCAAAAGCTATGGCGTGCGCAATTTCGCCGATCTCGAAGGTGTGGTTCCGGGCCTCAATATGGGCGGTGGCGGCAATGGCGTGAAGAAGGATAGCAGTCCCTTCATCCGTGGCGTCGGCCAGCGTGAAACCAAGGTGACCCTCGATCCGGCGGTGGCCACCTATATCGACGGTATCTATATCGGCCGCGCCGCCGGCGCCATGCTCGATGTGACGGATGTGCAGACAATCCAGGTCTTGCGCGGGCCGCAAGGCACTTTGTTCGGTAACAATGCGACTGGCGGGGCCATCTCGGTCATGCTCAAGAAGCCGACCAACCAGTTCGAAGCCAGTGTCAGCGTCAATATTGGTAACTATGGCCGCCAGGACATATCAGGCATCATCAATATCCCCATCATTGATGAAATGCTGGCTGGACGCCTGTTCGTGAGCAGCATGAACAGCAATGGCTATTTCACGAACATTGTCGATAACACCAAATGGGGCGGCGACAATCGCATCACGGGCATTGCCCAATTGCGCTTTACCCCGACCGACAACCTGACCTTCGATCTGCTCGGCGAGCGCACCCATATCCGCGAAACCCCGCGTCCCCAGAAATGCAATTATATCAGGGACGATTCCTTCCAGAGCATTCAGATGTTCTTTCTGGGAAGTCCGCAGCGGATACGCGATTTGTGCGCGGCCAATTCATCCGCAACGCTTCCCCCCAGCCAGTTTGCCAGCGATCTGGCCATTGGCGACGATCTGATGCCGGGCCGTGGCCGTTACTGGGTCGATACGGCGACATTGGGCCTTACGGGGACATGGGACATCGGCAATATCGGCATTTTCTCCGATGTCCAGGCCAAGTCTATCAGCGCATGGCGCCAGACCCAGCAGATCGCGGACGAGGATCTGGATGCAATGCCGGATGCCGTCCTTGTCCGGCTTCAGCCTACGCCCACACAAACGGTGCAATGGTCCCAAGAGGTCACCTTGTCCGCCAACACTCTCAATGAACGCCTGTTCCTCAGCACCGGCTTTTACTGGTTCCGCGAAAAGACGCCGCATGATGATCTCTATCTTTCGGCGGGGATATACTGCTGTAACCCCTTGGGTAACGCCAATAGCTGGGCCTTGCTGGAGCCCACGCATGAAAGGCTGAAAACCGACAACCGTTCCTATGCCTGGTTCGGGCAGGCTGATTTTGACATCACGTCGCAAATCGAGCTGACGGCTGGTATTCGCTGGACGACGGAAACCCACTGGAGCCGTTATGAGAAAGCTGCGCTTTTTCAACCCAGTGTGACACCGCAGACCACGACCTTCGGTGCCCAGCCGGGCATTGTCATTGTCCGCCCGGTCGGTGGTGTTCCGGTGCAGCTTAAGCCGATTTTCGAGTGGCAATATGGTGCACTGACCTACGGTCCGGAATTCGTCAACAATTCCAGTACGAATGGCCAGAATTTCTATTTTGAACGATATGTGTTGGGGGCCTTCGCCGGTGACGAGCTGACATATAACAACAACGCCTGGACGCCGATGGCCAGCGTTAAATACAAGGCCAGTGAGAGCGTTCTCAACGCACTTAGTCTGGACGAGGCTATGGTCTATGCCACCTATAGCCAGGGCTTCCATTCCGGCGGCGTGACGGCAGGCGCCATCGATTACGATCTTGGCCCTATGGGCGGCTTTTATAATCCGGGATCGTCGGGCAATCCGCCCTGTCCCGCCTATGCCATGAACACCGGAAACTGCCAGGGTTCTCGTGGCAGGGAGGTCACTGTGGACAGCGGCTATGGCACCGCCGACCCCCAGACCTTCGCCCCGGAAAAAGTCGTCAATTATGAGCTGGGCGTGAAGGCTTCCGCCCTGGATAGCCGGTTGCAGATGAGCGCCGCGGCTTTCTACATGAACTATACCGACATGCAGGTTACCGCGGTTGGCAACCGTTTCGGTGTGCCCATCCCTTATATCGAAAATGTCGGCAAGGCCGTGATCAAGGGGTTTGAGTTGGAAGCAGTTGCCCTACCCACGCCGCAATGGCGGGTGGTCTTCAACGGTAGTTATACTGATGCAGACATCAAGGAATGGATGTCCAAGCAGCTCAGACTCAATTCAGACGGTACGATTGCTGCCAATCCTGTCACCTATTTCCTGGATCGTAGCGACGAACGCATGCCCCGTGTTCCGCGTTGGCAGTTCTTCACCTCCACGGAGTATAATTTCAATCTGCCGGGTGGCGGCACGCTGACACCTTCGGTCGGGGTCCGCTTCAGCTCCTCCATCTATCATGGCTTCGATCGTGGCAGTTGGACCTATACCTATGGCGGCTATTACTACAATCATGGCGGCGATATCCCGCCAAGCTCGACCAGTGGCGCCAATGCGCAGTGGCGTCAGTCCGCCACGCAATTCGATCCGGTTGTGCAGCACAATACCAACAAATGGGCGACAACCTCCCGGCCAACTGCTTTCCTCGATGCGCGTATTGCGTGGATTTCCGAGAATGGAAATATCGAAGCGGCGCTCTGGGGCAAGAACCTCACCAATAAGGAGGACTATCTGGTCGGCGGCATTCCTCTCGGCGATGTCACCGGCGCGGTGGGCCAGGTTTTCGCCAATCCCCGCACCTTCGGCATCACCGCCACCTATCACTTCGGGGAATAGGCTCAGCCTCTTCTCCTCCTGCCAGGGTAACCACCCCAAGACAGGAAAAAGGGCGGCCTTCGGGCCGCCCTTCTTTTTTGACATCATTCCTTGACATTTGAGGAATTATAGCCTATATTACCCTCAGATTGGAATAAAATCTTGAGGTTCAAATGCTTACAAATCCCCGAACCGGGCCGCCCGCTTCTCCAGATTGGCCTGCACCGCCTCTTTCTGGTTGGGGGTGGCGATGAGGGCGCGCTGCTCCTCGGTTTCGGCCTTCAGCACACCCGCCGCATCGGCCTCACAGGCCAATTGCAGCAAGCGTTTGTTGGCGCGGATCGCATGAGGATTTTTCCCCGCGATCTCCCGCGCGGCGGCCAGCGCCTCGGCGCGCGGGTCATCGCAAAGCCGTGTCGCAAAGCCATAGGCAAGCGCCTCGCGCCCCGAAAAAATGCGGCCCGAAAAACTGAGATCGGCGATCACATCACCCCGCGCCAGCCGGGGCATGAGCAGCATCCCGCCCATATCGGGCACGAGCCCCCATTTGATCTCCATCACCGAAAACCGGGCCTGGGGCGCGGCGAAACGCATATCGGCCCCCAGGGCGAGCTGGAATCCGCCGCCAAACGCAATGTCCTGGATCGCGGCAATCACGGGCACAGGCACCTCCCGCCAGATCAGAACCGCCTGCTGCGCCCGGTTGGCGATGCCGAAATCCCGCGCCAGCAGGTGCTCCACCGCGCCCGGTTCACCCACCATGCGGGCGAAATTCTCCAAATCCAGCCCGGCACAGAAGCCCTTGCCCGCCCCCGAAAGCACCACGGCTCGCAGGCCGGGCAGGGTTTTGAGCCGTTCCCCGGTCTCGATCAGCGCGTCGATCATTGCGCTGTCCAGCGCGTTCATCTTGTCCGGCCGGTTCAGCCCTATTTCGGCCACCCCGTCTATCAGCGAAACTTCAACGCGCCCGTCCATACGATCTCCCAAAATGGAGCATTCTTTCACCACGATGCCTTTCCTACAAATGACCCGGCCCCCTTTCGCCGCTGGGCGCAGCTTCCTAAACTCCCCCAACCTGCTTCGGAGTATTGCTGCATGAGAAAGTTCCTGTCTGTCGCGCTGATCTCGGCCTTTGCCCTCTCTGCCGGATTAGCCACTGGTCACGCGGCGGATGCCGCAAGCGAACCTGCCGCCCGTCAGATCGAGGGCTTCTATGCCGTCCTCACCGACACGATGAAACAGGGCAAGAGCCTCGGCATACAGGGCCGGTATGACAAGCTGAAACCCGCTGTGATCGCCGCCTTCAATATTCCGGCCATGACTCAATTCGCGGTCGGCCCCGTTTGGGCAAAATTCTCCGCCGAAGAACAGAAGAATCTGATCGAGGCCTTCGAGCGCATGACCATCGCCAATTATGCCAAGAATTTTGGCAGCTATAATAATCAGACTTTCGTGGTGCAGCCCAAAGTGATCGACCGTGCCCCCGATAAGGTGGTGTTGAGCGAGATGCGTTTCCCACAAGGCGAGCCGATCAAATTCAATTACCGCATGCGCGATGCTGGCAAGGGCGAATGGAAGGCGATTGATGTCTTCCTCGCAGGCTTCACCAGCCAATTGGCGCTGCGTCGCTCGGAATTCGCCAACACGGTCGAGGCCGAAGGCGCCGCCGGTCTTCTCAAGAAGATGAACAACGTAACGGAAAACACCTTGAAATAAGACTTATTTGGATGGACTGGGGCTTTTTCTCGCGGGCCCCAGCAGGGCAGGCAGGAAGATCAATGTCGTGATCAAGGTCCAGCCCAGCGAAATCATAAGTAATTGCCCCATGCTGGCCGTGCCCGGGTGACTGGACAGCCACAATGTACCAAAGCCCGTGGCTGTGGTCAGCGCGCTGAAAACAATTGCCTTAGCCAATGGTGATTGCAGCAATTCCCAGCTCCCCGCTCGCCACGCCATCAGATAATAAATATTGAACGCCATACCTATACCGAACAGAAGGGGTAGGGCGATAATATTGGCGAAATTGATCTGCAGCCCAATCACAACGCAGCTCACCATGGTCATCAACCCGGCAAAGAGCAGCGAACCCAGCGCGAGCAACACATCGCGCAGATTGCGCAACACCATGACCAGCAACAGCGTGATAATCAGCAGCGAAATAATACCTGCCTGCGTAAAAGCACTGACAATCGTATTGCCGGATTCTTGAATAGCGATGGCCGATCCGGTGGCTTTGGGTTCTATGGCGCGCACCGCCTTGCTGAATTGCGCCAATGTCGCATTGTCATCGGCATTACCGCTGGGAAAGGCTTGCAGGCGCATTTGGCCATCAGCCGCTATCCAGTCACGCTTGATGTCCTCGGGCAGAGTATCTTGGTTGATCGGTTGCGCCAGCAAAAGCCCGCGTAGCTGCGCCAACATGGTGGATAGTGGCGTGATCAAAATGGCTTCAGCCTTTTGGCGCTGGGCCGCCGAGCCTTGAGCCAAGTTCTGCAACCGATCCGCCAAGGTGAGCGCAAATTGCGCCGGTGCGGTTTTTTGATCACTGGCGACGCGGCGCAGGCTTTCCATTGTTTTGATCAAAGCGGCTGCAGTTTCCGCATCGCTGGGCAGCGGCTCTGTCATGAAGGGGTTCAGTGTCGTATCCAGCAGCATCTGCGCATCCGCAATCAATGTCAGCTTGATGGATTGGTCTTCAGGCACGAATGTATCGACCGAGAGAACTTGCGCCACCTCTGGCAAAGCCCTGAGTTTGGCCTTCAGTGTCCGCATCTGTTCCAAATTTGGCGTCAGAATATCAATCGTATTGGGCGCATTTTCCGGGTTCTTCATCAGATCCAGAAGCGTCGCTACCGATTCCGATTTCGGGTTGCGTAAGTGCAACGGGTTAAAATCAAACCGAATGAGCGGAATAAGCATAAGGCCAATCAGCGTCAACGCCGCCATTACCAGAAGCACGGTCTTTCGCCTGCGTGCCAGCGCGCGGTCCAGGCCTGCCAATTGGGGTATACCTATTTCAGCTGCTTCGCCGCGCGGCTTAAGCAATTTCAACAAAGCAGGCAGCATGGTGATGCTCAAAACAAACGCTACGACCATGCCAAGCCCGGCAATTAACCCCAGCTCCGCTACGCCTTTATAATCAGTTGGGACAAAGGCTAGAAAACCTGCGGCCACGGCAATCGCCGCCACTGCCAAGGGCATGCCGACATTGTGCTCCGCCGCGATGAGCGCTGGTTCTAAGCTATTCGTTTCAAAGC
Source organism: uncultured Rhizobium sp. (assembly GCA_964580115.1). Classification (GTDB taxonomy): domain Bacteria; phylum Pseudomonadota; class Alphaproteobacteria; order Micropepsales; family Micropepsaceae; genus Rhizomicrobium. Next base: position 42,506 of record CAZOJG010000009.1, read on the forward strand.
GTTCCGCGCGGTATCGCACGGCATATTGAATGCCGAAATCTATACCCAATCCGACAAATAACGGAATGAAAGCAACCGAGATCATGTTCAACGCACCGGTCGCCAATAAGCCCACTGCTGTAGTGGTAATCAGGCCAATGATCAATGTCAGAAAAATAGCAAACATGATGCGGACTGACCGCACGGCAAGCCATACCATCAATAAAATAGCGGCGAGCATCAGCCCGGAAATGATCTCTATATTCTCGCCTAGGCTCCCAAATTCTTCGTCCGAGAGCGGGATCTGCCCGGTCAGCCTTACGCTAACCCCATGCTCGGGCGTCAGATGTAAGTCACTGGCCAGTTGGCGCACAATATTGCTGGCTTCTTTGCCGGGTGACAACGCGCCATAATCCAGTTGCGGCTTTACCAAAATGATTTTGCGCAATTGGCGTTCATGTGGTGGGTCTGCGCTCAGAAGCGTTTGCCAAGAGAAGAAAACAGTCTGGCCTGCTTCCAGATCGCTCAAGGCTTTAGCAAAAGCAGAGATCGGCCTTTGCAAATCTTGCAGGCTGGCCTGACCCTGTTCCACGCCCATCAAGGCCGTGGACAGACTGTTCATTACCCCTCGTAAAGACGGATCGCTTGCCAAAGCGCCCAGAAAGGGCTGAGCTTTGAGCAATTGTTCTGTTGTGCGTTTCACCTCTGACACAGGCATGAATAAAAGCCCGTTATGAGCGAAAAAATCACCCGCATCCGGGCGACGGACCGAATGAATACTATTCTTCCGTTCAATCAGCTTGCTGGCTAGTATCTGCGCACTCTGCTCGGTCAGTTCCGGCGTGGCACCCTCTACCACGGTGACAATCAGATTATCATTCTGCGGAAAATTTTGATCGAAGGCGATTTGATGTTGCCGCCAAGGCAATTCCCGGGCAATCAGATCCGCTGTATCGCTGTTCATACGGAAATGGCTGAAGGTAAAATAACTCGCCAACAGGCCTAGAGTTACCCCTAGCACGACCACAAGCAGCGCATAGCGGCAGCAAAAACCGCCTAATTTTTCAAAATAGGCGTGCATGGTTTAGTCATCCGATCTTTAACACTGGAGGGCAGGGGTGCACTCGTCACGACACCAAATTACCAAAAGGCAGAGCTCTACAAATCCGAGAATTGCTTCTTTTCATGAACCAGCTTTTCCAGAAGGGTAGCCGCCCTGAAATCATCACTCATGGTCGACTGCCAGTTTTGCATGCGCTCAAGAATTTTCGCGGGGCCAATTTGATCTGCGTAATACATCGGTCCGCCGCGCCAGGTCGGCCAGCCATAGCCATTGACCCAGATCACATCAATGTCCGACGCCCGAATGGCCTTGCCCTCTTCCAGAATTTTGGCGGCCTCATTGATCATGGGGTAGATGCAGCGTTCAACAATCTCCTCATCGGAAATATTGCGGGCCGACTTACCCTGCTTCTGCATTAGATCGCGGATGATTTGTTCGGTGACAGCCGATGGTTTGGGACTGCGCGTCTCATCATAATCATAAAACCCGGCTCTGGTTTTCTGCCCGCGGCGGTTTTGTTCGCATAAAATCTCGCGCAATGATGAGCTGCGGGAGGTGGCGCTATCCCAACCAATATCCAGACCTGCCATATCCGCCATGGCAAACGGCCCCATGGGAAAGCCGAAATCATAAAGAACCCGGTCCACATCCCATGGCATCACGCCTTCCAGCACCAATCGATTGGCTTCACGTTGGCGCTGAAACAGCATGCGATTGCCGACAAAGCCGTAACAAACGCCAACCAAAACAGCTACTTTGCCGATCTTTTTTGCCATCTGCATTGTCGTGGCAAGGGCGATGTGCGATGTTTTATCCCCCCGCACCACTTCCAGAAGCCGCATCACATTGGCGGGCGAAAAGAAATGCATCCCAATGACATTTTGCGGCTGACGCACAACCGAAGCGATTTCATTAATATCGAGATATGATGTATTGCTTGCCAATATCGCATCGGATTTGGCAATTTTATCTAATGCACGAAAAATATCTTTCTTGATGGCCATGTCCTCAAACACCGCCTCTACAATCAGATCGCAGCGCGATACATCTTCCATGGCCAGGCTGGGTGTCAGCAGCGCCAATCTGGTGCGCACCTCATTTTCACTAAACCGGCCGCTTTTTGCACTGTTTTCATAATTCTTGCGTATGATAGCCAAACCGCGGTCCAACGCGTCTTTATTGGCTTCCACCAAAGTTACGGGAAATCCGGCATTGAGAAAATTCATCGCAATGCCGCCGCCCATCGTGCCCGCGCCAATCACGCCAATCTGCGCCAAAGGTAAGGGGGGGGTGCCCCGCGGCAGGTCAGGGATTTTGGCGGCCTGACGTTCTGCGAAGAATACATAACGTTGCGCCGCAGATTCTGGGCTGACAATCAGCTCCAGAAACAGCTCGCGTTCTTTCAGAATACCTTTGCTAAAGGGCAGGGTGGCCGCCGCTTCAATCGCTTTAATATTGGCTTCAGGCGCTTTGAAGCCGCGGAATTTGCGTGCGCGGCTGGCGCGGAATTTTTCAAAAACATTAGCCGGGGCCTGTAACTTCTCGGTCATGTCGCGGACCTTGCGCAGCGGCTTGCCTTCGGTCAGCACCCGCCTGGCAAAATTCACGGCGGCGTCGCGTAATAGGCCTTCCGGCATGATCTCGTCGATTAAGCCCATTGCCAAACATTGCGCAGCACCCATATGGCTGCCGCTGGTCACCATCTCCAACGCTTGTTCTATGCCGACAATACGCGGCAAACGCTGCGTTCCACCCGCGCCGGGCAAAAGCCCCAAATTCACTTCCGGCAAGCCGCATTTCGCACTGGGTACCGCCACGCGATAATGACAGCACAATGCCACTTCCAATCCGCCGCCCAGTGCGGTGCCATGGATGGCCGCGATAACTGGCTTTGGGGCGTCTTCAATCATGTCCTGCAAATCGAAGAGTGTAATGCCGCGCATGCCGCCGCCGAATTCGCCAATATCAGCTCCGGCAAAAAAAGTCCGGCCTTCGCATATAAGTATAATCGCCTTGCAGGCCGTGTTCTCGATAGTCTGTTTGAATCCTTCGCCCATACCAATGCGCACATCGGAGGACAGTGTGTTCACAGGCGGCGAGTTCACCGTGATGATCCCGACATCGCCCTGGTAGGAAAGATCAGTCACAGAATTGAGCGCGGCCATAAGGCGTCCTCACTGGTTATATCCAATGGTTAAAGATGACGTCGGAATTACCTTCTGCCTAGACCGCCTAATTGCCTAGTCCCCCTGGTAAGGAAGCTTCATTCTCATCAGGGTTGGGCGAGGGCCCTGTCGCTGACAAAGGGGTTACTCTGGCGTTCTGTGCCGAAGGTGGACATCGGGCCATGGCCGGGCACAAAGCGCATATCATCACCCAGCGGCCAAAGCCGTTCGGTGATCGATCGTAAAAGCTGTTCATGATTGCCGCGGGGAAAATCTGTCCGCCCGATAGAGCCGGAAAAAATCACATCGCCGACAAAAGCAATTTTCGCGGCGTCGTGAAACAGCACCACATGGCCCGGCGTATGGCCGGGGCAATGGCGCACGCCCAGTTCTACCTCGCCAAAACGCACCACATCCCCATCCGCCAGCCAGCGATCCGGGCTACAATTCTGGGCATGGGTAAATCCCGGCCGATTGGCATAGGTCCCCAAGTCATCTAACAGGAATTGATCATCAGGATGCGGCCCTTCGATCGGCACCCCCAATGTGCTGGCCAGTTCGGCGGCACCGGAGGCATGGTCCAAATGGCCATGGGTCAGCAGAATCTTCTCGATCGTGACATTCTGGGCCTCCGCCATTTGGAGTATCCGGCCAGTTTCCCCGCCGGGATCAACCACAGCCCCCTTCAGGCTTTGGGCGCACCACAGCAGGCTGCAATTCTGCTGGTAGGGGGTAACAGGCAAAATACTGGCTTTTAAAGTGTGCTCGACCATAGATGTTGCATATAGGGCCAGACCTGCCCCCGTCCAGCCTGATTTAGACTGTCTCTTAAAGGGAAACTCTGTTCCCGAATGTGACGGGGAAGACACAGAAATCCCCCGACTTTACGTTGATTGAAGGGTTGTATCTGTTAGAATTATTTCAGCTTTTGGCAAATGGGGAACTTTCAGTGCGCAGCCTTATAAAAGGCTCTTCGCACAGCGTGACATCCGGGCTTTCTACCGGTCTCACTCTGGGTATTTCTGCACTGACTCGGACTCTGTCTGGCCTGTTGGCTCTTCCCCTGATCCTCAGTCTTCCCTTGGTCTTCGGTCCTGCGCCTGCCGCATTGGCTGAAACCTCTCTGGACAATAGCGCGCCGCGCCTGCTGGCCGAACCCGCCACCCCCAAATTGATGGATCAGGTTTATGGAGTGCGTGCTCGCCCGGCTGACCTGAACGCGCTGCAGGCCAATGCGCTGGCCAAGCTCCAAGCCAATAATGCCGGCATTAAAGGGAGCGACCTTCAGTTGAAACAGGGGGAGCAGGTTGCTGCCGCTCCGCCCGGCACCCGCTGTGAATTGCAGGGTGGGGCTGCGGTCTGCACCCGTGATCATTTGCTAGACACGCCGCATCTGCAAATCCGCAATGGCAGCAATCTCAGCGCCCAAGCCGCGGCCAGCCTGTCTGCCTTGGTCCCCGCGCAAAGCCTGCTTAATGCTCAAACAGCATTGATGAACCCCGCGCCGACCATTCGCAGAAATCTCAATAGCGATCTACGTCTTTCCATGGACCCCGTGGTCCATGGGCTGATGGGCGATATGTCCCGCAATTTCGCTGTCGATCTGGGGCGCAGCCATAATGGCTTCAACCCCACATTGGCTGTGGTGGCGCAGCAATCCACCAAGATCATGCCATTCTCTTTCGCGGTGAATGGCCCGCTCGGTGCTGTGTCCGGATCCGGTTACGCATTGGATACGCGTCTGCCCTATCAGGTCTCTCCGCTCTATCGCAATCGTGACCAGCATGATTACGAGCTATGGGATGTTTCGCTGAATGCGGCTATTGCCCCCGGTATGCAATTGAATATTGGCCTAAATGCCAATCTTGCTGGCCGGGTGAATGCTTATGACCTTGCCGCCAGTCCGGCCTATGATGGTTTGTTCATGGCGGGGTCAGCCGTCAATTCGCCCTATCTCTCTGTGCTGGATGGCGGCAACTATATCGGCACAACTCTGGCCCTGTCCGATCGTTGGACCTTACGCTTGGGCGACGCCCGGCGCGGCACCGATCACGGCTTCCGCCTGAATGCCCATTCGATCCTTGATCAATTATCGGGGCGCAAAAACCTCTCGAATCTGCGCAGCGCCAGCGGGTCTGTGGCGGGTCTGGCGTGGGATTTCGCGGATTGGGGTGGTGTTGGCGTCACCGCCGCACAGATCACGGAAAAAGACGCCTTTATCGGCAACCTTGCCGCCGATGTCTTTGGCAATCGCAGCGCCACCACGGCTTTGGGCATTTCGGCCCGGATCGGCTTTGGTGATGGCTGGGTGACCACCGCCTCCTATAATGAAGGCATCACGAAGCTGGACCTCAAGCCCAATGGCTTGCTGGCCACCTCCGCCAATCTAAACAGCCGGGCCTATGGCATCGCGGTCGCCAAACATGGCCTGTTTGGTGAGGATAGTCTGGGCTTTGCAGTTACCCGCCCCATCCAGAACTATGCGGGCAATGCCGCCATGGCCGGTGGCGGTATGGATAATGAACTGGCACGCCAACGTATTTCGCTCGCCAATCTCAAATCCGAAACCGATATTGAACTCGGCTATGTCACAACCTTCTTGGATGGTGCGCTGGCCTTGCAAGCCAATGCGGCCTATCAGCTGAATATACAGGGACAAACCGGCAATAATGCGGTTTCCGTTGTCTCCCGCGCCAAGATCAAATTCTGATCATCCCCTAACTATCTTCCGCATTTGCAGCGCGCCCAGAGCTTCGCTAGAACACGCGCGCGCGATAGAATTTCAAAGGAACTTGCCCATGGCCGGCCCCCAATTTGTGTATGTGATGAAAGGTCTTTCCAAGACCTATCCCGGCGGCAAACAGGTTTTGAAGGATATTTGGCTGTCCTTCTATCCGGGGGCTAAAATTGGCATTGTCGGCGTCAATGGTGCCGGTAAATCTACCCTGATGCGCGTCATGTCCGGACTGGATACGGAATATACGGGCGAGGCATGGTCCGCCGATGGCGTGACTATGGGCTATCTTCCGCAGGAGCCGAAGCTTGATGCAGCCAAAGATGCCCGCGGCAATGTGATGGATGGCGTCGCCGAAAAGAAGTCGCTGCTGGATCGCTATAATGAGATCGCCTCTAATTACAGCGATGAAACCGCCGATGAAATGGCCGATCTGCAAGACAAAATCGAAGCCGCTGGTCTTTGGGATCTGGAGTCTCAGGTCGATCAGGCCATGGATGCGCTGCGCTGCCCCGATGGCGACTCTGATGTCAGCAAATTATCAGGCGGCGAACGCCGTCGCGTTGCGCTGTGTAAATTGCTGTTGGAAGCGCCTGATATTCTGTTGCTGGACGAACCTACCAACCATCTGGATGCGGAATCGGTTGCTTGGCTGGAACAAACGCTGCGTGAATATAAAGGCTGCGTAATTCTGGTCACCCATGATCGCTACTTCCTCGATAATGTCACCGGCTGGATTCTCGAACTGGATCGCGGCAAGGGTATTCCGCATGAAGGCAATTACTCCTCCTTCCTTGGTGTGCAGGAAAAGCGCCTGAAACAGGAAGGGCAGGAAGAAGCCGCCCGCGAGCGCACATTGGCCCGCGAACGCGAATGGATTCAGCAAAGCCCGCGCGCCCGCCAGGCCAAATCGAAAGCGCGTATCAATTCCTATGAAGAATTGCTGGCCAAATCGCAGGAACAACGCAGCGGCCCCGCCCAGATCGTCATTCCCGTTGCCGAGCGTTTGGGTTCGCTCGTGGTGGAATCTGAAGGCTTGACCAAAGCCTATGGCGATCGGCTGTTGTTTGAAGATGTGAATTTTAATCTGCCACCGGGCGGCATTGTGGGCGTCATCGGTGCGAACGGCGCAGGTAAGACCACCTTATTCCGCATGCTCACCGGCCAGGAACAACCTGATGCCGGTGCCTTGCGTGTCGGCGATACGGTCCAGATCGGCTATGTCGATCAATCGCGTGATGCGCTCGACCCGAATAAGAATGTCTGGGAAGAAATTTCCGGCGGTGTCGATGTCCTGGAACTAGGCAAACGCACAATGCAAAGTCGTGCCTATGTCGGTGCTTTCAATTTCAAAGGTGGCGACCAGCAGAAAAAAGTAGGCCAACTTTCAGGTGGTGAACGCAACCGCGTCCATCTGGCGAAAATGCTGAAATCAGGTGCGAACTTGCTGCTGCTCGACGAACCGACCAATGATCTCGATGTCGAAACGTTGCGCGCGCTGGAACTGGCGCTGGAAGAATTCGCCGGTTGCGCCATGATCATCAGCCATGACCGCTGGTTTCTGGATCGTATCGCCACCCATATGCTGGCCTTTGAAGGCGATAGCCATGTGGAATGGTTTGAGGGCAATTATCAGGATTATGAGGCCGATAAAAAACGCCGCCTCGGCATTTCGGCCGATCAGCCGCATCGCTTGAAATATAAGCGCTTCACCCGCGCGTAAAACCTCAGTGCAGACAAATGAAAAAGGCCGGGTGGTTCACCGCCCGGCCTTTTTCATTTTGGACTAATGCCAAACTTACTTCTTTTTATCAGGCAATCCGCTGGCCCCGCCGCGAATATCGCGGGTCAATTGCTTAAGATGTCCAATCAAGGCCGGCACACTGTTATTATTGTCGCCAAGGAAGGCAGAAAACTGATCGCGCTCTTCGATCGCCAGCCAAATACCCAAAACGCTGACATCGATCACCACCATTTTGCCATTGGTTTCCGACACGCGGAAAGCCACCTGCAAGGGTTGCTTGCTCGATGCATTGGGGTCCACCAGCGTGGTCTGCACAATCGTATCGCCGCGGCCCGTAGGGGTAGAGCCCGTGATCCGCAGCGTCTGATTGGAATATTTACTGAGCTGCGTTTCATAGATCGCAATGGCAAAATCTTTGAACACTTCGGTGAAAGCGGCTTTATCTGCATCAGATGCAGTACGCCGGGCCGCGCCCATAGTGAATTCGGCGATGCGCTTCATATCAGTGAGTGACAGCAGAAATTCGCGAAAGAGCTTGCTGCGTTCGGCATCGGGCACAGTGCGGTCATTCAGAATCCGCAGTCCCTTTTGAATATTCTGTTCCACAAAGCTTTCTGCTGGCGCCGCCGCATTAGCGGTGCTTGCCATGGCGGGTAAGGCAATCAAAATCACCATGAGCAACGCCATGGCGCGCATGGGTATTAATTGGCTAAACATAGATCGCATAGTCATGCTCTGCTTCCATAAAAAACATAAGAGACAGCCCTGATATCATCAAAAATCAGGCAGAGCCGCCACATCCTGTTCGCCATTGGCAATTTCATTATTGCGGTTCTGGCGATAGAGGCTTCGCATCGAAGCGTAATAATCTACCGAGCTACGCTCGATCGTCTGCAACGCCGAAGCGCTGCGCGAACGCAGGTCGACAATGCTGAAGAATGTACGCCCGGCCGACCAATAGAATTTATAATTATAGGAAATCCATGTCGACGGATCGAAGGCCTTATCCACCACATTGCCGGTCAGATCGCGTGGATTGCTGGGGCCGATGAACGGCAGCACAAGATAGGACCCTTCCTGAGAACCCCAAACCGCCAAGGTCTGGCCAAAGTCTTCGCCATGGCGCGGCAGACCGAATTTGGTGGCAACATCCACCAAGCCGCCGATCCCGATGGTGGAATTCAGCAGAAATCGCGCCAGCGTATTTCCACCGCGCGAAACCTCGCCCTGCAAAAGATCATTGGCAAAGACAACGGGTGAATTGATGTTCAGCAGAAAGTTGTGAACGCTGTCCCGCAGCGGTTCGGGAACCACCGTCACATACGCATTGGAGACGGGTTGAAGCAGGTTGCGGTCCAGCCGCATGTTCAATTCGAACATGTCGCGATTGGTCGCCTCATATGGATCATTGGCAGCCGGATTCCCGCCCGTGGTTGAACAGGCCGTCAATAATAGCCCCGCCGTAAGAAGTCCGATGCCCCTCGAAACCTTCATGTTACTACCCAATATCTCCCGGCCTGATTGCCCATATGTCTATTATATAGATAGAAAGCATAGAAATGATTACCCGCGAGACGCGGAATCGTACGTCTGCCCCCAAAAAAATGGGTAGCACAAAACTAATATTCCAGCATTTCCCCTGTTTTGTAGGCTGGGAGTCAATGGCCCTATTGTATGAGCATATAAAGATATGTTTATATCATTCGGGAATTGAATTGTTACTCCTTTGGACGCACTCGTCACCATGTTGCGGGCCGCAGCAGACCCCACCCGTCTGCGTCTGCTGCTATTGCTCCGCGAGGCCGAATTAACGGTCTCCGAACTGACCGAAATCCTGGGTCAGAGCCAGCCGCGCGTCTCCCGCCATCTCAAGCTCCTTTGCGAGGCCCGTCTGATAGACCGCTTCAAGGAAGGCAGTTGGGTCTTCTACCGTGCATCGGATCGAGGTGGCCCGGCCCGGCTGGGTGGGGCCATTTCCGATCTGGCAGCCCAAAGCTCAGCCATTTTGGACAGTGATCTCAAACATCTGGCCGGGGTCCGCGCCGCCCGCGCTGCCCGCGCCGCTGAATTTTTCAAAGCCAATGCCGAGGAATGGGAGCGCATCCGGGTCCTTCATGCCCCCGATGCCCAGGTCGAATCCGCCATCATCCGCCATATCGGCCAGAACCCGATCGGCTATTTGCTTGATGCCGGCACGGGCACGGGCCGGATGCTCGAAATGCTGGCTGCCCATGTGAAATATGCCGTGGGTGTCGATGTCAGCCCGGAAATGTTGGCCATTGCGCGTGATCGCATCAGCCATAGCGCCTTTCAGCATTGCCAGGTCCGTCAGGCCGATACATATCGCCTGCCATTCCCCAATGGCTCAGTGCTGCAAGGTTTCGATGTCGTGTTGTTTCATCAGGTGCTGCATTTTCTCGACGATCCCCAGGCCGCCGTGATGGAAGCCGCCCGCGTGCTCAAACCGGGGGGCAGGGTGCTGATCGCCGATTTCGCGCCCCATGAGCTGGAATTTTTGCGCAGCGATTTCGCCCATCGTCGCCTCGGCTTTTCTGATCGCGAAGTGGAAAGCTGGTTCGCCAGCGCGGGCCTCCGCCCGCAATCCAGCGAAGCCATTGCCCCGCCGTCTCAAACAGGCGGCAAACTCACTGTTAAAATCTGGCTTGCCCATGCGGCGCAGGCCCGCGCAAGGGATGCGGCATGACGATCAAAGACCTCACCACCAATCCGCAACCGCTGACTGTTTCTTTCGAATTCTCTCCACCGCGCAGCGAAGAGGCGGAAGAACAATTATGGCGCGCAATCCGTAAACTGGAAGTTCTGCAACCCAGCTTCGTCTCCGTCACCTATGGCGCTGGCGGTTCCACCCGTGAGCGCACCCATGCCACGGTGAAACGCATGGTGGAAGAAACCACGCTGAAACCCGCTGCTCATCTCACCTGTGTCGGCCACCCCCAGTGCGAGATTGATGAAATCGTCCAATCCTATTGGGAGGCAGGTGTGCGCCATATCGTGGCGCTGCGCGGTGATATGCCGAATATGGAAGGTCCGTATCAGCCGCATCCTGCGGGCTATGCCACAACGCCTGATCTGATTACGGGCTTGCGTAAAATCGCGCCGTTCGAGATCAGCGTATCCGCCTATCCTGAAAAACATCCGGATTCCGCATCTCTGGCCCATGATATCGAATTGCTGAAACGCAAAGTCGATGCCGGTGCCACGCGCGCGCTTACGCAGTTTGCTTTTGATAGCGATGCCATTGCCCGTTTCCGCGATGCCGCGGCAGCCGCTGGTATTGCCATTCCTATAGCGCCTGGCTTGATTCCAACAACCAGTATCAAAGGCATCTCGCGCATGGCGGCCAAAGCCGGGGCCTCCATTCCCGAATGGCTGACCCAGCTTTATGGGGGGCTGGACAATGATGCCGATATACGTCGCATCATTGCCGCCACCGTGCTGGCTGAACAGGTGCAGCAATTGCGCGCCCGTGGTTTCGACCAGTTTCACTTCTACACATTGAATCAGTCAGATCTGACATTCGCCGCTTGCCGCATTCTCGGCATTTCGGCAGGAGCACAAGCATGAGCAACCGTACCGCCCGCCTCACCTGGCTGAAACAGGAAGCCAAAAAGCGCATCCTGCTTCTGGATGGCTCTTGGGGTGTGATGATTCAGGGCCATAGTTTGAGCGAAGATGATTTTCGTGGCAGCCGGTTCGGCAATCATGAAGGCCCGCTCAAAGGCAATAATGATCTGCTCACCCTGACCAAGCCGGAAATCATTTGCGATATCGGCCATGCCTATCTCAAAGCCGGGGCGGATTTCATTGAGACCAATACATTCAATTCCAATTCCATCTCTCAGGCAGATTATGGTCTGGAACATCTGACCCGTGAATTAAACGAAGCCGGAGCCCGCTTGGCGCGCGAATGTTGTGACGCATGGTCCACATCTGATCGCCCGCGTCTTGTCGCCGGCGTACTCGGCCCCACCACCCGTACCGCTTCGCTCTCGCCTGATGTGAATGATCCGGCATTTCGCAGTGTTACCTTCGATCAATTGCGCACCACCTATAAGGATTCCACTCTTGGCCTTATTCAGGGTGGGTCCGATGTGCTGATGATCGAAACCATTTTCGACACGCTGAATGCCAAAGCCGCTATCTACGGCATTCAGGAGGCGATGGAAGAAGAAGGCGTCGATCTGCCGGTCTGGATTTCCGGTACAATCACCGATCTGTCGGGACGAACCCTCACGGGCCAGACACCCGAAGCCTTCTGGCATTCGGTGCGTCATGCGAATCCTTTTGCCATCGGCCTCAATTGCGCACTCGGGGCCAAGGAATTACGCCCCTATATCGCCGAACTTTCGCAAGCAGCCGATACGCTGGTCAGCGCCCATCCCAATGCGGGTCTACCCAACGAATTTGGCGGCTATGATGAAACGCCCGAAACTATGGGCCAACTGATCGGCGAATTTGCCCGCTCCGGCCTCGTCAATATTATTGGCGGCTGTTGCGGCACTAAGCCCGAACATATTGCGGCCTTTGGTGAAGCGGTGGAGGGCGTGGTGCCACGCACTATCCCGGAAAAGCCGCGCCATATGCGTCTGTCGGGGTTGGAGCCTTTCACGCTCACACCCGATCTCAATTTTGTGAATGTGGGCGAGCGCACCAATATCACCGGCTCCGCCAAATTCCGTAAATTGATTGCCGCCAATGACTATGAGGGCGCGTTGGAAGTTGCCCGTAGTCAGGTCGAAAACGGCGCCCAGATCATCGACATCAATATGGATGAAGGGCTGATCGATTCCGAAGCCGCGATGCGCCGTTTCTTAAATCTGATCGCTGGCGAGCCGTCCATTTCGTGTGTGCCGTTGATGATTGACAGTTCCAAATGGAGCGTGATCGAAGAAGGCCTCAAAGTCTGTCAGGGCAAGCCGGTGGTGAATTCCATCAGCCTGAAGGAAGGCGAGGCTGCCTTTATCGAGTCCGCCAGAAAGGTCATGCGTTATGGCGCAGCCGTCGTCGTCATGGCTTTTGACGAAGTAGGGCAGGCCGATACGGCGGATCGCAAATATGAAATCTGCAAACGCGCTTATGATGTTCTGGTGAACACAGTCGGCTTCCCGCCGGAAGATATTATCTTCGACCCCAATATTTTCGCCGTGGCGACCGGTATCGAAGAACATAATAATTATGGCGTCGATTTTATCGAGGCTGCTGTCCGTATCCGAAAAGATATGCCGCTTGCCCATATTTCGGGCGGCGTCTCCAATTTCTCCTTTTCTTTTCGCGGCAATGATCCGGTGCGGGAGGCCATGCATTCGGTATTTCTATTCCATGCCATCAAATCCGGCATGGATATGGGCATCGTCAATGCGGGTCAGTTGTCTGTTTATCAGGATATTCCCACACCGCTGCGCGAAGCGGTGGAAGATGTGCTGCTGAACCGTCGGGCCGATGCCACCGACCGTCTGCTCGGACTCGCCCAACACTATAAGGGTGATGGCAGTGTGGCCGAGGTAAAGGACGCCGAATGGCGCAGCCTGCCCATTCAGGAACGTCTCACCCATGCGCTGGTGCATGGCATTGCAGATTTCGTGGTGGAAGATACGGAAGAAGCCCGCCTCAAAGCCGAAAAGCCGCTGGATGTGATCGAAGGCCCGCTCATGTCCGGCATGAATGTGGTGGGCGATCTGTTTGGCGCGGGTAAAATGTTCCTGCCGCAGGTCGTCAAATCCGCCCGCGTGATGAAAAAAGCGGTCGCCCATCTGCTACCCTATATGGAAGCCGAACAGGCGAAGAATCCCATCAAAGAACCGGCGGGCCGCATCATCATGGCCACGGTCAAAGGGGATGTGCATGACATCGGCAAGAACATTGTCGGTGTCGTGCTGCAATGTAATGGCTATGAAGTGATCGATCTGGGCGTCATGGTGCCGACCCAGAAAATCCTCGATGCTGCGCGCGAACATAAGGCCAATATGATTGGCCTGTCTGGCCTGATCACGCCATCCCTCGATGAAATGTGCAATGTCGCCGCCGAAATGGAACGCCAGGGATTTGATGTTCCCCTGTTGATCGGCGGGGCTACCACCTCGCGCGTGCATACGGCGGTGAAAATCGATCCCAATTATCGTCGTGGCCAAACGGTCTATGTCACCGATGCATCGCGCGCCGTGGGCGTGGCGTCCAATCTGCTCAGCACCAAGAACCGGGATAGCTTCACCGCCAATGTGAAATCGGAATATGCCGAACTGGTGCGCAGCCATGCCCGCAAAAACGCACCCGGCAAGCGGGTCACGCTGGAACAGGCGCGGGCCAATAAATTCAGAATTGATTGGGCCAATTACACACCACCGCGCCCCACATATTTTGGCACCAAACAATATGGCCCTTACGATCTGGGCGAATTGGCCCGCTATATTGACTGGACCCCCTTCTTCCAGACATGGGAACTGGTCGGCAAATATCCGCTGATCTTTGACGATGCCAAAGTCGGGCCGGTGGCGCGCAATTTGTTCGATGATGCGCAAAAAATGCTGGCCCAGATTATCGAACAGAAATGGCTCACCGCCCGTGCCGCTGTCGGCTTCTGGCCCGCGAATGCGCAGGGCGATGATATCGTTCTGTTCGGCGATAAAGCCCGTAAATTCCCGCTCGACACTTTGCACACTGTGCGCCAGCAAATGGCGCGCGATGGCGGCAAGGCAAATCTTGCGCTGGCCGATTTCGTCGCCCCTGTTGAAAGCGGAATAGCTGATTATATTGGTGGCTTTGTCGTTACGGCGGGGTTGGGCGAGCAGGAACATATAGAACGCTTTCAGGCCGATAAGGATGATTATTCCGCCATTCTGTTCCGCGCGCTGGCAGATCGTCTGGCCGAAGCCTTTGCCGAACGGCTGCATGAACGGGTGCGCCGCGAATTCTGGGCCTATGTCCCGGATGAGAATTTCAGCAATGAACAACTCATCGCAGAATCCTATAGCGGCATCCGTCCCGCACCGGGCTATCCCGCCCAGCCCGATCACACGGAAAAAGGCACGCTGTTCAAATTACTCGATGCTGAAACCCGTGCGGGCGTATCGCTGACGGAAAGTTATGCCATGTTTCCTGGCTCATCGGTTTCGGGTTTCTATTTCTCGCATCCCGAAAGCCGTTATTTTGGCATTGGCAAGATCGAACGCGATCAGGTGGAAGACTATGCCCGTCGCAAAGGCTGGGATATGCAAACCGCCGAACGCTGGCTCGGCCCTTTGCTCAATTACGATCCGCGCGCAGTAGCCTGAGTAGAATGCAACGCATGCGTAGAATGAAAAAGGCCGGCGGAACATTCCGCCGGCCCTTCTATCCCCATGCATTGCTGTCAGAACAGGCCAGCTACCAGTGCCCCCAGAAAAACAAACACCAGCCCGACAGTCATAAGCTGCAACTCACGGATCATGGGTCCCTCCAGAGTTTGAGCGCGCAGAGCTTCAGGAGCTTTTGAGGGCGGGTCAAGATGCAGCGGTACTTCTAAATCCAATTCACTTGAACAGTCTAATAAAAACAAAGCCTCACATTTTGTGACACTGTCCCGCGACCCTGTGGATAGTTTGTTCCACACCTGAAATTGGCTAAACATTCCACATGTCCATCTGGGGAAAGATCACCGGCGCAGCCGCTGGTTTCATATTTGGTGGCGGACCTGTCGGTGCCCTTATCGGCGCCGCCACCGGCCATCTATTGTTCGATCGCGAAGATAAAACCGACGACGATACGGGCGAAACCCGCGCGCACGGCATTGCATTCACCATCGCCATCATCGCGCTGGCGGGCAAAATGGCCAAGGCCGATGGCGCGGTCAGCCTGCACGAAATTCATGCCTTCGAGCGCATTTTTCATGTCCCCCCGGGCGAGCAAGCCAATGTCCGCCGGGTCTTCAACCTCGCCCGTCAGGATGTGGCGGGTTACGAGTCCTATGCCGCCCAAATTGCCCGCCTGTTTCGCGGTAATCCCGCCATGCTGGAAGATATTCTGGATGGTCTGTTTGAAATCGCCAAAGCCGATGGCGGCTTGCACCCGGCGGAAGATGCCTTTCTGGATCATGTTGCAGATATTTTTGGCTTTGCGCCGCACGAATATCGCCGTATCCGTGCCTCGCATTATGGCCTCGAGATGCGCGATCCCTTTCTGGTACTGGGTCTGACCTATGGCGCAAGTGAAGAGGAGATCAAACAAACCTATCGCCGATTGGTGCGGGAAAATCACCCGGATCGCCTGATCGCGCGCGGCGTGCCTCAGGAATTCATCAAACTTGCGACCGATAAACTGGCTGCCATCAACGAAGCCTATAAAAAAGTGAAGAAAGAACAGGGTATTAGCTGATCATCATATTTTGATTGAAAGTCGTCAAATAGTGATTACTGTTCGGTTTAAAGATGGAGGTAGTCATGACCAAACTCGATGTTCAGATCGGCGAAGATTTTCCCCTGCGAGACCCTAACACCGCCCCGCCTAGCCTGCGGGATAAGTTCGACTCCAGTATCCTGCTCCTGCGCCAATGGCGGGCTGAGCGGCGGCTGTTACGCAAAAGATGGGGCCAGAAATTCCACGCTCAATTACATGTCGTGCTCAATCTGCCGCCTGACGAACCCCGCCCGCCCAGCCATACATCCCATGCATAGGAAGCGCCGCCTCGCCCCCGATCCCGCAGCAGACCGCACCACAACCCGCGTACAATTGGAAATGCCACCGCAAGCGATGGAGCGTTTGCAGCGCCTCAAAGATCGTTCCGAAGCGTCATCTTATGCCGAAGTGATCCGCAATGCGCTGCGTCTCTATGAGGCGCTGGTCGAAGAACATGATCAGGGCAATCAATTCGCATTAAAAAAGACCGATGGTGAAATCATCGCCTATCGGATTTTTGTTTGATCTATGGAAATTATCTCACGCCCATCTCCAAATCATGATGCAAGGCCTGAAAATGGCCTGATAGAGCTGCTTATTTTACATTATACGGGTATGGATAGCATTGACGCCGCCTTGCAGCGCCTTTGCGATCCGGCGGCCAAAGTCTCTGCCCATTACACCATCGCGCGCGATGGCCGTATTTTCCAACATGTCGATGAATATCGGCGCGCCTGGCATGCAGGTGTAGCCAGTTGGGCAGGTCAAACCGATATCAATGCCCGCTCCATCGGCATAGAATTGGAAAATCCCGGACACGAATTCGGATATATTCCGTTCACGGATGATCAGATTGCACGCCTCATTATCTTGGCGACAGACGTCACAACGCGCCATGCCATCCGCCCGCAAAATATTCTGGCTCACAGCGATGTCGCCCCAAGCCGCAAAACCGATCCGGGCGAATTATTCCCCTGGCGCAGTCTGGCCATGGCGGGGCTTGGCCTTTGGCCCGCGGCCTTTGGTCAAAACCTGCCCGCCAGCGCCTTGCCCCGGCTCGGCTATGCCAATGCCGAACCCGATACGATCCGGGCTTTCCAGCGCCGTTTCCGCCCCCGCGCCATTACTGGCCAGTGGGACGATGAATGCGGCCAATATCTCGCCAGCCTGCTGGATCAAGCCGGTCTGATCGCGTAGAAGTCATGCTGCGTCAGATGGTCGGATGGCCGCGCCCCTTGTGCAAACAAGGGTCGAGGAAAGTCCGGGCTCCACGGAAGCAAGGTGGCGGATAACGTCCGCCGGGGGCGACCCTAGGGAAAGTGCAACAGAGAACAGACCGCCACTCTCCGAAATCTTCGGATTTCAGGGAAGGTAAGGGTGAAACGGTGCGGTAAGAGCGCACCGCGGATGTGGCAACACAGACGGCACGGCAAACCCCACCTGGAGCAAGACCAAATAGGGATGGCATATGGTCCGTTTCCGGATCGTCATCCGGGTAGGTCGCGAGAGGCGATAGGTAACTATCGTCCCAGAGGAATGGTCATCGATGTCCCGCCGAGAGGTGGGGCGGAACAGAACCCGGCTTACAGGCCGTCTGACGCAAATCATCCACAGATCAGCTTGCTATCAGCTTGGCCTCACACAAAGGCATAGGGGGCAAATCACCCCCCATTCCGCGGCCATCCACAGTCTGTGGATATTCTGCATGTGGGCAAGTTTGGTTAGTATCCACTTAACTTGTCTGAATATATGCTTTCCCTGTTTTGGATTCGTTCCTGATTCATCAACAGCTAGATTCACAAGAGCTAGGGATAGCGCTCTGATATTGGCCAAGTCCCTATATTTGCAGAGGTTTTCGATTGACCAAATCCTGATGCCCATGCTATCCCATACCATCCCATAGCCGCTTCGGCATGGGTCAGCCGTCCTCGGAGATATGCCTCCGCCGGATGGGGGTGCTTGCAGGTGCAAGCAATCTGGAAATGGCAGGGGATGGGATTGTGATGGCTGGGATCGATCAGCCCTTCATCTCGACAGTCGCAGGAACGCTGGATTCTAAAGGCCGCGTCTGCATTCCCGCGCCCTATCGTCAGGTGCTCGCATCGCAAACCACAGCAGGCGTTTATGTTTGCCCATCTTTCGTTGATGCGGCACTGGAAGCCTTTGGCGAAAACCTTTTGCAATCGGTGCATGCGCGCCTCTCTGCGCTCGATCCGTTTTTCAGCCCGGTGCATGATGATCAGGCCTTTGCCATTCTGTCCTCCAGCCAATTGCTGACGCTGGACGAACAGGGCCGGGTTCGCCTTCCCGATGGTTTCATCGCCCATGCTGCTCTGAAAGATCGCGTTACCTTTGTTGGCATGGGCCAGAAATTTCAGATCTGGGAACCGGCTGCATTCGAAGCCATCCGTCAGCAACGTCTGGATAATGTTCGCGCCGCGCGCGTTGCAGCTTTGAATACAACAACAGGGGGCCATCATGGCTGAAGGCCACGCCCCGGTTCTCTTGCAGGAAGTTTTGCTGGCCCTCAGCCCGCGTGATGGTGGCCATTATATTGATGGTACATTCGGCGGTGGTGGTTACACGCGCGCCATTCTGAATTCCGCGCAATGCACCGTCACAGCCATCGACCGCGATCCCGACGCCATTGCCCGCGGTGCAAGCCTGATCGCGGAATTTCCAGACCGTCTGAAACTGGTTCATGGGAATTTCTCCGAACTCGATGGACTGTTCGATACCGTGCAAAAAGCCGATGGCATTGTTCTCGATCTCGGTGTGTCGTCCTTTCAGTTGGATCAGGCGGAACGCGGTTTCTCTTTTCGCTTCGATGGCCCGTTGGATATGCGTATGAGCAAATCCGGCCCGTCCGCCGCCGACGTCGTGAACACAATGCCGGAGAATGATCTGGCCCGGCTGATCTCCCGCTTGGGCGAAGAACGTTTCGCGCGCCGTGTCGCCAAGGCTATTGTTGCAGCCCGCCCCATCACCCGCACCGCCCATCTGGCCGACATCGTGAAAAAAGCTCTCGGCCCCGCTGCCGCGCGCCATCCCATTCACCCCGCCACCCGCACATTTCAAGCCCTGCGCATTCATGTGAACGACGAATTGGGCGAATTGGAACGCGGCCTTGCCGCCGCCGAGCAAAAGCTCGCGCCCGAAGGTCGTCTGGTTGTGGTGTCTTTCCATTCGTTGGAAGATCGCATCGTCAAACGTTTCTTTGTCGAACGCAGTGAACGTGGCGCCCGCACATCGCGCCACGCGCCGCTTGATACAAATACCAAATGTCCCACATTCCATCTGATCGAAACCAAAGCCCGTAAACCGGGTGAAGCTGAACTTGACGCCAATCCCCGCGCCCGTTCGGCGCGTCTGCGTGCTGCTATGCGCTTGGCAGCCTGAAGGAGAACTAGGCCATGATCCGCATTATCAATTTTGTATGTGTGGCCATGTTGGGCCTGTCTTGTCTGGGGCTGTATCATGTCTCGGAACAAACCCGCGTCGCGCGTGTGCAATTGGCCAAAGCCAATCATCAGATCACGCATGAATTGATGGTGACATCGGTTCTGGAAGCGGAATGGGAACGTGTTGCTGAACCGGGCCGTATCCAGCGCTTGGCGCAGGAACGACTGGGCCTGGTCGAGGCCACCAGCGCCCAATTGGCCTCGCTCGAATTGCTGCCCCGCCGCGGCGAAGATACGGCGCCGCTCACGACCTCTCCGGTGCGCAATGCCAATGTCATCGAAAATCAGAAACAGCAGCAACAAAATATCCGCACAGCATCCGTCCGCATCGGAATGTAATATATGAACAAAGCCCCACCCGCCGGTACATATCAACGGCGCTTGGTCGTCGCCGCGACGTTCTGCGTCGCGGCGTTCGCTTTGGTGGGCATACGCTTGATCGATGTTACCTTGCTGCATGGGGGCGGCCGCAGCAATGCGAGCGCAGACCATAAAGTCACTATGCGCGCCGATCTGCGGGATCGTAACGGAAAACTTCTGGCCCGTGATCTGCCTGTGCAGGATCTTTATGCCCGCCCGGACACTTTCTGGGATAAAGCGGAAGCCGCGCGCGAATTATCCCGCGTCACAGGTGCCAGCGAAGATCGTCTGAATCAGATTTTCAACGGCGGGCGCACCTATGCACTGGTAGCCCGCCAACTCACGCCCGATGTCAAAGATGCGGTGATGGCGCTTGGCCTGCCTGGCCTCGAATTTCAAACACATGGCAAG
Source organism: uncultured Rhizobium sp. (assembly GCA_964580115.1). Classification (GTDB taxonomy): domain Bacteria; phylum Pseudomonadota; class Alphaproteobacteria; order Micropepsales; family Micropepsaceae; genus Rhizomicrobium. The sequence goes on from CAZOJG010000009.1 coordinate 62,811, forward strand.
CGCTTCTATCCGGAAAGCCGCACAGCATCTCAGGTAATTGGTTCCACCGACCCCGATGGCAATGGGGTTTCAGGCCTTGAACTTGGTTTGCAAAAAGAACTGGCTGATCAAGATATCGGCAGCGCAGTCACCACTTCTATCGACATGCGGGTGCAATATATCCTCTCGCATGAGGCCAATGAATCCCGCAAAGCCCTGAAAGCCAAAGCCGCGGGCGGCATTGTGATGGATGTGCGGACCGGCGAAATCATCGCCATGGCCTCTGTGCCGGATTTCGACCCGAATTCCCGCCGCATGAGCGAAGAAGACTCCCGCCGTAATATCATCGTGCAAGATGTCTATGAGCTGGGTTCTATCTTCAAAGTATTAACCTTCGCTATGGCGATTGAAGATCGCACGACCTATCCCGACGAGATGTTCCAGATCTCCAACGGTTTCAAGATCGGCAAATGGACCATCCGCGATGCCCATCGCATGCCCGCGGTGATGAGCGCGCGTGATATTCTGGGTGAATCCTCGAATGTCGGCACAGCACAAATTGCTTTGCGCTCTGGCCCGGAACGTCAGCGTGGCTTTCTGCATGATTTAGGGTTGCTCACCCCGATCAGAAGCGAATTACCGGAAAGCTCAAAACCGCTATATCCACGCGATTGGAAACAAATCCAGACCGCCACGATCAGCTTTGGCCACGGCCTCTCGGTCAGCCCGCTTTCATTTGCCACGGCGATTGCGACCATCGTCAATGGCGGGCGCAAGATCACCCCCACTTTACGGCTAGTGCATGGCGATGCGCGCGGTGAGCAAATTCTGAAACCCGAAACCAGCGCCGTGATGCGCGATCTGTTACGCTATGTCGTCACCGAAGGCACTGGCAGCAAAGCCGAAGTTCCCGGCTATCTGGTCGGTGGCAAAACGGGATCCGCCGAAAAAAACGTCAATGGCCGCTATGTTCCGGGTAAATTGCTCGTGTCCTTTTGCGCAGCGTTCCCCATGGATAATCCGCGCTATGTCGTATTGGTGTTGATCGATGAACCCCATGGTGGCCGGGGTAGCATGCTGTCGCTGGCTGGCCATACAGCCTCGCCATTGGCTGGCCGTGTCATCACACGTATCGCCCCCATCCTTGGTGTTCCCCGTGCGCCTATTCCCGATCCTGCTTCAACGGATGCCAAAGGGAATTCATAATGGGACCACATTCGGAGCCGATGCTTGCGACAGCGGATGTGAGCAAAAACATAATGGAGCTGAATTCCTATAGCGGCCTTACCAGCGATAGCCGGGAGGTAAAACCGGGCTATCTCTTTGCCGCGCTCCCCGGCAGTCATAGCAATGGCGCAGATTTCATTGCTGATGCAATTAAACGCGGCGCCTCCGCCATTCTGGCTCACCCCGAAGCCGCCGCCCTCGCACAGACGGTCCGCTTTATCCCATCTGAAAATCCGCGTCTGTCTCTGGCGCAGGCCGCTGCGCAATTTTATGGCGCGCAACCCGCGCACATCGCGGCCATCACGGGCACCAATGGCAAAACCTCCATAGCGGTGTTCCTGCGTCAGATATGGAACAGCCTTGGCCAACAGGCCGCCAGCCTCGGCACAATCGGCGTCGTCACCCCGCAAGGCGAAATTCCCCTCAAACATACGACACCCGACCCGGTGGAAATCCACCAATTGCTGGCGCAGCTAAAAGGGCAGGGGATTGATCACCTCGCCTTGGAAGCCTCCAGCCATGGGCTCGATCAGTATCGTTTGGACGGTGTAAATATCTCCGCTGCGGCCTTCACAAATCTCACCCGCGATCATTTGGATTACCACCAAACGCTGGAAGCCTATCTCGCCGCGAAATTGCGTCTGTTTACTGACCTGCTGCGCCCCGATGGTGTGGCCGTCATCAATGCAGACTCCGACTATGCGGCACCTTTTATCGCCGCCGCGGAACAGCGCGGCATTCGTCTGATCACCATTGGCGAAACCGGCAGCCTGAAACTGCTTGCGCGCCAACCGCATGATCATGGTCAGCATCTGCGCGTTCAATTTGATGGCCATACTTACGAAATTAATCTGCCATTGGCCGGTGGATTCCAGGCCTCCAATGCGCTGATCGCGGCAGGTCTCGCCATAGGATTGGGCGCATCCGCGGAAGCTGTCTTTACCCAATCACTCCCCGGTCTCAAAGGGGCGCCCGGCAGGCTGGAAAAAGTCGCCTATGCCAAACATGGTGCAGCAATCTATGTCGATTATGCGCATACACCCGATGCGCTTGAAAATGTGCTCACCAGTCTGCGTCCGCATCTACGTGGCGCATTGCATGTGGTCTTTGGTTGCGGCGGCAACCGAGATAAGGGCAAACGCCCGCTCATGGGCCAGATCGCCTGTATGCAAGCGGATCATGTCATCATCACAGATGATAATCCCCGCCTTGAGGACCCTGCCACCATTCGTCACGAAGTTCTGGCGGGCTGCAGTAAAGCCAGTGAAATTGCGGATCGCGCGGCGGCCATCACAACCGCTGTTCAAGCCCTTCAATCGGGCGATATATTGGTCATTGCTGGCAAAGGTCATGAAAGCGGCCAGATCATCGGCACAACCATTTTGCCTTTCTCTGATCGAGACGAAGCCATTCGCGCCGCGGCACTCAGCGGCGGTCATATGGCCGAAAGCGCCACCACGGCTCTTTGGTCTTCGGATGAACTGAGCAAGGCGACTTTGGGTGACGCCAGCCAGAATTTCGGGATCAGCAGCCTCTCCATCGACACACGTACACTTCAGCCCGGCGCGCTCTTCATTGCCCTGCAAGGCAATCGTGATGGCCACGATTTTGTCGCGGAAGCCATGGCCCGCGGCGCTAGCGCCGCTCTGGTCAGCAAAGAACTGGCAACGGACAAGCCGCTTATGCATGTCGCCCATACACAACGCGGGCTGGAAGATATGGCGCGCGCCGCCCGCGCCCGCAGTCATGCAAAAATCATCGCTGTCACAGGCAGCGCCGGTAAAACCACGACCAAGGAATTATTGCGCACAGCCTTTGGCGCGCTTGGCCCCACCCATGCTTCAGCAGCCTCCTATAATAATCATTGGGGTGTGCCCCTCAGCCTGGCTGGCCTGCCGCGTGATGCGCGTTACGGCATTTTTGAAATCGGTATGAATCATTTTGGTGAAATCCGGGCGCTGTCGCATTTCGTGCGTCCACATATCGCGCTTATCACAACCATCGCCCCGGCACATCTCGAATTTTTCGGCAATTGCTATGCCATCGCCGATGCCAAATCCGAAATCTTTGAAAATCTGGCTAGCGGGGGGGCAGCATTAATCCCGACCGATAGCCCCTACGCCGCGCGCCTTCTGGCGCGGGCAGCGCAGGCTGGCGTGCAATCTATCGCCACCTTCGGCAAAACCGGCTTTGATGCACAATTGCTTGGCCTTGAAGGCCAAATAGCCATGATGCGCATACAAGGCGTCACATTGTCAGTCACCCTTGGCGCGCCGGGCGAACATATGGCGGTCAATGCATTGGGCGCATTGCTGGCGGTTTCGCTGGCGGGCGGTGATGTCAAAACCGCCGCCAATGCGCTGCGCGATTTTACGCCGCTCAAAGGGCGGGGCGAACGGTTCATCGGCCATAAAGGCGTCGAAGTCATTGACGAAAGCTACAACGCCAATCCAGCCAGCATGTCAGCGGCGCTCGCATTGTTAGCCCAAACCAAAACAAAGGGCCGTCATATAGCGGTTCTGGGTGACATGCTGGAAATGGGTGCGGATGCAGATCTGCATCACGCAGCGCTCGCTGCCCCGCTTGCTGCGGCGCATACGGATCTCGTTTTCCTTAATGGTAAACATATGCGCGCCCTGTGGGATGTGCTTCCCCCAGCATTGCGCGGTGCCTATGCCGCCACCTCGGGCGAGCTTTCCGCCCAGCTCCTGGCCACGCTGCAACAAGGTGATGTGGTGCTCGTCAAAGGTTCTTTCGGCAGCCGCATGTCCGTCATTATCGATGCTTTGAAATCCGATCAGCCCCCGCAGGGAGACCATTAATGTTACCCTATCTACTGGTCCCCTTCGCCGATGATTTTTCGGCCCTCAATATTTTCCGTTACATCACGTTCCGCGCTGGCGGGGCGATGATCACGGCTTTGTTGATCGGCTTCGTCATGGGCCCTTCATTTATACGCTGGCTCAAAATCAAACAGGGCAAGGGTCAACCCATCCGCGCCGATGGCCCGCAGCGTCATATTCTGGAAAAGCAAGGCACGCCGACTATGGGCGGTTTGCTGATCCTGATTCCGCTCATCATCTCCACTTTATTATGGGCAGAACTCACCAATCCCTATGTCTGGATCGTTCTCATGGTCACTGTCAGCTACGGCCTGATTGGTTTCATGGACGATTATAATAAAGTCACAAAACGCAGCTCCGATGGGATCAGCGGCAAAACCCGGCTCTTTCTCGAATTCGCCATCGGCTGTCTTGCCACCTATATGATCATGTGGCTGCAAGTGCCCCAGCTATCGGGCGAACTCAGCATCCCCTTCTTCAAAACGGTCATGCTTTCACTAGGCCTGTTCTTCGTGCTGTTCGGTGGCTTCGTCATTTCCGGAGCCTCCAACGCGGTCAATTTTACCGATGGCCTGGATGGCCTTGCCATCGTGCCGGTTATGATCGCCGCCGCCACATTCATGCTCATTGCCTATCTCGTGGGTAATGTGAAATTCGCGGATTATCTGCAAATCCATTATGTCGCCGGTACCGGCGAATTAGCAGTCTTCCTGTCAGCACTGGTCGGGGCGGGGCTTGGCTTTCTGTGGTACAATGCGCCGCCAGCCATGGTCTTTATGGGCGATACGGGCTCCCTCCCACTGGGCGGCGCGCTGGGCACGGTGGCCGTGGCCGTGAAACATGAAATCGTGCTTGCCATTGTCGGCGGCCTTTTCGTAATCGAAACCGTCTCCGTCATCGTGCAAGTCGTGTCGTTCAAATTAACGGGCAAGCGCGTATTCCGCATGGCCCCGATCCATCACCATTTCGAACAAATCGGTTGGCGCGAACCCACCATCGTCATCCGCTTTTGGATTGTTGCGGTGGTGCTGGCGCTGATCGGCTTGTCCAGCCTGAAGTTGAGGTAAGGATGATCCCTGTCACCCGCATGTCTCAATGGGAAGTGGGCGTCTTCGGTCTGGCCAGGTCCGGCCTCGCCACGATCCGTGCCCTGCATGCGGGCGGGGCAATCGTCCATGCCTGGGATCAGCGTGAAACAGCCACGATCGCAGCTGCGCAAGACGGCGCGCTGATTGCGCCCTATCGCAATTGGCCATGGGAAAAGCTGCAATCCCTGATTTTAAGCCCCGGCATACCGCTCACCCATCCCGCCCCGCATGATGTGGTGAAAGCGGCGCGCGAAGCCAATGTCGAAGTCATCGGCGATGTGGAATTATTCGCCCGCGAAATCCGCCCCCAGCGTGACAAGCCAGCTTCCGCCCCGCTCATCGCCATCACCGGGACCAATGGTAAATCCACCACCACGGCGCTGGTCGGGCATATTCTGGATCAGTGCGGCTACACGGCTGAAGTGGGCGGTAATATCGGCAAACCCGTGCTGGAATTATCCTTGCGCCCTGGCAAAGGCATTTTCGTCGTGGAAATGTCCTCTTATCAAATCGATCTCTCGCCCTCGCTCGCACCAGATATTTCTGTCCTGACCAATCTCACCCCGGACCATCTGGATCGCCATGGCTCGATGGAAAATTACGCCGCCGTCAAACGCCGCCTGCTGAAACAAACCGCGCCCAATGGCACGATCTGCATCAGTGTCGACGATCCCTACAGCGCCGCCATTCGCACGCAATTATCCGCCGGTGTCGATGCGGAAATCGTGCCTGTCTCCGTCGGCAAAGTGTTGGGCCGCGGCATCTTCGTGCTGGATGGCGTGCTCTATGATGCCCAGCGCCAGAACGCCACGAAGGTCATGGATCTGAAAACGCTCAGTCGTCTTCCAGGCGCGCATAATTGGCAGAATGTGGCGCTGGCCTATGCCGCCGTAAAACCCTATGTCAAAGATGTGCGGGCCTTAACAGACGCCATAGAGTCTTTCCCCGGCCTGGCCCATCGCATCGAAACCGTGGCGCAAGTCGGCAATATCCGTTTCGTGAACGATTCCAAAGCCACCAATGCCGAAGCCGCGGCCCGCGCCTTAGCCTGTTATGACGACATCTATTGGATCGCTGGCGGTAAAGCCAAAGAGGGCGGCATTGATAGCCTGTCCTCTTATTTCCCGCGCATCCGCAAAGCCTATCTGATCGGCGATGCCGCCCATGATTTCGCCAGAACACTGGGCACCGTCCCCCATATAATAAGCAAAACATTGGAAGCCGCTGTCGAAGCCAGCTTTGCCGATGCCAAAGGCTCCAACGCTACCCAGCCTGTCGTGCTGCTCTCTCCCGCCTGCGCCTCTTTCGATCAGTTCCGGGATTTTGAGCATCGCGGCGATGTCTTCCGCGATACGGTCAAGGCTTTGGATGTCGGGGCAGGCGCATGAGCTATTCCCGCGCCCGCCGTGGTGGTTTTGGCGAATGGTGGTTCACGGTCGATCGCGTAGCCCTGATCTGCATGTTCTGCCTTATCGGCATCGGCCTGATGCTCACTTTCGCCGCCAGCCCGGCCGCCACGGGTGGGCCGACCTCGCAGGGCGATTTTCGCTTTGCGGCCAAACAGATCACTTTCTCCATTGTCGCGGCGGGCATATTGGCCTGCACATCCTTGCTCTCCTTACGCACCATCAAACTTGTGGCAGCCATCATTTTTGCCTTGGCGGTCATTGGCTCAGGTCTTGTGGTCGTCATTGGTGATGAAGTGCTGGGGGCCAAACGCTGGATCAATTTCGGTTGGATGACCCTGCAACCGTCCGAATTTCTCAAACCCAGTTTCGCCATTCTCTGCGCCAGCATTCTGGCCGATACACGCCCGATGCCCGTGCGTAAGGAGCTGATCACCTTCGCCCTTGTCTGTGTGCCGCTGTTCTTTTTGCTCTTGCAACCCGATGTCGGCCAAACCGGCCTTTTGCTGACGCTCTGGGCCGCTCTTTTATTCTTCGGGGGGCTGCCACTTTATTGGATGGGCCTATTGACGGCAGGGGGCGTCGGCATATTCACCTTCGCCTATTTCAATTTCGGACATGTGCAAAATCGCGTCCATCAATATCTGGCCCAGATCGAAGACCCTGAAAATGCGGGCTATCAAACCGGCCTCGCTTTGAAAGCCTTTGAACATGGGGGCTTCGCAGGCGTCGGCCCCGGCGCCGGAACGGTCAAATATCGTATCCCAGACGCCCATTCTGATTTTATCTTCGCGGTCGCGGGCGAAGAATATGGCCTTATTCTATGCGGTATCATCGCGGCTTTATTCTGCGTTTTGACCGTGCGGCTTCTGTTGCGGGCCTCCCGCGCGCGTGATGGCTTCGCCCAATTGGCAGGCGGCGGTCTGGCCATCGTCATCGCGGTACAGGCCTTTATCAATATGGGCGTCGCGATCAGCCTGCTTCCTGCAAAAGGCATGACTTTGCCCTTTATATCGTATGGCGGTTCATCGCTTTTCGCTGTGGCCCTCACCATGGGCTTCGCTCTGGCTGTAACCCGCCAAAGACCCCATTTGGAGATGCGCTCCAATATGGGCGGAGTACATGCCACATGACCACCTTTGTTCTTTCTGCGGGCGGAACAGGCGGCCACCTCTTCCCCGCTCAAGCCGTCGCGGAAGAACTGGCGCGGCGTGGTCATGAAATTGTGGTTATGACCGATAATCGCGGAAGCCATTACGCCAAAGCTTTCCCCGGTGCGCGGATAGAAACCATCCCCTCCGGAACATTCGCATCACGCGCTCCATTGCAAAAACTCAAAGCCGTGCTGGATATTGCCCGCGGCATCCTCAAAGCCCGCCTCAAACTGGCGGCCTTAAAACCTGCTGCGGTCATCGGCTTTGGCGGTTATCCCAGCCTGCCGGTGATGCTGGCGGCGGGGTTTGCTAAATATCCTTCCGCCATTCTGGAACAGAACACCGTCTTGGGCCGGGTCAATCGCCTGATCGCCAAGCATGTCAGCCTGATCGCCGCGGCCTTCCCGATCGAAAAAATCGCCCCCGCCCAGACCCGTATCATCATCACGGGTAATCCTGTGCGCCCCGAAGTGCTGCGTGCCGCCACCATAGCCTATACGCCACCTCAAACCGGCCATCCGATAGATCTTCTGATCTTCGGTGGTTCCCAAGGCGCCCGTGCCTTCAGCCAGATCATTCCGGCCGCCATGCAATATCTGCCCGGTGCTTTGCGCCACCGCCTGCGCATCACGCAGCAATGCCGGTCCGACGATCTGGAACAGTGCCGCGCGCTTTATGAGCGGGCCGGAATGCAGGTCAAACTGGCGTCTTTTTTCGCCGATCTACCGCAGCGGCTTGCCCTGAGCCATCTCGTCATTGCCCGTTCCGGCGCCGGCACGATCGCCGAACTCGCCGCCATAGGCCGCCCCGCCATTCTGGTGCCCTTACCCGGCGCGATGGATGACCATCAAACCAGCAATGCCAAACTCTTTGCTGCCACGGGTGCGGGTTGGCTTTTGCCGCAAAAAGATCTCACTGCGCAAAGTCTCGCCACTTTGCTGATAGATATATGTGCACAGCCTGATGATTTGGCTAAGCGCGCCGCCGCCGCAACAAAATTGGCCCGGCCCGACGCCGCCCATCATCTGGCTGATGTGATCGAAAAACTAGGAGAAGCCGTATGAACGCCGCGCCCTCGCCGGTATCCATCCATACCCGCGTCCCGCTGAATATCGGCGCCATCCATTTCATTGGCATCGGCGGCATCGGTATGAGCGGCATCGCCGAAATCATGCATAATTTGGGCTATGTGGTACAGGGATCCGACGTTGCAGACAGCGCCAATGTCAAACGCCTGCGCGATATGGGTATTACAATCTTTGTCGGCCACAATGCCGAAAATATCAAAAACGCCCATGTCATCGTCTATTCCTCGGCCGTAAAGCCCGGCAACCCCGAATTCGATGCCGCCCGCCTGCAAAATCTACCGCTGGTGCGCCGGGCTGACATGCTGGCCGAGATCATGCGCCTGAAATGGTGTGTCGCGGTCGCCGGCACCAATGGCAAAACCACCACCACCACCATGGTCGCTGCTCTGCTGGATGCGGGCGGCCTCGATCCCACCGTGGTCAATGGCGGCATTATCAATGCCTATGGCACCAATGCCCGCCTTGGCGAAGGTCAATGGGTCGTGGTCGAAGCTGATGAAAGCGACGGCACCTTTCTGCGCCTGCCCGCCACGGTCGCGGTCGTCACCAATGCCGATCCCGACCATCTCGATTTCTATGGCAGCTTCGACAAAATGCGCGAAGCCTTCCAGCAATTCATCGAAAATGTTCCCTTCTATGGCTTTGCCGTGGTCTGTCTCGACCACCCGGAAGTGCAGGCCATGATTGGCCGGATCGAGGATCGCCGTATCATTACCTATGGTTTCTCACCGCAAGCCGATATCCGCGCCGTTAATCTGCGCTTCTCGCAAGGCGCATCCCATTTCGATCTGGTGATCGCCGATCGCCGCAAAGGCAGCGAGAAACGTCTCGAAGGCCTCACTCTGCCCATGCCCGGCGAACATAATGTGCAAAATGCACTGGCCGCCATCGTGGTGGCGCGGGAACTCGGCGTCAGCGATGACCGCATTCAGGACGGCTTGAAAAAATTCGAAGGCGTGAAACGCCGCTTCACCAAGGTTGGCGACCATAAGGGCACCGCGATCATCGATGATTACGGCCACAATCCGTTCAAAATCGCTGCCGCTTTGAAAGCGGCGCGCCAGGCCTATGATGGCCCGATCATCGCCGTCGTCCAGCCCCACCGCTTTACAAGACTGCGCGATACATTCGATCAATTCTGCACCTGCCTGAACGATGCCGATATTGCTCTCATCGCCCCGGTCTATGCCGCAGGCGAGCAACCCATCGAAGGGTTTAATCGCGATAGCTATGCCGAAGCTCTGCGGATGCATGGTCACCGTCAGGTCCTCACAATTGATGGTGAAGCCGATCTCGCCGCCACACTTACCCCCTTCCTGAAACCGGGTGGTGCGGTCGTGCTGCTCGGCGCAGGCACAATCTCCGGCTGGTCCTATAATCTTGAAGGCGCGCTGAAGGCTCTGGAGGGGAAGACATGACCCTTCCTCAAACCAAAGGCAGCCTCACCCCCAATGCATCTTTGAAAGAGCTTGTCTGGTTCAGGGCGGGCGGCCCGGCGGAATATTTGTTTCGCCCCGCAGATCTGGATGACCTTACGCAATTCCTCAGTCAGCGTCCGCAATCGCTCCCCATCAGCATCATCGGGGTCGGCTCCAATCTTCTCATCCGTGATGGCGGCGTGGGCGGTGTGGTTATCCGCCTGCCAGCGGTCTTTGGCAAAATCACCATGGAACCCGGCCATCGCATCCGTGCCGGAGCCGCCGCTCTAGACGCAAATGTCGCCCGACAGGCCGCCGATGCGGGTATCGCCGGTCTGGAATTTCTGCGCGGCATACCCGGCTCTATCGGCGGAGCCCTGCGCATGAATGCTGGCTGCTATGGGCGCGAGATCACCGATATTTTTGTCGAGGCAACGGCCCTGGACGGGCAGGGCAGAACCCATCGCCTGACCAAAGATGATATGGGCTTCTCCTATCGCAAAAGCCGTGCGCCCGAAGACCTCATCTTTATAGACGCGGTCTTTCAAGGCATGCCCGGCGATCCGGCCGAAATCCGCGCCCGCATGGAGGAATTGGTCCAGGCCCGCGAAAATTCTCAGCCGATCCGCAGCAAAACCGGCGGCTCCACCTTCAAAAATCCCGAAGGTCATAAAAGCTGGCAATTGATCGACGCGGCGGGCTGTCGTGGCCTCATGGTCGGTGCGGCCCAGATGTCTGAGAAACATTGTAATTTTCTGATCAACACGGGCGATGCCAGCGCTGCTGACATCGAAGCCTTGGGCGAAGAGGTCCGTGCCCGGGTCAAAGCCCATTCCGGCATCACTCTGGAATGGGAAATCAAACGCATAGGAAAATTCGCATGACCAAAATAGCCGTATTGATGGGCGGCAAATCCAGCGAGCGCGCGGTAAGCCTGGTCTCGGGCCAGGCCTGTGCCGATGCCTTGCGCACCGAAGGCTATGCGGTCACGCAAATCGATGTGGGCGATGATCTGGCCGCGCGCCTCAGCGATGCCGCGCCGGATATCGTGTTCAACGCCCTGCATGGCCGCTTTGGCGAAGATGGCTGCGTGCAGGGCCTGCTCGAAGTGATGCGTCTGCCCTATACCCATTCCGGCGTGCTGGCCTCGTCGCTCGCCATGCATAAGCAGCGCGCGAAAGATGTCTTCCGGGCCGCCGGTCTGCCCATCGTGGAATCCGTGGTCGCCGACCGTCACACTGTCGCCGCCAGCCACTTGCTGCCGCCACCCTATGTCATCAAACCGGTGAGCGAAGGCTCCAGCGTCGGTGTTTTCATCGTCCGCGAAGGGGATAACCGTCCCCCGGCGGTTCTGTCTGCCGCCGATTGGTCCATCGCGGATGAGATGATGGTCGAAGATTATGTGCCGGGCCGCGAACTCACCGTGGCCGTGATGGGCGGCAAGGCTTTGGCGGTGACAGAGATCGTGCCACGCACGTCTTTTTACGATTACGAGGCCAAATATGCCGAAGGCGGCTCCGACCATGTCGTTCCGGCACAGATTCCCGCCACGATCGCGGAAAAAGCGATGCGTCTGGCAGAAAAAGCGCATGAAATTTTAGGCTGCAGGGGAGTCAGCCGCGCAGATTTCCGCTATGACGATTCGGGGACGAATCGCAGACTGATTCTCTTGGAAGTAAACACACAGCCCGGAATGACTCCCACCTCTCTGGTGCCTGAACAGGCAGTCCATTGTGGATATAGCTTTGGTGCCCTGGTGCGCTGGATGGTGGAGGATGCGTCATGCGATCGGTGAAGGCCTCGGCCAAAGCCGCGCGGTCGCGCGCACAGACGGGTCGCCGGGCAGCGCCGCCGGTGGCGCGCGTCAATCCGATCAAATCCCGCGCCCGTAATGATGCCGGTCAGCCCCGCTGGCTGCGCTATGGTCATACGCTTTTATCTCTGCTCCCCACACGTCGCCCCATCCTCACCGCCACGCTTGGTCTGGCTGGCCTGACCTGTGTGGCCGCCGTGCTGGCCAGCGGAATCATCGGCCGCGGGGTAGATGCGGGGGACCGCGCTCTGGGCATGATGGCCGCCAATGCCGGTTTCGGTGTCAACGAAGTTCATCTCTCCGGCGCCAAACGCACCGCGCCGCAAGATATTCTGACCGCGCTGGGCTTCCATATGGGCCAGTCCATCTTCGGTGCCGATGTGCATGAGGCGAGGGACCGCCTGCTGCAACTGGAATGGGTCAAGACGGCCGATCTGCGCCGCCGCTTCCCGGATGACATCACGGTCGCCATCACCGAAAAACAACCTTTCGCCCTGTGGCACACACCCGAAGGCACCTTCGTCGTCGAACGCAATGGCGCAGTGATCACCAATAAAAATGTCACCGAATTTGCTGATCTCCCCCGCCTGATTGGTCTGGGCGCGCCCGAAGCCGCCGCCGATCTGGTGGACGCCATTCCGCAGCACCGCGCCATTGCCGCCCGCCTCAAAGGCATGCAGCGCGTGGGCGAGCGTCGCTGGAACCTCGTTCTGGATGATAATGTGGTGGTGCAATTGCCGGAAAAGAATTGGCATAAAGAACTCACCACTCTAGAAAATATGATCGTCGATAAGGGCATTCTCGAACGCGACGTGTCGCAGATCGATCTGCGCTCACCGACGACCTATTTTTTCCTGCTCCGTAATGGCACTAAAACCGAACAGGTGCGGGGGAAACGAGTCTAGATGGGCGAGACGATTCGGATGCGCACGGGCAATGCAGAAGCCATCGGGTATCGCACGGGTTTGGTGGCGGCCCTTGATATCGGCTCCTCCAAAGTCGTGTGCCTGATCGGTCGCGCCGAACCGGGCCAGTTGCGTGTGCTGGGCGCGGCTTTGCGCGAAAGTCAGGGCATCAAAGCCGCCACGATCACCAGCCTCGACCTTGCAGAAGAAGCCATCCGCGATGCGGTGGCCGCTGCTGAAAATCATGCGGATGCGCGTATTCAGAACGTCATCATCGGCGTCAATTGCGGCCAGCCCATTAACATTACCTCGCGTAATGTCATGGCCCTGGATGGGGCGCTGGTAACCGATGCCCATCTGCGGGCCCTGCTGGCCGATGGTCGGGCACAATGTTCGCGGGATGGTTACGAGGTTATTCAATCGGCCCCCACCGCCTATGTGGTCGATGAAGCCCGCGGTGTGCGCGATCCTTCGGGCATGTTCTGCCAGCGGATCGGTGTCGCCATGCATGCGGTCGGCGTTAAACCCTCGCCGCTGCAAAATCTCAAACTGGCGATTGAACGCTGCCATCTCACCGTGTCGGGCACTTTGTTCGCGCCCTTCGCCAGCGGCCTTGCCACACTGACAGATGATGAAAAACAGCTCGGCGCCACGGTGATTGATCTGGGCGGCGGGGTCACCTCCATCGCCGTATTTCTCGAAGGTCAGCTGGTCCATGCCGATGTCATCCCCATGGGCGGCATTCAGGTCACCTCTGATCTCGCCCGTATGCTGGCCGCCCCCATGTCTGCCGCTGAACGCGCCAAAACTTTGCACGGCGCAGCGCTGGGCGATCTGGAATATGGCGCAGATGTCGTCACCCTGCCGCAAATGGGCGAAACCGGCGATGAATCCGGCATGCGTGTGCCGCGCTCCATGCTGACCCGCATCATTCAGGCCCGCATGGAAGAAATCCTTGGCGAAGTGCAGGCCAGATTGCGCGCCAGCGGCTATGACGTCGCCGCCGGTCGCCGCGCCGTGCTCACAGGTGGTGGTTCTCAATTATCGGGCGTGCGCGAATTGGCGGCCCGTATCCTCAACAAACAGGTCCGTATCGGCCGACCGCAAGCCTTTGCCGGCCTGCCGGCGGCTTCGGCCAGTCCTGATTATGCCACGGCAGTAGGTCTTCTCATCGCAGGGGCCACAATGCCGCCGGAACTTCTGAACCCCGATCTCGCGCTAGAGCCGGAAGAGCCCCGCGCACAGGGATTTCTTAGCAGGTTAACGAGTCGGTTACTTGGGTAAACAAAATATTAACGGATCAATGGTAATGGGTATGATGAAGGAGAACGGTCATGGCTATTAATATCAGAGCACCTGAAACCAAGGAGCTGAAGCCCCGGATCACGGTTCTCGGCGTCGGTGGTGCAGGCGGTAACGCTGTCAACAATATGGTCGCCTCCAAGCTGGAAGGCGTCGATTTCGTCGTCGCCAATACAGATGCGCAAGCACTGGCCCAGTCGCTGGCCGAACGCCGCATCCAGATGGGTGCCCGTGTGACCGAAGGCCTGGGCGCTGGCGCCCAACCTGATATTGGCCGCGCCGGGGCGGAAGAATCCCTCGACGAGATTCTGGAACAAATCGGTTCCTCGCACATGGTTTTCATCACCGCCGGTATGGGCGGTGGCACAGGCACAGGCGCCGCCCCTGTGATCGCCCGCGCCGTGCGCGAAATGGGCGTCCTCACCGTCGGCGTTGTCACCAAGCCCTTCGCTTTCGAAGGCGATAAGCGTATGCGCATCGCCGAACGCGGCATTCAGGAATTACAGAATTACGTTCATACGCTGATCGTTATTCCGAACCAGAATCTGTTCCGCGTCGCCTCGGATCGCACCACCTTCGCCCAGGCCTTCTCCATGGCCGATGAAGTGCTGCATTCGGGCGTGCGCGGCGTCACTGATCTCATCGTCATGCCGGGCATGATCAATCTCGACTTCGCCGACATCAAGTCGGTGATCTCCGAGATGGGCAAAGCCATGATGGGCACGGGCGAGGCCGAAGGCGAAGACCGTGCTGTCCGCGCCGCCGATGCCGCCATCTGCAATCCGCTTCTGGACGACGTGTCGATGAAGGGGGCGCGTGGTGTTCTCATCAATATCACGGGCGGCCCGGATCTCATGCTGTTCGAAGTCGAACAAGCCGCCAATCGCATCCGCGCCGAGGTTGATCCCGACGCCAATATCATTTTCGGCAATACGATCGCCGAAAATATGGAAGGCCGTATCCGCGTCTCTGTCGTCGCCACCGGGATGGATGCCGACGAAATGCGCGAATTGCCGGAAAATATCGAACGTCTGCGCCCGCGCGGCGCGCGGTTGCAGGAGGTCAAACCGGCCCCATCTGCTTCAGCCCCCGCTGCGTCCATGACATCTGCGTCCATGTCGGCTGCGGCCTCGCCGATTTCACTGGTCAATCCGGTGCATCGTCAGGTCGAGACATTGGTTGAAGAACTGAACACAGTGCCAGCCCCGGCTGCACCTGTGGCTCAACCCGCCGTGGCCTCAGTTGAAGCGCCGGTGGAACAGGTCGCCGAGGCCGCCGTGCTGCGTCAGGCGCCGCAACATATCGCCCGTGCCGAACATGTGCGCGCCGAACATGTGCGTGGCGAACGGCCTGCTGCGCCCCAAAGCAATAAAAAGCCTAATTTCTTTGGCTTTTTAGGTCGCAAAAAAGCCCCTCCGGCTGAAATGCGGGCTGAACCGCAGCCCGTTCAGGTCGCCCAGCCGCGTGCTACGGCGCAAGTGATCTCCCGCGTTCAGCCGCAAACAGAAGCGGTGCAGCCACGCGCCGTGGTGCAACCGATCACGCAGCCATCCCCCGCTGACGATCTGTTCCCCGAGCATCGCAAGGACGAACAGTTCGAAATCCCGGCTTTCCTGCGCCGTCAAACGAACTAAGATTTTATAAATCACATAAAAGAGCCCATATCGGTCTGGCCGATATGGGCTCTTTTTTTAATAAACCCGGTACAGTGTGAAATCCTTATCGCTGTATATTTTGCGATAGGTCTGGTCATAAGAAGCGCGTTTGCCGTCACGTTCATCCCGCCATGCAAATGAAAACCCCGCCTGGGGTTTGATCGCAATATATTTAATTCTGGCGGCTTCCAACTGGCGCTTCTGCTGCGCCATATCGGCAATTTCCAATTTGTCAGCCAAGGTCTTCTGCAATTGCCGGGATACTACACCCTGCGCAATCGGTCGTTCATGGCAAGCCTGCTGTGTCATGGAATAATTATTGCCAATATAATCATTGGGCAGCGCCAAGATTCCAAATCGCGTGTCCCTGTCAGCTTTGACCGCCGCCCACCCAGCCTCACAGCGCACAGGCGTCATCTCTATCCGCACCGGCGCAAAATCCAGCAGTACCAAGCCAATAATCGCAACCAAAACCCATGAAGCGCGTCCATCACGCATCTGCCAAAGTTTTTGCAGCGCCCAAGCCACTGCCACAGCTAGAAACAGATACACCATCATAATACTGCGCGATGGCGTGCGGACATTGGCAAAGAAAGGCAATTCCGAAATCAGTGCATTTGGCAAAAGAAAATAAATACTAACACCCGCAACATGCAGCGTATTTCCGCTCGCTAACACGGCAAATACGAGCATCGCCCATAGAATATAAGGCAGTTGAGCAATAGGCTCCTGCCGATTGCGCCGCCATAGCCAAAACAGTAAGGCCAAATTCGCTAAGCCCAAATAGACCGTGGCTTCCCAAGGATTGCCGCTGAATAAGTCATAAACCGGCGTTGTGAACACACCAAACAGATGCTGCACGGGCGGAATGAAATAGGCCAATAGATCAGCCACATATTTATTCCCGCCGCCTTGATAGGCCTCGCTTCGATGGCCCTCCAGAAGCATGGGCAGTATTAGCGGCGACATTAGAATGAATGTGCCTACAGCGCCCATGACTGGCGCATATAAATCCCATCCTTTGGGCCAAGCGCGGTCGCGCAGCATTTGATAAACGCTGTGAAACAGGACGAAATAGGCCGCATAAAACAGGTAATACCAGCAGGACAAACCGCACAGCGCCCAAAATATACTGGCCACTATCAGCCAGCCCGGCTTCTTGCGCTCCATGGCCAGCAACCATGTCACCACGAAAAACGGCAGAAAGCCGATCATTGAAACATGGGTGTGATGTTCAAGATGCGCGACATGGGCGGGGTTGAAAGCGAAGATGAAGCCGCCCACTAAACTTACGGAAAAACTGGCGCTCATATGCGAGGTGAAATGGCGGACAAGATAAAACGCCCCCAATCCCGCCAGCGGAAAGCTTAGTAGCAAGCCCACATTATGCAGCAGCAATAATGTCTGCATGTCGCTGCCGAACACTGCGCTCAGCGCTGCCACCAATCCAATATGGGGGTATGAAAAGGAATGGTAATTCAGCGCTGTCCCTTCGGGGAAGCGGATCAGATCGGTGAAAAAGAACGCGCTGCCATGAGCTTTGGCGGCATACCAGCTATTCCAGAAATCCTGCAAATTATCTTCAGGCGGCCCGAACAAGGCGCTGGAAAGATGTGGCAGATAAGGCGCAAAAATAAGCGCCGTCACCACGCTAAACAACGCAAAAATAAGCGCCGCTTGCCCGATATATAGGCCAATCCCGATCAAGGACTGGTGCCATGGAAGTCCGCCTTTGCGGGTCATTTCAATGTTAATATCTGTCATCAAAAAAATGTCCTGATCGATACTTTAAAGTGAAATGAAATGAATTTTTCTAAAAGCATGATACACTACAGCCGCACCCAAAAACGCTCTGATAACCAGGCAAACATGCGGCGAAAAACACTCACTCGGGAAATATCCATTGCAGGGATCACCCTGCATTCGGGACAAAACGCATCCCTTACTTTGCTACCTGCTGAAGCGAATACAGGAACTTTATTTCGCCGGGTCGATCTCGACAATCAGGAAATTAGCGCAAGATTTGATCAAGTGCATGAAACCCGCCTAGGTACAGTGATCCGTCAGGGCAATGTGCGGGTCGGTGTGATCGAACATCTCATGGCCGCGCTTTCCGGCGCAGACATAGACGATGTGTTGGTGCTGCTGGATGGCGACGAGCCGCCCATTCTCGATGGCGACGCCTTATCTTATTTGCATCTGCTCGATGCCGCCGGAACGACCGAACTGGATATATCCCGTACCTATCTGCAAATCCTCAAAACCGTCACGGTGGAGCAAGGTCAGGCCCGGGCCAGCCTCCATCCGGCGGATAGGGCTGAATATGCCTTCCAGATCGATTTCCCGCTCCCGATTGGCCAGCAAAATTACATTTGGCAGCAGACCCCCGAAAGCTTCCGCCGCGACATCGCCCCCGCCCGCACATTCGGCTTCGTGCAGGAGCTGGATGCCCTACATAAGGCCGGACTGGGCCGGGGCGCCTCATTGGAAAACACCCTCGCCATCGAGGGGGGGGCGCTTCTGATCAGCCATCTCCAGCGTTTCGAGGATGAATTCGTCCGCCATAAGATTCTGGATGCCGTGGGCGATCTGGCACTTGCCGGCGGCCCCCTGCTGGCCCGATTCGAAGGCTTGCGCTCGGGCCACGCATTGAATAACGCGTTATTGCGGGAAGTTTTCTCTGATTCCAGCAATTATCGCTGGATTACTGCCCCGTAATATACGCAAAACGCCTTATTACCGCTTAAAACTTGGGATCATTGGCCGCAACAAAGCCGGGCTGGACCACACCTTTCAGGCATTGCATAAAAGGGTCTGGCGATGGCGCATCAGCAAACGGGAAATTACCGGGCATGAGGTTTACAGGCGCGCGCAAACAGGCGCTTTCCATGGCGCTTCTCTTGTCCGCGGGCCTTGCGCTTGCGGGCTGCGAATCGCTCGGCAATATGCTCGGCGGCGGCGATAAGGACGAAAAAGAAGCGACCTATGTCGAACGCCCCATCGCCCAGATCTATGGCGACGCCTGGAAACAGGTGGAGCAGGGCAACTGGAACGACGCCGCCAAACAATTCGCCGAGGTGGAACGCCAGCACCCCTATTCCATCTGGGCCCGCCGCGCCATGCTGATGAGCGCCTTCTGCTATTATCAGGCCAATAAATATACAGACGTCATCACGGCCACCGACCAATATATCCAGCTCCATCCCGGCAGCCGGGAAGTGGCCTATGCCTTCTATCTGAAATCCATGTCCTATTACGAACAGATCGTCGATGTCGGCCGCGATCAGTCCACCACCCAAATGGCGCTGGTCGCCCTTCAAGACGTGGTGCAACGCTTCCCTGATACCGATTACGCCCGCGATGCCACGCTGAAGATCGACCTCACACTCGATCATCTGGCCGGTAAGGAAATGACCATCGGGCGCTATTATCTGCGCAAGGGCAATCACATCGCCGCGATCAACCGCTTTCGCACCGTGGTTGAACAATATCAAAAGTCTTCGCAAATTGCCGAAGCTCTGTCGCGCCTGACCGAAGCCTATTTCGCCCTTGGCATCTATAACGAAGCCAAAACCGCAGCCGCTGTTCTGGGGGCCAACTATCCCGGCAGCATGTGGTATCAGAATGCTTATAATCTGCTGACATCCAATAAGATGCGGCCTGAAATTGATAAGGGCTCATGGATCAGCAGGGCCTTTGATTTTCTGTAAGGCATAAAATGCTCGCGTCGCTCACCGTCCGCGACATTGTTCTGATCGAATCCGCATTGCTGGATTTTGCGCCAGGTCTGAATGTGCTGACCGGTGAAACAGGTGCCGGTAAATCCATCCTGCTCGATGCTATGGGCCTTGCCGCAGGTGGCCGGGCGGGTGCCCGCGCCAGCTTGCGTCCCGGTGCGGCGCAAGGTTCGGCCATCGCCGTCTTCGACCCCGTCCAATCCCATCCGGCCCGCGCCCTGTTACAGGATGGCGGCATCCTCAGCGATGGCGAAATCATTCTGCGCCGCGTCGTCACGCAGGATGGCCGTACCCGCGCCTTTGTAAATGATGCGCCCATTGGCGTCGGCCTATTGCGCGATATTGGCGATAGCCTGCTCGAAGTGCATGGCCAAAGCGATGATCGCGGCTTGTTCGACAGCAGCACACATCGCCGCCTGCTGGATTCCTTCGGCAATCACACGCCACTGGTCGAAGATGTGGCCGCAAAATTCGCCGCCCTCGACATATTGCGCCAAACCGCGGCCGCATTACGCAAGGCTGCCGAGGCAGCAAGACTGGATGCCGATTACACCCGCCACGCGGCTAAGGAACTCTCCGATCTCGCTCCCGAAGACGGGGAGGAAACACAGCTTGCCGCCCAGCGCAGCATGATGATGCAAGTGGGTAAAATCGCCGAAGATCTTTCTCAGGCGAGCCTTGCCCTCAGCGGTGAACGCGGCGCGGAAGCAGGTCTGGCCAGCGCCCTGAAACGGCTCTCCCGCATGCAGGAAGATGCCCGCAAATCCGCACAAGCTGCTGAAAGCGCCTTGGAACAGGCCTTTGCCCTGACCGAGGAAGCTCGCCGCGAACTGGATTCCCTGTTCAGCAATCTCAATCGCGACCCGCGCGCGCTGGAACGTCTGGAAGACAGGCTTCATGCTTTGCGCGATGCCGCACGAAAATATCATGTCACGCCTGATGCGCTGCCCCGGCTTCTCGAAGATTTCGAGGCGCGGCGCGATGCGCTGGAAACCAGCGACAGTCAAATCAAACATGCCGATGCCGCTATCGCTGCTGCCCGCACAGCCTATCTCGAAGCCGCCGCCAAACTCAGTGCCGCGCGTCAGACCAGCGCCCGCGCTTTGGAAAAAGCCGTTGCTGCTGAACTCGGCCCGCTCAAACTCGGCCATGCCAAATTCCGTGTCGCACTTGAAAGCAATGGCGCGGAAAGCGCGGGCGGCATGGAAAAAATCAGTTTCCAAACCGCCACGATAGACGGCGCCGATTATGGCTCCCTCGCAAAAATCGCCTCGGGCGGCGAGCTGGCGCGTTTTAGCCTCGCGCTCAAAGTGGCACTATCTGAATCTGGTCCCACCGCTGCCTTGGTCTTCGACGAAGTGGATCGCGGCGTTGGCGGCGCGGTGGCCGACGCGGTGGGCGAGCGCTTGCAACGCCTCGCCAGTTCCACACAGGTCCTTCTTGTCACCCATTCACCGCAAGTCGCTGCCCGCGCCACACGCCATTTCCGTATCTCGCGCAAAGGCGATAAAATGCGGGTGGATATGCTAGGCGAACCAGAACGTCTGGAGGAGCTTGCGCGTATGCTCTCTGGCGCCACGATCACCGAAGAAGCCCGCGCCGCCGCCCGCCGCCTATTGGCCGAGGCACAGGACATGGCGGGTATAAAGCAACAGCAAAAATCGCCCCGCAAAGGCAAAGCAAAGAAAACTGCATGAGGCCCGCCGAAAAAGATGTCGCCCAGCTTTCGGAAAATGAAGCCAAATCCGAACTGGAGCGCCTTGCCCAATTAATCGCCGAACATGATCAGCACTATCACGGCGAGGATGCGCCCACTATCACCGATGCGGACTACGACGCTTTGCGCCAGCGCAATAGCGCATTGGAGGCGCGCTTCCCCCATCTTGTCCGGCCTGATAGCCCCAGCCACCGTGTTGGTGCCAAAGCCTCCGAAAAATTCGCCAAGGTGCAACACAGCATCGCCATGCTCTCGCTGGGCAATGCCTTCGATCCTCAGGATGTTGCGGATTTCGTCCAACGCATGCGCCGTTTCCTCGATATGAAAGAGGCTGAACCGCTCACCATCATCGCTGAACCAAAGATCGATGGCCTTTCCGCGTCGCTGCGCTACGAAAATGGGCTACTGGTGCAGGCCGCCACCCGCGGCGATGGCATGGAAGGCGAAGACATCACCAATAATATCCGCACCATCAAAGATGTGCCCCAGCGTCTCAGCGGCAATCCCCCTGCTGTGCTGGAAGTGCGCGGCGAAGTCTATATGAGCCACAAAGAATTTGCGGCGCTCAATATTCGGCAGGCGGCAGATAACAAACCAGTCTATGCCAATCCGCGCAATTCAGCCGCCGGGTCGGTCCGCCAACTTGATCCCGCCATCACCGCATCCCGCGCTCTCAATTTCTTCGCCTATGGCTGGGGCGCGATAGACATTCTACCCGCCAAAAGTCAGGGCGATATGCTGTCCGCCTTCAAAACCTATGGGTTCAAGGTCAATCCGCAGATCAGGCTATGCGATACGGTCGAAGACTTATTGAGTTTCTATCAGTCCATCAACGAACAGCGCGCCAGCCTAGGTTACGATATTGATGGTGTGGTCTATAAGGTTGACCGGCTAGACCTGCGCGAACGTCTGGGCTTTATCGCGCGCAGTCCGCGTTGGGCCATTGCCCATAAATTCGCGGCCGAACAAGCCGAAACCGTGGTGGATGCCATTGAAATTCAAGTTGGCCGCACGGGCAAGCTCACCCCCATCGCAAAATTACAACCCGTCACGGTGGGCGGTGTCGTGGTTCAGAACGCCACGCTGCATAATGAAGATGAAATCGCCCGCAAAGATGTCCGCATCGGCGATCATGTCATCATCCAGCGGGCAGGGGATGTCATACCCCAGATCGTTCGCGTCATCGAAGAAAAGCGGGCCAATAACAGCGCGCCCTTCCAATTCCCCGATCATTGCCCCATCTGCGGCAGTCAGGCATTGCGTGAAGTGGATGAAAAAACCCAGCGCGTCGATGTTGATCGTCGCTGTACGGGTGGGCTCGTCTGCGATGCCCAAACTGTGGAACGCCTGAAATATTTCGTCAGCCGCAACGGTTTCGATATCGAAGGCCTGGGGGAAAAAAACATCATCGCCTTCCATGATGCAGGCATGCTGAAAGAGCCTGCCGATATTTTCACCTTGGAGACAAAATTCGGGCCCGAGATCGCCTCCCGCGAAGGCTGGGGCGAATTAAGCGCAAAAAATCTGTTCACGGCCATCGATGCACGGCGCAGCATATCGCTGGATCGTTTCATCAATGCGCTGGGCATCCGCCATGTCGGCGAAACCAATGCCAAACTGATCGCCCGTCACTATCTCTCTGCCGGTGAATGGATGCAGGCGATGGAAAGCAGCGAAGCAACGGCCGATCTCACCACGATCGATAAAATCGGCCCCGTCGTCGCCGCCTCCATGAAAGATTTTTTCGACGAACCGCGTAATCGTCAGGCACTGGATAATCTTCTGGCACAGATCACGGTCAACGATGTCGCGCCCCCGTCCAATGTCAATTCCCCGGTCGCGGGCAAAACTATTGTCTTCACAGGCACATTGGAAAAAATGACCCGCCCCGAAGCCAAAGCCCGTGCTGAAAGCCTCGGTGCAAAAGTCTCCGGCTCTGTCTCGAAGAAAACCGATATCCTCGTCGCAGGCCCCGGCGCAGGTTCAAAGCTGGCGGATGCACAAAAGCATAATGTGCAGGTGATGGATGAAGATGCCTGGCTGCACCTGATCGGCAGCTAGCTCAGCGCCGCCACCAGATGCGGCAAGCTGCGATCCAGCCGATAATCTATAGACGAATGATTATCCGGAAACTCCTCATACATATGCGGAATATCCTGTTGCAACAGGCGCTGATGCAATCGCCGCGCCCCATGCACCAGATTATACTGGTCCAGATCACCGCAATCGATCCATAAAGCTTTCATCTGCCGCAGCGCATCCCCGCGTGATTGCACCATCACACAGGGGTCCCAGTTCAGAAAATTCTGCCACCGCTCGGGAATGATCTCGCAAGTATCCATCGTCACGGGCAGGCGAATGCCCATATAGGCCGATGGATCTGGGTCATATGTGGCGCACATCGCCAAAGTCATCAGTTCATGCAGGTCATCATCACGCAATTTCGGCGCGGTGAAAAATTTCTCCAGCCAGCGCTGTACCGAATTTTCATACCGCACCAGCTTGCGCAGCAGTCGCGGAAATTCCGGCAGATAACATAATTCAAAGCCCATATCGCCAGAATGACACGCCGCCGCCGACCAGACCTCCGGGTAAAGCATGGCATGAACAATCGAACCATAGCCCCCCGAACTTTTGCCAAACAACCCGCGTCGCCCCGCGCCGCCACAGGCGAAACGCTCCTCCACAAAAGGCACGACTTCGCGGGTCAGGAAATCCGCCCAATGCCCCATGGCCGCGCTATTGATATATTGATTGCCACCCAGTTTGGTGAAGCAATCGGGAAAAACCACCACACAGGGCTGCATGGCACGGCTGCCAATCAATCGGTCCAATCGCTCTGGCAAATTCTCACCAAAGGCTTTCCAATTCGTATGGCCCAAACTGCCGGATGTGAAGCCCGCCAAATCCATCAGCAGCGGCAATCCCCGCCCATCATGGTCGGCCGGGATATAAACATCTATCTCCCGCACAGTACTATCGCCCAGCATATTGCTGCGCAATACATCGCTTTCTATCCTCAGGCGCTCCACATGGCCGCGCGCGCTTTTGAAACGTCGCATTAAATCTCCCGCGTGGCCTGAAGCAGCCAGTTGCGCGTTGTTTCATCTACCAGGGGTGAAATTTTCTCTCGCACCGTCCGGTGATACGTGTTCAGCCAGTCCCGCTCCGCCGCATTCAGCAAGGACGGCTCCACCAATTCCAGATCAATCGGCGCAAAGGTAATGGTCTCGAATTCCATCATCAGCCGTTCGCCGCCATCCACAGGCTGCGCGGCCCGCACAACAATCAGATTTTCGATACGAATGCCAAACGCCCCTGCTTTGTAATAGCCGGGCTCATTCGAACAGATCATGCCTGGTCTCAAAGCCTGCCCCACAGGGCGCTTGGAAATATTCTGCGGCCCCTCATGCACCGAAAGAAAGCTGCCCACGCCATGGCCCGTGCCATGATCATAATCCAGCCCCATCTCCCATAATGGCCGCCGCGCAAAACCATCCAACGCCGAACCTGTCGTGCCTTCGGGAAAACGCACCGTCGCCAGTGCAATATGCCCCTTCAATACGCGGGTAAAACGATCACGCATCTCTGCGCTCGCTTCGCCAATCATGATTGTGCGGGTTACATCGGTGGTGCCATCCAGATATTGGCCACCGGAATCGATGAGATAAATCTCACCTAGCGTCAGCAAGCGATTGCTGGATCGCGTTACCCGATAATGCGGAATAGCCGCATGCGGTCCCGCCGCCGAAATGGAATCAAAACTCAAATCCCGCAGCGCACCTGTCTCGGCCCTAAAGCCTTCCAAAGCCTCCGCCGCCGCAATTTCACTCAATGTGCCACTCGCCGCAGCTAAAGAAAGCCAGGCCAGAAACCGGCTCAGCGCGGCCCCATCGCGCAGATGCGCCTGCCGCATGCCTTCCACTTCGATCGGGTTCTTGCATGCTTTGGGTAATTGCACCGGATCCGTGGCCTGTTTCACCACGGCGCCGCCCGCGCTCAACAGATCGGCAATCGCCACGGGCGCGCTGGTCGGATCAATAAAGACCGTTTGCCCTTTGAAATTTTGCAAGGCGGCAGCAAACGCACCGGGTTCATGCACCGCCACATCAGGCCCCAAATGATCCCGCAGGCCAGGGGATATTTTCCCCCGATCCAGAAAAAGCTGCGCCGTCCCATCTGCCAGCAACAGCGCATAAGACAAAACAAAGGGTGTATGCGGCGTATCGGCACCGCGTATATTGAAAAGCCAGCAAATGGAATCCGACAAGGTCAGAGCCACCGCCGCCGCACCCTGCCGCCGAATGGCCTCACCCACGCGTTTACGTTTAGACGCAGACTCTTCCCCCGCCAGACTCAAAGCCTGCGGCACGGCGAGCGTCAGCGGCGCCGCGGGCTGATCAACCCACACCGCGTCGATCGGATTGTGCTCCACCGCCACCATATGCCCACCAGCTTTTTCAGCGGCCTGTTTCAATCCCTGCAAGCCAGCGCTGCTATGCAGCCACGGGTCAAAGCCCAGTTTCGCGCCGCGCGGCAGATGTTCTGCAATCCAATGCGCAGGCCCTTCGCTGATAAGATCGTGTGGGGTGAACAGCGCCAGATCAGTTTGCGCGCGCACCTGCAGCGTATAACGCCCATCCACAAACACCGCCGCTCTATCCAGCAACACCACAGCCGCGCCCGCCGACCCGGTAAAAGCCGTCAGCCAGGCCAGCCGCTCACCGCGCGGCGGCAAATATTCGCTCTGATATTCATCCGCATGCGGCACCACAAAGCCGTCCAGCCCGCGCCGCCGCAATTCCCCGCGTAAAGCGGCCAATCGCGCCGCGCAAAGCTTGGAATCCGATATATCCTCAAAACTCTGAAACGCGCTGCTTTTGTCCATCTGACTGCCTGTAAAGCGAAGATCAAGCCTACCGCCTGCAACATACGCCCTCAATGGGGATTATAAGGCGCGCGGTCTCTCCAAAGTCAGCGCCGACCAAGGCCCCTCGCGGCGCACCGCGCGGAAAACAAGCCCCTGCGCACGATAAAAACTCAGCACCAGATTTTCCTGCCAGCGCAATAATCCCGATAAAACCAATGTCCCCCCCGGTGCCAGCGCCGCGCAAATCTGCGGCGCCAGCCGGGTCAAAGGCCCCGCAAGAATATTGGCGAGGATAAGATCAAACGGCGCCTTTGCCGTGAGGGCAGGGTGGCCCAATCCATCCGATGTCACAGCCCGCACCAGCGGTGCCTCACCATTCAGCCGCGCATTATCCAGCGTCACCTCAACAGCAACCTGATCAATATCCGATGCCAGCACAGTCCGCCGCCACAGCTTAGCTGCGCCTATCGCCAGCAAACCAGTACCGCAACCCAAATCCAGCACATTGCGATAGGCGCGCTGTTTGGAAAGGTCGTACAAAACGCCTAAGCACAGCGCGGTCGTTTCATGATGTCCGGTGCCGAAAGCAAGCCCCGCCTCGATGCGAATGGGAATAACCCCATCCGGCACCACGCCCGCATCATGTACCCCGAACACAAAGAAACGTCCCGCCCGCACCGGCGGCAAACCCTGTTGCGAAAGCTTGATCCAGTCCGTATCCGGTAAGAGCGCGACATGCACCGACTTGCCGCCCACCTGTTCCAGAAACGCCCCATCGGGCATCTCCGTATAAAGCGCCTCTACAAAAGCGTCATCCTTGAACGGGTCTTCTGAAATCAACACGGCCTGCGGATGCGGCGGCGTTAATTCCAGCAGCGCCACAACATCCGGCGCATCTGCTTTCTTCAGCGCGATCGTGGCCTTCCAAAGCGGTGGTGCATACATGTTCAAGCCCGTGCCACAAAATTATCGATCACTTTTTTCTCACCCGCCTTATCAAAGTCGACTGTCAGCTTATTGCCGTCGACCGCGCGCACCATTCCATAACCGAATTTTTGATGAAACACCCGCTCCCCCCGTGCAAATTGCGCGGCAGCGGGATCGCTGGTCCGCACGGATACAGCCTTGCCCTCCAGCGTCGTCGGGCGGGTGCGATACGGATTGCCCCCTCTTTGATGAGCCTGGCTCTGATGCGCCTGGCTCTGATGTGCTTGGGCGCGTTTCCAACCCGGACTGTCATAGGTGCTGCCAAAGGCGGTATCCCGGCCATTATCCCTAAACCCTGCCGCGCCGCTGAAAAAACCATCGGCCATGATGGCATGCACATGCTGGCCCGGCATGTCCTGAATAAAGCGCGATGGCATGGCGCTCTGCCATGTCCCATGCACCCGCCGGTTTGCGGCAAAGGAAATCCGCACCCGCCTTCGCGCCCGCGTCAGCCCCACATAGGCCAGCCGCCGCTCTTCTTCCAATCCGGCAGTACCATTCTCATCCATGGTCCGCTGCGACGGAAACAAACCTTCTTCCCAACCGGGTAAAAACACCGTGTCAAATTCCAAACCTTTGGCGGCATGCAATGTCATAAGATTGATGCGATCCTGATCATTGGATTGCTCCAATTCCATCACCAGCGAAACATGCTCCAAAAAGGCCCCAAGGCTTTCATAATTCTCCATGGAGCGAACGAATTCTTTCAAATTCTCCAGCCGCCCCGGTGCCTCGATGGATTTGTCCAATCGCAGCATGTCTGTATAGCCGCTTTCATCCAGCACCATTTCCGCCAATTCCGTCTGCGGCAAGGTCAGGGCGGCCTGCGTCCAGCGATCGAACTGCAGCACAAGATCGCCCAACGACCGGCGCGCTTTGGGCGGTAATTCATCGCTCTGCGTAAGATCGCGCGCTGCGGCCAGAAGCGGCAAATTCCGCGCCCGCGCATAATGATGCAAAGCCTGCACACTGGCATCGCCAATCCCGCGCTTGGGCTTATTGACGATCCGCTCAAAGGCCAGGTCGTCATCGCCCTGCGCAATAAGGCGCAGATAAGCCAGCGCATCCCGAATTTCCGCCCGTTCATAAAAGCGCGGACCGCCAATCACCCGATAGGGCAGGCCAAGCGCCAGAAAGCGATCTTCAAATTCCCGCATCTGAAAAGATGCCCGCACCAATATCGCCATCTGCGCATATTTATGCCCATGGCGATGCAGGTCTTCCGCATCGCTGGCAATAGTGCGGGCTTCCTCCTCGGCATCCCACACGCCATGCACCTGAATTTTGTCGCCCGGATCCCCCTCGGTCCACAGCGTCTTGCCCAAACGCCCGCTATTGGCCGCAATCAGCCCGGAAGCCGCGCCCAAAATGGCGGATGTGGAACGATAATTCCGCTCCAGCCGAATGACTTTGGCGCCGGGAAAATCGCGCTCGAAGCGCAAAATATTCTCCACTTCCGCGCCACGCCAGCCATAGATGGATTGATCATCATCCCCCACCACACAGACATTGCCATTCTGCGACGCCAATAATTTCAGCCACAAATATTGAACAATATTGGTGTCCTGATATTCGTCTACCAGCATATAGCGAAAACGATGGCGATATTCGGCCAGAATATCCGGATGTTCTTTGAGAACGCTCAGCGTCTCCAATAGAAGGTCGCCAAAATCCACTGCATTCAGTGTTTTCAGCCGCGCCTGATATTCCCGGTAAAGATCACGTCCCTTGCCAAAGGCAAAGCCCTGTCCGTCACTCTCCGAAATATCGCCGGGCCGTAACCCCTTATTCTTCCAGCCATCAATCATCGCGGCCAAAGTTCGCGCGGGCCAGCGTTTCTCGTCCAGCTTATGGGCGCTGATCAACTGTTTCAGCAGCCTGATCTGATCATCCGTATCAAGAATGGTGAAATTCGATTTCAATCCCGCCAATTCGGCATGTCGGCGCAACATGCGCGCACTGATGGAATGAAATGTGCCTAACCATTGCATCCCTTCCACCGCGCCGCCGATCAGCGCGCCAATCCGCTCCTTCATCTCGCGCGCGGCTTTGTTGGTAAAGGTGACGGCCAGCATCTGCCCCGGCCATGCTTTCTGGCTCGCCAGAATATGCGCCAGCCGTGTTGTCAGAACCCGCGTCTTGCCCGTGCCCGCGCCCGCCAGAACCAATAATGGCCCATCGGTCGTCAGCACGGCCTCGCGCTGCTCGGCGTTCAACCCGTCCAGATAAAACGGCTCCCGCCGTGTGGCCATCTCTTCGGCAGAGCCCGCGCTCTCCGAAAATGCCGCATCCAAAGGATCGGCATAGGGGTTTCCATGGCCGCTCATAGGGCAAAATCACTGTCTGAAATCATGGAAACAATTGTAGAACGCGGGGCCCGTAAATCCCAATCTTTTTTAGCTTTCGAGCCATTTCAAAATATGCGCACGGTCCGCATCCAGTTCCGGCGCCGCCGGCCGGGTAGGGGGGTCTTCATGGCCCGATAATTTGATCGGGTTCCCCTGCATCCGCCACGGCCCCAGCCCCGGCTCATCGGCTGTGATGATCATATTGCGCGCCAAAACCTGCGGGTCAGCCATAACATCCGCCACTGTATGAATAGGTGCCGCTGGCACACCCGCCGCTTCAAACCGCTTCAGCCATTCGGCCACGGTTTCATGCGCCAGCAATGTTTCCATTTCTGCATGTAACGCATCCACATTTTCCATGCGGGCCGGATTGCTTGAAAAACGTGTATCCTGCGCAAGCTCCGGCTTGCCCAGCACGGCGCAAATAGAAATGAAAAGATGGTCCGCCGCCGCCGCTATGGTGATGTAATCATCTTTGGCTTTGAACGCGGCGAAAGGCGCGATGGATGGATGACGCGATCCCTGCGGCCCCGGCACATCACCCGTGGCGACATAGCGCGAAATGGCATTTTCCAATACCGCCACCTGGCAATCCAGCATGGAAATATCGACCTTCTGCCCCTTATTGCTGCGCATCCGATCATAGAGCGCGGTCGCAATTCCGATCGTGGCGAATAATCCGGCCGTCAAATCCCCGGTGGATGTCCCCACCCGTGTCGGCGGCGATCCGGGATGGCCCGTCAAACTCATCACCCCGCCCATCGCCTGCACAACCATGTCATAGGCAGGCCGATGCGCATAAGGCCCCGTATGCCCAAAACCCGAAACACCGGCATAGATGAGGCGCGGATATTTATCCTTCAGCGCCTCATAACCATAACCCAGCTTTTCCATCGTGCCGCCGCGATAATTCTCGATCAACACATCTGCCCGCTCCAGCAGCGCTTCAAAAATCTTGCGATCGTCGGGCGCCTTCAAATCCAGCGCGATGGACTCCTTGCCTCTGTTCACGCTCATAAAATAGCCCGACTTGGTGCCCCCCAAACTGGTCTGCACAAAAGGGCCTATGGCGCGTGAATCGTCGCCGCGCACCGGCGGCTCAATCTTGATCACCCGTGCCCCCATTTCCGCCATCAGCAAAGCCGCATAAGGCCCAGCCAGAACACGGGTCAGATCAATCACCAAAATGCCGGCAAAGGGGCCGCTTGCGGATACAGTCAACTCAACACTCCTTATCCCACCGCCAAATGATGGTAGGAAAACATAATCATTCGGATTTTATGTCTGGTCGTCCAGACGATGCGCATCCAGCTTTGTTGTCAATGTGGTGAGGCGGGCTTTCTCCAGCGTCTTGGTCTGTTTGGTCTCACCAAACTTCTGCCGGTTGGCATCGGCGGCTTGTGCGTCCGCCTTGCGGGTTTTGGTCTTGCGCGCCCTGCGCAGATTGACAATCTCCGCCATCAATCCTGCTCCCCTAAATCTGCGCCCAAATCCTGATCTCGCCCCCCGGCCACAACAAGCGCCCGCAGTCTCAAAGCACTGGCCAGCGCCCGCTCCCCCCGCCCGGCATCGATCTGCGCCACCAAAGCCGAAAGACTGATCTGCCTTTGCCCTGCATCGCGCTCCAGCTCGGCCCAGAATTCAGGCTCCAGCGCCACACTGGTGCGATGCCCGGCAATATTGAAGGATCGTTTGCGCAACATAGACCCAGCCTAATCCGAAGCGGGCAAAGCACGAAATTTCATATCCGCCAGAAATCCCGCAATCGTCTTGGCCCGCGCCTTGGGCTTCTGCAAAAGCCGGGGCCGCTTCAAGTCCCTTAGCGATCCGGCGACGGCTATCGCATTGCGGCAACCCCGTCCCGGCGCATCCAGAAGCTTTACCTGCCGCCAAACCTGCCTAAGCGCGCCGCCAATCTTATCCGCAGCCCGATCATCCTCATCGGGCACAATCAGATTAATCAGAAACAGTGATTTACGCGCCTTTAACCGTGCGCGCACCAACGCAAAAAAAGACGGTTGCAACAAATGCCGGGGAATTTTCTCACCGGCATAAGCATCCAACACAATGGCGTCGAACTTCTGCGTTCCCGCCCTCAAAAAACTGCGCCCATCGCGAATATGGCATTCAAACACATCGGGCATCCGGAAATATTGCCTTGCCACGGCAAAGGCTGTCGGGTCCACATCCACAATCGTCACCCGCACGCCAACCTTATGCAGCATGCTCGCCAAGGTGCCGCCGCCACAGCCGATCATCAGCACATGCTGCGCTTTGCTCTGCCGTAACAAACCATAGATAGCGTGAATATATTCAGCCAGACTAACGCCGTTGCGATCTGCATGGCTTTGGTGATCACCCATCTGCCAATAAGACAGGCTGCCCGTGGCATTATCCTGCTCAATGGCAAATGCAGCAGGCGCAAATCCAGCAGGCGCAGAAGGAGCGGCGCGCATATCGCCGCTCCCTGATCGACCTCGTGCCACGGCCTATTTCGGGCCCGTCATATCTTCAGGCCGCACCGCACGGTCAAATTCTTCGGCGCTGACATAGCCGCCTTTCACCGCTTCCTCTTTCAAGGTCGTGCCATTCTTATGCGCGGTCTTGGCGATCTTGGCGGCATTGTCATAGCCAATGCTAGGCGCCAGCGCCGTCACCAACATGAGCGAACGTTCCAGCCCTGCCTTGATATTGTCCAGCCGTGGCTCAATGCCAATCACGCAATTATCCGTAAAGCTGCGCGCCGCATCGGCCATCAATCGCACGCTTTGCAGGAAATTATACGCCATCACCGGATTGAACACATTCAGTTCAAAATGGCCTTGGCTTCCGGCAAAAGTCAGCGCCGCATGATTGCCGAAAATCTGTACACAAACCTGAGTCAGCGCCTCGCATTGGGTCGGGTTCACCTTGCCCGGCATGATCGAAGACCCCGGCTCATTTTCCGGTAGCGAAAGCTCGCCCAATCCCGAACGCGGCCCCGATCCCAGAAAGCGAATATCGTTGGCGATTTTAAACAAGCTCGCCGCCACCGTATTGATCGCGCCATGCCTGAACACCATCGCATCATGCGCCGCCAGCGCCTCAAACTTATTGGGCGCGCTGGTAAAGGGCAGCTGCGTGATCGCGGCAATATGTTCGGCCACACGTTCGGCAAAACCCACCGGCGCATTCAGGCCGGTGCCAACCGCCGTGCCGCCCTGCGCCAGTTGCATCAGCGCGGGCAGGGTTTGTTCAATGCGGGCAATGCCATTTTCCACCTGCTGCGCATAGCCGGAAAATTCCTGGCCCAAAGTCAGCGGCGTCGCATCCTGCGTATGTGTCCGGCCGATCTTGATGATCGCATTCCAGCTTTGCGCCTTGTCATTCAGCGCATTGCGCAACAATTGCAGCGCCGGCAGTAACCGATGCACAATCTCCTCGGCGCAGGCCACATGCATCGCCGTCGGATAAGTATCATTCGACGACTGGCTCATATTCACATGATCATTGGGATGCACGGGCTTCTTGGTGCCCATCTCGCCGCCCAGCATTTCAATCGCGCGGTTGGAAATCACCTCATTGGCATTCATGTTCGACTGGGTGCCCGAACCGGTCTGCCAGACCACCAGCGGGAAATGCGCATCGAGTTTCCCCTCGATCACTTCCTGCGCCGCTTTGATCACGGCCTCGCCAACGGTCTTATCCAGACCGGCCAATTCCATATTGGTCTGGGCTGCGGCCCGCTTCACAATCCCCAGCGCCCGCACAATCGGCAATGGCTGCTTTTCCCAGCCAATCTTGAAATTCCCCAAAGAACGCTGTGCCTGCGCCCCCCAATAACGATCTGCGGCAACTTCAATCGGTCCGAACGTATCTGTCTCGGTGCGTGTCTTGCTCATGTAAAATTTTGCTCACTTCTTACGGAATGCATCCAGATTGACCACTTCACCCGGCTGCGCGGGCGCGGCGGCAGGTTCATCACCTGCGTCGCCATTTTCAGAAGATGTTTCACTTGTCTTGGCCGTCGTCGCCCCATCCTTGTCCTTGGGCATCAATGTAGCGGGGGCCGCCGGGGCGGAAGTCGGCGCTATGCCCAGCGAGACAGATTGGTTTTCATTGTCTTCGCCCGTTTTGAACTGCAATCCAAATTGCACGCCGGGATCAAAGAAGGCGCTCAAAGCCGCGAATGGAATCGAAAGCGTCGCCGGCAATTTGCGAAACGACAAAGCCACCTCAAAACGATCGTCAAACACTTTCAGCCCCCAAAACTGGTGCTGCAAAATGATGGTCATATCGTCGGGATATTGCTCTTTCAGAAATTCAGGAATGTCGACGCCGGGAAAATGGGTTTTAAAGGTCACATAAAAATGATGCGCGCCGATCAAGCCCTGGCTTTCGGCACGGCGCAATGCATCACGCACCACGGAACGCAGCGCCGCGTCGGTCAGGGCCTGATAGCCGATATAATCTTTAGCCATGAATCTCGTTTTTTTCGAAGGTGGCGCAGACTAGAGCGCGCATCCCATAAGGGGAAGCCGGAAGTATTCCCCCGCGCGCGACAATCTGGTCGGTGCATCCTTACGGGCGCAGCTTCTCCGCAAGACCGGGCGGGGAGCCAGATTCCGGAACTTTTCCGCGCAGTCCCCCATTTCGCAGCGGCGATAGGCGGCGCAGGAGCCGCGTCCCAACGCGCTAAACCATGCTTAAAATGGCCTCCACAGCCAATCATGGGTCGGTCTTTTCGCTAACAGGTGCTTGAGCCCCGGCCGCCCCGGGTCTAGGTCCGGGCACCTGATGCGCAGTTCTCCCCCCAATGACACCCTGCGGAACGATTCGCCCGCGCGGGACATGACCCCGGACGAACAGGCCCTCGCCCTGGCCGAAGCTGCCGCATCCCCCGAAGGCACCACCGCTCCCGAAGCGCAACAGCAAGCTGCGCCCGGCCTCTGGGCCTTGCTGGCCATATTCCGTCATCGCAATTATCGGCTGTTTTTTAGTGGCCAGCTGATTTCCCTGATGGGCAATTGGATCACCACTGTGGCGCTGGGCTGGCTGGTCTATTCCATGACCCAATCGCCGCTCATGCTAGGCCTCACCACCTTTGCCAGTCAGGTGCCGGTTTTCTTTCTGGGGGCCATCGGCGGCACAATCGCCGATCGTTTCGACCGCCGCACCCTGCTCGTCATCACCCAAAGCTGTTTCATGGTGGAATCCGTGGCTCTGGCAGTGCTGACCTTCACCGGCGTGATCGAGGTCTGGCATATTATGAGCATCGCTCTGTTCAAGGGCTTTATCAATGCCGTCGATGTGCCGTCACGTCAGGCTTTCACCATCGATATGGTCGGCCGTGAAGACTTACGCACCGCCATCGCCCTCAATTCCATTCTTTTTAATCTCGCCCGTGTCATCGGCCCCACCATAGGTGGATTGCTGGTCGCGCTGGTGGGCGAGGGCATGTGCTTCGCTATAGATGCGGTCTCCTATGGGGCCGTGCTGATTGGCTTGCTGATGATGCACTTCAGGCCCCTGCCTCCGCGCATTCTGGGCCATCCGCTGCAAGAATTGAAGGACGGCATTTCCTATGCGTGGGGCCATCCGCAAATCCGCACCTGTTTATTACTGATTTCCGCCTGTTCCGCCTTCGGGGCCTCCTATCTCCCCATGATGCCCGCAGTGGTGCGCGACATTCTGCAAGCCGATGCAGAAGAACTCGGCCTCATGCTCAGCAGCGCCGGGGCAGGCGCGCTCATCGGTGGTGTGGCGCTGGCGCTGGTGCGCGACAAACATCTATTCCATGCCCCCATGATTTTTGGCTGCGCCTTCGGTGTCAGCCTCATGCTTTTCGCCAATACGCATTGGCTCCCGCTTTCCATGGCATTGGCCCTGCCCACGGCCTTTTTCCTGACCCTGCTGGGCGGCACATCCAATACAATCGTCCAGCTCATTTCCAGCGATCATATGCGCGGCCGGGTGGTCGCGCTCTATGTCATGGCCTTCATGGGTATGATGCCCTGGGGTTCCCTCTTCCTGGGCTGGCTTGCCAGTCGCATGGGCGTCAGCGGGGCCCTCTCCGTGGGAGGTGCCGTCTGCACCATGGCAAGCTGCGCCGCCTATTATTGGGGCCCAGTCAGAAAGCGCGGTTAGGAGTACAAAAATTGATAGTGAGCGGAGAGCTTCTGTCGCCCGGTGCTCCCATGCAAAGCGGTCTGCCGCTTTGCCCATAAAAAAGGAGGAGAGCACCCGCTA